>CAWIUD010000066.1:0-9665 GCA_963839185.1 uncultured Alphaproteobacteria bacterium | reverse complement strand
CCTCCGTCTCAATGCCCGACGCATGAGGAGACGGCCGTGAACGAAATCGCCAGCTCATTGAAATTCGCCGCGCCGCGAAGCGTCACCACCGGGCCGGTTACGGGCTCGCGCAAGGTCTACGCGTCGCCGACGGGGCGCGCCGACATCCGCGCGCCGTTCCGCGAGATCGCGCTCAGCGACCCGAATGAGCCGCCGGTCAGGGTCTATGACCCGTCCGGCCCCTACACCGAGAGCGACGCCGCGATCGATCTCGCCCAAGGCCTTCCTCCGGTGCGCGAGACATGGATCAAGGCTCGGGGCTATTCCGAGCCGCCGGCGCGCGCGATCAAACCCGAAGACAACGGCGCCGTGTCGGCCGATCATCTCGCGCCGCTCTGCCCCGCGACGCGCGTCTTGCGCGCGGGCCGGCCTGGCGAACTCGTCACCCAGCTTGAATTTGCCCGCGCCGGCATCGTCACCGAAGAGATGATCTATGTCGCCCACCGCGAGAATCTGGCGCGCGAGGCGGCGGCCGAAGGGGCGGCCGAGCGTATCGCCGACGGCGAGAGCTTTGGCGCGGAGATCCCGGAGTTCGTCACGCCCGAGTTTGTTCGCAGCGAGGTGGCGCGCGGCCGGGCGATCATCCCCGCCAACATCAATCATGTCGAACTCGAGCCGATGGCGATCGGCCGCAATTTTCTGGTCAAGGTCAACGCCAACATCGGCAATTCCGCGGTCAGCTCCGGCGTCGCCGAGGAAGTCGAAAAGATGGTCTGGGCGATCCGCTGGGGCGCGGACACGGTGATGGACCTCTCGACAGGGCGCAACATCCACAACATCCGCTCCTGGATCGTGCGCAACGCTCCGGTTCCGATCGGCACGGTGCCGATCTATCAGGCGCTGGAAAAAGTCGGCGGCGATCCGTTGAAGCTCGATTGGGAAGTGTTCAAGGACACGCTGATCGAGCAGGCCGAGCAGGGCGTCGACTATTTCACCATTCACGCCGGCGTGCGCCTCGCCTATGTGCCCCTGACGGCCAAGCGCGTGACCGGCATCGTGTCGCGCGGCGGGTCGATCATGGCGCGCTGGTGCCTCGCCGGGCACCGCGAGAGCTTCCTCTACGAGCGGTTCGGCGACATCTGCGACATCATGCGCAAGTACGACGTCTCGTTCTCGCTTGGCGATGGCCTTCAGGCCCGGCTCGATCGCCGACGCCAACGATCGGGCGCAATTCGCCGAGCTTGAGACGCTGGGCGAACTCACCAAGGTCGCCTGGGACAAGGGCTGCCAGGTGATGATCGAAGGCCCCGGCCATGTGCCGATGCACAAGATCAAGGTCAACATGGACAAGCAGCTCAAGGAATGCGGCGAGGCGCCGTTCTATACGCTGGGGCCGCTGACAACCGACATCGCGCCGGGATACGACCACATCACCTCGGCGGTCGGGGCGGCGATGATCGGCTGGTTCGGCACCGCGATGCTCTGCTACGTCACGCCGAAGGAGCATCTCGGCCTGCCCGACCGCGAGGACGTGAAGACCGGCGTCATCGCCTATCGCATCGCGGCCCACGCCGCCGATCTCGCCAAGGGCCATCCCGCCGCGCGCATCCGCGACGACGCTCTGAGCCAGGCGCGTTTCGACTTCCGCTGGGAGGATCAGTTCAACCTGTCGCTCGATCCCGACACGGCGCGAAAATTTCACGATGAGACGCTGCCGAAGGACAGTCACAAGGCGGCGCATTTCTGCTCGATGTGCGGCCCCAAGTTCTGCTCGATGCAGATCACCCAGGACCTCCGCAAGGAGGCCGAGGCGATGGCGGGCATGGCGGAGAAATCGCGCGAGTTCATCGAGAACGGCGGCGCGCTTGTATGTGGAGGCGGCCGAGTGACGCGATGCGTGTAACGGTCGTCGGCCGGATCGATTGGCCTCGACCCCGAAGGAGGCACGGCATCTATGAGCGGCGCGCTCGTCATCGGCGCCGGCGTAGCCGGGCTTTGTACGGCGGTGACGCTGCAGGAACGCGGCGTGGCGACGACGCTTGTCGAGCGCACGGCGAAGCTTGGCGAGGCTTCCGCCTCGTGGATCGCAGGCGGGATGCTCGCGCCCTATTGCGAGGCCGAGAGCGCGCCTGCGGAGGTCGTGCGGCTCGGCGCCGGCGCGCTCGACTGGTGGGAGGCGCATGGCGCTCAAGTCTCGCGCACCGGCACGCTCGTCGTCGCGAGCCCCCGCGATGCGGGCGAGATCGAGCGCTTCGCCGCCCGCACCCGCCGCCATCAACGCGTCGATGAAACGGGGATCGCCGCGCTCGAGCCGGAACTCGCCGGGCGGTTCCGGCGCGGTCTTTTCTTTCGCCGATGAAGGCCATCTCGACCCGCGCGCAGCATTGAGGGCGCTCCTTGCCCGCTTCGAGAGCCTCGGCGGGGTCGCGCGTTTCGGGACGGAAATACGCGAGACGCGCGGTTTCGATAGGATTGTCGACTGTCGCGGCTTTGCGGCGCGCGACGCGTTACCCGAATTGCGGCCGGTGCGCGGCGAGATGATCCGCGTGCGCGCCCCGGAGGTCAAGCTGACGCGCTCGGTGCGGCTCCTGCACCCGCGCATTCCGCTCTATGTCGTGCCGCGCGCGGGCGGCGAATACATGATCGGCGCGACGATGATCGAGAGCGCCGACAAGGGCGCCGTCACTGTGCGCTCGGCGCTCGAAATGCTCGGCGCGGCGTATGCCCTCCACCCGGCATTCGGCGAGGCGGAAATTCTGGAGATGCGCGCGGACCTGCGCCCAGCCTTTCCCGACAACATGCCGCGCATCGTCGAAAAGAACGGCCGTATTTTCGCCAACGGCATGTATCGCCACGGCTTCCTTCTGGCCCCTGCCGTTGCGGCGCGGGCGGCCGAGATGGCGCAGGAAATTTCTCGCAAGTTGGACCAGCCTCAGACGCGCGAAGGGGAGCCGCATCTGGGGCGCTGGCGGGTGGAAAACCTGCGCGGGCTCGGGGAAATCGAATTGCCCTCGCGGCACGAGGATCGGCCCAGTCCATTCGCAGATTGGACAGAGGAGGAACTGCAGGGATGAACTCCGCGGAAACCCTCCTCGACACGAATGTGCTTTCCGAACGGATGCGTCCCGCGCCTGACGCCAACGTAAGCCGGTACGTGTCCGACCTCGAGCGGCCATTCGT
Organism: uncultured Alphaproteobacteria bacterium; assembly: GCA_963839185.1. Taxonomy (GTDB): domain Bacteria; phylum Pseudomonadota; class Alphaproteobacteria; order Rhizobiales; family Beijerinckiaceae; genus Roseiarcus. The sequence goes on along the minus strand of CAWIUD010000066.1, from coordinate 6,506 downwards.
CAGCGCCGCAGTTTTTCATGAGCTTTCGTATGGGACGGATCTCGAGAAGGTCGTCGTCGCGCTCGGCCATGACGACGCGGTCGTGGCGACCGCGCTCAATGGCGAATGACGAGAATTTGCGCTTCGATGCGGAGTGTTGAAAAAGCCAAAGCGAAGGTACCGCTGGGGCTGCAGCGCGCCCGGGAGGCAGAGCTGCAAAGCTTCCGCGCGCGGAAGCCATGCGTCGTCATCTCGATGCGGAATGCTTGGCTTGGCTCGCGGTGTCTGTTACATGTAACGAGTTTCATCGCCCATGAGGAATGTCGCCAATGGCCAAGCCCATTGCGGAACGCGTCAAGACGCGACGGGACGCCCTGCGCAAGGCCGGTTTGCGGCCCATTCAGATTTGGGCGCCCGACACGCGGCGACCGGGGTTCGCCGCCGAATGCCGCCGCCAGTCCGCGCTGGTCGCGGAGGCGGATCGCCGCGATCCCGGCCTGTCCGAATTTCTGGACGCGGCTCTCGTCGATATCTTCAAGGCGACCGGCCGGCGATGAGGCGCGGCGACTTGGTGACAATCGCCCTCCAAGGCGATTTCGGGAAGCCGCGTCCCGCGCTGATCATTCAATCCGATCATTTCGACGCCCACCCGACAATGACGGTGTTGCTGGTTTCCAGCGCTTTGGTCGCGTCGCCGCTTCTTCGCGTGACGGTCGAACCCGACGAGTTCAACGGCCTGCGGGCCCGATCGCAAATCATGGTGGACAAGGCGATGACCGTGATGCGCGGCAAGGTCGGCCCAGCATTCGGAAGGCTGGGCGGCGACCGGATGCTGGAAGTGGAGCGCTGCCTCGCGCTGTTTTTGGGGATCGCGCGATGACAGATTTCGTGCGTCGAGAATTGAAGGTTCGCCCATGACCCTCATCGTCAACGGAGAACCGCGCGAAATCGCCGCCGCCAGTCTCGCGGAGGCCTTGCAAGCGCTCGACTACGGCGAGGCGAAAGTCGCGACTGCGCTCAATGGGGAGTTCGTACCGAAACGTGCGCGAGAGGCCACGCCGCTCAAGGACGGCGACCGGATCGAGATCCTCGCGCCAAGGCAGGGCGGGTGATAGGTCGCATAAAACATTATATACTGTGTTCTATTTGCGATTGAGCGCCAATTTATGACATTTAACTCATTGAATTGGCTTGGGCGCGAACAAAGCGGCGCGGGGCGTCGAGCCCGGAGGGCGCGGCTGTCCTCGAGGGTCAGGAGATAGCCCGATGGCTCCCTCCGACTTCAGCCTGTACGGCATCAGTCTGCGCTCGCGTCTCCTGCTCGGCACGTCGCAATATCCCTCGCCGGCCATCCTCGCCGAGGCGGTTCGCGCGAGCGGGGCTGAGGTCGTCACCGTGTCGCTGCGCCGCGAGTTGGCGCGCCTCAAGGAGGGGCAGGACTTCTGGCGGCTGGTCCGCGACATCGGCGCGCGGGTCCTGCCCAACACCGCGGGCTGCTATAGCGTCAAGGAAGCGGTGACGACCGCCGAAATGGCGCGTGAGGTGTTCGGCACGCCCTGGGTCAAGCTCGAAGTGATTGGCGAGGCCGACACGCTCCAACCCGATGTGTTTGGCCTCGTCGAGGCGGCGCGCATTCTCTCCGCCGACGGGTTCGAGGTGTTCCCCTATACGACCGAGGATTTGGTGGTCGCCGAGCGGCTCATCGAGGCCGGGTGCAGGGTGCTGATGCCCTGGGGCGCGCCGATCGGTTCGGGCAAGGGGCTCAACAACGTATTCGGCCTGAGAGCGCTGCGCGCGCATTTTCCCGACGTTCCGCTGATCGTCGACGCCGGCGTCGGGCTGCCGTCCCACGCTGCGGCGGCGATGGAGCTTGGGTACGACGGCGTGCTCCTCAACACCGCGGTCGCCAAGGCGGGCGATCCGGTGGCGATGGCGCGCGCCTTTTCGCAGGCGATCGAAGCGGGCCGCGCGGCTTTCCTCGCCGGGCCGATCGAGCCGCGCGACATGGCCGCGCCCTCGACGCCGGTCGTCGGCAGGGCCATTCTGACGTGAGAGGAAGGCCCTCATCCGGCGCTTCGCACCACCTTCTCCCGGAGGGAGAAGGGCGCTCCCTCTCCCTCGGGGAGAGGGTTGGGGCGAGGGCGCGCCTCGATCCCTTCTACCCGATCGTCGACAGCGCCGACTGGGTTGCGCGGCTGACAAGCGCCGGCGCGCGGCTCATCCAGCTGCGGGTGAAGGACAAGGACGAAGCTGGAGTTCGCGCGCGAGACGCGTCAGGCGCTGGCGGTCGCAGCCAAGACGGGCGCGATCCTCGTCGTCAATGATTTTTGGCGGGTGGCGATCGACGAGGGCGCCGCTCTGGGTCCATCTCGGCCAGGGCGACCTCGACGGGGCCGACATCGGCGCGATCCGCAAGGCCGGCGTAAAGCTCGGAATCAGCACGCACGACGAAGCGGAGCTCGTCCGGGCGCTCGCCCTCGATCCGGACTATGTCGCGCTGGGTCCGATCTATCCGACGATCCTCAAAGCGATGGCGTTTGCGCCACAGGGCCTCCCCCGCATTGGCGAGTGGAAGCGCCGGGTCGGCGCGATCCCGCTGGTTGCGATCGGCGGCCTCACTGTCGAGCGGGCGAAACTCTGCCTCGCCGCGGGCGCGGATATTGTCTCGGTGGTCACCGACATCACCCTTCAACGCCGACCCGGAGGCGCGCGCGCGCGAATGGATCGCCGCGACGCGAGGAGCGTGAGCCGCAAGCTTCCGGTCGCCCTGACCATCGCCGGGTCGGATTCCGGCGGCGGCGCTGGCGTGCAGGCGGATCTGAAAACTTTCGCGGCGCTCGGCGTCTATGGCGCGAGCGCGGTGACCGCGCTGACCGCGCAGAACACGCGCGGGGTCAGCGCGATTTACTACGCGCCGCCTCAGATCGTCGCGGCGCAGATCGACGCCGTGCTGCAGGATTTCTGCGTCGCCGCGATCAAGATCGGCATGCTGGGGAGCACGGAGATCGTCGGGCGCGGTGGCGGAAGCGCCTCCGCTCGTCCTCACCCCAGCCCTCTCCCGCAAGCGGGAGAGGGGGCGATATCCTTCTCCCTCCGGGAGAAGGTGGACGCGCGAAGCGCGGCCAGATGAGGGCCTTCATCATCTACGATCCCGTCGATGGTCGCCTCCTCCGGAGAGGCGCTGAGCGCCGCAGGCTTTGTCGCGGCGGTCAGGCAGAGGCTGCTGCCGCTGGTCGACTGCCTGACGCCAAACCTCTCCGAGGCCGCGGCGCTGCTCGGCGAGCCGGTGGCCCGAAGCGAAGCCGAGATGGAGCGGCAGGGGCGGGCGCTGCTCGCGCTCGGGCCTCACGCCGTCCTGATGAAAGGCGGCCATCTCGAGGGCGCCGACGCGATTGATCTGCTGGTCACGGCGAAAGGCGTCGCTCGCTTCGATTCGCCCCGCCTCGCCTCGACCAATTTGCATGGAACCGGGTGCACGCTGTCGAGCGCCATCGCCGCCTATGTCGTGCTGGGAAAGCCGCTGCCGGAGGCCGTCGCGGCGGCCAAGGCGTTCGTGCGCGAATCGATCGAGGCGGGCCGCAAATTGCGTCTCGGCGAGGGCGCTGGACCCCTCATTCAGTTAAAGCTTCGCCGGCGGCGCTGAATTTCGGACGCAGAAGTTTCTCGCTTGCGCTAATGTGCAAGCGCTTATTGCCACGCGGGAGGGGCGCCAAGCATGACCGGCGACGGTCTCGACTTTTACGGTTCCATCCCGATCTTCGACGATTTCGCGATGGCCGTGAAGCCCGAGAGCTATCGTCCGTTGCCCGACGACTGGCTGGTCGGCTTCTCGGACGTCGTCGGCTCCACGCAGGCCGTCGCGAACGGACGCTACAAAGCGGTGAACATGGTGGGAGCTGGCGTCATCGCCGCTGTCGCCAATGCGCTTGACCGCCGGCCGTTCCCATTTGTCTTTGGCGGCGACGGCGCGAGCTTCGCGGTTTCGGCGTCGGATGCGCAGGCCGCGTCCGCCGCGCTCGCGGCGATGGCCGCTTTCGCCCGCGAGGAGTTCCAGTTCGATTTGCGCGTCGCGACGGTTCCGATCCGCGAAATCCGGGCCGCCGGACACGACGTAAGGGTCGCGCGTTACAGCGTGACGCCCCATTGCGTTTACGCGATGTTCGCCGGCGGCGGGCTGACCTGGTTCGAGGCCGAGGCGAAGCGCGGCCGCTTTGCGCTGCCGCCTGCGCCGCCTGACGCGCGGCCGGACCTGTCCGGCCTCTCCTGCCGTTGGGGGGTGACGCAGGCGAAGCACGGCCTTATTCTGTCGTTGATTGTCGCGCCGCGAGGCGACGATCCTCGATTTGCGCCGCTTATCGACGAGATCGTCCGCACGGCGCTCGCCGCCCCCTTGAACGGCCGGCCGATCACTCTGGCGGGCCTCGGCGTCGCCAATCCGGGCAAGGCGATCGCGCTCGAAGCCTCGGTCATCGCGGCGGGTGGAGCGTCGCGCCCGAAAGCCCGGCTCACCGCCGCGGGCAATTATCTCCTCGGCGTCGTCTTCCACAAATTCAAGCTGAAGGCGGGCGGGTTTGACGCCGCGCTCTACGCGAGCGACGTCGCCGCCAATGCCGATTTTCGCAAGTTCGATGACGGGCTGCGCATGACTCTCGACTGCTCGCCCGCCTTCGCCGACAGGCTGGAGGCGCGACTCGCCCAAGCCGAGGACTTCGTCAATTGGGGCGTATTCCGCCAAGAGGCCGCGCAACTCACCTGTTTCGTCCCCTCGATCACCGAGCGCGGACACGTCCATTTCGTTGACGGGGCAGGGGGAGGCTATACGATGGCCGCCAAGGCGATGAAGGCCCGGCGCTCGCCGCAAGCTCGGCCGCCTGAGCAGCGGCCCGCGCACCAATCGCCGTGGGGAGACGTCCGATGCACAAAACCCTTTACGCCGTCGCCGCGGCTTGAGCGCGACTGATCTCGCTGGCCGGCAGTCGCATGCCGACGTCGCAGCGACTGAACCCGTCGCACTGGCGATCGTGCCTTCGACTATGTCGACACCTCCGGGGAACCCGTCGATCAGTCGGCGGCCCATCGGCAGCGCACCGGCGCTTTTGTCAGCGACTTGCAACGCGACCTAGCGGCGGGCGGCCAATACCGCGTTGTGCCGATCGATTGTGGCGCGGAGCCCTGCACCTCGCGCACCAATCCGCTCGAGCTTCAGAAGGCGGCCCGGGCAGCCGGCGTGAAGCTTGTTCTTCTCGGCGGCGTGCAGAAGATGAGCACGCTCGTGCAATGGGCGAAGATCCAGATCGCCGACGAAGATGGAGGCCAGGTCGTCTTCGATCGGTTCCTGACGTTTCGCGGGGACAATGACGAAGCCTGGCGGAGAGCCGAGTCTTCGTCGCGCGCGACGTTCTCCAGATCATTGCCGGGAATTGACAAGCCTCTTGCCGCTCGCCGGTCAAGCTCGCCGTCTTCGACTTCGAGCTTGAGGATTTCAGCGGCGGCGCTGGATCATCCCGGAAAGCGATGCGGACGGGAGCAACTCAAATTAGCGACCGAGACAGCCCGCAAGCTGATCGAGGACTCCGGACGTTACAGCCTCGTCGACGTCAGCAACGCCGATGCAGCCGAGGCGAAGGGCCACACACTCCATGACTGCGACGGCTGTGACGCTAAAATCGCCCTTAAACTTGGCGCTGATCAGTCCATGGTCGGGATCGTCAGCAGAATTACGCGCACCGACTATGCCGTCACTTTCAAGCTTCGCGACGCCCGGACGGGCGCGCCCATCGCGGTCGAGCAGACCGATCTTCGCATTGGCGCGAACTACTCCTGGAACCGAGGGGCGGCCTGGCTCATCAGGAATTGGCTGCTCGACAAACAGCAAGCTCAGCAATAGCCGCGGCGACTGCAGGTCTTGGTCGACGCAATCCGTGGATAGCGGAGGCGGCGACGCTGCGCGGCTTCCGCCGATTTGCTAGCCTCGCGCCCATGGACGCCTCGACCGACAATCCGAATTCTGAGATCGCCGCGGCGCGCCTGTCGCCGATGATGGCGCAGTATTTCGAGATCAAGGCGGCGAATCCAGGCTGCCTCCTGTTCTACCGAATGGGCGATTTCTACGAGCTTTTCTTCGAGGACGCGGAAATCGCGAGCCGCGCGCTAGGCATCGTTCTGACCAAGCGCGGCAAGCACGCCGGCGCGGACATCCGCATGTGCGGCGTGCCGGTCGAGCGCGCCGACGACTACCTCAACCGCCTGATCGCGCTCGGCCACCGCGTCGCGGTCTGCGAGCAGGTCGAGGACCCCGCGGAGGCGAAGAAGCGAGGGGGGAAATCGGTCGTCAAGCGCGATGTCGTCCGGCTGGTCACGCCCGGCACGATCACGGAAGAGCGGCTCCTGGAGCCGGGCCAGGCGCGCCTCCTGGTCGCCGTGCAGAAGGTCCGCGTGAGCGAGGGACAGTGGGCTTACGGACTTGCCGCGCTCGATCTCTCGACCGGCGCGTTCACCCTGACGGAAGCCGACGAAGCGGGCTTGGC
>CAWIUD010000065.1:0-12643 GCA_963839185.1 uncultured Alphaproteobacteria bacterium | reverse complement strand
CCCGGACGTCATGCAGCGCCAGGACGTTCTTGAGGATCGCGCGCTCTTGCGGCGTGAACTCCTCGTTGGCGCTTTCTTCGAGGGCATCCTCGATGTCGTCCCGCGCTGAAGCCGGCGCCAGGCCGAACAAGGCGCGCACCCGTTCGAACAGGCCGGAATGGGGTTCACGCGAAAGGCTCGGACGCGCCTCCGGCTTGCGATCGCTGTCTTCCGTCTCGCTCATTGGTCAGCGACTTCGCGCGCGTATGGGTCGGCCACTCCAAGCCGCGCCAGAATTTTCGTCTCGAGCGCTTCCATGCGCTCGGCCTCCGGTTCCGTCCGATGGTCGTAGCCGAGAAGATGCAAAAATCCATGGGCCACAAGATGGCGATAATGGTCGGCGAGCGGCGCGCCGGCGTCCTCGGCCTCGCGCTTCAATGTTTCATAGGCCAGCACAATGTCTCCGAGCATCGGGGCGTCCGGCGCGCGCTCGGGGACGCCTGCGGGAAAGGAAAGAACGTTGGTCGGCTTGTCGACGCCGCGCCAGCGCAGGTTGAGCGCGCGCAGCCGCGCATCGTCGGCGAGGCAGAGGCTGATCTCCGCGCCCTCCCGCGCCGGGGTCCCCGCTTCGGCGGCGCAGGCGGCGACGGTTTCCCGCGCGAGCGCGCGCGCCCTCGGCAGGCCGCGCCAGAGGTCCGACGAGACGCTGATGTCGACCGCGACTTTCATTTGGCGGCCGTCGGCTGTCCCTCGCGGCCGGAGCGCTCGTAGGCCTCCACGATCTGCCGCACGAGATCGTGGCGAACGACGTCGACGTGGGTGAAACGGACGTGGCCGATGCGCGGGATCGAGGACAGAAGCCGGATCGCGTCGCCGAGCCCCGATTTCTGGCCGGGCCCGAGGTCGGTCTGGCTCGGATCGCCGTTGATCATCATCCGCGAGCCTTCGCCGAGGCGGGTGAGGAACATTTTCATCTGCATGGCGGTCGCGTTCTGCGCTTCATCCAGCAGAATGGCGGCCTTGGACAGCGTGCGCCCGCGCATGAACGCCAGCGGGGCAATTTCGATCATGCCGGTCTGCATGCCGCGCTCGACCATCCGCCCATCCATGAAGTCATAAAGCGCGTCATAGATCGGGCGCAGATAGGGGTCGACCTTGTCGCGCATGTCGCCGGGCAGGAATCCGAGCCGCTCGCCGGCTTCGACGGCGGGGCGCGACAGCACGAGCCGCTCGACCAACCCTTGCTCGAGCAGCGAGACGCCGTGACCAACCGCGAGCCAGGTCTTGCCGGTGCCGGCGGGGCCTTCGGCGAATACGAGTTCATGCTTGCGCAAGGCGGCGAGGTAGTGGTCCTGCGCTGCGGTGCGGGCGCGGACCACGCCCCGTTTGCGCGTCTTGACGATGCCGAAGCTTTCCTTCGACGCCTCGTCGCCGGGAAACAGCAGCCCTTGGCTGGAGCTTTCCGCGATTGCTCCTTCCACATCGCCCTCGCTAGCCGGCTGTCCGAGTTTGACGCGCTCGTAAAGCATCTCGAAGACCCGGCGCGCCTGCTCGCTCGCCTCGCGCGGACCCTTGATGACGACCTGGTTTCCGTTGGCGTAGGCCGACACGCCGAGACTGCGCTCGATCCGGGCGATGTTCTGATCGTAGTGGCCGAAAACCACGGAAGCGGCCGCATTATCGGGGAAAGCGATAGCGATTTCGGCAGGTTTGGACTCGCGGAGCGTCAAATTCGGCATGGCGGGGGCTGCGGCGATGCGCGTCGGCGAACTGTCCTGCGGCTTCAAATCGGCTCTCTCCTGTGTGTTTCGTCCTGGGTTGGAATCATCCCGCACGCCAAGTGAAGCCCTCTTTTACGACGCCAGCGAGACAACGCGTCCACGAACGGAACGGGCGCCCGCATCAACGATCTCGACCTCGGCAAACGCGCCGATCAGGGACCGCGGCCCCTCGACGGTCACCGACTGCATATAGGGTGAGCGGCCGACGACCTGACGCTCGCGCCGGCCGGATTCCTCAAAAAGAACCTCGAAACGTTGTCCTACGGTCGCGCTGATTGAACTCCTGCCGCTGGCGATCGAGCAGGGCCTGAAGCTCGGCGAGTCGCTGAGCCTTGGCCGCCTCTCCGACCTGCCCGGTCATCTCCGATGCCGGGGTCCCGGGACGGGGGGAATATTTGAAGGCGTAAGACGAGGCGAAGCCGACCGCGCGCACGAGTTCGAGCGTGTCGTCAAAATCGGCGTCCGTCTCGCCGGGATAGCCGACAATAAAATCCGAGGAAAGGGCGATGTCCGGCCGCGCCGCGCGCACGCGCCCGACGATGTCGAGGTAATCGGCGGCGCGATGCCGGCGGTTCATCGACGTCAGAATCCGGTCCGATCCGGACTGGACCGGCAGATGGAGAAACGGCGCCAGCGATGGGACGTCGCGATGCGCGGCGATGAGGTCTTCGCTCATGTCCTGAGGATGCGAGGTCGTGTAGCGCACGCGCCTGATTCCTGGCACTGACGCGACCGCGCGGATAAGGGCTGCGAGCCCGACCGCATGGCCCTCGCGATCGACGCCATGATAGGCGTTGACGTTTTGTCCGAGCAGGGTGACCTCGCGCACGCCCGCGCTCGCCAGGCGCGCGATCTCGTCGAGGACGGCCTCGACCGGGCGCGAGGCCTCGGCGCCGCGGGTGTAGGGCACAACGCAAAACGAGCAGAACCGGTCGCAACCTTCCTGGACGGTCACGAATGCAGCTGCGCCGCGCCCCGCGACCGCGCCGGGCGGCGGCGCAGGCAGACGCGAGAACTTGTCCTCGGCTGGAAAGTCAGTGTCGACGACCCCGGACCGGACGCGCGATTGGCGCAAAAGCTCGGGCAGGCGGTGATAGCTCTGCGGACCGACAACGATGTCGACGGCCGGCTGGCGGCGCAGGATTTCCGCCCCCTCGGCCTGGGCGACGCAGCCCGCGACGACCAGCGTCGTTTCCCGGCCCAGGTTCTGGCGCTCTTCCTTCAGTTCGCGCAGCTTGCCAAGCTCGGAGAAGATCTTTCTCGGACGCCCGCTCACGGATATGGCACGTGTTGAGGATGATGAGATCGGCGTCCTCGACCCCCGTCGCCTCCCCGTATCCCTCCAGCGCCGCGAGGTCCGCCATCCGCTGCGAATCGTAGACGTTCATCTGGCAGCCGAAGGACCTGACAAGCGCCCGCTTCCCGCTTTGCGCAGTCGGCGCAACTGGGCGGGCGTCCTCAAGCACCGATGAACCGGACAATCAGGGGCTCCAATAAGGTCCAACCCCAATGTAGGCGCTTTCCCGCCGCGGGGAAATAGGCCGCTTGGAACTTCCGCGGTCCGCCGGCGCTCACCCCAGCGCCTTGCGCATGATGGCGGCGGCGGTTCGCGTTCCGTCATTGCGCCGGTAATAGCCGGCGCGTTGACCGACCTGGACGAACCCGAAGCGTGCATAGAGCGCCAGCGCGGGGGCGTTTTCCGTATCGACTTCGAGGAACATCGCCTTCGCTCCGGCATTCGACGCCTGACGCAGGCTTTCGGCAAGCAGTGCGCGCCCCACTCCCTTGCCGCGAGATGGCGGCTTCAACGGCTATGGTCAGGATTTCGGCTTCGTCCGCCGCCACCCGCGCAAGGACGAACCCGCGCAAACGGCCGTTGGCCGGATCGAGCGCCGCCGCCGCCAGGGTTGACGAACTCGCAATGAGCCCGGCGATCTCTTGGCTCGACCAGGGATGAGCGAATTCCGCGGCATGGAGGCGGGCGCAATCCTCGGCCTTTTCCAGCCGCAGGGGACGGATGACCGGCGGGGAGAATCTTCGGAGGCCGAAGATCATGGCCAAACGCGAGAATGGGTCAGGCTGGCGCCCAGGCGATGGGCGCGGCGGCGTTGGGCCGCGCGTCCGGCGGCTTGACATAGACCGGGCGCGGCGGGCTGCCGGAAGGCTCCAGGGCGAGGCCCATGCGCGCAAGCGCGACAATGTCAGGCGCGTCCCGCGCCGCTTCGCGGTCGTAGGGAAGGCCCGCCCGATGCGCCTCGCTGGCGATAATCGCCGCCGCGTCGCCCGCCAGCCATGCCGGACCCGCGCCGATCGCCCGCACGCACTCGCGCGGCGTGTCGCAGCGCGGCGGCCCCAGTGGACGGCCGGACGCTTCGAACAACTGGAAATAGACCGAGCCGTGACGGGCGTCGATCGCGGCGGCGATGATTCCCGGCCGCGGGTTGCTCAACAACGGCGCGGCGAAGGCGACCAGCGTCGAGACTCCGACCACGGGAATCGCGAGCGCGACCCCCATCGCCCGCGCCATCGCAAGGCCCACCCGGATGCCGGTGAACGAGCCCGGTCCGGTCGCGACCGCGATCCGCCCGAGCGAGGCGAAGCCGCCCTCGACGCCGCGCATCGCCTCCTCGACCATCGGCGCCAGCGCCTCCGCATGTCCGCGCGCCATCGGGCGGCTGAGAACGGCCAGCGGCTCGGTCGAAGCCGCTGTCCACGACCGCGACCGACGCAGCGCCGCAGGACGTATCCACCGCCAGAATGCGCATCTCAGACCCCCGCAGCTACGGTTTCCTATCGCAAGATCAATGTTCCCGCGCCGAAATCGGTCAGGAGCTCGATCAACACCGCGTGCGAGACCTTGCCGTCGAGGATGACGACGCCCTCGACGCCCCGCTCGAGCGCGTAGATGCAGGTCTCCACCTTGGGGATCATGCCGCCGGTGATCGTGCCGTCGGCGATCAGGCGCCGGATGTCGTCGATCCTGAGTTCCTTGATGAGCTTGCCGTTCTTGTCCAGGACGCCGGGAACGTCGGTCAGAAACAGCAGGCGCTTCGCCCCGAGCGCTCCGGCGATCGCCCCGGCGAAGGTGTCGGCGTTGACGTTATAGGTCTGGCCGTCGGCGCCCTGGGCGACCGGCGCCAGCACCGGGGATCAGCTCCCGGCCGAGGATCTGCTCGAGCACCATCACGTCGACCTTTTCCGGCTCTCCGACAAAGCCGAGATCGACAAGGTCCTCGTCCGATCCGGCGGCATGCGCGCGCGTGACCTTGCGCGCCACCACCATATTGCCGTCCTTGCCGCAAAGGCCGACCGCGCGGCCGCCCTGGGCGTTGATCGAACCGACGATCTGCTTGTTGATCGAGCCGGCGAGCACCATTTCGACGATCTCGATCGTCGGCTTGTCGGTGACTCTGAGGCCGCCGGAAAAATGCGATTCGATGCCGAGCTTCTTCAGCATCGATCCGATCTGCGGACCGCCCCCATGAACCACGACCGGGTTGATGCCGGACTGCTCCAGGAGAACCATGTCCTTGGCGAAGTCGCGCGCCTTCGCTTCGTCGCCCATCGCGTGGCCGCCGTACTTCACGACGACGATCGCGTCGTCGTAGCGCAGCATATGCGGCAGCGCCTGCATCAGGATCTCTGACTGCTGCTGCGGAGTGGGATTGACGACGTCTGACATGAGGGCTTCCAAGGGCCGGGCGAGCGCGGCCCGCTTCTAGCCGCTCGCGCCGCCAAGCTCAAACGAATTGGGCCGCGTCCAATCGCATCGCGATCGACTTATCGGACCGCGGATCGTCTCAACGCGGCGCGGCGGCGAGCGGTCCGCGTCCCAGCCGCGCCAGATCGAAAGCGAGCACATCGCGCAGGAGATCGAGAAAGGCGTCCGCGCCGTTCTCGGCGCAGGCCTCGCCCTTCGCGGCGGTGGCGTTGGCGGCGTCGCCCGCGGCGCCAAATTCGTTGAGGTCGCTCGACATCCAGCCGAAGCCGATGGGCTGGGTCACGCGAAGTTGCGCGAACTCCTGTTCGATCGCAATCGCCGAACTGACGAAGTTTCGCGCTTCGCTCATCGTGACCGTCTCCGGCCGGAAGGCGAGCATCAGCGACGTTTCCGCGTCGCCGCCATGAATGCCGTGCGCCCGTTCGGTCGCGGAAAAGATGTCGGGCGGATAGCCGAGGCGATGCCACGCGGCATGGACCGCGAGCATGCGGTGGCGGACGCGCAACTCGCGGACGACCGCGTCGATCACCGGAACATTGCCGCCATGCGAATTCATGAAAATCAGCTTGCGGCAGCCGGTCCGCGCGACGCTGTCGCCGATCTCTGTCCAGGCGCGGGTCACCGTTTCCAGCGAGAAGGTCAGCGTGCCGGGAAACTCGCTGTGCTCGTTCGACTTGCCGATCGCCTGGACTGGCAGGATCAGCACCGGCAAGTCGTCGGGAATCCGCTTGACCGCTCGCGCCAGGTAGCCCTCGTTGATGAACGTGTCGACCCCGACCGGCAGATGCGGCCCATGCTGCTCGATCGCGGCCACCGGCAGCACGGCGACCACCTTGCTCATGTCTGCGGCGGCGAAATCGCGCCAGCTCATCTCGGCCCAGAATTTAGTCGGCAGCATTTCGTTGTCCCTGGGTTCAAGGGGTCTGCGCGGCGACCGCCTCGATCTCGACCTTGAATTCCGGGCGCGCGAAGCCCTGAACGACCATCAGCGTCGAAGCCGGCGGCGGTTTGCCGACAAATTCGTCACGCACTTTCATATAGCTGCCCAAATATTCGGCCGAGGAAACATAGGCGTTGAGGCGAACGAGATCGTCCAACGTCATGTTCGCCTCGGCGAGGATCGCCGCGATGGCGCGGAAGCAGAGCCGCGCCTGCGCCTCCGCGCCTTCGGGAATGGCGCCCTCGCGATCGATCCCCAATTGCCCGGCGCAGAAAACCATGCGCGCGCCGGCGGCGACTTCGACGCCGTGCGCATAGTTGGCGAACGGCGGGTGTATGGAATTCGGCGTCAATCGGCGCATCGGCGAAGGAACTCCGGCGGGGTCGTCCGCAGGCTTGTCAGATAGGGGATCAAGCCCGAGAATGGCGCACAAGTTGCAGGAGTCTCCGCCGCAACTCAAGCTGGGAGTGAACGATGAGGCGCCTTCTCACTTCGCTTACGACGGGCCTTTGCCTGGCCGCCTCGTCCGCGCTCGCCGCGGACAAGGTTTCGTTCGGGACCAACTGGCTCGCAGAGGCCGAGCACGGCGGATATTATCAGGCGGTGGTCGACGGCACCTATGCGAAATACGGCCTCGACGTCACCATCGTCCAGGGTGGTCCGCAGGCCAATAACGAGCTTCTGCTGGTCGGGGGCAAACTCGATTTCTATATGGGCGGCAACCTTATTCTGGCGTTCGACGCGGTCGACAGGAATGTGCCCATCGTCGTCGTCGCCGCACATTTCCAGAAAGACCCGCAGATCATGATGTCGCATCCGGGCGCCGGTCTCGACACATGGACCGACCTGCCCAAAGCGACGGCGTTCGTCAGCAAGGAGGGGCTCGCGTCCTTCTTTCAATGGATGAAGGTCGCGTATGGGTTCAAGGAAGAGAACGTCAAACCTTACACGTTCAATCCGGGTCCGTTCATTGCCGATGCGAACTCGATCCAGCAGGGTTACGTCACGTCCGAGCCATTCGCCGTCGAGCGCGAGGGCCACTTCAAGCCGAACGTCTTCCTTCTCGCCGACTACGGCTTCTCGACCTACGCGACGACGGTCGAGACGCGCGCGGACGTGATCGCCTCGAAGCCTGACGTGGCGCAGCGTTTTCTCGACGCTTCGGCGATCGGCTGGTACCACTATCTCTATGGCGACAACGCCAAGGCGAACGCGGCGATCAAGAAGGAAAATCCCGATATGACGGATGAGCAGATCGCGTTCTCGATCGCTCAGATCAAGAAATATGGGCTCGTTGATTCGGGCGACACGCTCAAGCTCGGAATCGGGGCGATGACCGACGAGCGCGTCAAGGATTTCTACGAGGCCATGGTGAAGTCGGGCGTCGTCAAAGCGGGTCTCGATTTCAAGAAGGCCTACACGCTGCAGTTCGTCAACAAGGGCGTCGGCCTCGACCTGCGACCGAAGTAGGCGCCGCCGCGGCCTATCGCGCACCGCGGCTCTTGCATGCGTTCGCGCAGCGCCGCCGCCGCTGGCTGGAGTCCGTCAATGACCAGGGAGGAATTCGCGATTCCGAAGTCGCGGCGCTTTGCGCTCGTCGGCGCCCGGATTCTCGCCTCCTGCTTGCCGAAAGCCGTCGCGGACGCGGACTCCAATGGCTTCGTCGCCGCGGACATTCTTGTCGACGATGGCCGGATCGCCGAGATTGCCGCGGCTGGCGCCGGCGCCCATGGCGAATCGCCGCGGCTGTCGCTTTCCGGTCGCATCGTCCTGCCGCCGTTCGTCGACGCGCACACCCATCTCGATAAGGGCCACATCTGGAGGCGGACGCCCAACCCCACCGGGGAATTCGCGACCGCGCTCAAGGCGGTGATCGAGGACCGGACGGCAAGGTGGAGCGCGGCCGATGTCGGCGCGCGCATGGAGTTCGCCCTGCGCTGCGCCTACGCGCACGGGACGAGCGCCATCCGCACCCACATCGACAGCGTCGGCGCGCAGACGCGGATCAGCTGGCCGGTGTTCGCCGCGGCCCGCGAGCGGTGGCGCGGCAGGATCGAGTTGCAGGGGACGCCCCTCTTCGGCATCGACTTCGCGTTGGACGAGGGCCATATGGCCGACGTCGAGGCGATGCTTGACGCGCACGGGACGGGAATCCTCGGCGCGGTGACCTATATGGTTCCGAGGCTGCGCGAGGGGCTGGAGGTTCTCTTTGCGCCTTGCCGAGCGCAAGGGCTGGGAGCTCGATTTCCATGTCGATGAGACGCACGATCCGACCGCACGCTCGCTGAAGCTCATCGCTGAGATGGCGATCGAGCGCCGCTTTGCCGGGCGAATTCTGGTTGGCCACTGTTGCTCGCTGGCCCAGCACGACGATGACGAACGAAAACGCACGATCGAGGCCGTGGCGCGGGCCGGCCTCAGCGTCGTCTCCTTGCCGATGTGCAATATGTTCCTCCAGGATCGGCGATCGGGCCGCACGCCGCGCTGGCGGGGCGTTACCGCGCTGCACGAACTGAAGGACGCCGGCGTCAACGTCATGATCGCCAGCGACAACACTCGCGATCCTTTCTACCCGTTCGGGGACCTGGACATGATGGAGGTTTGGCGCGAAGGCGTCCGCATTCTCCACCTCGACTACCCGTTCGCCGACTGGGCGCCGGCGGTCAGCTCGGCGCCGGCTCGCGCGATGGGCCTCGATCTGGGCTATATGCGCGCCGGAGACCCAGCCGACATGATCCTGACGCGGGCGCGCGATTTCACCGAGCTCCTCTCCCGGCCGCAGTCCGACCGCATCGTGCTGCGCGATGGCGAAGCGTCGGGCGCGAAGCCGCCGGACTACGCCGAGCTCGATACGCTCGAAGGCCTTTCGCCATGAGTCAAGGCTATGACCTTGCTGAGTTTCGTCGCCTGATCGGACCGGTCAAATGGGAGGACAACCCGGTCCTGGTCAAACAGAAAAGCCGCGATTTCTACTGGTACTCGCCGATTCTCAAGCGCGAACTTGAGGCCGTGACCGCCGACGTCGTGGTTTCGCCGGTGAGTGAAGCGGAAGTCGCCGCGGTGCTCGCCGCCGCCTACAAGCTCGGAATTCCGGTGACTCCGCGCGGCGCCGGCACCGGCAACTACGGGCAGGCGATGCCGCTGATGGGCGGCGTGCTGATGAACCTGGCCGAAATGAACAAGGTTCGCTCGATCGAGCGCGGACGCGTCGTTTGCGAGCCGGGCGCGCTGATCGGCGACGTGGACAAGGCCGTTGCGGCCTCCGGGCAGGAACTCAGGATGTTTCCCTCGACCCGCGCCACTGCGTCGATCGCGGGGTTCGTCGCCGGCGGCTCGGGCGGGGTCGGTTCGATCACCTGGGGGGGCTTGCGCGATTTCGGCAATGTGCTCCGCCTGCGCCTGATGACCATGGAGGCTGAGCCGCGGGCGCTCGAACTGACCGGCGAGGACCTTCACAAGGCGGTGCACGCCTATGGGACGAACGGCGTCATCGTCGAGGTCGAGATGCCGCTGACCGCCCATTACGATTGGGTCGACGTGATCGTCGGCTTCGACGATTTCGACGCCGCCACGAGCTATGCTTTGGCGCTCGGCGAGCAGGACGGCATACTCAAGAAGCTCATTGCGGTCGTCGCGGGGCCGACTCCGCACGAGTGCTTCCTGCGCCATCGGTCCTTCATTCCGCCCGGCAAGAGCGTCGCCATCTTGATGATCGCGCCGCATGCGCTCGACGCCTTCGCGGCTTTCACCCGTCCGTACAAGGGCGCGGAGATCCTGCTTGACGCGGGTCGCGCCTCGCCCGAGACGCTCCGGGGCCTGCCTCCCAACTATGAGCTGACCTGGAACCATACGACGCTTCGCGCGTTGCGGGTTGACCCAAGCATCACCTACCTGCAGGCGCGCTATCCGGACGCGGGCGCGCTTGCCCTGATCAAGCGCATTCACGACCGCTATGGACCCGAAGTCAGAGGGCATCTTGAACTCATTCGCTTCAACGGCCGGATCGCATTCGCCGGGCTGCCGCTGGTGCGGTTCACGACGGAAGCGCGCTTGCAGGAGATCATTGCCGAGCACGAAGCGATGGGCGTGATGATCTTCAATCCCCACCGCTACACGCTCGAGGAGGGCGGCATGAAGCAGACCGACGCGATCCAGCTCGCATTCAAGCGCGAGACCGACCCGCAGGGACTTCTGAACCCGGGCAAGATGATCGCCTGGGAGAACCCGGACTTCGATTTCTCGGCGGGCAGGAATTTTCTGTTCCCCGGCCTCGAAGCGCGCGAACGCGCCGCGCGGGGTTGAGCGGAGGTGCGCGTTCTTGTGCTCTTCGCCCATCCGGTCGAGACGAGTTTCGCCGCCGCCCTCCACGCCAAGGTGGTCGAGACCTTGCGCGCCAAACGGCATGACGTGGACGATTGCGATCTCTACGCCGAGGGATTCGATCCGGTGATGTCGCGGCAGGAGCGCATCGACTATCACAACCTCAAGGCCAACCGCCGCAACGTCGCCCCTTATGTGGACCGTCTGCTCTCCGCCGAGGCGCTTCTGTTCTCCTATCCCGTCTGGAATATGGGTTTCCCCGCGATCCTGAAGGGGTTCGTCGACAAGGTGTTCCTGCCCGGCGTGAGTTTCAACATCAAGGACGACGGCGCCTATGTGCCGTGCCTGCATAACGTCAAGCGCCTTGGCGCGGTTTGCACCTATGGCGGAACTCGCTGGCTCACAGTCATGATGGGCGATCCGCCGCGCCGATTCATGGAGCGGTCGATGCGCCTGCTTTGCGCTCCGGGCACGCGCTGCGACTACCTTGCGCAGTACGACATGGATCACACCACGGCCGAGAGCCGCGCGGCGTTCCTGAAACGGGTCGAGACGCGCTTCTCGAAGTGGTGACGGCTCGCGATTCAGCGAGCATCAACGCGCCCCGTTCGCCTCCTCGCCCTCGACAGCCCGGCGATGCTTCGCCAGTTCGCTGCCGGCGAAATCCATAAACGCCCGCACGCGAGCCGACCGGCGCAGATCGGCGTGGGTCAGCATCCATAGCCCTGCGTCGAGTTCCGGCAGCGGGCCGCCGATCGCGGGTCAGCTCGGGCTTTTGATCGCCAAGAAAGCACGGCAGCAGCGTCGCGCCGAGGCCCAGAAGCGCAAGTTCGAGCACGCCGTGGATCGAATTGACCTTCACGGTCAATCTTGCGAAATCGATATTGGTCTCGATCCACCGTCGCGCGGCAACCGGCCCGGCGCCGTCGCCGAACCCGATGAACGGGACGCGCTCAAGCGTCTCAGCCCCATGGGTTTCGGCGATGTCGCGGCGGCAATAGACGCCCCATCGCCCGGTGCAGATTCGTCTGCCGACCAGGGTTTCAGGCGGATCGTTGGTCATTCGGATCGCAACGTCGGCGTCGCGGCGGGACAGATTGAGGGCCAGATTGGACAGGATCAGTTCGACGACCACGCCGGGGTTGTGAGCCTGAAACTGGGCCAGGATCGCAGGCATGAAATGCTGCCCGAGCGCTTCAGGGCAGGTGACGTACAATTCGCCAGTCGGCTTGATGTCCCGGCCCGCGACGCGCCGCTCGAATTCGACGATCGAGTCCGCCATGGTCGTCGCGAGCGCGATCATTTCCTCGCCGGCCGCCGTGGGCTCATAGCCCGCCCGGGAGCGCTCGAACAGCCGCGCCCCAACCGTCGTCTCGAGCGCCGCGAGCCGGCGAAACACAGTCGAATGATTGATGCCGAGCAGGTCCGCCGCCCCGACCAGGGAGCGCGCGTCGGCGATCGACTTGATCAGTCGAAATTCGTCCCAGCTCAGACCCGAGTTCATGTCGGCTCGTGTCCCTCCCCGTCCGTTCGGCACCCTGCCTGCCGTTACGGCAAGATGAAGGCCGTCTCCAGCCTGTCCACAGGAAACAACCGGATTCGCCTAGAGGTTGTGTGCGGCGGCCGCGCGGTTGAGCCGGTCATTGATCGCCGCCCCGAGGCCATGGCGCGGAATCGGCGCGACCGCGATCCGCGCAGCGCCGGCGGCGTCCAGTTGACGCAAATAGGAAAAGAGATGCGAAGCGGCCTCACGGAGGTCTCCCGAAGGCGACAGATCGAGCCGCGCGCCTGCCGCGCTTTGCGACAGGACGCCGCCGAAATCGAGCGCCGCTTCGCCGGGCGCGACCTCGCCCGCTTCGAGCCGGAGATCGGCGCGCGGCGCATAGTGCGACTCGAGTTGTC
>CAWIUD010000064.1:0-15747 GCA_963839185.1 uncultured Alphaproteobacteria bacterium | reverse complement strand
CCGCCGCCTTCTGATAGTCCTTCACGTCGGCGAAGGCGATCTTTGGCCAGCGCTCCTGCTCGTAGCGCAGATTGAAGGCGCTTGACGCCATGAACACTGGCGCGCCGTCAAGATCGGACGCGATCGACGACGGATAGGCGGCCACGAACTTCTCCAGCTCCGCCCTGTCGCCGGAAGACACCCAGCGGCAGACCTCGAACCGGCTCGGCTCAAACGACACCGGAAGCCCGTATTCGGCATTGAGCCGCTCGACCAGCACGTCGAGCTGCAGCGCCCCGACCACGCCGACGATCGCCGCCGCGCCATCGTGCGGCAGGAATACCTGCACCACGCCCTCTTCCGCCATCTGCTGCAAGGCCTCGCGCAGCTTCTTCGCCTTCATCGCGTCGGCGAGCTTGACCCGGCGCAGAATTTCCGGCGCGAAGCTCGGCACGCCGCGAAACACGATGTCTTCGCCCTCGCTGAGCGTGTCGCCAATGCGCAATAGCCCGTGGTTGGGAATGCCGACGACATCGCCGGCGAACGCCTCTTCCACGAGCGAGCGATCCTGGGCGAAGAAGAATTGCGGCGCGGAGAGCGTCACCGGCTTTCCGGTGCGCACCAGCTTGGCCCGCATGCCGCGCATCAGCTTGCCGGAGCAGACGCGGGTGAACGCGATGCGGTCGCGATGATTGGGGTCCATGTTCGCCTGGATCTTGAAGACGAAGCCGGTCATCTTGCCTTCGTCAGCCTTCACGATGCGGCTCGCCGCCGCTTGCGCGCGGGGACTCGGGGCGAATTCGACCATCGCGTCGATGAGATCTTTGACCCCGAAATCCCTGAGCGCGCTGCCGAACAACACCGGCGTCAGATGGCCTTCGAGAAAGGCCGGCTTGCTGAAGGCCTTCAACCCGTCGATGGCAAGCTCAAGCTCCTCGATCGCCTCAGCGCGCTCGTGCTCGGGCAAGAGTTCGGCGACCCGCGGATCTCGCGGGCCGTTGACTGCGATCGGACTCGGAATCCCTGGCGAGCGGGGTCAGGCGGCTGCGGCGGATGTCGTAGGCGCCGGCGAGCGATCGCCCGCGCCCGATCGTCCAGTTGAGGGGCGCGGTGTCGAGCGCCAGCGTCTTCTCGATCTCGTCCAGCAGGTCGAACGGATCGCGCGTCTCGCGGTCCATCTTGTTGATGAAGGTGACGATCGGAATGTCGCGCAGCCGGCAGACCTCGAACAGCTTGCGGGTGCGCGCTTCGATGCCCTTGGCGGCGTCGATCACCATCACCGCCGAATCGACGGCGGTCAGCGTGCGATAGGTGTCCTCGGAAAAGTCCTCGTGGCCGGGAGTGTCGAGCAGGTTGAAGACGCAATCCGCATATTCGAAGGTCATCACCGAGGTCACGACCGAGATGCCCCGCTCACGCTCGATCCCCATCCAGTCGGAGCGCGTCTTGCGGCGGTTCGCCTTGGCGCGCACTTCGCCGGCGAGCTGGATCGCGCCGCCGAACAGCAGGATCTTTTCGGTCAGCGTCGTCTTGCCGGCGTCGGGGTGCGAGATGATCGCGAAGGTGCGCCGGCGCGCGACAGGGTTTGTTTCAGGCATCAGCTGGGTTTTCGGGGAGGAAGCGCCGCTTATCTAATGGGCGGCGCGCGGAAGGGGAAGGGAGGCGTCGTGTGGATATTGTACAGACAGTTGTCACCATACTCCGGTCATGACACAATTACCCCTGATGCCATATGCGCCGTGTCGGCCAACACGAGTATTTCATGACATATCATCTTAATGTCGCTCCAAACGGACGAATTGTCCTTCCCGCGGGGGTTCGCAAGCGGCTTGGCCTGTCGGCGGGAGGCGAGCTGCTGATGGAAGAGACGCCCAATGGGCTCGTTCTCCGCACGGTGGCGCAAGCTGTCGCGGAAGCGCAGGCGATTGCGCGTCGTTATCTGGCGGACCGGCCGGACGTATCGGTCGACGCCTTTCTCGCGAACCGACGCGCCGATAGCGGCGAATGACATCGCAGATCGTGCTCGACGCCTCGGCCCTCCTCGCGATGATACGCGAAGAGCCCGGCGGCGAAGCGGTGGCGGCTATTGTTGGACGGGCTCGTATGAGCACAGTCAATCTTGCCGAGGTGGTCTCCTATCTGGCCTACGCGGGCATGCCGTCCAATGAAATAAGCGCCATGCTGACCCCGCTGCCGATCGTCATGGTCGACGCAGATGTTGAACTGGCATGGATAGCGGGTCGCTTCCGCAAGACGACAGCCGAAGCGGGCCTGTCGCTTGGAGATCGCTTCTGTCTCGCGCTGGCCGCCAGAGAGGGCCTGCCGGCGTGGACAGCTGACCGACAATGGCGTTCAGTCTCTGACCGGGTTGGAGTTGAGGTCGTATTCATCCGCGAGTAAGTCCTTCGATGAATTTCACCTCCTCCGCCGGGGTCTTTAAGGGTGCCTTTCCTGCATTGGACCGCGTGCGGCGATGCGTTGAGCCCTTCGCCGGCGGTCGGACTGCGGACGAGCGCGCCGATCAGACAAGGCGTTGACGCGCGGCACGGGTCAGCCTCTCCGCAAAAATTCTATTTGGCGTTGCTCGCGACAACAGGCATGGTCGCCGCTTTCCCCGACTCCGAGGATGCGCCGTTTTATGCTCGACCGCCCCACCACCCGCGAAGGCTGGCTCGCCCGCGCCGCCGCGCTCAAGATCGAAGGCCGCGCTTTCATCGACGGCTCCTATGTCGCGGCGGCCGATGGCGCGACCTTCGCCAAGGTTTCGCCGATCGACGGCAAGGTCTTCGCCCAGGTCGCCGATTGTGGCGCGCCCGATATCGACCGCGCGGTGAGTCCGCGCGGAGCGCGTTCGACAGCGGCGTCTGGCGCGACGCCGACCCGGTGAAGAAAAAGAGGGTGCTGCTGCGCTTCGCCGAGCTGATCCGCGAGCGGGGCGACGAGATCGCGCTTTTGGAGACGCTGGACGTCGGCAAGCCAATCGCCAATTCGCTCAAGGTCGACGTTCCGTCCTGCGCCAATTGCATCCAGTTTTACGCCGAACTCGCCGACAAGCTCAGCGACGAAATCGCGCCGGTCGGCGCGCATGACGTCGCGATGGTGCGGAAGGAGCCGCTGGGCGTGATCGGCGCGATCGTGCCGTGGAACTATCCGCTGATCATCGCCGCGTGGAAGATCGGTCCCGCGCTGGTCGCCGGCAATTCGGTCATCCTGAAGCCCGCCGAACAATCGCCGCTCGGCTCGCTGCTGCTCGGCAAGCTCGGCAAGGAGGCGGGGCTGCCCGACGGCGTGCTCAATGTCGTGCCCGGATTCGGCGAAAAGGCGGGCAGGCCGCTTGCGCTCCATCCCGACGTCGACATGATCGCCTTCACCGGCTCGACCGAAGTCGGCAAGCTGATGATGGTCTACGCCGGCCAGAGCAACATGAAGCGCGTGGCGCTCGAATGCGGGGGAAAATCGCCGCATGTCGTGATGCCCGACGCCGACCTCGACGCCGCGGCGGAGGCGATCGCCTGGGGCATCTATTACAATCAGGGCGAGACCTGCCACGCCGGATCGCGCGTGCTGGCGCATGCCTCGATCCGCGAAGCGCTGGTCGGCAGGATCGCCGAGGCGCAGAAGGCGCAGATCCCGCTCGGCCATCCGTTCGACGCAAGCGCACAGCTCGGCGCTCTCATCGAGGAGCGGCACATGCAGCGCGTGCTCGGCTATATCGACCTCGGCGTCAAGGAAGGCGCGCGGATCGCCCACGGCGGCAAACGGGCGATGGCCGAGACCGGCGGATTCTATGTCGAGCCGACCATTCTCAATTCGGCGCGCAACGATATGCGCATCGCACAGGAGGAAATCTTCGGGCCGGTGGTCGTCGTCATTCCGTTCGACAGCGAGGCGGACGCGATCGCCAAGGCCAACGACACGATCTATGGCCTCGCCGCCGCCGTATGGACGCGCGACATGAATGCGGCCCACCGGCTGTCGCGCGCGATCCGCGCCGGCACGATCTGGGTCAACACCTTCGACCGCTCGTCGCTGACGACGCCGTTCGGCGGCTTCAAACAATCGGGATTCGGCCGCGACCGTTCGCCGCACGCCATCGACAAGTACATGGATTTCAAGACGATCTGGACGCATTATAGGTAGCCGTCCGGCGGTTCGTCCGGGTCGGTTCCACGATTGCATTGCTGGAAAGCGCTAACACCGCGAGCGGACGAACCGGATGACTCTTGGCCACCGCCGGTTTGACCCCGCCGCGACGGCCTTGTCAGCCATCGCGAACGCCAGCCAGACGCCTGTCGGCCGCGCGGACCTCAAACGAATGCTTGAAACCGGCGATGGCGCGCCATCGCAGCTGCGGGCTTTGTTCGGCGACGTCGACTTGCACACGCTCTGTCGTCTGGCCGCGCTCTTCGCTATCGACGATCGGACCCTGGCGCGGTCATATGCCCTGGCCCGCCGTGACGCCGCGGCGGCAAGCGCCGAACTCGACGAATTCGCAGCGCAGTTCGACCTCTGAACGAGGCGAGCCCCTCCGCGCGCCTCGGCTTGGCGCGATCGTATTGTCGGACCGGCGGGGAATGAGCTATGAACGCATGTTTGGCGCGGTCGCGAAAACTCGGGTGAAACAGATAGGCTGCGCCCGGAGGAGGAATGGATCGCAAATGGTTGCCGTTGAACGCGCTGCGCGCGTTCGAAGCGGCCGGGCAACATCTGAGTTTCACTGCGGCGGCCAATAGTCTGACGGTCGCGCAAAGCGCTGTCAGTCGTCATGTGATCGTGCTCGAAAATTTCCTGGGCGTCGCGCTGTTCGAGCGGCGTCCCCAGCAGCTCGTGTTGACGGAGGCCGGGCGGCACATTCTCCCTGTCGTGTCGAAGTCCTTCGACCGGATCGATCAGGCTCTCGGCGAAGTCATCAAGGAGAAGGGCCGGCCGAAGCGGGTGCTCAAGGTCGCGCTGCCGACGTCGTTCGCGCACCGCCTCGCGATCCCCATCCTGCGCGACTTTCGCGCCGAGAACGCCGGCATTTCACTCGAAATCGTCTCCAAGCCGACCACCGGGCCGGAAGTCGACGGCGACATCGACATTGCCATCGTCTATTCCGAGCCGCGCGTCACCGACGCGATTCATGATCTCCTGTGGATGGTGCGATCGACGCTGGTGTGCAGCCCGAAACTGCTCGAGGCGACTGACGGCAGCGATCCCGGGCGTCTCATCGCCGCCAGCGACCTCCTGCACCTCAAGATCGATGGCCGCCCGCGCCACTTCTTCTGGGAAATGTTCGTGCGCTCGATCGGGCGGCCGGACATTGCCGTCGATCGCGGCCTGGTGTTCGACACCCAGCAGCTCGCGGCGCAATATGCGATGATGGGAGATGGGCTCGCGCTTCTCGATCCGCTGCTGTTCCACGAGGAGATCAAGGCTGGCCGCCTGGTGCGGCCCTTCGACCTCTGGCTTGATGAGGGCTACGGATATTATCTCACCACCCACCCTGAGGACCTCAGCAACGAGGCGGTCGCCCTGTTCCGCTCCTGGCTGATCGCCCGGTTCTCCGCTGGCGCGACCGGCCGGCCCGCCGACGCGGAAGCCGCCGCGGTCGAAGCGCAGAAGTTGCGAGTGGCGAAATAGCCGCGCGAATTGGCATGCCGCGATGACATTTTGGCGCGAGGCGCTGCGGCGGCGCGCGGCTAGAACGATTGACGAATCGCAAGCGGCGCCATTTTCGCTGAAGCCAGGCGAGCAGACCATGAACCGGGAAGCGTTATGACGACGGATACGCCGCCGCAAAACTCGGTGCGCCGCCGCCGGCGCGCCGAGCGGGTTGGCATTTCCGCGGCGCCGCAGCCGCTGAGCCAGCCGAAATTGCCCTTTGCGCCGCTCGACCTTGTCTCCCGCGACGAGCTCGAGTCGATCCATCAGGCGGCGCTCGAGGTTCTGAAGGAGATCGGCGTCGACTTCCTGCATGACGAGGCGCGCGCGATGTTGAAAGGCGCCGGGGCGGACGTCGATCCGGCCTCGCGGCGGGTGCGCTTCGATCCGGCTCTCGTCGAGGCGCACATCGGCCTTGCGCCGAGGGAATTCGTCCTCCATGCGCGCAACCCCGCGCGGAGCTTGACGATCGGCGGGCGCCATGTCGCGTTCGGGTCGGTGGCGAGCGCTCCCAATTCGTTCGACCGCGCCGGTGGGCGAAGACCGGGAAACAGGCGCGACTATCAAAACTTCATCCGGCTTGGGCAGAGCTTCGATTCAGTTCATTTCTGGGGCGGCTATCCTGTCGAGCCGATCGACATTCACGCCTCCGTACGCCATCTCGACGCGCTGTTCGACATGCTGACGCTGTCCGACAAGCCGATCCATGCCTATAGCCTCGGCCGCGAGCGCAATCTCGACGCCATCGAGATGGTCAAGATCGTGCGCGGCATCGACGACGAGACCTTGGAGCGCGAGCCGTCGCTGTTCACGGTCATCAACTCGTCGTCGCCGTTACGCCTGGACACGCCGATGCTGGAGGGCATCATCCAGATGGCGCGGCGCAATCAGGTGGTGGTGATGACGCCCTTCACGCTCGCTGGGGCGATGGCGCCGGTCACGCTTGCGGGCGCGCTCGCCCAGCAGCATGCTGAAGCGCTCGCGGGGCTGGTCATGACCCAGGCCGTGCGGCCCGGCGCGCCTTTCGTTTACGGCGGCTTCACCTCGAACGTCGACATGAAATCGGGAGCGCCGGCGTTCGGCACGCCCGAATACATGAAAACGGCGATTGTCGGCGGACAGCTCGCCCGCCGCCTTTTTGTGCCCTATCGCTCCTCGAACGCCAACGCCGCCAATTCGCTCGACGCCCAGGCGGCCTATGAAAGCGTGTTCTCGCTGTGGGGCGCGGTCATGGGCGGCGTCAACTTTCTGATGCATGGCGCAGGCTGGATGGAGGGCGGGTTGCAAGCCTCGTTCGAGAAGATGGCGCTTGACGCCGATCTTTTGGCGATGGTCGCCGAGTTCCTGCGGCCGCTGCGCGTCAACGAAGCGGAGTTGGCGATCGAGGCGATGCGCGAGGTCGGCCCCGGCGGTCATTTCTTCGGCGCGGAACACACCCAGTCGCGCTACCGCACCGCTTTTTTCCCGCCGATGATTTCCGATTGGCGCAACTACGAGACCTGGCGGGAGGCCGGATCGCCCACCGCCTATGACGCGGCGGAGCGCATCGTCGCCGAACGCTTGCGCGGTTTCGTCGCTCCGCCTCTTGAAGCGGACCGCCTCGAGGCGCTGGAGGCCTTCGTCGCTCGCCGCAAGGCTGAGGGCGGCGCGCCGACCGACTTTTGAACAGGCTTCCGACGAACCGGGACGCTCGCGTCGGCCCGTCGCTGCATGCGGCGGTCGCCGCGATGTTTTTCGCCTTTGGCCTCGGCGTTGGCCTCTGGGGCGGCGCATCCGGCGCAATTCTGACCCGGGCCGGCGTCGACGCGGCGGCGTTCGGGGTGATCCTCACCGTCTACACCGCCGCCTATCTGATCGCCATGTCGGCGACCGGCGCCCTCGCCCATCGCTTCGGACTCAACCGGGTGCTGCCGGTCGGCGCGATCATCTTTGGCGCGGCTCTCTGCGCGCTGCTCAACGCCCGCAGCGAGATAGCGGTCGCCATTGAACTGGTCGCGGCGGGGTTCCTCGGCGGCGTTGTCGATGTCAGCATGAATGCGGAGGGCGCGCGGATCGAGCGCCGGCTCGGGCGGCCCATCCTCGCGCGGCTGCATGCCGCCGCGTCCGCCGGCATGGCGGTCGGCGCCATTCTCGGCAGTCTGATCGTCGCCAGCGCGGCGCCGTGGACGGCCGGCGTTCTCGCCGCGCTTGGCCTCGCCGGCGCCGGCGTCGCCTATGACCGCGCGGCGCGTTTCGACAGTCCCGCGACGGCGCCGGTCGGCGTCTCGCCGCCAAAGGGCCTGTCCTTCGCCCCGGCGCTCATCGGACTAGGCGTCGTCATTGGCGTGTCGATTGCAGCGGAGACCGCGGCCTCGCTATGGGCTGCGCTGCTGTTGCGCGAAGAGGCCCCAAAGCTCGCCGCGATTGCCGGCCTTGGCGGGGCGTTTTTTGCCGGCTGCCAGGCGGCCCTCCGTTTCAACGCCGACGCGATCCGCGTGCGGGTCAGCGACCAGCGCATCATCATTGCGTCTTTCGCGATCGCCGCCGCCGGATTCGCTGTTGTCGGCGCCCAGCAGGGCTTCGCGGCGAGCGTGGCGGGTTTCGCCCTGATCGGGGTCGGGCACTGGCCCGATTGTTCCTTGCGGGTTCGCCCTTGCGGCGCGGCAGTCGGCGGCGGGACCGGCGGTCGGACTCGCCTCCGCTTCTCTCTTCAGCGCTGTGACCCGTTTGCCCGCGCCGCTGGCGACCGGGGCGATCGCCCAAGCGCTGTCGCTTCCGACCGCGTTCGCCGCTTTCGCGGTGGCGCTCGCGGCGACGGCCGCAGCGGCAGCCGTCGCGACGGCGTTCCGCCCCGCGCGTTCGCCACGCAAGGCCTGAGGGGCGGACGGCGGTTCGTGAACGGATTTCGTCGGCGGGACTCGGCGCTGCCTCAATCGCCAGGGAGGCGCGGGCATTGCTTTGACGCGAGCCGTTGTTGCAGAGGAAGCGCGCAAAGCGCGCGCCTCGGCGGCGCAGGAGATCCAGGCGGGGAACCGATGGCGAAAATCCTGCCGGTGATCATGTGCGGCGGATCAGGCACCCGCATGTGGCCGGAATCGCGCGAGAGCATGCCCAAACAGTTCATCCCGCTAATCGGCGATCGGTCGACCTTTCAGTCGATCGTGCTTCTGATCGGCGACCCGGAATTCTTCGAGCTGCCGGTCGTCATCACCAATTTTGAATACCGCTTTCGCGTCGCGGAACAATTGAGGGACGTCGGCGCTGAAGCGACGATCGTGCTCGAGCCTGAGCGCCGCGATAGCGCCGCCGCGGTCGGCGCCGCGGCCGCCTGGGCGGCGGCCCGCGACCCGAAGACCATCGTCGCCGTGCTCGCCGCCGACCACGTGTTCAAGGACGGCAAGGCGTTCGCGAAGCTGTGCGCGCGCGCGGGCGTTGCCGCCGCCGCAGGCGAAATCGTCACCTTCGGCGTCACGCCGGACCGCCCGGCGACCGGTTACGGCTATATCCATCCGGGCGAGCCGCTGGCGATCGATCCGCAGGTGCGGCGGATCACCAAGTTTGTCGAGAAGCCCAACGAAGCGAGGGCGAAGGCCTTCATTCAGGACGGCTATCTATGGAATTCCGGCAACTTCGTCTTTCGCGCCGACGCGATGCTGGAAGAGCTCGCCCGGTTCGGGCCGGAGATCGCGACCGCGACCGCGGCGGCGGTGGCCAACGCGAAGGAGGACCTCGGCTTCGTCGTTCTCGACCGCGAGTTGTTCGCCAAGGCGCCGAAGACCTCGATCGATTTTGCCGTAATGGAGCGAACCGCGAAGGCGGCGGTTCTTGCCGCCGACGTCGGATGGTCGGACGTCGGCGAGTGGTCGTCGGTCTGGCGCTTGAGCCCGCACGACAGCGACGGCAATAGCCTGCGCGGGCGAGCGGTGGCGATCGACACGACGAATTCGCTGGTGCGCTCGGACGAGGGGCTGACCGCAGTGATTGGCCTTCGCGACGCCGTCGTGGTCGTCACCGGCGACGCGGTGCTGGTCGCCGACCGGTCGCAGACCGATAAGGTCAAGCAGCTTGTCGAGCGGCTGAAGTCGGAGCGTCATAGCGAGGCGACGCAGCACCGGCGGAACTATCGGCCATGGGGGTATTACCAGAGCGTCGACCAGGGCGACCGCTATCAGGTTAAGCGCATTGTCGTGCAGCCCGGCGGCCGTCTGTCGCTGCAGAAGCACTACCATCGCGCGGAACATTGGATCGTTGTCCGCGGCGCCGCCGAGGTGACTCTGGACGGCAAAGAACTGCTCGTGCACGAAAACGAATCGATTTACCTGCCGATCGGCTCCGATCACCGTCTCGCCAATCCAGGCAAAATCGACCTTGAGCTGATCGAGGTGCAGACCGGCAGCTATCTGGGCGAGGACGACATCGTGCGCATTGAGGATATCTATAACCGGGTATGAGGGCGATGGCGGCGCCGACCCGGCGCCGCCTTCAGGATCTACTGCTCTTCCCGCGAAGCCAGGCGGGCGATTTCGTAAATGTCGGCGCGATCGATGCCGATATCGTGCAGTTCGCGATCCGTATAGCCCGAAAGTTCCTGCACCACGCTCCAATAGACGCGACGGGCGCGGAGGAAGCGGGTAAACGAGAACGTCTTCATGGCAGTCTCCTTTTCTGACCGCCCTCTTTGTCGCGCCCCAACCTTCTGGGCCGACGGGTTCGCTCCTTCTCCTAGACCGCCGCCTAGATAAAATGCTGCACCGCACAAGTCAAGGGTGCGTTGCAATTGATCATGTGATTTTCGCATGCCTAACCTATCACGAACGCGTGTAAATAATTGATAATCAGTGAAGAACGTTATAGTTTGAAGCAAGATGCATATGAGTTATGCGTTTTTCGCGTGTCTCTCGATTCCATCCCCGCTCTTGCCGCCTCTTGCGCTGGTCCCTTTGGCGCTTGGTTTGGCGTTTGACATACGCGTCGCCTTCCCTTATGGCCCGCGACCATGGGCGCGCTTTTGAGGGCGCGCTTGTCGTTTGACGCACCCGCGGCTTCCGCCTCGCTTGGGCTGGAGCCTGTCGGCGCCGTTTCCGGCGCAGAGGAGGGCGCGTTCCTCGTTAAAAACCTTGTCGCAGAGCGAAAGAGGAACCGCGATGACGAAGCGCGCAGAAGCCAAATACAAAATCGATCGCCGGATGGGCGAGAATATCTGGGGCCGTCCCCGCAGCCCCTTCAACCGGCGCGAATACGGCCCCGGTCAACACGGCCAGCGCCGCAAGGGCAAGGCGACCGACTTCGGCACCCAGCTCAAGGCCAAGCAGAAGGTCAAGGGCTACTACGGCAACATTTCCGAGCGCCAGTTCCACAAATACTACGTGGAGGCGCTGCGCATGAAGGGCGACTCGAGCGCCAATCTGATTGGCCTTCTGGAGCGTCGCCTGGACGCCGTCGTCTACCGCGCCAAGTTCGTCTCGACCGTGTTCGCCTCGCGCCAGTTCGTCAACCATGGCCACATCAAGGTCAACGGCCGCCGGGTCAACATCGCCTCCTATCCGGTGAAGGTCGGCGACCTTGTCGAGATCAAGGAAAGCTCGAGGCAGCTTGCTTTCGTCATGGAGGCCAACGCCCTCGCCGAGCGCGACGTGCCCGACTACATCGAAGTCGATCACGCCAAGGGCACGGCGAAGCTCACCCGCATTCCGAACCTCTCCGAAGTGCCCTATCCGACGCACATGGAGCCGAACCTGGTCATCGAGTTCTACTCGCGCTGACGAGGGTTTGGGGGCCGGTGCGGCGTAAGCTCTTTTCATGGAGCGTCGCCAGACGCCCGTCTCTTGACGGGCTCTGCGGAAGAAGCATTGAGCCCTCCCTCTTCCGGTTGCGGCGGAGGCCGGGGTGAGGGCGATCCGCTCACGCTAGACCAGCCAGTTGAAGACCCGTCATGCCGACTCCTCGCTCTGGAACCGCGGGCCTCGGCGTCGTCCTCTATCTTCTCGGCGTCCTTTTCTTCTCGATCAACGACGCGCTCGGCAAATGGCTTGTCGCCGACTACGGCGTCGGGCAATTGATGATGGTGCGCTCGATCGGCGCCGGCGTCGTGCTCGGGCCAATGATCGTTGCGCTGCGCCCGCTGCTGTTCGACGTCGAGCAGAAGCCGCTCCAGCTCCTGCGGGTGCTTTGTATTTCGGCCGATACCTTCTCGTTCTATTGGGCGACGCGCTATATGCCGCTCGCCGACGTGATGACTTTTTATATGGCCACGCCGCTCATCGTCACCGCGCTCTCGGCGCCGCTGCTTGGCGAGAAGGTCGAGCGTTTCCGCTGGATCGCCGTGCTGGTCGGCTTGCTTGGCGTGGTCGTTGCGCTGCGGCCTTCGCCGCACATGTTTTCCAGGGCGGCGCCGATCGCGCTGTTCGGCGCATTGATGTTCGCTCTTGGCCAGACCTTCACCCGAAAGTTGCGCGGCGCGCATTGGCTGCAACTCACGGTCTGGCAATTCGCCGCGGGCGCCATCATCGGCGCGGCGACCGTACCCTTTGTTTGGACCAGCCCAGGCCTGTTTGACCTCTCACTGATGGCGCTCGTCGGCATTGTGTCGATGGCCTGCTACGTCTTCATCACCCGCGCCCTGGCCCTTGCCCGCGCCGCCGTGCTCGCGCCGTTGCAGTATTCGGCTATCCTTTGGGCGGCGATCATGGGCTGGCTCGTCTGGCGCGACGCCCCGACCCTGCCGATCATCGTCGGCAACGCGATCATCATCGGCAGCGGGCTGATCGTAGCGACGCGCAGAACGGGAGTTGAGGAAGCCGCGGAGTAGAGGCGACCTGGCGCCCGAGCGTCAAACAGCCCGCCTCAACGGAATGGCCGAGAGACGGCCGCCCTACCCTCTGCCAAGCTTCTCAAGGTTAACTCTCTGTTCAGCGTCCAATGCGAAAACGACCGCATTAGGTCAGGAGACTGCGGATGGGGGGCGGCGTGCCGACCGTGGGGAGCATTCTCCTCGCTCTCCTTCTTTGCGGACTTCTGGGCGTGCTCGGGCAGGGGGTGCGCGCCATCGTCGGCCTCAAGAACGCCGGATCGCTCAACTCGACGACGCCGGGCGAGCAGGCGGTCTTCAGCCTCGCCTATCTCGCGCTGAGTCTGATGATCGGGTTCATCGCCGGGGTGCTCGCCGGGATCGCGCTGAACCTTGAGGACGTCATTACCATCGATCCGGGCAACTGGAAGCTGCTGCTCGGCATCGCCGGGTCCGGCTATATCGGCGCGGATTTCATCGAAAACACCATGTCGGTCGTCATCCCCGGAGCGAAGCTCGCGCCCGCGAAGACCGCGCCGCCGCCCGCGCCCGTCCAGCCGCCTCCCCCGCCTGCGCCGTCTCTGGCGGCGCATGACGGGGGCGCGGCGCTTGCCGCCACAATGCGGATCGTCTGCCCGGAGGCGGACGCCGCTCTCTGGGTTCCGGCGCTCATCTCCGCCTTCTCGAAGTTCGACTTCTCGAACAACCGCCGGCGCGCGGCCGCGATGGGTCAGTTTCTGGTCGAGGCGGGTCCGGCTCTGAACGAGACCGTCGAAGACCTCTACTATTCCCCTGAACGGGCGTGCCAGGTCTTTCCGGCGCTGTTTCCGAGCGCTGCCGCCGCCGAGCCCTATTGCAACGATCCGCGACGGTTCGCCGATCTCGTCTACGCCAATGTCAACGGCAATGGCGACGCGGCGAGCGGCGACGGCTATCGCTTCCGCGGACGCGGCCTCATTCAATTGACCGGCCGCGACGAATATGCGGCGTTCGGCAGGGCGATCGACAAGACGCCGGAGCAGGCCGCTGAGTTTTGCGAGACGACCGAAGGCGCGGCGTTCTCCGGCTGCTGGTATCTGGCGAGCAACGGCTGCCTGCCATTGGCCGACCAATGGGACATCGACGCCATCACCCGCCGGGTCAACGGCGACGCCATGGAGGCCGCGGGGCTCAGACGCGAATATTCGGACGAGATGGTCAGCCGCCTGCGGGAATACGCGGCGACGGCCGCCCAGCGGTGATGGCTGGCCGTTAGGAATGGTGGGGCTAGCTCTTGGCTGCCGGGGGCGAGCCGTTTACCGGGGTCCACGCGGCTGAAGTTCGCGCTGCTTTTGGGTTAGGATGCGCGCTTTCGCGACGGACCCCGCATGGCCGATCTCAAGCCGATCCCCTATTCAGACGCAAAAATCCGCTCGATCCTCGAGCGGGTGAAGACGATCGCCATGGTCGGCGCCTCGCCGAACTGGAACCGGCCGAGCTACTTCGTGATGAAGTATCTGCAAGGCAAGGGCTACCGCGTCATCCCGGTCAATCCGGCGCTTGCGGGCAAGACCCTGCTCGGCGAGACGGCTTACGCGTCGCTGCGCGACATCCCGGACAAAGTCGACATGGTCGACATGTTCCGCGTCGCCGAGGAAGCGCCGGGCGTCGTCGCCGACGCGATCGCGATCGGCGCCAAGGTCGTGTGGATGCAACTGGGGATCCGCAACGACGAGGCCGCGGCGACGGCGGAAGCCGCGGGCGTCGAAGTCGTCATGAACCGCTGCCCGAAGATCGAGTTTGGGCAACTCGGCGGCGAATTGTCGTGGAGCGGCGTCAACAGCGGCATCATCCGCAATCGCGCCCCGTCACCCCCGCTGCCGCGCCGGGTCAAGCCGCGCCCGGCGCCGGCGCGCAACCTCGATTACGGTTTTGAGACCCGGGCCATCCATGCCGGCGCCGCGCCCGACCCGACGACCGGCGCGCGCTCGACCCCGATCTACCAGACCACGGCCTATGTGTTCGACGACGTCGACCACGCCGCTTCGCTGTTCAATCTGCACAATTTCGGCTACATCTATTCGCGGCTGACCAACCCGACCGTCGCGGTGCTTGAGGAACGGGTCGCGGCGCTCGAAGGCGGGCGGGCCGCGGTGGCCGCAGCGTCCGGGCACGCGGCGCAATTCCTGACTTTCTTCACGCTGATGGAGCCGGGCGACGAATTCGTCGCCTCGCGCAACCTCTATGGCGGCTCGCTCACCCAATTCGGGCTGTCGTTCAAGAAGCTCGGCTGGACCTGCCACTTCGTCGATCCCGCCGATCCGGAGAACTTCCGCAAAGGCGCTGACGCCGAAGTGCAAGGCGATCTTCATCGAGAATCTCGCCAATCCGGGCGGGGTCGTGGTCGACATCGAGCGCGTCGCCGAGATCGCCCATGCGGCCGGCCTGCCGCTCATCGTCGACAATACGCTCGCGACTCCCTACCTGTGCCGGCCAATCGAGCATGGCGCCGACATTGTCGTTCATTCGACGACCAAATTCCTGTCGGGCCACGGCAACGCGCTCGGCGGCGTCGTGGTCGAGTTCGGGAAAGTTCGACTGGTCGCAAGGGAACCGCTTTCCCTCGCTGACCGAGCCCGAGCCCGCCTATCACGGCCTCAAGTTTTTCGAGAACTTCGGCGATTTCGCCTTCACCATGAAGGCGCGGGCGGTGGCGCTGCGCGATTTCGGCCCGGCGCTCGCGCCGCTCAATGCGTTCCTCACCATCACCGGCGTCGAGACGCTGCACGTGCGGATGGAGCGCCACGTCGAGAACGCGCGGAAGGTCGCGGAATTCTTGGCCAGCACGCGAAAGTGGCCTGGGTCTCCTACGCGGGCCTCAAGCACAGCCCGTACTACAAGCTCGCGCAAAAATACCTGCCGAAAGGCGCGGGCGCGGTGTTCACTTTCGGCGTCAAGGGCGGATATGAGGCCGGAGTGAAGCTGGTCGAGAGCGTGCGGCTGTTCTCGCATCTCGCCAACATCGGCGACACGCGCAGCCTGATCCTGCACCCGGCCTCGACAACCCACCGTCAGCTGACCGACGACCAGCGCGTTGCGGCCGGCGCCGGCGACGACGTCATCCGCCTGTCGATCGGGCTTGAAACCGCGGAGGATCTGATCCGCGACTTGGATGAGGCGTTGGGATAATAAGCCTCTGCGCCAATCGGAGAGAGTGTCCCGCAGCAACTCATAGGTCTTCGGGCTCGAGCCCCGTGTGCTTCGCGATGCGTGCAAGCATTCGCGGGCCGACTTCGTCGGCGTCGTGAAAGGCGAAGACGTAGTCGTTCCGACCCTCGCGAGCGCGAACGCGATGCGAGCCAGCCCGCCGCTTGACCGTC
>CAWIUD010000063.1:0-18502 GCA_963839185.1 uncultured Alphaproteobacteria bacterium | reverse complement strand
GACCTGGTTTCAGGTCGGCTAGGGCGGAGCGCTCATCCAAGGCCATCCACCCGATGCCGGGCGCGCCATTGACAGCGCTCGTCAGGGCTTTGCGAGGTTTGGGCGTTGGTCAACGGGGAGAAGCGGCCATGATGGGCAAAAAAATATTGATGCTGGTTGGCGAATTCAGCGAGGAATATGAGATCTTCGTGTTCGAACAGGCGATGCACGCCGTAGGCCACACGGTCCACGTGGTCTGCCCGGACAAGAAGGC
The DNA here is from genome assembly GCA_963839185.1 of uncultured Alphaproteobacteria bacterium. GTDB lineage: Bacteria > Pseudomonadota > Alphaproteobacteria > Rhizobiales > Beijerinckiaceae > Roseiarcus. Next base: position 18,249 of record CAWIUD010000063.1, on the reverse strand, counting down.
GGGAGAGAATATCAGAACCTCGCTGCACGACTTTGAGGGCGACCAGACCTACACCGAGAAGCTCGGACACCTCTATACGCTCAACAAGACCTTCGTCGAGGCGCGGCCCGAGGACTATGACGCGGTCTACGTCGCGGGTGGGCGCGGACCGGAATATATTCGCATCGACAAGCGGGTTCAGGACATCGTGCGGCATTTCCACGAGGCGCGGAAGCCGATCTTCACCATTTGTCACGGCGTCCAGGTGCTCGTCGCCGTCGACGGCGTGGTGAAGGGACGGCGGGTTGCGGCGCTGCAATATTGCGAGCCGGAGGTTCGGCTCGCCGGCGGCATCTACGTCGATGTCGAGCCGACCGGAGCGTGCGTGGACGGCAACCTCGTCTCGGCCAAGGGCTGGCCGGGACTGGCGGCGTTCATGCGCGAATGCCTGCAGGTTCTCGGCACCACAATTCAGCACGGCGAAACGGTCAAGAGACCGGCGCGCAAGGTCGCCTGAGTTCGGACGCCGATCGACCCGCCAGCCCGGCTTCGCGGATTCCCGGCGAGCGCGCCGGGAATTCGAGCGGCTGCGCTCGATGGATCGCCCGGCTCGATCCTGTCCGGCGAGGAGGCCGCCGCCGCGGTCGCCAGCCGAGACCTCAGCAGGCGGCGCGTCCCGTCATTTTAGCGCGGCGATAGTAATCATTTCAGGGGCTTGCGACCCTGTTTAGCGTCGTCCCTCGTCCCGTCGTCCTCGGGGTCGGCTGCGTTTGGGGTTGGTTGCGGCCGCGGTAGCCGCGGCGCGGAGGTGGGGCCGGCCTCATTACCATTTCGCCCATGTTGCGATTGGGGAGCGCGAATGGTTTTGATTTACATGTTGACAGGAGATATCTCTTTCTTCATCGTCCGAAAGTGCCGCTAATCCCAGGCACATTTATTAATGCGGGAGGAATAATTATGCGCTACGGTTGCTTGCGCGACGCCCAGGGAACAATAGCAAGAATAGCGCTATTCGCCGTAACAGCACTGCAAGCGTCGATCGCTGCTTCTTATGCAAATCAGCTTACAAATGGGAGTTTTGAGACCCCTGTTATTGCGTCGGCGAGCTTCCTCGATTTCGGCGTTGGTGGGGAGCCTCCTGGATTGACGTGGAGTGTTACGACAAACACCGTCGATATTGTCTCAAACGGCGTCTTCGGCTGGACAGGCACCGCGGCTGACGGTAATCAGTGGCTTGACTTAGTCGGCTTCGGAAGTACTGGCGGAATAGAACAAAGTTTCACAACGACGCCGGACCGACAGTATACACTTTCCTTTGCCTACGCCAACAATCCAGGGCCTGGAGTACCGGTACCGGTCTCGGCCGAGGTGACGGTAACCAACGGCGCTGCCACTCTACTAGACCAGTCGATCAGTCACGGCACGTCCACGACCTCGAACTTCGATTGGACAACATTCAGTATGACGTTCACTGCGAACGGAACTTCCGCGCTGTTAGCGTTCGATGAAACGGTCGGCGGCGCCAATGGCGGCGTATTCTTGGATGCGGCGTCCATCAATCCGTCCGTTCCCGAATCCTCAACCTGGGCGATGATACTCCTCTGCTTCCCGGGTCTCGGCTTTGCCGGTTATCGTCGGGCAAGAGCGGGTGATGCTAAGCTCGCCGCTGAGCCTGCTAGTTGACGCCACCACGGCCGCCGCTGATCGTTGATCAGCCCGCCGGCGGCTCGGGCCACGGCCGCCGCTCGCCGGCCCGCATCGCCTCGAAAGCGCGGGCGACCGTGAGCACGCCGAGATCGTCGAACCGGCGCCCGATGATCTGCAGGCCGATCGGCAGGCCCTCCGCGTCATAGCCGCAATTGACCGTCGCCGCCGGCTGCTCGGACATGTTGAAGGGCACGGTGAAGCCAACTTGCGGAAACGGTTTGAGCGGGTCGCGGCTGGGCGAGGGCCAGTCGGCGGGAAAGGCCGTGGTCGGCGCGGTCGGCGACAGCACACAGTCGAACTTGACAGTCGCGTCGATCGCCGCCTTCCGCATCGCCGGAATCTGGCTGAAGCCTCGAAACACCTGCTCGCCCGAGAAGCCGCTCGCCGATTCCGCCCAGTCCCGGATGAACGGCAGCACAGCGGCGCGCCGGCTTGGCGTGAGCGCCCGTAGGTCGATCAGCGCCCGGGTGCGCCAGAAATGATCGAGACCGTCGAGCATGTCCTGGGACATGAACGGCTTCAACGGCTCGACATGCGCGCCGGCAGCTTCAAAATCCCGCGCGGCGCGCTGGACGGCGGCGTTCACTTCAGGCGCTGGCGCAGCGCCGCAGCCGGCCTCCAGCATCAGGCCGACGCGCAGGCCCTTGAGCGGCGCGGGTTCGATCGCCCAGTCAAGCTTCTCGTATTTGAGGCTCGCATAGTCGCGGACATCAGGCAGCGATAGGGTCGCCATCAACAAGCCAGCGTCGGCGACATCGCGAGTCATGGGGCCGGCGACGCGGCCAATATAGGGGGGATCGATCGGGATTCGCCCGCCACTCGGCTTGAGGCCGAAGATGCCGCACCAGCCTGCCGGCAGCCTGACCGACCCGCCGATATCGGTCCCGATATGCAGCGGGCCATAGAGTGCGGCGGCCGCCGCCCCGGCGCCCGCCGAGGAGCCGCCGGGATTGCGGTCGAGTTTCCACGGATTGCGCGCGAGCGCATGGAAGCTCGATAGGCCCGAGGACAGCATGCCGTAGTCGGGCATGGTGGTCTTGGCGAAAATGATCGCGCCCGCCTCGCGAAGGCGCGCTACGGGCGGAGCGTCGGCGGTGGCAGGCGTGAGCTCGCTCGCCGCGGTGCCGAGCGGAGTGGGGTCGCCGCGGGTGGCGATGTTGTCCTTGATCGTGACCGGCACGCCGTCCAGCGGTCCGGCGGGCTCGCCCTTCGCCCAACGCGCCTCGGAGGCGCGCGCCTCGTCAAGCGCCCGCTCCGGAGCATAGAGGAAAGTCGCGTGAATATGCGGCTCGAACGCCTCGACGCGGCCGATCACCGACGCCATCGCCTCGACGGGCGACAGCCTGCGAGAGCGGTAGGCGCTGAGCAGCTCGAGGGCGGACAGGCGAAAGGGTTGCATCGCTTAACGCCATACCGGCTGCGCGCCGGCCCGTTCGCTCATTGCCAAGACATCGTCGAGAGATCGTTGACGAAGATCGGCGCGTTCTTCCACAAGCCCTTCAGTTTCGCGTCGGCGACCGTGACGTTCGGCAGCTGGAACAGGAATGCGTTGACGCAGTCTTCGGCGAGCTTCTTCTGCGCCTCCCCGAGCGCAGCCTTGTATGCGGCCAGATCGGGCGCCGTGGTCACTTTCGCAAAAATGCCACGAAACGCCTGGCTGTCATATTGGAAATAATAGTTGGGATTGTCGTAGATGCCGATGTCGAGCGGTTCGACATGGCTGATGATCGTCAGGTCGTAATTCTTGTCCTTGTATACGCCGCTCAGCCACTGCGCCCATTCGACGTCCTGGATCTTGGCGTTGATCCCGACCTCCGCCAGCTGGGCGGCGACGATTTCGCCACCCTGGCGGGCGTAGGGCGGCGGCGGCAAAATCAGGCTGAGCTCAAGGGGCGTGGCGACGCCTGCTTCCTTCAACAACGCCTTCGCCTTCTCCGGATCATGCGGATACATGCCCGTCAAATCGACGTAACCGGGATCATTCGGCGTCAGGTGGCTGCCGATCGGCGTGCCAAGACCGTTCATCGCCCCGTCGATGATCGCCTTGCGGTCGATCGCATAAGCGATCGCCTGCCTGACCTTGAGATCGTCGAGCGGCTTCTTCTTGTTGTTCATCGCCAGGATCGTCTTGCCCTCGGTGCCGCCGATCAGAACCTGGAAGCGCGGGTCGGATTTGAACTGGTCGAGGGCCTGGACATTGGCGAAACGCGGAAAGGCGTCGACGTCGCCGGCGAGCATCGCTGCGACCGCGGCGGACGGATCGGAGATGAAGCGGAAAGTCGCGTGCGCGAGCGGGATCTTATCCGCCTCGCGATACCCATCCCATTTGTCGACGGTGATCGACGCGCCCTTGGTCCATGACGAAAGCTTGTAAGGCCCGGTGCCGACCGGGGCGGTTGCTTCGTTCGTCGCGCTCTTCTCGTCGATGATGACGGCGGTATCGATGCCTAAGTGAAACAAGGCCTCGAAGCTCGGTTCCTTGAACTTGAGCACCACCGTGTTCGGGTCGGGCGCTTCGATCGACTCGATGGAGGCGAAGAACGCCTTCTCCTTATTGGTCGAGTCCTTCCCCGCGTAGCGCTCGAACGAGAACTTGACGTCCTTCGACGAGAACGGCTCGCCGTCCTGGAACTTGACGTTGGACTTGAGCGTGAAGGTGAGAGTCTTGAGATCGGGCGAGAAGGTCCATTTCTCGGCGAGCAGCGGCGTCACCGAGAAGTCCTCGTTGATCTTGGTCAGGCCTTCGAAGATGTTGTAGTGGGTGACTTCGCCGATCGCCGCGGCGGGCGCGCTCGTCGGGTCGAGCCCCGGGGCTCAAGCACCATGCCGATCGTGACGCTGTCCTTGGCCAACGCGAGGCCTGGCGTCGCGCAGAGGGCGACGCCCAGCAACAAGACCAAACGAGAGACACGGCGCATTGAGACGCTCCAGGGTGGGGTATGGCCCTTCGACCATACCATCCGATGAGCGGCGACCGTCAATAAAGAAAAGACCACTGCCTCTAGCGAGACAGTGGTCTTTCTGGAATCAAGCCTGTTGGATGGTCAGCTCGGCTGACCGCCGCCATTGGCCGGGCGGGCGCGGCGCTCGGCCATGAACCGGTCGAACTCTTCGCGGTCCTTGGCGCGGCGGATCGCGTCGACATATTCGGCGAACTCGCGCTGGGCGTCGTCAAGCTTGCGGCGCTCTTCGTCGAGGCGAGCCAGCTCAGCTGTCCGCCATTCGTCGAAAGCCGCGTTGCCGGTCGCGGGCGTGTAGAAGCGGCTCGCGCGGTTCATCGCGCCGCCGCAGCCCCACGACGAGCGCGTCGACATCATCGAGCGCGCATCCTGCCACCTGTTGGCGGCCAACGTTTGCAAATCGGGGCCGCCATACCGGTGCTGCCAAGCCTTGTAACCGAGGATCGCAAGTCCAATCGGCCAAAAAACGACAAAACCGAGAACCATCGCGATGATTTCGAACGCCGTCCAGCGAGAGCCGCCGTGGCGCCGCCAGCGCGCATTCGCCCATTCGGCGGAGCCGAATTCGCGCGCGCCGTACGAACCACCCATCGTATTATCCGCCGTGCCCATCAGAGCCTCCGTCAGGCAAAGCCCGCGACGCCATCGGCGACGGTCGTGCGAGCGGCTATCAGATTGGGAGGCGCCAGGCGCCCCGCAAGGGCTTGTCCGATCAAAAAGCGCTTTATTCAGGGCAGCGCTCCTGACCTAAGTCAGGGGAAAGAAGCACGCCGCCCGCCGGCTTCCGTCAACGAACGCATCGAGGGTCGGTTTTTCTTCCCGGCAACGCGGGCGGGCGTATGGGCAGCGCGGCGCATAGGCGCAGCCTCCGGTCGCTGTCCGCTCGCCGTCGCCGGGGTTCGACGCTGCGACGCGCGTCGGACGATCGAGGCGCGGCGTCGCGTCGACGAGTTCGCGCGTATAGGGATGGGCGGAACTCGCGAACAGCACGTCCGTCGGGCCGATCTCGACGATCAGGCCGCGAAACAGGACCGCCGTCGTCTCGCAGAGATGGCTGACGACCGCGAGGTCATGGCTGATCAGGAGAAACGCGACGCCGGCCTCCCGCTGGAGGTCGCTCATCAGGTTCAGCGCTTGCGCCTGGACGGAAACGTCGAGCGCCGACACCGGTTCGTCGGCGATCACCAGCTTGGGGCGCGTGATGAGCGCTCGCGCAATGGCGATTCGCTGCCGCTGGCCGCCGGAAAACTCGTGCGGATATTTTGCCGCGTCCGAGGCCTTGAGGCCGACGGCCTCAAGGGAAGTCACGACCCGCGCCCGGCGCTCGGCCCGAGTCGCTCCGCCTAAAGCGGCCAGCGGCTCGGCGACGATTTTCTCCACCCGCTGGCGCGGATCGAGCGAGCCATAGGGGTCCTGGAACACCATCTGCATATGGGCGCGTAAGGGGCGCAGCTCGCCGCGCCGCAAGTCGAACAGCGATCGCCCCTCAAGGCGCACCGCGCCCGAATCCGGCCGGTCGAGCGCGAGAGCGATGCGGGCGAGCGTCGATTTTCCTGAACCCGATTCGCCGACAATCCCGAACGAGCGTCCCGGCGGCATCGAGAAGCTGACGCCAGCCGAGCGCCGGCCGAGGATTTATTTTTGGCGCAAACGGACTGATGCGCGTCGAGCGATAGGTCTTGACGACGTCGGAAACCTCCAGGAGCGGCTGCTGGCTCACCGGACAGCTCCGACCTCGTGCGCGCGATGACACCGCGACAGGCGATCGGCGCCGAATGCGACTTCCGGGGGCGAAACCGTCCAGCAGATATCGATGGTCAGCGCGCATCGCCCTGCGAACGGGCAGCGCTCCCCGCTCGCTTGCGCGTGAGGCGGGGGCGCGGCGGGAATGGTCTTCAGCCGCGCGCCGCGCGGGGCGCCGGGCCGCGGGCGGGCCTCGAGGAGCGCCATGGTGTAGGGGTTCTTCGGATCGCGCAAGATCGGCTCGACCGGTCCGCTCTCCATAATCATGCCCGAGTACATGACGATAACCCGGTCGCAATGCCCGGCGATCACCGCGAGATCGTGGCTGATCAGCACAACCGCCATTTTCGATTCCGCGCGCAGGCCGTCGATCAGGGCGAGAATGCGCGCCTGCACGGTCACGTCGAGCGCCGTCGTCGGCTCGTCGGCGATGACCAGGCGCGGCGAACAGCCGATCGCCATGGCGATCATCGCGCGCTGCCGCTCGCCGCCGGAGAGCGCGAACGGATAGGACTGCGCCGCGCGCACGGGCTCGGCGAACCGCACATGCTCCAGCAGCTCGACCGCGCGGGCGCGCGCCTCGCTCTTCGACAAGCCGCGATGCAACATGAGCGGCTCCGCGACCTGGGCGCCGACTTTGTGCAGCGGGTTCAGCGCGGTCATCGGCTCCTGGAAGATCATGGCGAGGCGGTCGCCGCGCAGTTCGCGCATCGCCTCCTCGTCGAGGCCGACGAGCTCCCGCCCCTCGAAGCGGATCGACCCGGAGACGCGGGCGTTTTCCGGCGTCAGACCCATGAGCGCCAGAGCGACCATCGTCTTGCCCGATCCCGATTCGCCGACGACGCCCAGGCTCTCACCCTCGTTCAGCGAAAACGCCGCCCGATCGACGACGCGCTGGATCCCCCCGGGCGCCGGGAAGTCGATGACGAGATCGGACGCTTCCAGCAGCATCTCAACCCCGCGCCTTCAGCTTGGGATCGAGCGCGTCGCGCAGGCCGTCTCCTAACAGATTGAGGCCCAGCACGCTGAGCGCGATCGCCACGCCCGGATAGAGCGCCAGCCGCGGCGCGTTGTAGAGAACGTTCTGCGCGTCGGCGAGCATCTTCCCCCACGAGGTCTGCGGAGGTTGCGCTCCGAGGCCGAGATAGGAGAGCGCCGCCTCGGCCAGGATGGCGATCGCGAATTGAATCGTCGCCTGCACGATCAACGCCGGCGCAATATTGGGCAGGACGTGATCGACGGCGATCGCCAAGGGTCCGCGGCCGGCGGCGCGCGCGGCGAGCGCATATTCGCGCGACAGGACGCCGTTGGCGGTCGCACGGGTCAGTTTGGCGATCACCGGCACATTGTAGATGCCGATGGCGATGATCGCGTTGACGACGCCGGGACCGTAGGTCGAGGTCAGCATGATCGCCGACAAGAGCGCCGGGAACGCGAACATGAAATCGCTGAGCTTCATGATCGCATCTTCGATAAGCCCCCTGGCGAATGCGGCCAAGAGCCCGAAAATCACGCCGCCCACGAGCCCGATGCCGACGGCCACAAGGCCGACAAGAATCGAGATGCGCGAGCCGGCCAGCAATTGCGAAGCGATGTCCCGCCCGAGGTTGTCGGTCCCGAACCAATGGGCCGCGGAGGGGGGCGCCAGCCTATGCGGAATGTCGATCGCGGCCGGCGGATAGGGCGTCCACACCAGCGAGACCGCCGCAGCGACAAGCAGCGCGGCGACGAGCGCCGCCCCGAGCCACAGACTCGCGCCGCCGCGCAGGCGAAAGCGAGCCGCGAGGCTCACGCTCCCGCGGCCCGAAGCCGCGGATCGATCGCGGCGCAGGCGATGTCGACGACGAAGTTCAGCGCGATCACGATCGCCGCCGTCAGCATCACGCAATTCTCCACGACCAGCGTGTCGCGATTGGAGATCGATTGCAGGATGAGCCGGCCGAGCCCCGGAAGAACGAACACGTTTTCGACGACGATCGCGCCGACGATCAGGTTGGCGAACTGGAGCCCCATGATGGTGAGGATCGGGGTCAGCGCGTTGGGCAGCGCATGGCGCCAGAGCGCCGCGCGCCGGGACACGCCTTTCGCCCGCGCCGTGCGCATGAAATCCTCGTTCAGCGCCTCCAACATAGCCGAACGCGTGACGCGGGTGAGGACCGCCGCCTGCACGGCGCCGAGCGCGACCGCCGGAAGGATCAGCGCGCCGAGCGCCCGTCCTGGATGCTCCCAGCCCGGAAAGCCGCCCGCCGGAACGATCCGAAGAATCACCGCGAACACGATCACGAGCAGGATCGCCAGCCAGAAACTCGGCACGGCGAGGCCGATCTGGCTCCCAACCATCACCGCCGCGTCGCCCGCCCGGCCGCGCCGATCCGCGGCGTAGACCCCGGCGCTGAGCGCGATGACGGCCGCGAGCGCCATCGCCATCAGCGCCAACGGTCCGCTGACCGCGAGGCTCGAGGCGATCAGCGGCCCGATTGGCGAGCCGTAGGCGTACGAAAGTCCAAGGTCCCCCCGTAAGGCGCCCGATATCCAGCGCGCGTAGCGGACCGGCGCAGGTTCATCGAGACCGAGCTTATGCGACAAGGCGGCGACCGCTTCCGGCGTCGCGGTCGGCCCCAGCATGGTCTCCGCCGCGTTTCCAGGCAGGATCTGCATGACCGCGAACACGATCAGCGACGCTGCGATCAGCGTGGCTGCGAGCACCGCCAAGCGTTGCAGGGCGTAGACCAGCATCGCCGTAAGCTAAGGCGTCGGCCGGAGCCGAGGCAAGAGCTTACGAGCTTTTCGCGGCCAAAGCCGAAGCGAGGCGCAGGGAAATCTCCGAGGACAGCGCGCGAGCGAGCCGAATTTCGGCGTCGCGCGCAGCGCGCATGTCCGCATAGCGCTGCGACGTGCGATCGTAGGCCGCAGCGGCGTTGGCCTTGCCGGTCAGAACCTGGGCGCCGCCGTCGACTTTGGTCAAAGTGTAGGTCGCCTCACCCGTCATGGTCGCCGAGGACGCGACGTTGATTTCCGAATTGACCGTTGGCGTCTGCGTCACGGTCGTGATCGTCACCGTCAGCCGATATTTCGGCGGCGGCGTCTGACCCGTTCCGTTGAGGTCAGCAATAAGGTCGTCGCCCAGATAGTGCCCGATGCGATCCTTGATCGGCGCGACTTCGATCGCCCGGACGTCGTCGACGAGACCCGGATGCGCCGCCTCGCCGTAGAGAGGCTGGAAGCATCCGGCGAGACCGCCGGCAAGAATAAAGGCGAAGACCGCTGGAGCCTTAGAGCACGACATTGACGATCCTGTTGGGAACGATGATCACCTTGCGGGGGGATCGACTATCCATCGCCCGGACGACGCCGTCGAGCGCCAGCGCCGCGCTTTCGATCTGCTTCGCGTCGGCGTCGCGCTCGATCGTCAGCTCGCCCCGCTTCTTGCCGTTGACCTGCGCGACATAGGTCACGTGCGTCGTCACCAGCAGGCTGCGGTCGGCGACCGGCCAGGGGCTTTGCGCGACGAATGTCTTGTGGCCGAGCGCCTCCCAGCATTCCTCGGCGAGATGCGGCATCATCGGCGCAAAACAATGGATGAGGATGTCGCCGGCTTCGGCGAACGCATAGCGCACATCGTCGGCGACCTTCGCCTCGTCGATCGCGCCGACCGCCGCCGCGAGTTCGTTGGCGAGCTCATAGATCGTGGCGATGCACACATTGAAGCGCAGCCGCTCGATCTCGTCCTCGACCTTGGCGAGAGCCGTATGGGCGATGCGGCGAATGCGCTGCGCCTCTGCGCCGAAGACGGCTGGGCGGGCGGGACGCTCGGGGCCGACGACGCGCTCGATCTCACAAGTGAGGCGCCACAAGCGTTGGGTCTGCTTAAAGGCGCCCTGGACGCCGGCTTCCGTCCAGATGACGTCGCGTTCGGGCGGCGAGTCCGACAGCATGAACCATCGCGCCGTGTCGGCTCCGTAGGTGCTGATGATGTCGTCGGGATCGACGGTGTTGCGCTTCGACTTCGACATCTTCTCGATCGGGCCGATTTCGATCGGCTCGTTGCTCCCGACCAGGAAAGCGTGCCGTCCGCCCGCCCCCGCCTCGACGCGGACGTCGGAGGGCGCGACCCACTGCCCGCGCGTGTCGCGATAGGTCTCGTGCACCACCATGCCCTGGGTGAACAGGCCGGCGAACGGCTCGTCGAGATCGAGATAGCCGCACTTGTGCATCGCGCGGGTGAAGAAGCGCGAATAGAGGAGATGCAGGATCGCGTGCTCGATGCCGCCGATATACTGGTCGACCGCGAGCCAGTGGTCGGCGATCGCCGGATCGGTCGGCTCCTTCGCATTGGCCGGATCGGTGAAGCGCGCGAAATACCACGAGGAATCGACAAACGTATCCATCGTGTCGGTCTCGCGGGTCGCGGGCTCGCCGCATATCGGACAGGCGACGTGTTTCCAGGTCGGATGGCGGTCGAGCGGATTGCCCGGCTGGTCGAACGTCACATCGTCCGGCAGCTTGACCGGCAGATCCCCGGCCGGAACCGGCACGGCCCCGCAAGTCTCGCAATGGATGATCGGGATCGGGCAGCCCCAATAGCGCTGGCGCGATATGCCCCAGTCGCGCAGCTTGAAGTTGACCTGCCGCTTGGCCTGCGGCCGGTCGCCGAGCATCGCGCGCTCGAGCCGCCGAGCCACTTCCTCTTTCGCGGCCTCGATCGTCATGCCGTCGAGAAAGCGCGAATTGATCATCACGCCCTCGCCGTCATAGGCGTCCTTGTCAATGGCGAAGGTCGCGGGATCGGCGCCGGGCGGGAGGACCACGGGCGTCACGCCAAGCCCGTAGGCATGGACGAAGTCGAGGTCGCGCTGATCGTGGGCGGGACAGCCGAAGATCGCGCCGGTCCCATAGTCCATCAGGATGAAATTGGCGACATAGACCGGCAGGCGCCACTCGGCGTCGAATGGATGACGCACCCGCAGGCCGGTGTCGTAGCCCTTCTTCTCCGCCGTCTCGATCGCCGCGACCGACGTTCCGACCCGTCGGCATTCCTCGATGAACGCCGCCAGCGCCGGATCGTGGCGCGCGGCGGCGCTGGCCAGCGGATGGTCGGGCGCGACCGCCATGAATTTCGCGCCGAACAGCGTGTCGGGGCGCGTCGTATAGATCTCGAGCTCGCTCACCTCCGGTTCGCCCGCGAGCGCGCCGAGCGTCTTCGGATCGACGGCGAAGCGGATCAGGAGACCCTCCGAGCGCCCGATCCAGTTCTTCTGCATCAGGCGGACCTTCTCCGGCCAGCGATCGAGCCGGTCGAGGCTCGCCAGCAAATCCTCCGAATAGTCGGTGATCTTGAGGAACCATTGCGTGAGTTCGCGCTGCTCGACGACCGCGCCGGATCGCCAGCCGCGACCGTCGATCACCTGCTCGTTGGCGAGGACGGTCTGATCGACCGGATCCCAGTTCACTTTCGATTTCTTGCGGGCGACGAGTCCCGCCTTGAGGAAGTCGAGAAACAGCTTCTGCTGATGTTTGTAATAGCTCGGATCGCAGGTCGCGATCTCGCGCGACCAGTCGAGCGACAGGCCCATCGACTGCAATTGGGCGCGCATCGCGTCGATGTTGGCGTAAGTCCATTGCGCTGGACTGGTGTTGTTCTGCATCGCGGCGTTCTCGGCCGGCAGCCCGAAAGCGTCCCATCCCATCGGGTGGAGGACGCTGAAGCCGCGGGCGCGCCGATAGCGCGCCACCACGTCGCCCATCGCGTAGTTGCGCACATGCCCCATATGAATGCGCCCCGACGGATAGGGGAACATCTCGAGGACATAATATTTCGGCCGCGGGTCGTCGTTCCGGGTCGTGAAGATCTGCGCGTCCGCCCAGGCCTTGCGCCACTTGGCTTCGGATTCGCGCACGTTATAGCGTTCAGGCCGCATCGCCGGGCGCTCTCAGGGGGTGTCGGGATCAAAGCGTGCGGCGCGTCAAAACACGATTTGCCGGGAGGGTCAAATGCCGGAGGGAGGCGCGACCCACCCCCGGATTCGCCGCGCCGGCGGGCGAATCCGTTGACCACGCCCGGCAAATGAGACAGTTTTGCGAAGTGTGTTCCCTGCCGCGGCGACCCGAGGGTCCCGATGTCTGTCAGCCCGCGCGAACCCCTCCTCCACGCGACGCCGATCCTCAGTCTGCGCCCGACCCAGATGACGCTCGGCATGCACGAGGTGCGTCAGAAGCGCGCGGCCTGGAAACAGAAGACGGCCGAAGATCTGGAGAAATTCCTCGCCGCCCACATGGTGCCGGTGATCAAGGGCCTCGACGGCGAACCCTACCTCATCGACCATCACCATCTCGCGCGCGCCCTCTATGAGCAGGGCGTCAGAAGCGTCTTTGTCACCATCCTCACCGACATCAGCAGCCTGACGCCCGACCATTTCTGGAATGTGATGGAGTTCCACGGCTGGACGCACCCCTACGATTCCAAGGGCCGCCGGCGGCCCTATTCCGAGCTGCCGAAGACCGTCAAGACCATGGACGACGACCCCTATCGCTCGCTGGCGGGAGAGCTGCGCAATCTCGGCGGCTTCGCCAAGGACTCGACGCCATTTGCGGAGTTCCTGTGGGCCGATTTCCTCCGCCCGCGCATCAAGGGCAAGGCGATCCGCGCCGATTTCGGCTCAGCGCTCTCGAAGGCGATGAGTTTCGCGAAGACCGACGAGGCCGACTACCTGCCGGGCTGGTGCGCTCCCCACGGCTTCGCGGTCCAAAGCCAGGCACAGGCGAACAAGCCGAAGAGCAAGCCGGGCGGCGGAAAGAGCGCCGATCCGTCGAACGCCTCTGACTAGGACTGGAGACCCAATCCGCGCCTCCGGCGGCGACTGAAATTTGGGAGAAATCAGTCGCTCGGTTTGCGCACCGAGGCGGCGCCAATCCGCAAAGAGTGGTCTTTCCTCGACGCGCAGCGGATAGGGTCAAATCGACCTTAACCCGCCATCCGGCCATTGGCTCGGGTTGGCGTCCTTCAGCCTGATCGATTTCGATCGGTAGACCCCGCAGCTCAAGCCTTTCTTGTGCTATTCTGGGTGACGCGTGAGGGCGCGGGATGGCGGGTACCCGGAAAATCGCGGCGATTCTGGTTGCAGATATCGTCGGCTACAGCCGGCTCGCGGGGGCGGACGAGGATCGCACTCTTGTCGCGGCTCCGGGGCTTGAGGAGCGATCTGATCGATCCCGCCATCGACGCCCATCACGGGCGCATCGTCAAACGCACCGGGGACGGCACGCTCATCGAGTTCCGCAGCGTGGTCGACGCCGTGCGCTGCGCGATCGAGGTGCAGAACGGCCTCGCCGAGCGCAACGCGGGCTTGCCGCCCGAGCGTCGCATCGTGTTCCGCGTCGGCATTCATCTGGGCGACGTGGTCGAGGAGAGCGATGGCGACCTGATGGGCGACGGCGTCAATATCGCCGCGCGGCTCGAAGGCATTTGCAAGGCGGGCGCAATCTGTCTCTCCGAGGACGCCTATCGACAGGTCAAAGGCCGGCTCGATCTGGCGGTCTCCGATCTCGGTCGGAAAGAGCTCAAGAACATCGCCGACCCTGTCCGGGTCTATTCGCTCGAAGTCGGCAAGCCGGCGCAGGCAAGCGCAACTAAGCGCGCCGCTCCAAAGCAGCGTTCGATGTTCATGCTGCTGGCAGCCGGGATCGTAGCGCTCCTCGTGATCACCGCGGGTATCTGGCTCGCCGTGAGGCCAGTGAGCGGTCCCGAGGCGTCGGCGACAGCGCCTCGACTTTCCATTGTTGTGCTCCCCTTTGCCAATTTGAGCGGCGATCCGGGCCAGGATTACCTTGCCGATGTCCTCACCGAGGGGCTGACGACGGACCTCTCGCGGATCAGCGGCACGTTTGTGATCGCGCGCAGCACCGCCTTCACCTACAAGGGCAAGCCCGTCGACGTGAGGCAGGTCGGCAAGGACCTCGGCGTGCGCTATGCACTGGAAGGCTCGGTGCAGCACAGCGGCAACCAGGTGCGGGTGAACGCCCAGCTCGTCGACGCCGAGACCGGCGCGCATCTATGGGCCGATCAGTTCGATGCCGATCGCGCCGATCTCTTGCAGATGCAGGACGAGATCGTTACCCGCATCGCACGCGCCATGCAGATACAATTGGTCGCCGTCGATGCGGCCCGCGTGACGCGAACGCGCCCGGGCAATCTCGATGCGGAGGACTTGGCCCTACGCTGCCAGGCGGGCATCTACAACTCTCCCCCAGGGTCCGCAGAATTCACGGCGGCGTTCGACCTGTGTGACCAGGCGCTGCATATGGACAACGGCAACGTCGTTGCGCTGACCGGAATGACATACAGACACATTATTCCGGTCATAGAAGCCCAGAGCCGCGACCCACCGGCCGACATCCGGCAGGCGGACGAGTTTGTGACGCGGGCGCTTGCCATAGACCCGAATTTTTATGCTGCTCACAACGCCAAAGCCTATGTCCTCATGGCGCAAGGCCGCACCCAAGAGGCTGTCATCGAGGGGGAACGCAGCCTCGCTCTCAATCCCAGTTTTATCGATGCCTACCTTGCCCTCGGCGTTGCAAGCAACTTTCTGGGCCGGCCGGATCGCACCCTCGAGCTTGCCGACAAGGCGATTCGCCTCAGTCCGCGCGACCCTCAGCTGCGCGATTTGTATCACCAGAAGGGATGGGCCTTCTTCATGAAGCAACAAAACGATCAAGCAATCGAATGGCTTCAGCGGGCGGAGGGCGCCAATGTCTTCACCGAACTCATACTCGCAGCGGCGCTCGCGTTGACCGGGCAACAGGCAGACGCCCGCGAAGCGCTCAAACGTTACCTCGCGTTCAACGGCGTCACCACCACAACCATCGCCCAATTGAGAAAGCAGCAGCTGTCGTTGGCCAACAATTCGACGTGGGTGGCCTACAACGAACGGCTCTTCGAGGGCCTGCGCAAAGCAGGGATGCCGGAAGAGTGAATTGGGGCGTTGCTCGGGGTATTTCGAGAAACAAACGTATTGCTGCCAAGGGACCAATTGGTTTCTATAATTCGGAATTTGACACCCCGTTTTCTGCGAGAAGAAAGACCCACGCTTATCTTTTCCGTCCATGCCTTCGAAACCGCGTCAAGTCTTTGCCGGCGACCCGTGGCGAACTTCGTCGGATCGGCGCCGGCGCTGTCTTCGGGTCGATGAACGTCGGCCGCACCGACTCAAAGCCTGACATCGTAAAGCCGGGTGTGGTCGGCAACAGCACGAAGTCGCAGCCTCGAGCGTGAGCGCCTCCTGGCCATCCACGGCCAGTCGACAGATGCGCAAGGATCCCACGCTATGAACCTGCACTTTGAGGAGTTGGACCACGCTCTCTTCCGAAAGAGGCGGCGTCTCTTGCCAAGCGACAATTATGTTTCTATAATTCAGAATGGCGTGCTCTTACCTGCCCTGCGAGCAAAAGGACCACCGCGGGCTTTACCGCCGTCGTCTTTCCAACCAGGGTCAAGTCATTGGAATCGCTTAAAACGGCCATGGGCCGCCCCTTGCAAAAACTTGGCGCCGGCTTGGGGCCGATTACCGCTTTGGAACCGCCCATGCAACAAACTCGCGCCGAAATGCGCTTGTCATGAACCGCCTGGCCCCTGCCCCGCCGCCGCGGGGCGCGCGCCTCCCGGCGCTTGACCTAACCGGCGAGAAGACGGCGCGCCTCTTCGTAGACGCCGCGGTCGCCGGCGGCGATGATTCGCCCGCCCTCGGACGCGTCCTCGCCGTCCCAGGTGGTGACGATCCCGCCCGCTCCCTCGATGATCGGCGTCATCGGGATGATGTCGTGCGGCTTGAGGTTGGTTTCGATCACGAGATCGACGAAACCGGCGGCGAGCGCGCAATAGGCGTAACAGTCGCCGCCGTAGCGCACGAGCCGGGCCTTGGCCTCGACCCGCTGGTATGCCGCCCGGTCGGCGCCGGCGGGAATGAGCAAGGGGCTCGTGGTCAGCAGCGTCGCTTCGCCAAGCGACGCGCAGGGACGCACGTGAAGCGCGCGAGTCGCCCATTCGGACGGCGGCGCGTCGCCCCGGGTCGGGGCGAGCGTCCGCAACCTGGCGCGCTTGCCGTCGCCATAGAACCGCTCGCGGGTGAAGGGCTGCGCCATCATGCCATAGGCCGGGCGGCCCCGGTGCATGAGCCCGATCAGCGTGCCCCAGGTCGGCAGGCCGGAAATGAAGCTCTTGGTGCCGTCGATCGGATCGAGCACCCAGACATATTCGGCGTCGGGGCGGTCCTGCCCATATTCCTCGCCGATCACGCCGTGGGCGGGAAACGTCTGGGCGATCAGCCGCCGCATGGCCGCTTCCGCGCCCCGGTCGGCCTCCGTCACCGGATCGAAGACCCCGCCGCGCGATTTATCCTCGGCGCTGATCGCGCTCCGAAAAAACGGGAGAATCACTTCGCCCGACACCTGGGCAAGTCGCTCGACAAAGGCCTCAAAGTCGACGGCGGTCACGAAACCTTCCTGCAAAATGGGCTGGGAGTTATGCCGATCGCGCATAACTGCTATCTCGGCTTGTGGTAGCTCTGCCTTTCCGAGTCGAGGTTAAAACGTTATAGACTATTGTAATCATTAATTTAATCGGCACTTCGGCCGCACGGTCGGATAGATTTGGTTGTCCACAATTCAGAGAATTTGGTGGGCGACGGCGTATCCGATGAAGAAAACTCTTGCAAGAGCGCGATCGAGGGACGATATTGTTGCGGTGCGGCATGACCTGCCGCATATGCCCTCCTTGGGCGTTTCCTCCCTAAACTCAAAGGCCGCCGTGGCGACACGGCGGCCTCCTTTTTTTGGCCGCTTCAATCCTTTGGATCGACCGAACGGCGAACCGCTCGACAAACTGATCGCATTCGCGGCGTTTCAGGCCGGCCGCCACTCGCCGTTCGCTGATTGTGCGCTGCAGCGAGAACCATTGCAGCGCGAAGCCGCCCACCAATCCTCGATTCGACCCAGCAGCGCGTCGGCGCGATGTGGCGCTATTCCGCCGCCAGCCGATTGGCGTCAAGATCGCCGCCGAACTCCCGCGCCAGCGCTTTCGTCGCTGCGAAAAGATCCTCGCGCAACGCATCCCATCTTTCGGTTCTGACGATCCTGCGCTCGTCGAGATAGAGCGCGCGGGCGATTTCGATCTGAACCGCATGGGCGCCCTCGGCCGGCGCGCCGAAACTCTCCGTGATGAAGCCGCCGGCAAACGGCTTGTTGCGGCGAACCCGATATCCCGCCGCCCGAAGGCTTGCCTCCAAAATCTCGACGACGGCAGGGGCGGCGCTCGCGCCGTAACGGTCGCCCAATACGATATCCAGGCCGCCGACATCCGCGGCGTTGCTCGGCATCGAGTGGCAGTCGAGCAGCACCGCGACGCCGAACCACCCCCGGGCGCGCTCGATAAGCCATTTCAATTGTGCGTGATAGGGCCGGTACAGCCTTTCGATGCGGTCAAGGCCGTCGGCGACCGAAATCGGCCGCTTGTAGATCGGCTGCGCGTCGCCGACCACCCTCGGGATGGTGCCGAGACCCACCGCAACCCTCAGCGAGCGGGTATTGGCGTACTCCGGAAGCCGCCCGCTGAAAACCTGCGGATCGAGCTCGTAAGGCTCTCGGTTGACATCAAGATACGCGCGGGGAAAGAGCGCGCGCAGCAACGGCGCGCCGAGCGCGACGCAAGGCAGGAACAGCTCGTCGACGAACGCGTCTTCCGAACGGCGCAGCATCAGCGGATCGAGCCGCGAGGCGGCAAGGAAGCGCGGGGGATACGTCGAACCGGAGTGGGGCGAACTGAACACGAGGGGCGATGCCAATCGAGCTGGCTCGATTCGTTTCGATT
>CAWIUD010000062.1:0-39866 GCA_963839185.1 uncultured Alphaproteobacteria bacterium | reverse complement strand
GCGGCGACGGCTGCCTATCTGTCGGTCCGGGATCCGCGGCGGAAGGTCCGCGCAGGCCGGCGTCGCCGCGGAGCGGGCTTCGCCGCCGCAGGCGCTGCCGGCGCAGCGGCAGGCCGCGCGCAGCCGGGGCGGCGTCGGTCGCCGGCGGGTTGGTTTGGGCGATTGGCGCAATGGGCGCCGCCAGGCCGATCACGGCGGCAACGGCAATAGCCGGAGCGAGGCCAGAGAGTACTCGTGTCAGTTCATGGTCCAGGATTCCGATCCGGACGGGAAGGGCGCGTCGTTTCTTAGAGCGCATCCTTGTCCTTCTCGCCGCGCGGATCCGCACGCTGAGTCGAGGCTGTAGACGAAGATCTTGCCATCGCCGATTTGACCAGTACGCGCCGCGGCGACGATCGCTTCGACCACCTTGTCGGCGACGTCCTGTTGACCGCGACTTCGATCTTCAATTTGGTAGGAAACTTACGGCGTATTTGGCTCCTCGAACAATTTCGGTACGTCCTTTCTGCCGACCTTATCCCTTACCTCCGTGACTGTGAGGCCGTGCACACCGATGGCGGTGAGCGCATCGCGCACCTCCTCCAGTTTGAACGGCTTTATGATCGCCATTACGATTTTCATAAGCCTCGCCCCATTTTGGCGCGCGGCGGCGGTCCTAAGGCCGCACGCTTTGCCGGTAGAATCGGAGCGCAGACACGCCCCGCCGGACAGGGCCTTACAAGGCGCGTGCCATGCTCGCCCCGCCGAGTCTAACAACTGAAAACGAACTGATATTCCGCGCGCCGCGGATGAATTGCCGCTGGGCGTCGAGCCGCATGCGCCATTTGATGAGGATTAGGCGCGTATATTTAATCGACCGACATCCATATTCTTCATGTCCCAATCGCGCGACGCGCGCGGACCGCCACGAAAAGTACAGCTCACAGTGCAGAACGCCCATTGCCCGTCTTTGGTGTTGCGACCTAATGTGGCCCAAAACCCCGACATGCGCTCAAGACGCGAGGAGCGGGCCGCATATTGCGCGGAAGCTCGAAGGGCTGAACGCGAGAAGTAGGGAATCGCCGATTCTCTGCGGGGATGGCGTCAACAGGGAGGAAAGCGATGAAGACCGGATCGAAAGCCTTGAACGCCGTTGCGGACGGCCCTTCAATATCGCGGCGCGGATTGCTTCTGTCGGCAGGAGCCGCCGGGCTCGTTGGAAGCGGCCCGCGGGGCGTATTCGCAGCCGGCGCCGAATCTTCGATAAAGGTCGGCTTCATCAGCCCCCGCACAGGCGCACTGGGTGGATTTGGCCAGACCGATGGCTATGTGCTCGACTCGTGCGGAAGGCGCTCGCCCCGGGGCTGAAGGTCGGAGACAAGACCTACGCTGTCGAGATTCTCGACCGGGATACCCAGTCCGATCCCTCACGCGCCGGGCAACTCGCCAAGAGCCTGATAAATTCAGACAAGATCGATGTGATGCTGGTCGTCTCCACGCCCGAGACGATCAACCCTGTCGCGGACGCCTGGAGGCCGCCGGCGTTCCTTGTCTCTCCACCGTCATGCCTTGGGAAGCCTGGTACTTCGGCCGCGGGGCCAAACCCGGTCAGCCCTCGCCGTTCAAGTGGACCTATCACTTCGGCTTTGGAGTGGAGGAATTCCACAAGGCCTATGTCTCGCAATGGAGCCTGCTTCCGACAAACAAGAGAGTGGGCGTCCTCTATCCGAACGACGCGGACGGAAACGCGATACGCGAACATCTGGCCCCGGCGCTCGCCAAGGATGGATTTACCATCATCGATCCGGGTCCGTATGAGGACGGCACGACCGACTTTTCTGCGCAGATCGCCAAGTTCAAGGCGGAGAAATGCGAGATATTCAATACCTTCCCGATCCCGCCGGATTTCGCGGCGTTCTGGCGCCAGGCCGCGCAGCAAGGCTACACCAAGACGGTCATTATCGCCCAGATCGCGAAAACTGGCCTTTTTCCCGACGGCGTGACGGCGCTTGGCAATCTCGGATTCAATCTTTCGAGCGCCGCTTATTGGCACAAGGCGTTCCCCTATAAGTCGACGCTTACCGGCGTGGGCGGCGAGGAGCTGCCGACGGCTACGAGAACGCCTCGGGCAAGCAGTGGACACAGCAGCTCGGCGCGACGCTGTCCGTCTTCGACGCAGGATTCGACGCTCTGAAGGCAAGCGGGATCCGGCGAACAAAGCGGCAGTCGCCAAGGCGCTCTCCACTCTCAAGACGACGACAATCGGCGGCAAGGTCGATTTCACCAGCGGCCCGGTGCCCAACGTCTCGCCGGGACCGATCATCGGAACGCAATGGGTCAAGGCGCCTGCGGATCGAGATTCAAGCTCGACTATGTCGTGACCGAGAACGCCACCGACCCGAACGTTCCCGTTTCCGCAAAGCTTCTGCCTTTCAACAGTTGATCTAAACCCCGGCTGCCTATGTCACGCGCGCCAACGGATCGCCTTCTGCTCGAAGCGAAAGGCCTTACCAAGCGCTTCAACGCGTTGCTGGTGCTCGACGAGGTCGACTTCTCGGTCCATGGCGGCGAGGCGGTCGGCATTGTCGGCCCGAACGGCGCGGGCAAGACGACTTTGCTCAGCGTACTGGTCGGCGCTCATCCGCCGACGAGCGGCAGCGTGCGCTTTCGCGGCGAGGACATTACCCGAATGTCAACCGCCGAACGGTGTCGGCGCGGACTCGCCCGCACCCACCAGATACCCCGTCCGTTCAGCGGCATGACCGTCTTCGAGAATGTCTTTACCGCCGCCGCCCACGGCGGCGCGCTAAAGGGCGACGCGGCTTATCAGCGGGCGATCGACTCGCTTTCGCTCGCCGGGATGACCACGATCGCCAACCGGCGGGCGGAAACCCTCGGTCTCATCGATCGAAAACGTCTCGAGCTCGCGCGTGCGCTCGCAACCAATCCAGCCGTCTTGCTGCTCGATGAGATCGGCGGCGGGTTGACTGACGCCGAGGCGAATGAGCTTGTCGATATCATTCTCGAGCTCAACCGACGCAGCGTGGCGATTGTTTGGATAGAGCACATCGTGCACGTGTTGCTGCGGGTGGCCCAGCGCCTGGTGTGCATGGACGCGGGACGCGTCATCGCGGACGGCTCGCCAAATCCGTCATGGCCGATCCGAAAGTGATCGAGGCCTACCTGGGCGGAGGCGTTGTTTGACGCTGCTGTCGGTAGAGCGGCTGGAAGCGCACCACGGCCAGCTTCAGGCAGTGCGCGGCGTCACCTTCGCGATCGACCGGGGAGAGACGATCGCGCTCGTCGGGGCAAACGGGGCCGGGAAAACGACCCTGTCGCGCTCAATAGCCGGAGCCCACCGGATCGTCCGGGCGCATCGTTTTCAACGGCGAGGATATGGGGGCGCGCGCCGCTCACGCGCGCGCCGCAATGGGCGTCGCTTTGGTTCCGGAAGGGCGGAGATTGTTCGCTCGCCTGACCGTCGAGGAGAATTTGTTGCTTGCGCGCTCGTCGGGTCGGGCCGGCGCCCGGACGCTCGACGCGGTGATGAAGGCCTTTCCGAATCTCGAGGAACGCTGGCGAAGTCTGGCCGGAACTTTGTCGGGCGGCGAGCAGCAGGCGACGGCGATCGGCCGGCGTTAATGATGAACCCTGACCTGCTGCTTCTCGACGAGGTCTCGCTCGGCCTCTCGCCGCTTGTTGTCGATAGAGTCTATGCGCAGCTCGACGAGCTTAAATCGTCCGGCGTCGCCATGATTTTGGTCGAGCAGGATCTCAAGCGCGCGATGTCGATGGCGAGCCGGACGATCTGCATGCTTGAAGGCGCATCGCCATCGAAGGGCCGACCAGATCGCTCACGCGTGAGGAGGTTACGGAAGCCGTTTTTGGCCTCCGGAATCCGTCCAACACAAAGCCGCGCCGCCGTGATCGTCGTCAATCAAGTGACACAAGGGATCCTGCTCGGCGGCTACTATGCGCTGATCGCTTGCGGCCTGTCCTTCATGCTGAGCGTGATGGGGATCGTCAATCTCGCGCATGGCATCGGCGATCCTCTCGGCTTACGCCCTCTATGTCCTGGCTGATCAATTCTCGATCCAGCCATTTCTTGGCCTTGTCGCCGTCGCGCCATTGATGGCGCTGGTCGGCTGGGGCTTGCAGCGTTTCATCCTGGAACGCAGCGCACGCGGGGGCTTGCTGGTGCCCGTGCTGTCGACGTTCGGATTGTCGATCATTCTCGACAATCTCCTGTTCCAGGGCTTCGGCGCAGACACGCGCTCGCTTGCGCCCTATGTCGGCGATCTCTCTTACGACAGCTGGTCGATCACGGACGACATCGCGATCGGCAAACTCGCGGCGTTGACCATGGCGGTCGCGGTGGCCCTGCTCGGGGGAATCCAGATAGTTTCTAAGCCGGACCCAGGCAGGCCGCGCAATCCGCGCGACTGCAGAGGATCCCGACACCGTGGGACTTGTGGGGGTCAACCCGCGGCGGGTCAATGCGATCGCCGCGGCAATCGCCATGGCGACAGTCGCGGTCGCGGGGGCCATTTCTCGGCTTGCGGGCGACGTTCGATCCTTACGCCGGCGCGTTGCAGCTCATATTTGCTTTCGAGGCCTGGGTAATGGGGGGCGCGCGGTCGCTGTGGGGCACGCTCGCCGGGGGCATCGTCCTCGGGGTGGCGCAGAGTCTCGGCGCGCTCGTTAGCCCGCAGGGTTTTTTCATCGCCGGACACGTCGCATTCTTTGCCGTTTTGTTCGCCCGGCTGTTTTTGGCGGATTGGCGCGCAGGTCGCCGGGCTCTCCTTCGGGAGGCCCAGGTGAGCAAAGGCCCGGCCGCCATCGTCGAGCGTTGGACCCGCCGATCACAAATGGCGATTCTGGGCGTCGCCCTGACCGCCTGCGTTTTGGCGTTCGGACCCGCTGTGTTCAGCGCGAACGCGGTCGACAAGCTCACGACGCTGTTCATTTATGTGATCCTGGCGGTGAGTTGGAACGCGCTTGTTGGCTTCTGCGGTCTGTGTCAATCGGGCAGCAAGCGTTTTTCGGGCTAGGAGCCTATGCCGCAATTCGGCTCGCCGACGCAGGATTCAGCGTCTACCCGTCCCTGTTCGCGGGCGCTCTGATCGTAGGCTTGTGGCAGCGCCGCTCTCCATCGTCATGTTGCGCCTCAAAGGGGGTGAATTCGCTATCGGCATGTGGGTGGCGTCCGAACTGGCGCATTTGCTGGTAATCTCGACCCGCTTTATCCGGGGCGAGACCGGCACGTCGCTGATTGAACTCAACATCTATTCGATCGGGGCGCGCCGGGCGTTTACCTACTGGAGCGCGCTTGGCGCGATGTTCGCGATTCTCGCGATCGTCTTCTGGCTGCTTCGCAGCCCGCTGGCGCAGCAATCCGGCCGTCCGGGACAACGAGGAGGCGGCCAAATCAGTGGGGTGCGCGTCGCCAGCGCCAAACGGCTGGTATTCACCCTCGCCGCTTTCGGCGCGGCGCTGGCTGGAGCGCTTTGGGTGGCGACGGCGCTCACCTTCCAGCCGAGGGCCTATTTCAGTCCGCTATGGACGGCGTACATGATCTTCATGGCGTTGGTCGGCGGCCTCGGAACGTTCGAGGGCGCAATTCTGGGCGCGATCGTTTTCTTCTCCATCGAAGCCTGGTTCGGCAGCGCCGGAGTCTGGTATCTCGTCGGGCTGGGGCGGCACCTCGCTGGTGTTCGCGCTGGCCCTGCCCCGCGGCATCTGGGGCTGGGTCGAAGATCACTCGACGCTGCGGCTACTTCCGATTGGATACCGGCTCCGATTTGCTGGAGACGGTTTCCGGGAGCGCGACCGCGGGCCGGCAGACCATACCGGGCCCGAGGGCGGTGAACCCAAACCCTGAAATTGGCCGCGCGCCGGCCCCCTTCGGAGGGTGAGATGCTGATCGGCAAGACGCTTGTCATCACCGGGATTTCCTTGGGCATCGGGGCCCGCGTCGGCGAACTCGCCGTCGCGCTGGGCGCCGACATTGTCGGCGTCGACGTGAATCGGCCGGCCGAGCCCATGGACGCCTTCATCCAGGCCGACATCGGTTCGCCGCAAGGTCGAGGAAATCGCGCAATCGCTGCCGCGCCGCATCGACGCGCTCTGCAACGTCGCGGGCGTTCCGGCCTCATCGGGGCACACCGAGACTCTGGCGATCAACTTCTACGGGCTGCGGGCGCTGAGCGAAGCGGTCGCGCCAAGATTGCGAGAGGCGGAGCGATCGTCAGTGTCGCTTCGATCGCCGGATATGGCTGGCGGGCCAATCTTGAGCGGGCGACGGCCTTCGTCGCGGCGCAAGGGTTTCCCGACGCCCGCGCGCTTCTGGCGGCCTACAAGGTCCCCGATGCGGAGGCTTATCCTCTGTCGAAAGAACTCTTGCTGCTATGGACAATGAAGGCTTCGCATGAGCCGCTGTTCAAGGATCGAGGGTTGCGCGTCAACGCGGTGAGTCCCCGGTCCGGTGGCGACGCCCATTCTCAAGGAATTCCGGCAGATCTTCGGCGATCCTCGCGTCGACGACGACATCGCGCGGGTCGGCCGCGCAGGCTCGGCGCGCCGATATCGCGCCCGCGGTCCTGTTTCTGTGCTCGGACGGCGCGCGCTGGATAAACGGCGCGAATCTTCCCGGTCGACGGCGGTCTCGAAGCCTCGATCAACGCCAGCGTTCTTGGATCAACAGGCCAATGCCGCTCCGCGGCGGCGAAATCGTCCGGCTGAGCCGTCGGCGGCCGGTCCGCGATCGCCGATGAGGTCCCCGGCCAAGCCGGTCCCCCAGGGCGCGTCCAGTACCTGCCGATTTCGGCGCCGCGCGCGGCGAACGTCCCGCGCATGGAGATGAGCGCCCCGAGGACCTGGAGTGCTCGGTGAGTTCCATCAGCCGCACGGGATGCCCGCGCTGCGGGCTGCTCCGCGATGGCGGCAGGAATGAACCTCATGCCGGACGATCCGGCTTGGCGATCTGGCGCAGCGTTTCGCCCCGTTTCTGACCGCCTTTCGGCGTGCCGGACGCCCCCCGCGAGCTCACCGGCTTCTTCTTCAGTCCGTCGCTCGACGGCGGCTTCGAACTCGTCGAACTGTCCAAGTTCCACAGCCTAAGTCCGTAAATCATCCAGTTCGCGGTGAAGCGAGGCGCCCCACACCGAATTTTCCATCCAACTGTGCCTTTTCGGACTCACCCGGCTCGGCAGTTGCGACGTTGCAAAAAATGGCGCCTAACATACTGACAAGCTTGGATCGGCGACGGAAGCGCACGACGATGCCGGAGCCCCGTCGCACGCCCTCGCTCAGTAGGTCTCCAGATGCAGCCGTGCGTCGCGTTTGAGCGACGCGCCGACCGCCTCGCCAGTCGAGGCCGGCCTTCTGGGCGACGTCACGCAGGGCGAGCACGACGCCCTCCTCCATCGCTTTCAGCCCGCATACGTAGAAATAGGCGTCGGGATCGACCAGCAATGGCGCGAGATCCGCAGCGCGCTCGCGCATCAGGTCCTGGACATAGCGCTTCGGCTGTCCTGGCGTGCGGCTGAACGCAAAATTGATGTCGATGAAGTCCTTGGGCAGGTTGCCGAGCGGTCCGAAATACGGAAGCTCCTCCTTGGTGCGGGCCCCGAAGAACAGCATCAGCTTGCCGCCCTCGAACTTGCCGGACTTGCGCAATCGCCGCCGCCATTCGGTCATCGCGCGCATTGGCGCGCTGCCCGTGCCGGTGCAGATCATGACCAGGGCGCTCTTGGGGTGATTGGGCATGAGGAAGCTGACCCCGAACGGTCCCGTTGCCTGGACCTTGTCGCCGACGTTCAAATCGCAGAGGTAGTTGCTGACAATCCCGCGCACCGGCCGGCCCTGGTGATCCTGCAGCACCCGCTTCACGGTGAGCGACACGTTGTTGTAGCCGGGTCGCTCGCCGTTTCGAGGGCTTGCGACGGAATACTGGCGCGGGTGATGCGGCCTGCCGTCGGCGTCCGCGCCCGGAGGCAGGATGCCGATCGATTGGCCTTCCAGCACGGGAAACGGCGTCGCGCCGAAATCGAGCACGATGTGATGGGTGTCGTACTCCCTCCCGACTTCCGTGACCCGGACGTTGCCGACGACCGTGGCGGCCACCGACTTTTCCGCCGCTCTCGGCCCGTAAAGATTCGCGTACGGATGACCGGCGGACCACGGAGGGATTAGTGCTGCGAAGTCGCCGACCTGAAACGTCGCCTCGCCGTTTTCGCGCGCCGGCCCGGAAATCAACGCGGTCTCCGCATCGCGGCGCGAATCGGAAGCCGCGCCCGCGCCAAGCTCATCCGCGCTCAGTTCCGCGGGCAGCGCGTCCCAACCGAGTTGCGCGTCGAGCGTATAGGCCGATCCGCTCGGCATCGAGCGCCAGTTGTCGATGCTCCCGGTAGGGCAAGGCGGAATGCAGGCCAAGCAGAGATTGCATTTTTGCGCGTCGACCACGTAGTTGCGCGAAGTCGTGGCTAATCGCGCCGACAGGGCAGGTCGCTTCGCAGGTGTTGCACCGGATGCAGATCTCCGGGTCGATGAGATGTTGTCTGATGACTCCCGGCTCCGCCGTCCCCATGGATCGTCTCCCGGCGCTTGCGCTACACCCGGTCCCAGTCGAAGGCCGCCTTTTCGCCTCGACCGTAAACCTTCAGCGCGCCTTTTTCCCCGACCGCGTTCGGACGCTGGAAGATCCAGTTCTGCCAGGCGGTGAGGCGGCCAAACACGCGCGTGTGCAGGGTCTCCGGGCCGTCAAACCTGAGGTTCGCCTCCATTGCGGTCAGGGCGTCGGAACTCATCGACACGCGCTCCTCGATGGCGATGCGAATTTCATCAGCCCAGTCCATATCGTCCGGAATGCTGGTGGCGAGTCCAAGCGCAAAGGCTTCGTCCGCGGCAAGCGGGCGGCCGAGATTCGCCCTGACGGCGTCGAGCGCAGGCTTCTCATCGTAGAAACGTCGCCCGAGGCAACTCTGGCCCGTCGCCATGGAGTAGTCGCCCAAATTCGCCTCGCCAACTGTAATCTTGGGCGCGCGCGATCCGTCGCCGGGCAGCGCCAAGTGATAGATGCGATCGCAGGCGAGCGCCAATTCGAGAAGCGTGCCCGCGAAGCAGGAGCCCTCGTCGACAAGCGCAAACAGGCTTCGCGAGGAAATGTCGAGCCGGCTGAAGGTGCGGCGCAGGTAGCCGGTCGTTTCGCGCACCAGCCAGTGGCCCTTCAGGGCGCGCAGAGTCGCATCCATCGCCAGCACCGCGGCTGATTCGCCCTCGGTTTTCATCAGCCAGACGCCGATGTCGAGTTCGTTGGTGCGCATGGAAAGGATCGCGTCGTCCAGTTCGCGGGCGAGCGTGAGGGGATACCAGGCGGCGCCCAGGGTCTCGATTCCAGCCGCGTCAGTGGGCTGCGGGCCGCTTGGCGCCCTTACACTGAAAGTTGCGGTCCGGGCATCTCGATCAATCTCAACCGTGACGTGGGAATACCGCAGCGCATCGGGATCGATGACACGCTCAATCGGCGTCAGCTCGACGCCTTTTGCCGATGGCGGGCGGTCGCTGGTCGTGGCGAGCGCCAGCGCGCGCTCCTGGACCTTGGCTGCAAATTGAGCCGGCTTGGCGATCGTATCGACAAGCCGCCAGTCCACGGCCTTCTGCCCTCGCACCCCTTCGCTTGTTGTGCAGAATACGTCGGCCAGGTCGTGGCGGACATGGCGCTTGTCGGTCAACCGCGTGAGACCGCCTGTGCCGGGCAACACCCCCAAGAGAGGCACTTCCGGCAGGCTGACCGCGCTGCTGCGGTCATCGACAAGAATGATCTCATCACAGGCCAGCGCGAGTTCGTAGCCGCCGCCCGCGCACGAGCCGTTCACCGCGGCGAGGAATTTCAGCCCCTCGCGACTGGAGGAGTCCTCGAGGCCGTTGCGAGTCTCGTTGGTGAATTTGCAGAAGTTCACTTTCCACGCGTGACTGGAGACGCCGAGCATGAAGATGTTTGCGCCGGAGCAGAACACCCGCTCCCGCGCACTCGTGATAACCACTGTGCGAATTTCTGGGTGCTCAAATCGGATGCGGTTTACGGCGTCGTTGAGCTCGATGTCGACGCCCAGGTCGTAGCTATTGAGCTTGAGTTTGTAGCCCGGCCGCAAGCCGGCGTTCTCGTCAAAATCCGCAAGGAGGGTCGCCACCGGCCCGTCAAATCGCAGCTTCCAGTGCGCTGTAGCGCGACGGCGCGGTTTGGTAGTCGATCTTGGTCGCGCGATCCATCGGGCTCTCCTCCGCATTCACACCGGCAAGCCAAGCGCCGTTCGCGTCTGCGACCGCAGGATGCGAAAGGTCTCCGCCAGCGGCTGCCGGCTGGTGTCGACGCGCATGTTCGCCTTCGAATAGAGGGCCGCCCGGCCGGCGAGGATCGCCTTCAAATCCTCCATCGCTTCCCGGCTCGCGGCCATCGGCCGCAGGTCGCCCTGAGCGACGACGCGGCTCATATGGTCTGCCGGGTCCGCCTGGAGCCAGACCGTCGTGCAATGGCTCAACAGCAGGTTGAAGCTGACCATGTCGGACACCAGGCCGCCAGCCGTCGCAATGACGGCCTCAGGATAGCTCCGAATCGCCTCTTCGAGCGCGCGACGTTCGTAGCGGCGGTAGGCGTTCTGGCCATACAGCCCGAGAATTTCGCTGATGCTGCAACCGGCGAGCGTCTCGATCTCGCGGCTCAACTCGACGAAAGGAAAATCGAGGTCTTCGGCCAGCATACGGCCGAGCGTTGATTTGCCCGCGCCGCGCAGGCCGGTCAGGGCAATTCGCGCGGAGCGGGCGGGCGCGTCCCCACCGCCCGTGGATCCGGCCCCGATAAGCCCGGAAACTGCGACCCGCACTCGGCGCAGCGTCGCCTCGTCGCGACCCTGCAACATTTCCCGCAGCATGAGCCACTCTGGCGACTGGGAGTCGACATCGCCCAGAAGTTCGGCGAAAGAGCACCCAAGCGCGCGGGTCACCTGCAGCAGGACGAGGATCGAAGCGTTCCCAATGCCATATTCCAGGTTTGCCAGATGACGCTCGGATACATTGGTTGCCTTGGCCAGGGCCCTCCGCGTCATGCCATGGCGCGCGCGCAAGCGCCTGACCCTCTCGCCGAGCGCGGCCAGAAACGGCTCCTCTTTCCGGCCCCGCGCCGTCCATCGCGGCTGTCCCGGTTGATTGGTCAACCGTATCGTCCTGTCCGCCAGACGAAGTCGGGTCCGCACCTTCGGTCACGGCGCGGCGTGCGTCGATCTCAGCGGCAGCTAGCGAAGGCAGTATATTGCTTGACACAATCAAATCGCGTCCGTAAGAGCTTCGTTAAGCATAATATTGCATCAATCGATGGCGAGCAAGCTTCCATCCGTCCTCGACAATGAAGGCGCGCCGCCAACCGGGGAAAATTGGTATCCGGCGCAGGGCTTTGCGCTCGACCAGGGAAAAGCCGGTGAGCGTCAGCTTCGTTGAACCCGCCGCCAGAGGCCTTCAACCTCGCCGAGCATCTACTGGACGCCAACGCGGGGCGGCCTGAGAAGCCGGCGTTTATCGACGATGCCGGCGCCATCACTTATGCACAACTCGACGAACGCGTCCGGCGGCTTGCCGCGGGCCTTACGGATGCGGGCGTCAAACGCGAGGAGCGGGTGCTGCTGCTGATGCAGGACACCGCAGACTGGCCGGTTGCGTTTCTCGGCGCGATTCTGGCGGGCGTCGCGCCGGTCGCGGTGAACACGCTGCTGACCGCCGACGATCTCGCCTACATGCTCGAACATTCGCGCGCCCAGGCCGTGCTGGTCAGCGGAGCGGTTCTGCCCGCGCTGCAGGCCGCGCTGGCGAAATCGGACCACGAAGCCCAAAAGATCATTATTTCGCGTCCAGCTCACCCGCTCCAGCCCGGCGAAATCGAGTTCGAGGACTTCCTCGCCCGCTGTCCGCCGCTAGCGAAGCCGGCGCGCACCCGCGCTGACGATCCCGCTTTCTGGCTCTACTCGTCCGGCTCCACCGGCCGGCCGAAAGGGACCGTGCATTCGCATGCCAATCCGTACTGGACGATCGAGCTTTACGGCAAGGCGATCCTCGGCCTCGCGGAGACCGACGTCTGCTTTTCCGCAGCCAAGCTCTTTTTCGCCTATGGCCTCGGCAACGCGCTCACCTTCCCGCTCGCCGTCGGCGCGACCGTCCTGCTGATGGCCGAGCGGCCGACGCCTGAGGCGGTATTCAAACGCTGGCGCGGGGGGATCGGAGGGGTTAAGCCGACCGTCTTCTACGGCGCGCCGACCGGCTACGCCGGCATGCTCGCCGCGCCCGGCCTGCCGAGTCGCGATGAGGTGGCGCTTCGGCTCGTCTCGTCTGCGGGCGAAGCGCTACCGGCCGAAATTGGCGAGCGCTTCAAGCGGCATTTCGGGGTGGATATCGTCGACGGCATCGGCTCGACCGAGATGCTGCACATCTTCCTCTCCAACCGGCCGGACAGGGTGCGCTATGGCACGACAGGCTGGCCGGTGCCCGGTTACGAGATCGAACTGCGCGGCGACGACGGCGCGCAGCGTCCCCGACGGCGAGCCGGGCGATCTCTACATTCAAGGCCCCTCGGCGGCGCTGATGTACTGGGGCAATCGCGCCAAGACGCGCGAAACCTTCCAGGGGGGCTGGACGAAAAGCGGCGACAAATACATCCGCAACGCCGACGGCTCCTACACCTACTCGGGGCGCTCAGACGACATGTTGAAGGTGGGCGGGATTTACGTCAGCCCGTTCGAGGTTGAAGCGACGCTGGTCCAGCACCCGTCGGTGCTGGAAGCCGCGGTCGTCGGCGTCGCCGACGCCGATGGGCTGACCAAGCCCAAGGCCTTCGTCGTGCTGAAGCCGGGCAGCGCCGCGACGGACGCCGAACTCAAGCTGTTCGTGAAAGACCGCCTCGCGCCCTACAAATACCCGCGCGCCATCGAGTTCATCGCCGAACTGCCGAAGACCGCGACGGGAAAGATCCAGCGCTTCAGACTGCGCGAGCGCGAGCGGGGCGGGAACGAGGCTCGGCCCGGTTGAGACGGCCGCGGCCGGTTCCGCCATCTTAGCGCCGCGACTCAGTCATTTCAGGGGATTGCGACCCGGTTTAGCGTCGCCTCGCCCCCGCCCCAAAAACGGTCCGAATTCGAGCAGGATCGGCCCCCTGGGGCGACCAGCGCGGCGAGGCTTGTTTAATACTAGCCCACATATATAATACATCGCGATAATGTTATATATTGATCAATCCCACGGTCGCTCAAAAACGGGCGCGCAGACGGCCTGAGGGGGCCGCCGGTCTTGGGTGGTCCACTGGAAACGGCCGGCCGGCGCAGGCGATCATCGCGTCGCGCGGGCCAGGGCGCCCAGCCAAGCCTGTCCCGCCGCCCCCTGGGCGATCGCGGGTCTGGCTTGCCGACAATTGAAAGCCGCCGGCTTCTGACTGGTGTCGGAAACCGGCGTCGGCCCCATCACGACAGCTTTGACCGGCGGCGGGATTGGCGCCTCCGGGGTCAGCCCGTGCGGGGAGACGACGAAAATGATCACCGAATTGTCGGCGGCGATCTGGAACGCATAATCTTTGTCCCGCAAAATCCGCGGCAATACCGACGATAGCGGGCCGTAAAATACGCCGTCGACCGTCCAATCGAGGCGCGCGCGGGATTGATAGACAATACCAAATCGTTGTTTTAGCGCTTCGAGGACCTCGGCGATTGGGGCTTGATCGGCCTCGACACGCAAATCCTGAAGCACGCCGCTAACAATGACGTCCGCCCGGGCAGCCCCGATAGCCGCCGAAAGCGCCAGCCCGAGGGCCAAGCTCCGAAGCTGGATTCGCATCGGAAAAATTGTCATGGTTTGCCGGCGCCAAAACGACAACTCGAGTATATCGACCTTATCGGTGCGCGGCCAGTCGGTGTCGTCGACGCTCAGCGCTGAGCGCTCCCGGCGGCTTCGCGCGCCACCGGTTGAGCCTCCGCCGCGATCCGTTCAAACAGCAGAGCGGAACGGCCGGTCACTTCGTAGACCGCGCCGATCTTGTACCGGCCCTCCGCCAGCTCCGGATCATTCGTATCCATCAATCGGGTCCAGCCCGACCCTTCGTAGCAAGGCGGCAGGGTGAACTTGACCACATCGTGGTAGGAATTGAGGACGATCAGCAAAGTGGCGTCGTCGCCGCGCCGCTTCACGCCGGTTGCTTGCGCGCGCCCGTCAATCAGCATGCCGAAGCATAGCGTCCCGTCGTTCTCCCAGGCGCTCGCCGACATTTCTCCGCCGTTGGCGTCGATCCAGGTGACGTCCTTCACCCCGAGGTCGACATTCGTTTCGCCGGTCAGAAAGCGCGATCGCCTCAGAATCCGGAATCGACGGAAAAACCCGGTCAGACGCCGAAAAAAGTCAGCAAGCGCACGCTGATCGCCGTCGAATCGCCAGTCGACCCAGCTCGTTTCGTTGTCCTGACAATAGGCGTTGTTATTTCCGTTCTGCGTACGGCCGAATTCATCGCCCGCTGTGACCATTGGGGTGCCTTGCGAAAGCAAGAGCGTCGACAGCATGTTTCGCATCTGCCGCCAGCGCAGCGCATTGATCTCTGGGTCGTCGGTCGGCCCCTCGGCGCCGCAGTTCCATGAGCGATTGTCGGAATGGCCGTCCTTGTTCTCTTCGCCATTGGCTTCGTTGTGCTTGTCGTTGTACGAGACAAGGTCCCTCAGGGTGAAGCCGTCGTGGGCGGTGATGAAATTGACCGACGCCCAGGGCTTCCGTCCGCGATGATTGAACTTGTCGGGCGATGCGCAGAGCCGTGAAGCAACATTCCGGGCGCTCGCCTTTCCGCGCCAAAAGTCCCGCGCAGATGTCGCGGAACGTGTCGTTCCACTCCGCCCATCCGGGCGGAAATCCGCCAACCTGATAGCCTCCGGGTCCGCAGTCCCACGGTTCGGCGATGAGCTTCACATCCGCCAGCAGAGGATCCTGCCCGATCGCCTTCAGGAAGCCGCTCTGGGTTTGAAAGCCGTCCGGCTCGCGCGCCAGAATTGTTCCCAGATCGAAACGGAACCCGTCGACGCGCATTTCGCTCGCCCAGTAGCGCAGGCTATCCGCGACCATCTGGATGACGCGCGGGTGACTCAGGTTGAGCGTATTTCCGGTCCCGGTATCGTTGATGTAATAGCGCGGTTGATCCGGCGGCAATCGATAATAGGAGCTGTTGTCTATCCCTCTGAACGACAGGGTCGGACCGCGCTCATTGCCCTCCGCCGTATGATTGTAGACGACGTCAAGGATGACCTCCAAGCCCGCGTCGTGCAGACGCGCGACCATCTCTTTGAATTCGCGGAGCGAGTTCGGAACGTCGAACGCGTAACGCGGGTCAGGGGCGAAGAAGCCGATGGAATTGTAACCCCAGTAGTTCCTCAGGCCTTTTTCCAGCAGGTGACTGTCGTCGACGAACGTATGAACCGGCAACAGTTCAACCGTCGTCACGCCGAGCGACTTGATGTAATCGATCACCGGTTTTGCCGCGAAGCCTGCGTAAAACCCTCGAAGCTTCTCATCGACATCCGGATGCAGCTTGGTGAAGCCCTTGACGTGCGTCTCATAGATGATCGTGCGGTCCCACGGCACCGAGCGCCGGCGAATTTCGCTTCGCCAGTCAAAATTCGGATCGACGACAGCCGACTTCGGGACGTAGGGCGCGCTGTCGCGCTCATCATAAGTGAGATCGTCGCCCTCGGCGCCGATCGTGTAGCCGAATATCGAAGGGTCCCATGCAAGCTTCCCCGCATGGGCGCGCGCATAAGGATCAAGAAGCAGCTTGTTGGGATTGAACCGATGCCCCGCGTCAGGCTCATAGGGACCGTAAACGCGATACCCATAGAAGGAGCCGGGGCCAACGTCGGCGATATGTCCATGGTGGATTTCGTCGGTGTATTCGGGGAGTTCGAATCGATCGAGCTCCCGGCCGTTCGGCGCATCGAACAGGCAGACTTCGACCTTCGTCGCGTTGGCCGAAAAGACGGCGAAATTGGTTCCCGTCTTGGTCGCGGTCGCGCCAAGCGGATAGGGCAATCCCTCGCTTATTCTTGACTCTGCGGACAAATCCGACCCCCATGAAAACAGCAACGCTTCGTCCATCGCGTCCGCGGCTCGCTGGCGATCGAATACAACGACGCCGCGCGACCGAGTCGGCGGACTGCGCGCGCCTCTATTTAGCCAGCGACTCACGTTCCTTGAGGAGTTGCGTGAGCAGCGCCTCCTGCTCGGCTATGCGGTCCGAGGCGAGCGCCTCGTCCCCCGCACCGGAGAAAGCGGCAGCCTGCTCGGTAAGTTCCCGGATATTGTCGCGAACTGCGGCGATTCGTGCGTCGAGTTCGATGAGGGTTGAGGCGGCGGCCATGATGCTCCCCAAGAACGGTTGCCGCTGGGCGGCGTCTCTTCGAACATAGCACGATCTCGCAGGGATATTGCCGGACGATCTTTTCGGCTCGTCCTTCCGCGGCCTGCAGCGCGACGGCAGGGTCCCTCAGATTGCCGTTGCCGGGCCCAATCCGATCAGATGAAGCGAATACGCGCGCCTTCAAGCGGAATGCCGGTCAGTTCGGTCGCCCATTCTTCGCCGGCCGCGACGGGAAAGGCGCGGGTCAACGTCCCGGTCGTGATGATCTCCCCGGCGGCCAGAGGCGGATTGTGCGGGTCGGCAGCGAGCACCTCCACCAGATGCCTCAGCGCGAAGACCGGACCGTCCAGGACATTTGCGGCGCGGCCGCGATCGGCCAGCGCTCCATTGCGAAAGAGACTGATCTCAAAGGAGGAAAGCTCGAGCTCCCACATCTCGGGGCGAGACGCGATCGAATGACGCCGCCCAATCCATAAGCCGCCATGGAGACCATAGGCCGCGATCGTGTCGGGGGCGCGAAATATCCAATTGGGGAAGATCGACTGCACGATCTCAAAACCATGCGCGACCCACTCAATGCAGCCGAGCAGAGCATGGGCGTCCATGCCGGGGTTCGGCGCGGCCGCCAATCCGAACACGATCTCCGGCTCGATGCGCGGCTCAACCAAACCGCTCAGAGGAGCGCCGACGCCCTCCTTCGGCAACTCATGGACAGTAGCGTCGTACACATATCCCCATATCGGCGCGTGAACCTTGTATTCCGCCCAGATTGTCCGGTTGGTAAAACCGATCTTGCGTCCAACCGGCCGCTCTCCGCGGGCCTCACGCCGAGCCCGAATGTCGGCAGTGACCCGATAAGCGTCATCGAGACCGAAATCCGCATACCGGCCCGAGAATGGCGCAACCTGGCGGCCCGCGCCCAGGAGAGCGAAGGCCTCGTTGTGATGTGTTGAACGTCCATCTGCCAGGGATCCAGACCGTCGGTTGCGCTCTAACTGTATAGCGTGCCGGCGCCGCCGAAAGCCATCCTGCTGCGACAGGAAGTCCAAGGAATCGGTCAAGCGCCGGAGGGAACGTCCCGGTTCACCCCGACGCCGCGCGCCGCGGCCAAGATCGACGCCCAGGCCTCATCGGGCAGGGGCACGCCGTGCGCGCTCCGCTCCGCACGGACGATGCGCTCGGGTTCGCCGGGCGTCAGAATCGACCCGCCCGGGAGGGTCTTGGCCTCCCGGAACCAATCGAGATAGCGCGTCATATCCGCATCGAAGATGTGCGACGGGTCGATCTGTTTTGGGTCGACGTAGAGCGAGAACATGCCGTTCGCGAATTTGCGCTCCGGCCCGGTCGCGCCATTGCCGGTGAGCGAGCCGCCGAGCAATTCGCAGAGCAGCGCGAGGCCCGAACCCTTGTGTTCGCCGAACGCGCGAATGGCGCCGGGTCCGATGAAGGACCGCGCGCCCTCCTGGTCGAGCGGCCCGTAGAGCAGCGCAGGATCGCCGGAAAGGCCGCCGTCGGGGCCGATCAACGCGTCCGGCGGCAGCGGCTTGCCGCCCCGGCTCGCGACATTGGCCTTGCCTTCCGCGACCAGCGAAGTCGCGAAGTCGAGCACGACCGGCGGCGCCGCCTCGCGCGGAATTCCGACGCAGAATGGAGCGGTCGACAGCCGCCGCTCGACGCCGCCGAACGGCGCGACGAGCACCGAGCCCCGGGCGTTGACGAAATGGATCGAGATCAGGCCCGCCGCCGCCGCGCGTTCCGCCCACTCGCCGACCCGGCCGACATGGCCGGCGTTGCGCAGCGCGATCGCCGCGAGGCCCATCGCCTTCGCCTTCTCGACGCCCACATCGACGGCCTGCGGCGCGACCGTCTGTCCGAAGCCGAACCGGCCGTCGACGACCGCGATGACCGGCGTATCGAGCAGGCGTTCGATCGTCTGGTCCGGGACAATATCCCCCGATCGCACCCAATCCACATAGCGCGGGACGCGGATGACGCCGTG
This sequence comes from uncultured Alphaproteobacteria bacterium, assembly GCA_963839185.1. Taxonomy (GTDB): domain Bacteria; phylum Pseudomonadota; class Alphaproteobacteria; order Rhizobiales; family Beijerinckiaceae; genus Roseiarcus. The sequence continues at coordinate 21,468 of CAWIUD010000062.1, read as the reverse complement.
GCTGTCGTGGCCGGTCAGATTGGCGTCGACCAGCGAGGCGGCGACCCGGCGCGCCTCATTGGGGCTAGAGCCGACGCGCTCAAACACCTCGGCGCAGAAATCGGCGAGCGCGTCGGCGGCAATGTGGATCGTCATATCGAAGCCCTGGCTTGTGCGCCGCCGAGATAGGCGTCGCGGATGCGCTCGTCGCTCCACAGTGTCGCTGGGTCGCCGCCAAGCGCGATCCGGCCGCTCTCCAGCACGTAGCCCCAGCTTGCGACCTTCAACGCCATATGCGCGTTCTGCTCGACCAGCAGCACTGTGGTTCCGCGTTTATGGATCTCGGCGATGATCTGGAAAACCGCCTGCACGATGACCGGCGCAAGTCCGAGCGAGGGCTCGTCGAGCAGCAACAGGCGGGGCTTGGCCATCAGGCCGCGGGCGACGGCCACCATCTGCTGCTGGCCGCCCGAGAGCGTCCAGCCGAGCGAATCCGCGAAGGGCCTGATGTCGGGAAAGACCTCGAACATCGCATCGGCCTCGCGCCGGATCGCAGCGCGCGGAGGCGTTCCCGTTCGAGGCGCCGAGCATGATGTTCTCGCGCACGGTGAGGCCAGGGAAGACGCGCCGCCCCTCGGGCACATGCGCGACGCCGAGCCTGACGATCGCGCGCGGGCTCAAGCCCGCGATCGACTTGCCGTCGAACAGGATCGAGCCGGCGCGTGGCGCGATCAGGCCGGAGATCGCACGAAGAGTGGTCGACTTGCCCGCGCCGTTGGAGCCGAGCAGCGTGACGACCGCGCCCTCGTCGATCGTGAACGAGACGCCGCGCAAGGCCTCGATCTCGCCGAAGCCGACGCTGAGGTCCCTGACTTCGAGCAGCGCCATCATGCGGTTCCGAGATAGGCGGCGACGACGTCCGGCTGCCGGAGCACCTCGGCCGTTTCGCCGTCGGCGATGCGGCGGCCGAAATTGAGCACGGTCAGATGCCTTGCGGCGCCGGCGATCAAGGTCATGTCGTGATCGATGATCAGGATGGTGAGGCCTTGGGCGGCGATGCGGTCCAGCAGGTCGTGCAACGCCTTCTTCTCGCTGGAATTGAGGCCCGCCGCCGGCTCGTCGAGCAGCAACACCGTTGGATTGGCGGCCAGCGCGCGAGCGATCTCGATCAGGCGCTGATGGCCGTAACTGAAGCTCGGGACCATCTCGTGCGCCCGGTCCCCCAACCCGACGAAGTCGAGCGCGGCGCTGGCGCGCCGGCGCAGCGAGTCGTCTCCGGCCTCGACCAGCGCGTTGCCATCGCGCTCGGCGCCGATCACGACATTTTCGAGCGCGGTCATCGAGCGGAACAGGCGAATATTCTGAAACGTGCGCGCGAGGCCAGCGATGGTGCGCTTGTGCGCGGGCAGCGCGGTCACGTCGACTCCGTCGACGAGAATTGCGCCCGCCGTCGCGCGATAAAGCCCGGTCACCACATTGAGCGTCGTGGTCTTGCCGCTGCCATTCGGGCCGATCAGCGCATGCACGCCGCCGCGCCGCACCTGAAAATCGACGCCGTCGACCGCCTTCAACCCGCCGAAATTCTTGGCGAGGCCTCTGACCTCCAGCGCGAGCGGCGCGCCGGAATCGGCGGGGCGCAAGATGAGCGGGCCGGCGCTGTTCGAGGGGGCGCGGTTGCGGGTCTGAAACACTTTGCCGATGAAGCCCCAGACGCCCTCGGGCATGAAGACAACGATCAGGATGACGGCGAGGCCATAGACCGCGAGATAGAGGCCCGGGACGCTCTTCAGAATGCGAAGCCATTCGGGGATGAGGATCAAGAGGCCGGTCCCGATCGCCGAGCCGACCGGAGAGGACACGCCGCCGAGCAGCGCCATCGTCAGCAGGACGATGGAATCGGAGAAGGCGAACTGATCGGGACTGATGTAGGAGAATCCGCCGGCGAACAGCCCGCCGCCGAGTCCGCCCAACAACGATCCCAAGGCGAAGGCGGTGAGCTTGGTCCGGAAGACGTCGATTCCGGCGGCGCTGGCGGCGAGCTCGTTGTCGCGCACCGCGCGCATCGCGCGCCCGAGGCGCGTATCGGCCAGCCGCCAGACGAGATAGCCGGAGATGGCGAGCGCCGCCACAGCGAGCGCCAGATAGGCCTGGCCGGAGGCGAAACCGGCAGGCCGCCCGATCGAGCTGACGCCGTCCGGCCCATGAGTGAAGCCGATCGCGTTGATGAGGACGACGGTCAATATCTGCTGGAAGGAGATCGTGACCATCGCGAGGTAATGGCCGCCCAGGCGTAACGTCGAGACGCCGAGCGCCGCGCCCGCCGCGAGAGCGAGCGCCATGCCCCCGAGCGAGGCAGAGCCAGAAGGGCAAGTGGTAATCGACCGTCCCGAGGGCGACGCTGTAGGCGCCCAGCGCAAAGAATGCAGCCTGCGCGAGATTGATCTGACCGCAGAGCCCCAGCACGATCGACAGGCCGAAGACCGCAATCGCGTAGGTCGCGGCCTGCATCAGGATGTTCGCGACATAGCCGTCGGTTTTGACGGTCGCGGCGGACGCCACCAGCGCGATCGCGACGAACGCGTAGGCGATTTGTCCGATCGCCGAGCGGCGCATCCCGGTCACGCCTTTTCCGCCACCCGCTCGCCGAAGATGCCTTGCGGGCGAACGGCGAGGAAGAGAATGAGCACCAGGAAGGCGAAGGCGTCCTTGAACGGCACGGAGATGTAGGCGGCGCCGAAGGTCTCGATGACGCCGATCGCGAAGCCGCCAAGGATCGCCCCCGCGACGTCGCCGAAGCCGCCGATGATCGTCGCGGCGAAGGCTTTAAGCGCGATCGTCGAGCCCATCTGGATCGAGACGAACAGGATCGGCGCGACCAGAATGCCGGCGATTCCGCCGAGCACGGCGCTGTAGACAAAGGTGAACATGATCATCGCCGCGACGGGAATGCCGAGCAGCGTCGCCATTTCCTTGTCCTGGCTCGTCGCCTGAAGCTTCTTGCCGATCAGCGTGCGCTCGAACAGCCAATACTGGAACGCGACGAGCGCGAGCGTGACGCCGATGATGATGAGATATTGGCTGTCGAGATAGACCGGCCCAAGCTGAAAGCCCGGCGTATCGAGCCAGCCCGGCAGCACCTGCGGCTGCGGTCCGTAGAGGGCGAGGACGCTGTTGGAGAGAAAGATCGAGGCGCCGATCGTCGAGATCAGAACCGGCAGATAGGTGCGATTGCGCAGGGGATAATAGACCAGCAGGTTGAAGAGCGCGCCGAGCAGCGCCATCCCCGCGATCGCGATCAGAAACGCGACCCAGTACGGCCAGCCCAAATCGACCGCAAACACGACCATCAGATAGGCCGCGACCATCGAGAACTCGCCCTGCGCGAAATTGACGACGCCGGTCGCGCGAAAAATCAGGACGAAGCCGAGCGCGACGAGGGCGTAGACGGCGCCGATCCCAATTCCCGTGAACAGCAATTGCAGAAAGAAGTCCACGCGGCGACGCCTTCAGGTTGTCTCTCGCATTAGCCTATTTGGCCGACGCCGCCGGATGCCGCGGCTTCGCGCAGCGCGCTCAGGATCGCGTCAAAAGGCGTGACGCGCGGTTTCGCCGCTCAATCGGTGAATTCGATATGCTTGTCGAAGACGACGACGCCCTTTTCGTTGCGCACGATGTTGTAGCCGTGCAGGCCGTCGCCGAATTCGTCGAAGTTGTATTCGCCCTCGGCGCCGATGTAGCCTTTGGTGGAAAGGATCGCCGCGCGGACCTTTTCCGGATCGGTCGAGCCGGCCTTGTTGATCGCGGCTGCGAGCACGCCGATCGCGTCATAGGTCCAGGAGCTGTAATTGTCGGGCGGAGCGTTCGAGACCGCGGCGTAGAGATTGGCGAATTCCTTCGACGCGGGGTTAGCGTCGACCGCGAAATCGGCGACCCCATAAGTGCCCCACAGCGCGGGGCCCGCAAGCTTGACCGCGCCCGCGACCACGATTGAGGCCGATCCGATCCAGGGCAACGTAACGCCCAGCTGCCGCAACTGCCGCGCGAAAATCGCGATGTCGTTGTCGAAGGTGAAATAGGAACCGATGATGTCGGCGCCCGAGGATTTGATGGCGAGCACGACCGGGGTGAAATCCTGGCTCTGGTTGGGATAGCCCTGATCGATCGCGACCTTGGCGCCGGCCTTGTCCAGCGCGGCCGACAAGGCCTTGAAGCCGCCGGTTCCGAACGCGTCGGTGGAATGGACGATCGCCCAGTTTTTCTTGCCGAGCGTCTCGACTCCGAAGGCGGCGATCACCCGTCCCGAGTAGGAATCGTTCGGGCGGAAGCGGATCAGCCAGGGATTGCCCATCTTGGTCAGCGCGGGATCGGTGCCGCCAAAGCAGACCGGCTTGCCGGTCTTCAGGATGTCGGGCGCCATCGCGTGATTTTGCGTCGAACGGATCGAGCCAAGGAACGCGACGATGTCGGGCTGTGCGGCGAGCTTGGAGAAGGCGAGCACCGCGCCGGGGTTGGTCGTCTGGTCGTCTTCGGTGACGAGCTCAAGCTGTTTTCCCAGCACGCCGCCCGACTTGTTGACGCGATCGAGGGCGATTTTGGCGCCGGTCAGCGCGTATCTGCCGCTGTCGGCGGCGGGGCCGGTGACCGGAAGCACCATGCCGATCTTGATCGTATCGTCCGCGGCGAGAGCGGCGCGGCAGAAGGCAGGCGTCGCCAGAGTCGTGGCGATTCCCAGGTTTACCGACCGTCTGGTGAGCCTCACGCGTTCCTCCCGTTGATGTTGCTTTCTAATGGTTCCGGTCGTCTATCGACGGCCGGCCCGGTTCGATCGAAGCCTGCGGAATTTGGCCAATCCTTGCAAGCCCAAATCGTCTGGGCTGGATGCAGCGTCCGCTCACCGCACCATGAATCCAATCGCCACCGCGTTCGCGATATCGATGAAAAAAGCCGAAACCAGCGGCAGGATGATGAACGCCCGCGCGCAGGCGCCGTGGAGCTTTGTCACCGCCGTCATATTGGCGATTGCGGTCGGCGTTGCGCCGAGGCTTATCCCGGTGAAACCAGCCGAGATCACGGCGGCTTCATAATTTCCGCCCATCATCGGGAAGACGACGAAGACGATGTATGCGACCGCCGCTATCGTCTGGGCTGTCAAGACGACGACCAGCGCCGGCCCAAGGCCGCCGAGGGTCCAAAGCTGCATGCTCATCAGCGACATCGCGAGGAAGATATTGAGCGACAGATCGGAGATCAGCGCCAGCGCCCGCGTTCGCGTCGGCCACTCGATCTGCGGAAAAACGCGCGGAATTGTATTGGTGACGACGATGCCGACGAGCAAGCAGACGACAAACAACGGCAACTTGACGCCAGTCTCCGCCACCACTTCGTCGAGGGCATAACCGATGAGGATCACCGCATTGAGCACCAGCAGCGTGCGCAAGAGGCCGACATGGCTGACATCGTCGACGGGCTTTTCGGCATCGTCGGGCAGGCCGACGACAGGGTCGGGCGCCGAGGGTCCGCTGAGATGGTGACGCGCGATGAGAACGCCGGCGATCGGACCGCCGACGAGGCTCGCGACGACCAACCCAAGCGTTGCGGTTGCGATGCCGACTTCGAGCGCGTTGGGAAGCCCGAAGCGCTCACTGATGATCGGCGCCCAGGCAATCGTTGTTCCATGCCCGCCGATCAGCGAGGCGGAGCCGACAAAGACCGTGAGGCCCTTGGGCAGACCGAGCGCGGCGACGCTGCCGGCGGCGATCAAATTCTGGATGACCAGATAGGCCAGGGTCAGAGCCAGGAGCAGCACAAGCGGACGGCCGCCTGAAACCAGGTCGTCGAGCTTGGCGTTGAGGCCGATGCCGGTAAAGAAGTAGAGCAGCAGCATGTCTCGCGCGTCGAGCGAGAAGCTGATCTCAATTCCCAGCGCTTGATACGCGAGCAGCGTCAAAATCGCCGCGAGAAGCCCCCCGGTCACCGCCTCCGGAATATTCCAGCGATGCAAGGGCTTGATGAGGCGGTTGAGACCGGCTCCGGCAAAGAACACGACGATCGCGATCGTGAACGTCAGGAGCCCAGGAACTTGAATTGCCGTCATAACGGGGCCGTTCCGGAGAGGTCCGGCAACAGGGAGCGCACGACGCGAGAGATCGCCGCCGCCTTCATGTTTCCGCCTTCGAAGCGAACAGGCTGAGGCCGAGGCGCTCCGAAAGATAGCGCGCGGCAAGCTGCCCCTTGACGCTGTTGCCAGCGTCGTCAAGCCGCGGAGCGAAAGTGCCGAGTCCGCCTTTTCCGGGCGAAACGGTCACGATTCCTCCGCCAATTCCGCTTTTGCCCGGAAGTCCGACTTCGTAAAGCCAGTCCCCTGACGTTTCATAGAGACCGGCCGTCGCCATCACCGCCAGGGTGAACTTGCAGCTCTCCGCATCGATCACGCGTTCTTCGTCAGCGGATTGACTCCGCCATCGGCGAGCGTCGCGCCCATGATCGCAAGATCCTTGGCTGTCACGTTCAGCGAGCATTGCCTTGTGTAGAGGTCGATCGCGTCGACAGGGTCGATAGGCGTCTGCCCGTAAGCCCGAAGCAATTGGCCGATCGCCTGATTGCGCGAATTGGTTTCTCTCGCCGACGTGAATACCTCCTCGTTCATTGACAGCGCGCGACCGGCGAATCGCGATAGACCGTCGAGGATGAACATCCATTTTTCCTCGGGCGTCGAGCCTGGGGCGAGGCTGGTCGTGGCGATTGCGCCGGAATTCACCATTGGATTCGTCCGTCCATCCTCGCTGCGCTCCACCGCGGCGAGCGAGTTGAACGGCAGGCCGGTCGCGTTGACGCCCAGGCGTCGACGCGCATCGTCCCCGCCCAGAACCTGACACACCAAGGCGAACACGAACGGCTTCGACACGCTCATGATCGAGAACGGGCGATTCCAGTCGCCGCCCGGATAGGCCGAGCCATTGACGCCGACCACGCAGAGACCGAAGAGATCCGGCGGAACTTCCGCCAGCGCGGGGTAAACGTCGGAGTTCCTGCCGTCCTTGTTCGCCTTGAAGCGCTCGTAGCACTCGGACACCAGCGCCTTGACCAGCCGCGGAGACGGCAGACGCCCGGTCGATACGTAGGGCTGATCGACCCGCGCTTTCATAGGCCTACCGGAACTCACGACCGCTCCCCAGGCCTCGGAATGACCAACGCTCGCCAATCATTCTGCGCCCGTCAGATCGGCACGGCGCGAACAGCGACGTCAACCTTCAACCCGATCGAATCGTCAGCGCCGCCGACATAGCCTCCCGAGACCGGCAGCGCCTGCTCAGCGGACCTCGCGACGCCGACGCGCACGAGGTTGGAGCCAGCGACCAACCCGTTCGTCGGATCGTATTCCGTCCATCCCGCTCCGGGTAGATAGACGTTGCACCAGGCATGCGTGCTGCCGCCGCCCCGGGTCGTTCCGGACGTGTCATCGTAGAGATAGCCCGTGACGAAGCGCGTGGCGACGCCAAAGCTGCGCAGGGCCTCCATCATCAGCACCGCAAAATCGCGGCATGTTCCTGATCCGCGCGCGATTGTCTGAGCGGCGGACTGCGTGCCTTCTTCGTGCCGGGCCTCATAGCGGAAGTCAGCCTTTATGGCGTGCGTCATCGCCTCGAGGACGCCAAGCGTTCGGGCCTTGCCCGCATCGGCGACGAAGCGGCGCGCCCAGGCATGAACCGTTCGATCCGGATCGGGCGATTGCGGTTCCGCAAGGCCGGCGAGGTCGGGAATCTCTTGCGCGCCGTAGGAGAAGGGAAATGCTTCAGCGCCCGGATCGAGACTATAAGCGGGCAGCGGCGGTCCATCCGGGTGGTGAATCAAATCGAGAGTCGAGACGATGCTAAGTCGCTTCGTCCTCAGCGTCTGCGGCCATTCCAAAAGGCAGATCGAATTGTCGAAGACGTCATGGGTCCAATGAATGAGGGAGGGCGCCGGGTCGATGTCGAGGGCGGCATGGCGAAGCCGCAGATCGTGACTATCGTCGGGCCGCAGCATCAAGCGGTGACGCAGCAGGCCGACGGCATTGCGATAGGCATATTCCGTGGAATGCGCGATATGAATTCTGGCCATGCATCTCCCTGGCGATTGCCGCGAGCCGGCTTTGTCACAAGAACTGCCTCGCGTTGCGTCGAAACGCGCCCTCAGCGCCTATGGCGACGCAGGGTGTCGAAATAAACGACGATGATGATCAGCGCGCCGGTGATGATCCGCTGCCAGAAGGGATTGAGGTTGAGCAGGTTCGCGCCGTTGTTGATCGTCGTCAGAATGAACGAGCCGATCAGCGGCCCATGCACGGAGCCCACCGCGCCGAAGAGGCTGGTGCCGCCGATGACCGATGAGGCGATCGCCTGCAGCTCCCACCCCTCGCCCTGAGTCGGGTTGCCGATGCCGATCCGCATGGCGAGCAGAATGCCGACAAACGCGGCGCAAAACGCCGATATGACGTAGGCGAGATAGATCACGGCGTTGACGTTCACGCCGGAGAGGCGCGCGGCCTCCTTGTTCGAGCCAATGGCGAAGAGGTAGCGGCCCCAGCGGCTGTGGTTGAGGAGGATGTAGGCGGGCACGGCGATCACGATCACCATCCAGAACAGCATCGGGATCTCGAACCACGACCCGTCCGTCCAGGGAAATCCAAGAAAACTCGCCCGTGAGAAGCCGGTGAAAGCGTCGTTGGTGATCGAAATCGTCGCGCCATTGGTGATCAAAAGGCCGATGCCGCGCAACGCATACATCGTCGCTAGCGTCATGATGAACGGCGGCAGGCCCATCTGCACGATGCCGAAGGCGTGAAAAAGGCCAATGAAAATCCCGATCGCGAGCGAGATCGCCACCGCGCCGGCGATCGACGAAGCGAGCCCCAGATCATGGGTCAGGAGCCAGGCGACCATCATGCTGACGAAGCCCGCCACCGCGCCGACCGAAAGGTCAATGCCGCCGGTGATGATGGCGAAAGTCTCGCCGATCGCGAGGATGGCGATCATCGCCCCCTGGCGCAAGAGATTGGCGATGTTGTTGGCTGTCCAGAACGTCGTGGTCTCGATCGAGAGAATAAGCCACATGACAAGCAGCAGGCCGAGCAGGGTGAGGCCCAGAAGCACGTTCAGACGTCCGCCGCCGCGGCGCGCCACAGAGATGGTTTGGTCGGTCATTCCCGGTTCATCTCCTTACCCTAGGCGCCGATCGCCTCGGTCAGTATTGTCTCGTGCGACGCGTCCTTGTGGCCGTGGCTCGCGACGATCCCCCCGCCCCGGAAGACGTGAAGCGTGTCGGCAAGTTCATAGACCTCCGGCAGATAGGACGAGATCATGATGATGCCGGCGCCGCTCTGGAGCAGGGAGCCGAGCAGGCGATAGATTTCCGCCTTGGTGCCGACATCGACGCCAACGGTCGGCTCGTCGAAGATGAAAAGCTTGGCGCCGTGGTTGAGCCACTTGCCGATCACCACCTTCTGCTGGTTGCCGCCGGAAAGGCTCGATGCCGGCGCCGCGCGGGAGGCGGTCTTGATCTGGACGTCGCGGATCTGCTTGTCCGCGGCGGCGGATTCCCGGCCGAGGTTGATCAGCGGCCCCATGCTCAATCGCTTGAAGATCGGCAGGTTGATGTTGAGGCCGACGCCGAGATTGAGGCAAAGGCCCTGGTCTCTGCGGCTCTCCGGCGCAAGAGCGATGCCGAGTTCCATCGCCTGGCGCTCGTTGCGGATGGAGACCTGGCTTCCTCGCCAGGAGATGCGCCCGCCGGTCGCGGGCCGGCGGCCGAACACGCTTTGCACGAATTCGCTGCGGCCGGCCCCGATGAGGCCGTAGAGCCCGACGATCTCGCCTTCGCGCACCCGGATCGAGACGTCGTGAAAGCCGGGGCCGGTAAGCTTGTTCGTCTCGAGGATCGTCGAACCGATCGGCACGGCGTCCTTGTGGTAGATCTGCTCGATCGTACGGTTGATCATCAGCGCGATGAGGTCGCCTTCGTTGGTGTCGCTGATGCGCCGCGTGCCGACGAGCGCGCCGTCGCGCAGAATCGACACGCGATCGCAGAGTTCGAACACCTCTTCGAGTCGATGGCTGATGTAGACGATCGTCACGCCGTTGGCTTTGAGGCGGCGGATCAGCTTGAACAGCGCCGCGGTCTCCTGGCGGGTCAGATAGGCGGTCGGCTCATCGAAGATGAGGAATTTGGCGCCGCGCCGCTCCGCGCGCGCGGTCGCGACGAGCTGCTGCTGCCCAATGGTCAGCGAGGATAGAAGAACGTCGGCAGGCAAAGCGAAACCGAGATCGTCGAGCAGCTTCTGCCCGTCGCGCACCATTCGTCCGTGGGCGAGGAGGCCGCCGCGCATCTCTTCATCGCCGAGGAAGATATTGGCGGCGACCGTGAGATGGGGGCAGAGCACGACCTCCTGGTGGACCGCGTTGATTCCGAGATTGATCGCCTCGTGCGGCGTCGCCAGCGCGACCGGCGCGCCGCGCCAGAAAACTTCGCCAGACGTTCGCGGGTGAACGCCGGTGAGCAGCTTGATCAGCGTCGACTTTCCCGCGCCATTCTCGCCGACGATGGCGTGAATTTCGCCCTGTTCGAAGGTCAGATCGACGGCTCTGAGGGCGTGTGTCGCGCCGAAGCGCTTGTCGAGCTTTTGCAGGGCGAGGAGCGGCGCGCCATCGGTTCGGGCGGCTGCGTCAATCGAGGCCATGGTCGAGCTCGTCTCCCCTGATTTGTTCTTATGCTGAGCAGGATCATCGGCCGCAAGTCGAGCTTACGCAAGATGCGCAAGGCGCATCGGCGGAAGAAAGATTGTCGAAGACCGAGGGCGCGCCGCCGCCTTAAGCGCGGCGCGCCCTGCGGAATTCACTTCACCTTCGGGTTGAGCAGCGCGCTTTGCTTCTCGCCGTTCATGTTGGCCTTGGTGATGAGATTCGCGCCGGTGTCGACGAACTTCTCGACCTTCTCGCCCTTCGACGCGGCGAGCGCGGTCTTGATGCCGTCATAGCCCATCCGGTACGGGTCCTGAACGACGAGGGCGTAGATCGTCCCGTCCTTGAGGAAGCCGACGAGCTTGTCGTCGTTGTCGAAGCCGATCAGTTTGATCGTGTCGGCCTTCTTATTCTCGGCGACCGCCTGCCCGGCGCCCTGGGCCATGATCAGATTCGAGGCGAAAACGCCGCGCAGGTTCGGATTGGCGGTGATGAGGTCGGTCATGATGTTGAGGCCGGTCGTCGCCTGGCCGTCCGCGACCTTATCCGCGACGAGCTTGAGGCCAGGATATTTGGCCGCGAGCTCCTCCTTGAAGCCTTTGGCGCGCTGGTCAAGCGAGCCGACCCCGGGCAGCGAGGTAATCAGCGCAACGTCGCCCTCGGCCTTGCCGTATTTCGCCGTGATTGCTTCGGCGAGACCATCGGCGGCGATGCGGCCGCCCTGGACGTTGTCGGTGGTCAGGAACGAAGTGAAGGCCTTTGAGTTGGCGGCCGAGTTGATGCCGATGATCGGCACTTTCTTCGCGGCTTCGTCGATCGGCTTGCCGAGCGCCTTGAACTCGGTCGGCGAGATGACGACCGCCGCCGGCTTCTCGGCGACAGCGTTCTCCAGGATCGAAATCTGACCGTTGATGTCCGATTCCGACTGAGCGCCGAGTTCGGGAACCTTGACGCCCAGATCCTGCCCGGCCTTGCGCGCGCCGGCCAGCACGATCTGCCAGTAGAACGAAGTCGTGTCCTTGACGATGATCGGTATGGTCGGCTCGGCGGCGTAACTCGGCGCGCTCAAGGCGGCGAGCGAGATCAGCGCGGTGGCGATAAGAAACTTCTTCATGCGTCTTCCTCCGTTGTTGAGAGCCTGCTGGCTCTCGTCTACTTGCAACTCCGGACGTCCGGATCGTGCTTCGCGAGATGACGGATTGTCATTCCCGATGGGTTGAAATGGCGCCTTCGCGAGACGCCAGCGCTGCTCTGAGGCGCGGCTCGCCGCCGCGAAGGTTATTGGCTTCAGCAAGCTCGATCAGTCCGCCAAAGCGTCGCTGTTTCTTGGCTTCATGGTTGGTGAAGATCTCGGCCAGGCGATGATCGAGAAATGGGTTGCGGAATTGATCGATGACGGTATCGAGATAGGCGCGCGCCTCGGCCTCCATTCCGATTCCGGCGAAGACCGGGAGCACCTCCTTCTCGTAGAGATCGTCGAGTTCGGACCGTATCGCCTCGTCGGCCATGGCCTCGCGCACCGTCATCGACGGAGCGCCTTCATCGCCGCCGCCAGATTTCCGCGAGATAGGTGTGACCGAGATTGAGGATGAAGAGCTTCAACCGCTCATAGCGCTTGAGATCGTTGGTCACCACGACGTCGGCATGGCGGCAGGGGACCTCCAACCCGGGCCGATCTTCGATCGCCCACAGCGCGTAGGGTTCGGCCACCGCCCCGAGCGGCTCCAGAGGCTGGGAGACGATCCGGTCGACCAGCGAGTTGACCCAGACGCAGTCGTCGGCGATCCAGCGCCGCGCTGGCGCAGGGACGTTCCAGCCGTCAAGCACCTTCAGCACCACGCCACGCAGCGTATCGCCGTTGGCCGGCGTCAACTCGCAAGGAAAGATAACGATGGGCTCGGCGCCGGCGCGATGGCGGGCGATGAGCAGCTTCGCGAGCTTTGCCGGGAAGGATCGCGGCGGGCGCGAGTCCGGCGCGTCGGAGGCATAGGTCTCGTAACCCCGGTCCGCGGTGTTCGACACCATGCATCGCGCTTCGTTGAACAGCCGCTCGACTTCCTCCCATTGTTCGTTGGCGTCGACGCCGCCGCCGACGCTGGACACCATCACTTCCTCGTCGATCACTCGGCCGTCGGCGATTCCCCTGATCTGAACGGCGTAGGGCTTGCCCTCGGCGAACGCCGCGATGCGTTTGCGGCTTGCCTCATTCGTCGTCGTTTGCACGGCGACCACGCGTCCGATGGCGTCGCCTTTGGTCATCGCCTCGCTGACGAACAGGTCCACATGGGCCTGCAGGAAGCGGCTGGTGCCGAATTGAATGATCGGAAACGCCATGCTGGTCAGATCTCGATAAGCGCCTTGATGACGCCGGTTTCGGGCTTGATCCATTGGGGAAAGCGGGCGGGCGACTTCTTCGAGCGAAGCGCGATGGGTGGCGAGCGCATCGCAGGGGACGAGCCCCTCGCGCATCGCCTTGTAGACCACGAGAAAGTCCTCTCGCGTCGCGTTGCGGCTGCCGAGAAGCGACATCTCGCGCGCATGAAACTTGGGATCGGCGAAAGAGATGGCGTCGAGCACCACGCTCACCAGGACGTAGGTCCCGCCGTGGGCGACGTAGTCGAAACCGGCCATCATCGCCGCGGCTTTGCCGCTCGCGTCGATGACGATGTCGAAGAGGTCGCCGCCGGTCAGCTGCGAAAGAGTTTCCAGCGTGTCGGCCCCGGCGGCGACCGTGTGATCCACCTTGAGCGTGTCGCGGCAGAAGGCCAGGCGGTCCTCTCTCATGTCCAGCGCTGTGACCGACCCTCCGCGCAGCTTGGCGAAGATCATGCAGCCGATGCCGATCGGGCCGGCGCCGACCACAAGGATGCGGTCGGTTTTCTGGGGGTTGGCGCGGCGGATCGCGTGGGCGCCGATGGCGAGGAACTCGACCATCGCCGCCTGGTCGAGGGTGAGGCCGTCGGCCGCGGCGACGTTGCCCTCCGGCACGCAGACGTAGTCCGCCATTCCGCCGTCGATATGAACGCCAAGGACGGCGATGCGCTGACAGCAGTTGGTCTTGCCGCGCCGGCAGGCGACGCAGTCGCCGCAGGACAGATAGGGGATCAGGAAGACCTTCTGACCGACCGCGATCGTGCAGCCCGCGCCCGTTTCGACAATCTCGCCGGACAACTCGTGTCCGATCACCCGAGGATATTCGAGGAAGGGGTGCGAGCCCTCATAGATATGCAGGTCGGTGCCGCAAACCCCCGCGCGGCGTATGCGCACCAGCACTTCGCCAGGCCCCGGCGCGGGCCGCGGCCGCTCGACCACCTCCAGTTCTCCTGGCTTGACACAGAGCAGCGCGCGCAATTGACCTCCTCCTAGACCAATTTGTTTGTTATGGATAAAAAACGCGCTGCTAGGCGCGGGTCAAGTTGTTTTTTGCAATATCGATTCTGGCGAAAGAGACAGGCGATTTTGGGGAGCAACGGCGAGGGATGAAACCCAACACCGTCTTCAAGCGGGCCTATAATCACGGGCTCTCCCGCCTGGGCGCTTATGCGGTCGGCTCCGATATCGGCTCGGAACCCTCATGGGCGGCAGCGCTTGGCGTAAGCCGGACCACCGTCCGGGCGATGCTGAAGTCGTTTCGCAGCCGCCAAACTGATCGCCTACCAAGGCCGCCGCAAGGCATTACTGCGCCACCCCGTCGTCTCCGATTACTTCCCGGAGGGCGAGACCGAGCAGGTCGGAGCGGTCGTCGAGAAGCGATTCATGCAATGGATCCAGCACGGGGATTGCAGGCCCGGGCAGCAGATCAATGGGCTCGAGCTTTCCCGGCAGTTCGGCGTGTCGGCATCCGCCATCAGGGACTATCTCAACCGATTCCGCCAATACGGCCTTCTGGACCGCCGGCCCAACGGCGGCTGGGTGTTCAAGGGCTTCACGGAGGAATTCGCTGAAGAGCTCTTTGAGGTGCGGAGAATGTTTGAGCTGCGTTCAGCCCAACGCTTCATCACCCTCGCTGACGACGAGCCGGCATGGGCCGAACTGGCGCGCATCAAGGCCGACCACGTCGCTTTGCTGAAGGAAGCGGATACCCGCTTTCCGGATTTTTCGGAGCTCGACGAGCGCTTTCACCGCTGCATCAATGACGCGTCGCGCAATCGCTTCATCGTCGGCTTCTACGACGTGATCTCGATGATCTTCCATTATCACTACCAGTGGAACAAGCAGGACGAGAAACAGCGCAATATCGCCGCCATGCACGAGCACTTGGCCTACATCGAAGCCTTGGAAAGCCGAAGCGCCCCAGCCGTCGCGGCGGCCTGCGGCGCCCATATGGCGACCGCGCGGCTGACGCTGATGGCCTCGATCCCGCGGTTCGCGGGAGCCGCCAAGCGCCTATGACGAGAGCTTCATCAGATTGAGCGCCGCGCGGCCGTTCGGCCCGTAGGGATTGCCCAGAGACTCCGCCATTTCCACGTGAGCGTAATTTGGCGCCTCGATGTGCGACGATGTTTCCATGAGCAATATGCTGAAGCGAGGCAGACATGGCGAGAGGTGGCGGCCCGCCAGCCTCGCGGGGAGATCAAAGAACTTATTCGGCAATGTATGCGGCCGACTCCACAGCACGCGAGTACCTAGCATGGGCTGCCAGCCGTCAGTTGATCAGCTCGAAGTCGACCTCTAGGACACGATAGGTTTCGGCTGCCCTGCGGTCACGGGTGGCAGGTTACTGCTCGCGTTCGGCCGCGGTGGCGGCGACTAGGGCGTCATAGACGGCGCCGCCCGCGATGCCAAGTTCCGCCAGCGTTCCGTGATACGTCGGCACCCTGGGCGCTGAGGAACCGTGATCCCGGGAAAATTGTGGGCCAGCAGCCGGGCGACCGCCCGCGGCGTACGACGATTCGGCGGCGGCAAGCGGGTCAGTACGGAGAAGGTCTCGAATGCCGCATGCCCGCTGAGGCCGCAGCTGCGGGTGCCAATGGCCTTCCTCGTCTGCTGGTGGTGTTCGTGACCCGCGGCCACCAGGGCCACGGCAACGCTGGTGTCGATCAGGAGATCGGGCGGATTACCGCTGGTCGGCATCGCGGAGCGTCCGTACCAGCTCGTCGCTCACCGGGACGTCGGCCGGGATGACGAGAAAGCCGTCCTCCTCCGCCAGTTCGTCGTTCGCCAGCGGTTCTACATGCAATCCGGCGCCGTCGGGAGTTACCTCGACTTCGCCTGGCACCAGGCCGAGACTGTCCCGCAATGCCTTCGGGATAACCAGCCTCCCTGCCTTATCGATGGCTGCACGCATACCATCACAATTATCCCATAGCGATGGTTCTTTTCCCGCCCGCTCAGGGTGCCTCTTTTCGCTCGATTAGCGCCTGACCAGGCGGCGCGGAGCAGGCGTTCCAGGTCGGCGACGGTCACCGGGCGCGGGTTGCCGGGCGGGACGGCAGGCAGGATCGCCTCGGCGGCCGCGGGGATCGCGTCCTCAGCGAAGCCGTAGTCGCGGAGCGCGTGCGGCGCGCCGAGCTCGCGGCGCAGGTCTTCCAGCCCGTCGATCGCCCGGTTGGTGCCGAACGCGACCGCGATCCTGTGTTCGGCCTCCGGTGCCGCGGGCCCGTTGAAGGCGAGCACGTAGGGCAGCACGATGGCGTGCGTCTGGGCGTGCGGCAGGTTGTAGGCGCCGCCGAGCACGTGGCAGATCTTGTGGTGCAGCCCAGAACCAGCAGCAGACGCGAACGCCACGGCGGAGAGATATGAGGCGTAGAGAGCGAGCTCACGTCCGTTCAGATCTCGAAAGGATCCTTAACCACCTTCGGCAGGCCAGCCGCCGAGCGAACGGATCCCCTCGCCTGCGAGCGCGGCGTTGATCGGGTCGGCCTTGGGCGCCCACATCGCGTCGACGCAGTGCGCGAGCGCGTTCAGACCCGAGGCGACGCTGATTGGTACCGGGAGGGTGAGGGTGAGGGTGGCGTCGTAGACGACGACCTTCGGCAGCACGCGCGGGTCGGTGCCGGTGCCCTTGCGGTTGCCCTTGGTCAGGCCCCACACCGCGGTCGCCTCTAGCAGATCGAACTGAACGGGTCAGGGTGACGGAGAGTATTGTTGCCCGAGGCGGCCGTGATGTGGAAGTCATCGATCCCGTCGGCGAGATTCCAGTTGTCGCCCGACCCCGCAACCAGTTGGTTCTGCCCGACGCCGAGCCCGACGTTGCTGTTCGTCGCTGCCGTCACGGTATCGTTGCCGTTTCCGAGACTGATTGCGTCGGACGTTCCGCCCAAAACGAGATCGGCTCCGTTGCCCGCATTGATTGTGACATGGCCCGCTCTGGCGCCGATGACGCTATTGCTGTCGCCGAGGGTGAGGATTGCCTGCGCAGCCTCGACATAGTTCGCGTCGTTTAGCGTTGTGGCCAGCCCGGCGACCTGCGTGGCTGTGAGCCCATCGATCTGGGCCGTGCTCAACGACAAGAACAGAGCCGGCGGGCATAAGCGCGGCGAGCCGAGCCGGCGTCAGTTCGGCAATCTGCGCTGAGGTCAATGCGGCGATCTGGGTCGTCGTCAGCGTCTCGATCTGCGTCGTCGTGAGCGCCCTGATCTGAGCCGCCCTGGAGATTCGATCTGCGTCGGTGTAAGCGCGTCGACCTGCGCTGCCGTGAGTGCGGCCATCTGGGTCGCAGTCAGCGCGTCGACTTGGGCCTTCGTCAGCGCCGCGACCTGCGCTGTCGTCAGCGTCGTGATCTGCGCCGTCGTCAATTCGGCAATCTGCGTCGCACTAAGCGCGGTGACCCGAATCGTCGTCAACGCGTCGACCTGCGCTGCCGTGAGTGCGGCCATCTGGGTCAGCAGTCAGCGCGTCCACCTGGGCCTTCGTCAGCGCCGCGACCTGCGCTGTCGTCAGCGTCGTGATCTGCGCCGTCGTCAATTCGGCAATCTGCGTCGCACTAAGCGCGGTGACCCGAATCGTCGTCAACGCGTCGACCTGCGCTGCCGTGAGTGCGGCCATCTGGGTCGCAGTCAGCGCGTCGACTTGGCGCCTTCGTCAGCGCCGCGACCTGCGCTGTCGTCAGCGTCGTGATCTGCGCCGTCGTCAATTCGGCAATCTGCGTCGCACTAAGCGCGGTGACCCGAATTGTCGTCAACGCGTCGACCTGCGCTGCCGTGAGTGCGGCCATCTGGGTCGCAGTCAGCGCGTCGACTTGGGCCTTCGTCAGCGCCGCGACCTGCGCTGTCTTCAGCGTCGTGATCTGCGCCGTCGTCAATTCGGCAATCTGCGTCGCACTAAGCGCGGTGACCCGAATTGTCGTCAACGCGTTCGACCTGCGCTGCCGTGAGTGCGGCCATCTGGGTTTCGCAGTCAGCGCGTCGACTTGGGCCTTCGTCAGCGCCGCGACCTGCGCTTGTCTTCAGCGTCGTGATCTGCGCCGTCGTCAATTCGGCAATCTGCGTCGCATGAAGCGCGGTGACCCGAATCGTCAACGCGTCGACCTGCGCTGCCGTGAGTGCGGCCATCTGGTCGCAGTCAGCGCGTCGACTTGGGCCTTCGTCAGCGCCGCGACCTGCGCTGTCGTCAGCGTCGTGATCTGCGCCGTCGTCAATTCGGCAATCTGCGTCGCACTAAGCGCGGTGACCCGAATTGTCGTCAACGCGTCGACCTGCGCTGCCGTGAGTGCGGCCATCTGGGTCGCAGTCAGCGCGTCGACCTGGGTCTTCGTCAGCGCCGCGACCTGCGCTGTCGTCAGCGTCGTGATCTGCGCCGTCGTCAATTCGGCAATCTGCGTCGCACTAAGCGCGGTGACCCGAATCGTCGTCAACGCGTCGACCTGCGCTGCCGTGAGTGCGGCCATCTGGGTCGCAGTCAGCGCGTCGACCTGGGTCTTCGTCAGCGCCGCGACCTGGACTGTCGTCAGCGCCGTGATCTGGGCCGTACTCAGCGCCGCGACCTGGGCTGTTGTCAGCGCCGCGACCTGGGTGGTCGTCAGCGCGCCGACTTGGACCGGCGTCAGCGCCCCGATTTGCGTTGCAATCAGCGCATCAACCTGCGTGTTGCTCAAAAGATGATCTGCGTTGTCGTCAGCGCGGCGATCTGGGTCGTCGTCAGCGACACGATCTGCGATGGCGTTATTTCGGCGATCTCGGTCAAGGTCAGCAACGCGATTTCCGCCGCCGTCAGATTCTGCGAGCGCCGGATCAGCGTCGAGCACCGAGGTTATGCTGTCGGAGCCGCTCGTCGTACCCGCCGTCGCGTCCGAATCGCTCAGAGCGGGTAAGTCGTCGTCACCAAGGTGTTCAGTACGCCGTCAACCGGCATGAAGACCAAATCGTCGAGCTCAGTCGTGATCGCCGCCGCCGTTCCCGTCAAATTGTAACTGCCGTTCGAGCCGGTCAGACCCGTGCCGCTGAGCCAGCCGTCGGCGGCCGCGAACGTGATCGACAGACTATCCCCGTTAATCCCGCCGTTGTTGGTGTCGCCGATCGTCACGTCCCGAGAACGGGGTGACCGGCGCTTCCAGGAGCGTTCGTTTGTCCGGCCGTCGTCCCCGCGATGGTCGGGGCGACCGCCGGATCGACGTCGGTGACCGTGGTCGTGCTGTCCATCGCCGGCGTCGTATAGGCGCTGCTCTGGTCACTTAGCGTGAAGGTCGTGGTCGCGCTCGTGTCCGGCTGGCCCGCGACCGGCGTGAAGGTCAAGGCCTCGAGTTCGCCCGTGACCGTCGCCGCCGATCCCGTGAGCGTGTAGACCCCGCCCGCGCCGCCGCTGAGGCCGCCGCCCGACAGCGTCCCGCCCGCGCCGGCGTTCGATAGGCTGATCGTCAGCGTATCGGTCGCTCCCGCGTTGGCGTCGCCGATCGTCGCGTCGGCGAACGGATTGACCGGCGCTTCGGAAGTCGTCGTTTGTCCGCCTTGCGTCCCCGCGATGATCGGCGCGACCGCCGGATCGACGTCGGTGACCGTGGTCGTGCTGTCCATAGCCTGCGTCGCATAGGCGCTGCTCTGGTCGCTCAGCGCAAACGTCGTCGTCGCGCTCGTGTCCGGGCTGGCCCGCGACCGGCGCGAACGTCAAGGCCTCGAGTTCGCCCGTCACCGTCGCCGCCGAACCCGTGAGCGTGTAGACCCCGCCAGCGCCGCCGCTGAGGCCGCCGCCAGACAGCGTCCCGCCCGCGCCGGCGTCCGACAGGCTGATCGTCAGCGTGTCGGTCGCTCCCGCGTTCGCATCACCGACCGTCGCCTGTGCGAACGGATTGACCGGCGCTTCCGAAGTCGTCGTCTGATTGCCTTGCGTCCCCGAGATGGTTGGAGCGACCGCCGGGTCCACGTCGGTGACGGTGGTCGTGCTGTCCATCGCCTGCGTCGGATAGGCGCTGCTCTGGTCGCTCAGCGCAAACGTCGTCGTCCCGGGCACCCCGCTCGCCGTAAAAACCAGCGCGTCGAGTTCGGCGGTGATCGCCGCCGCACTCCCGGTAAGGAAATAAAGGCCAAGCCCGCCGGCCGTCAGTCCATTAAATCCAGCGCCGTCGGAAAGGGCTCCGCCAACGCCCGTCAGTTGGATCGTCAACGTGTCGGAAGTCGCGATGTTGGGGTCGACGATCGTGACCGAAGAAAACGGCGTGCTAGATTGCCCGGTCGGAGTTGTTTGCCCTGCGACAGCGCCCGATATGGCCGGAGCCAAGGCTAGGAATTCCGTCGTCGCCCCGGCAAACGGCTGGTAATAGCCGGGGTCGACCGGGGTCTCGCCGCTCGCCCCGGCCGTCGGGACGTAAAACCCAGGCTGCGCAAGTGTCGGGCGCTCGCCCCCGGACCGCTGTAGGCGCCGGCAGGATCCGTTGTCGGCGCGCTCGCCCCGGCGGCGCTGTACGTTCCGGCGGCATCGGTCGTCGAGCGGACGCGCCAGCGGCGCTATACGTTCCGGCGGGGTCGGTGAATTCGTCCGCGGCCGAGGTCGCCCCGGTCACGGGAATGTAAGTGCCTGGATCCGCGGGCGTCGGCGCGGAGGCGCCCGCACCGCTATAGGTCCCGGCAGGGTCCGGGCGGCGCGCTGGCCCGGCCCCGCTGTACGTTCCGGAGGCATCGGTCGTCGGAGTGCTCGACCAAGCGGCCGATGTGGAGGTCGTCTGGCTCGAGAACCCATAGAGGCCCCCAGTCCACTGGGCCCAAGCCTCCAGGTCCGTCTGCGTAACGGCGGCAAGGTCGTTCACGCTCTGAAGCGAAGAGAAAGCGCCGCCCTGGCTCTGGATGAGATTGTTCATCCATGTCGATGGGGATGTCACAACCTGCCCCACAGGCCATATATTGGCCTCTGCCGCTTGCGTAAGGCCCAGAGCCGTCGCCGCGGTGCCTTGCGCGTAGGCCATCGACGAAGTCAGGGGACTGTTGGCCCCTGATTCTTCGATCGATAACTTAATCCAGTCTCGAGGTTGCGTCTGCAATAGCGCTTTCGGTGACGGCGAGGGGAGCTGTCGTCGTCTTTATGGCCTCACTCGCGCACGCTCTCCACGGCGCTGACGACCCAGGTTCCCCGCCCCGCTGCCGCTCAAATTCTCCTGAATGGCAGTGTATCAGCATTGACGCCGGCTCCCGGCGACCTCCTGACCTGTCGCGACCGTCCCTGACGAAACAGAACCTACCGTCAGTACGCCATATGAATCTTTCATGTTCTCGAGGGGCGCACTTTGGTTGCCGCCAGATCCCGATGACATACGTTCCAATGCCGTTGGGCGTACCGCTGAGTTGCGTAATGACTTGTAGCTTGTGCAAGAATGGAATACTGGAAACAGAAAGATAGGTTCCGATTT
>CAWIUD010000061.1:0-27668 GCA_963839185.1 uncultured Alphaproteobacteria bacterium | reverse complement strand
GGCGTGCGACGGGGCTCTGGCATCGTCGTGCGCTTCCGTCGCCGATCCAAGCTTGTCAGTATGTTAGGCGCCTATTTTTCCAATGCCAACGTCGGAATGCGTGGGTTCTTCACAATCCACGATGGGCACAATATGCATTATAGTGCATGGGCGATCATGCTCTACGCATCATAATGCTTGACGAGGTTGCGTGCGAGTGATGGATTGTTGCGCCGCTGCGACGCCACGGCGGCGATCTTGAGGAGGAATAGCCATGAGCGTCGATGACGCGCTGACCGATTTGTCAGGTTCTCTCCGCGCCGATCGATTCGTTGAAATCAACTATGACGACGCGATCCCCAACAACATCGAGCTCTCCTCGGATAAGCAGCTCCAGCGGGCGCTCGAGACGTGGCGGCCGAAGTATCTCGACTGGTGGAACGCGCTCGGCCCGGAGGGCTTTCAGCAGTCGGAAGTCTACCTGCGCACCGCCGTCGGCGTCGACCCGGGCGGGTGGGCGAAGTTCGGCTATGTGAAGATGCCGGCCTATCGCTGGGGTATCCTGCTCGCGCCCAAGGTTGAGGGACGCACCATTCCCTGCGGGCGTCACCGGGGCGAGCCGGCCTGGCAGGAGGTCCCGGGCGAGTACCGCTCGCTCCTGCGGCGGCTCCTCGTCGTCCAGGGCGACACGGAGCCGGCCTCAGTCGAGCAGCAGCGCTTTCTCGGCGCGACCGCGCCCAGCCTCTACGACATGCGCAACCTCTTCCAGGTCAATGTCGAGGAGGGCCGGCACTTATGGGCAATGGTCTATCTGCTGGTCAAATATTTCGGCAAGGACGGGCGCGAGGAAGCCCAGGCGCTCCTCGAGCGTCAAAGCGGCCAGCAGGACAACCCGCGCATCCTCGGCGCCTTCAACGAGCGCACGCCGGACTGGCTGTCGTTCTTCATGTTCACCCACTTCACCGACCGCGACGGCAAGATGCAGCTCGCTGCACTCGCCGAAAGCGGATTCGATCCGCTGTCGCGCACCTGCCGCTTCATGCTGACCGAAGAGGCCCATCATATGTTCGTCGGCGAATCCGGCGTCCAGCGGACGATCGAGGCGACCTGCGCGGCGATGAACAAGGCCGGCGTCAAGAACCCGCATGACGTCGAGGCCGTCCGCAAGCTCGGCGTCGTCGATCTGCCGCTCCTGCAACGCAAGGCCAATTTTCATATTTCGGTGACCCGCGACCTGTTCGGCGGCGAGATTTCCAGCAACGCCGCCGACGCGTTCAGTTCCGGCCTGAAAGGCCGCTTCAACGAGGCCAATCTCGCCGGCGACGATCATGTGCTGCAAGACGCGACCTATCCGGTCACCCGCGTCGTCGACGGCAAGCTCGCGGTCGAGGTGTGCCGGCGCTGCGCGCCATCAACTCCCGCCTGCTTGACGACTATATCGCCGATTGTCAGGGCGGACTTGACCGTTGGAACAAGGCGATCGAGAAGGCGGGGATCGCGTTCAAGATCGTCCAGCCCCACAAGGGCTTCAACCGCAAGATCGGCGAATTCGCTGGCTTTCGCATCAGTCCGGACGGCGAGCTTCTGACCGAAGATCAATGGAGCGCGAAGAGCGGCGACTGGCTGCCCAACGATGACGACATGCGGTTCATCGGTTCGCTGATGACGCCCTGTCGCGAACGGGGAAAATATGCGAGCTGGATCGCCCCGCCGCGCGTCGGCGTCAACAATCAGCCCGGCGACTTCGAGTATGTGAAGATCGCGTGAGGCGCGCTCCGTCCCCTCAATAGTAGCGCGGGATCGGGCCGTTGTGGGGCGTCATGCGATCGGTGAGATCGAACATCGCTTCATCGACATAGCACCAGCCCCAGCCCTCCGGCGGATCGTAGCCTTCGATGATCGGATGTCGGGTCGCGTTATAGTGCTTGGTGGCGTGGCGCGCCGGGCGACTGATCGCAGCAGCCGACATGCCCGCACGTGCGACAAATTCTCAGATGGACCCAGGCGTCGCCTGTTTTGAGGCATTCTTCGCAACCGAGCGCGCTCGGGGTCACGGTGCGAATGCTATTCAAATGCGTGCAGTGTATCGGCATCGCGACTCGCCTCCGGTTAAAGGTTGGGGCCTGGAGAATGTTCGAGAAACCGATGGATCGCCGCCACGACCTGGGCGCCTTCGCCGATCGCGCTTCCGACGCGCTTCACCGATCCAGACCGAACGTCGCCGACCGCAAACACGCCCGTAATCGAGGATTCGAGCGGCGAGGCCGCGCGAGTCTCGCTTTCGCCGACGCGCGCGCCGGTGACGATGAATCCGGCGTTGTCCACCATGACTCCGCAACCCTGCAGCCATTCCGTCGCAGGATCGGCGCCGATGAAGAGAAAGACATGGCGGACCGAAGCGTCGGTCTCGGCGCCCGTGCGACGATCCCGCCATCGGATCCCCTCAAGACCGGTGTTCGGGTTTCCGCTCAGGGCGACAATTTCCGTCTGCGTCATCAGCTCGATATTCGGCGTGGCGGCGATGCGGTCGATCAGGTAGCGCGACATGCTTTCCGCAAGGCTTGGGCCGCGCACCATCATGCGGACCTTCATGGCGTGCGCGGAGAGGAAGACGGCGCCTTGGCCGGCGGAATTGCCCCCGCCGACCACGACGACCTCTTCTCCCGCGCAAAGCCGAGCTTCAATCGGCGAGGCCCAGTACCAAATGCCGCGGCCCTCGAAGCTGGCAGTCTCGGCAATCGAGAGACGGCGATACTTCGCCCCGCTGGCGACCACCACAGCCCGCGCACGAATGGGTTCGCCGCCATCGATATCAAGCCTGAAAGCCCCGTCCGGGCGCGAGCAATCCAGCATCTTGACGGCGGTCGGAATCATGATCTCGGTTCCAAACTTCTGCGCCTGGATAAAGGCGCGGGCGGTCAGGGCCTGCCCTGAAATCCCGGTTGGAAATCCGAAATAATTCTCGATGCGCGCGCTCGCGCCGGCCTGCCCGCCAAAGGCGCGCGCGTCGAGAACGACTACGGAAAGTCCCTCCGACGTCGCATAGACAGCTGTCGATAGACCCGCAGGACCCGCGCCGACGACTGCGACGTCATAAACGAAATCTCCGCGCGGGCTGCCAAGCATCCCCAACTGCTGAGCAAGGGCGGATTCAGAAGGGTTGCTCAGCACCACGCCATTGGGACAAACGACGAGCGGCAGGTTGCCCTGGAAAGCCGCGCTATGGGCGATCAGGTCGCTGGCTTCCTGTTCTTTGGCTGGATCGAGCAGGTGAAAGGGATAGCCGTTGCGGCTGAGGAAGTTCTGCAGCCGGAGGATGTCCCACGAGGTCGCGGCGCCGATCAGGACGGGGCCGCCGGCGCCGCTTTCAATCAGACTGACGCGACGCAGAATGAGCGCCCGCATGATGCGCTCCCCCAGATCCGCTTCCGCGACCATGAGCGATCGAACCCCTTGGGGCGAGATCAGCAGCGTCTCGACGTCGCCCTGAGCGGTGGCGTCCACGAGCGCCGCGCGATTGGAGAGTTGTCCGATCTCGGCCAGGAACTGACCCGCGCCTTGCTCGGCGACGGGCGTGACATGACCCAGGCCGTCGTGCTGGGTGATGGCCACTGTACCCGATAGCAGCACAAACATTCCGGGCGCGGGCTTGCCGGTTTCGAACAGTTTTTCCCCGCCGGCGTATTTGCGCAGGGTTCCGAAGCGGCGCAGCCGGTCGATCTCGCCCGCCGTCAGGGTCGGAAAGGTTTCGTCGTAGCGGAGGCCGCGCGGTTGGGAAGCCATGGGAGCCGCTCCTCCGATTTTCGGATCGAATTCCAGAGGATCCTATTGGCGCGTCAGCGGGATGGCCTGACTCATCGGCCGATACTTTCGTGTTCGCGAGGTTTGCTTGTCAATCGCACCGGGGCTCACGTCACATTTGGCCCACCCGCAAACGACGGCGTTACGCCATGCCTTCGCTCGTCAACGCGCGTCGAACAGCCGGGCGTTCGGCCATCCGGCGGCGGTGATCATCCACCCGGGGGAAAGCCCGCGGATCCAGGCCGTCGCGTTCCATCCACCCGGCCAGCGTGAATAGATAAGGGTCGGCGATTGTATAGGTCTCGCCCATGACCCAGGGCCCGCGAAAGAACTCGCGCTCGATCAATTCGAAGCAGGCGCCGACGGACTCTGGGACCTTCCGCTTCATCGCTTCCCAGGCCTCGGGCTCGTCCGCCCATCGGTAGCCGCGTCCGCGGTGCGCATGCGCGACGTGAACGGTCGAGCACAGGTAGCTGTTGAAGGCCTGCAATTCCGCGAATGCGAACGGATCGTCGACCGGGGCCAACCGCGCTGAAGGATAGCGCTGGGCAATGAAAGCGAGAATGGCCGGCGTTTCCGTCAGCACGCCGCGTTCGGCGACGAGCGCCGGCACCCGGCCTTTCGGGTTGATCGCGAGATATTCGCGCTTCGTCTGCTCGGCGCTGGCGAAGTCGATCCGTCGCGTTTCGAAAGCGGCGCCAGCCTCTTCCAGCGCGATATGGGAAGCGAGCGCGCAGGTGTCGGGCGCATAGTAGAGAGTGAGCATGACGGCTCCGGATGATCGCGGCTGGGACGCGCCGCGCAACTATAGTTTCACGACATGTCCGCGCCGCTCAAGCTCGGCGATCACCTGGTCGGCCAGGGCTTCGGCGGGCTCGCTCGCCGAGTGGAGAACCATCTCCGGCGCCTCAGGCGTTTCATACGGCTGGTCGACGCCGGTGAAATTCTTGATCTCGCCGGCGAGCGCTCGCTCGGTAGAGGCCCTTGGGATCGCGCGCGATCACCGTCTCAAGCGGCGCCTCGACGAAAATCTCGAGAAATTCGCCTTTGGCGGCGGTGTCCCGCACGAGCCGCCGCTCGGCCCGGAACGGCGAGATGAAGGAGCATAGCACGACGAGCCCGGCGTCGGTCATCAATTTCGCCACCTCGCCGACGCGCCGGATATTCTCGACGCGGTCCGCCGCGGTGAAGCCCAAATCCTTGTTGAGGCCGTGCCGGAGATTGTCGCCGTCGAGAAGCACCGTATGGACGCCGCGCGCATGAAGCCTGGCCTCGACGAGATTGGCGATGGTCGATTTGCCGGCCCCCGAGAGCCCCGTGAACCACAGGATCGCCGGTCTCTGGTGCTTCATCTCGGCGTGCGACTCTCGGGTGACGGTCGCGCCGTAGCGATGCACGTTGGTGGCGCGCCGGAGACCGTGAGCGATCATGCCCGCCGCCGCCGTCTCATTGGTCGCGCGATCGATGAGGATGAAGGCGCCGGTTTCGCGATTCTCGACATAGGGGTCGTAGGCGACCGGCATCGTCGTCGCGATGTTGCAGAAGCCGACTTCGTTGAGATCGAGTTGCTTGGCGGCGAGCTTGTCGAAATTATTGACGTCGAGGCGGTGCTTCAGATCGGTGACTGAGGCGGGAATCGTCCGGCCGCCGATTTTGAGCAGATAGGATCGGCCCGGCAGCATCGGCTCCGCGCTCATCCAGAAGAGATGCGCGGTGAACTGGTCGGCGACCTCGGGGCGGCTCTCGGGCTTTGACAGGACGTCCCCCCGCGCGACGTCGATCTCGTCTGCGAGCGTGAGCGTCACGGCGTCGCCGGCCTGCGCCTTGTCCACTTCGCGGTCGCCGGCCAGGATGCGCGCGACCGTGCTCTGACGGCCCGGAACCCGCAACGACAACCGTGTCGCCCCGCGCGACGCTGCCGCTCGGGATCCTGCCGGCGATCCCGCGAAAATCGAGATGGGGGCGATTGATCCATTGCACCGGGAGCCGGAACGGCGCGCTTCGTCGATCTTCCTCGACCTCGATCCCCTCGAGATACTCGAGAAGATGCGGACCTCGATGCCACGGGGTGCGGGCGCTCAGCGAACAAACGTTGTCGCCGTAACGGGCGGAGATTGGCGCGGCCATCAGCGAACGGAAGCCAAGCGCCTCCGCAAACTTCCGATAGTCGGCCTCGATCCGCCGAAAGACCGCCTCGTCGAAACCGGCGAGGTCGATCTTGTTGACCGCCAGCACCACGTGGCGCACCCCGAGCAGCGAAGCGATGATCGAATGGCGGTGGGTCTGGGTCAGCAGACCCTTGCGCGCGTCGACAAGCACGATCGCCAGATCGGCATTGGAGGCGCCGGTCGCCATGTTGCGGGTATATTGCTCGTGGCCAGGCGTATCCGCGACGATGAAGGACCGCCTGTCGGTGGCGAAATAGCGGTAAGCGACGTCGATCGTGATGCCCTGCTCGCGCTCGGCTTCGAGCCCGTCGACGAGCAGGGCGAAATCGATGTCGTTCTCGACCGTTCCGAACTTCCGGGAGTTGCGCTTCAGCGCCGCGAACTGGTCGTCGTAGATCAGCTTCTTCTCGAACAGCAGTCGCCCGATGAGCGTGGACTTGCCGTCGTCGACCGAACCGCAGGTCAATAGGCGCAGAGTCGGGAAGGACAGCCTTCGCGGGCGCGTCGAGCATCAAAAGTACCCCTCGCGCTTCTTCCTTTCCATCGAGCTCGATTCGTCGGTGTCGATGAGGCGTCCCTGACGCTCGGAGGTGGTCGATTTGCGCATCTCCGCAATGATGTCGTCGAGCGTTTCGGCTTCCGATTCGATCGCCCCGGTGAGCGGATAGCAACCCAGCGTCCGGAACCGCACGCGCAACCTCCTCGGTTGCTCGCCCGGCAATAGCGGCAGCCGGTCGTCGTCGACCATGATGAGCGCGCCGGACCGCTCGACAACCGGGCGAAGCTTGGAGAAATAGAGCGGCACGACGGGAATGTTCTCGGCCCGCACATATTCCCACACGTCGAGCTCGGTCCAGTTCGACAGCGGGAAAACCCGCATCGACTCCCCTTCGCGAATCCGCGTATTGAACAGGCGCCAAAGCTCGGGACGCTGGTTGCGCGGATCCCAGGCATGGGCCGCGGAGCGATGCGAGAAGATGCGCTCCTTGGCGCGGCTTTTTTCCTCATCCCGCCGCGCCCCGCCAAAGGCCGCGTCGTAGCGGCCAAGGTCAAGCGCCTGGCGAAGCGCCTCGGTCTTCATGACCTGGGTATGGAGTTGTGAGCCCGAGGCGATCGGCGAAATGCCGCGCTTCACGCCGTCCTGATTGACGTGAACGATGAGATCGAGACCGAGCCGGCGCGCCGTCTCGTCGCGGAACGCGATCATCTCGCGAAATTTCCAGGTGGTGTCGACATGCAGCAGAGGAAACGGCGGCTTGGCGGGATAGAACGCCTTCATCGCCGCATGCAACATGACGCTCGAAGTCTTTGCCGATTGAGTACAGCATCACCGGATTGTGCATTTCTGCGACGACTTCCCGGATGATATGGATCGACTCCGCCTCCAGCCGACGAAGATGCGCCGGCAACTCGCTCGACATGCGCGAACCTCTTGAGAAGGCGCGCTACATAGGCGGCTGAAGGTGTGAAGGCAAGCGAGTTCAACTCCATGCCCCCGTTGGTATCAACTAGCAACGTAACATAGAGGTATTATCTCCCGCGCGACGTCCAGCGGGCTGCGCCGGCCGTCACTGAGGGGTTTCCGCCTGTCCGCCGCCAAGCGGCGGCGCGTCCCCGTCTCCGATCGCGCGGATCGTCGGCGCGGACCATGGGCCGTCGACATCAAGGGTCAAGTGCGCCGCGTCTTGCGACTCCTCTCCGGCGGCGCCCGTCTGCACGGCATTGACCTTGAGGTCCCAAGTCCGCGCGACGAGATCGGCGGAGCCTCCGAGCTCGGCCGCCACGCCGCGGCTTGTCAGTTCGCCATGTTCGACGCGCGCCCGGCCATCCTCGAGAACGACAGACGCCTCCAGGCTGTCGAACGCCGTGCCCCCGAGGCGCATGTCGCGGGCGACGTCGATCGGCCGGCGCTGACTGCGGCGCAGCGCCTCCTCGAGGTTCACGCCGGCAATCCCCCCGGCCGCCGCGGTCAGCGACGCCGAGCCGCTCAAATGCGCGACAGCCGCGGCAGGCGAATCGCCGAAGGTCTCGATCGTAAACCGCGCCCCGCCCCGGCCGCTCACGACCGGCTGCCCGACATCGGCGAAAGCGGCGCCCAGGTCGGCGTCGGCAAGCTCGGCGCTGGGCCTGCAGCTTGAGCGTCTCGCCGACGCATTCGACGCTCGCCTCGCCCGCGAGCCGTCCGTCATATGCCGCCGCTTCGATGAGGTTTGCGCTCAGCTTGCCGTCCTTCACCATCACGGAGGCGGCCGCGTTGGAAAGCGTATGGCCATAGATGTCCAGGGCCGCCGCGGACAGACGCAAATCGAGATCGAAGCTTTGCGGGATCAGTGGAGCGAAAGGTTCGACGCTCCACTGACCGGTCGGGTCGATGAGACGTTCCGGCGGCCCGAGCAGCGGAGCCAGCGCGACCTGTTCGGAGGCCAGCGTGCCGGAGATCGTCGGTCGTCCGCCGACCGACGAAATTTCCAGCGCGCCCTCGAAAGTCTGCTGACCGCTGGTCAGCGTCGCTTCTCCGAGCGTCAAAGTCCCTGGCGCAACCTTGACGTCCGCCGCGATCGCAAAGTCGTCGGAGGCGAGAACGGCGGGCGGCGCCCGGCCAAAGAGCGAGGCAAGCGCGGCCATGGACGTGATTGACGCGCTCAAATCGCCGTCGAGGCTTGGAGCGTCGCCGCCGACGAGCATCCCGTCGAAACCGAACCTGGCCATCGGCGCGGCGATAGCGAGTTTGAAGGGGCTCGGGGCCCCTTTTGTCGTCGCATCGAGATCGCCGACCGAGCCGGCGATCTCGATGGGCGCGTCGCGCCAGACCGCCTTAAGGTCGAAGCGCAGCTGGTCGCCGGTCGCAAGCCCGTCGAGACGGCCGCTGAGGTTCGCAACCAGCGTGTCGAGACCGCGTCTTTTGCTGACCACTCGCAACAGGCCGTTCGACAGGCTCAAGCTTGGCAAGGGCGCGAAAGCCCCGGCCACGCTCCCAGGCCCAACCGATCCTTCGGCGCGAGCGAAGGGCGGCCGGTCGATGTCGAGCGTCGCCGTCGGGCTGACCAGGACGGCGCGTATGGGGACGAAGCGGCCGCGCAGCAACTCGATAAGGGAGAGGTCGAGGCGCCCGCTCGGCGCCGAGACGACGTTGGCCCCATCGGCTTCGTCGAGCCGCGCGTCGATTAGGTGGAGACTTGGCCAGGGAAGCGCGGAAAAGCTCGCCGATCCCGGGCCACGCCAGTGCAGGCGCGGGAAAGCGCCGAACGCCGCGTTGAGGCTGTCGCCGACTTTCGGGGCCGATAGCGGCCAGCGCGTAAACCCGCACAACCCGAGTGCGGCGATCAACGCCGCCGCGCAGCCCAACGCCACGGCCCGGCGCATGTGTTCAGCGTCTCCATCTTCGCGGCCGCAAACAACGGGACGCGCCGCGGAGGGCTTATAGCGCCAAATGAAAGTCAAGGCGAAGATGCGGTCTTGAGCGCCGAGTGCGGGCGTCGCTAGGAGTCCAGCACCTTGCGAACCATGGCGGCGAGATGGCCGCTGGTCAGCGGCTTCTGGATCAGCTCGACGTCCGGATCGAGCCGGCCTTGATGGACGATCGCGTTGCGCGAATAGCCGGTCATGAACAGGACCTTCAGATCCGGTCGCCGCCGCTGAGCCTCCGCGGCGAGCCTACGGCCGTTCATTCCCGGCATGACGACGTCGGTCAGGAGCAGCATGACGCCGGGGTTTTGATCCAGGGCCCCAAGCGCGGCCTCGGCGCCGTCCGCTGCGATCACGTCGTATCCTAGGTCCGCAAGGGAATCGACGATGTAGGCACGCACGTCCGAATCGTCTTCCGCGACAAGAATGGTCTCGCCAAGCCGCGCATGGCTCGGCGCGGCGGTCACACTGGGCAGGGTCCCCGCCTGCCCGACGAACCGGCGCAGATAGATCTTGACCGACGTCCCCTCGCCGGCTTCGCTGTAGATCTTCACGTGGCCGCCCGACTGCTTTACGAAGCCATAGACCTGACTAAGGCCAAGCCCAGTCCCCTGACCGGCCTGCTTGGTGGTGAAGAACGGCTCGAACGCCCGGTCAATCAAGTCCTTCGTCATTCCCGCCCCGGTGTCCGTCACCGAAATCTGCACATACTGACCCGGCCGCGCATCGGCGTTGTGGCGACAATAGGCGTCGTCCAGGTAGGAATTGCTCGCTTCGATCGTGAGCTTGCCGCCCTCGGGCATCGCGTCGCGGGCGTTGATCGCCAGATTCAGAATGGCGGCCTCCAGCTCCGTCTGGTCGGCCTCGACCGGCCACACCCCGCCGTTGCCGACGATCTCGAGCGAGATTTCTTCGCCAATCGCCCGGTGAAAAAAATCGGCAAGTCCGTTCAGCAGGCGATTGACGTCGATGATTGTCGGGTTGAGAGCCTGCTGTCGCGAAAAGGCCAACAGCCGCTTGGTGAGCGCGGCCGCCCGCGTCGCCCCCTGCATGGCGCTCTCGATCCGCTGGGCAAGTTTGGCATGCTTTTGATCCGTCCATTCCGTCATCTGGCGTTTGGCCGTTTCAAGATTGCCGATGATGACGGTCAAGAGATTGTTGAAGTCGTGCGCGACCCCGCCGGTGAGCTGGCCGATCGCCTCCATCTTGAGGCCTTGCCGCAGCGACTCCTCTGCGGCGAATCGTTGGTCCATCTCTTGATACAGCCGCTGGGTTCCGCGCAGCACCGCAAACAGCGTGAAAAAGATGAGCAGCGTCGCCGGAATCCCGAAGATCAGGTGCGGCGCCATGCCGCCGATCCATTCATCGCGAATGGCGGCAGTCGCAATTCCCGCGCTGACATAGAGAGGGGTGTCGCCTAAACGGCGGGTCGCGAACCGGCGCTCAACGCCGTCGACCGGCGAGGTGGAGGTATAAAACCCGCCCGCGGAGTTTTGGGCGATGGTCCGGCGGAACCCGGTGCGCTCGTCAAGTTGGTCGGTCGCGCCGGGAGGCGCTGCCGGAAAACGCGCGAGGATGAATCCGTCATCGCGAACCAGCGCGTACTGCAGGCCTTTGGCGTAAGCCATGGTCGCGAAGAACTGGAAGAAACTGCTCGGCGGAACCGAAACCTCGATGACTCCCTCGAAAGCGCCGTCCTGAGACAGACGCCGGCTCAGCGTGAAAAACGGCTGCCCCCCTGTGACGGACTGGTAGACGCGCCCGTAATAGGTTCCGACGTCATTGGCGGCATGGGCGAGGATGAAATCGCGGTCGGCGAAATTGAGGGAAGGCGGCGGGTGAGCGCGTGTCG
This sequence comes from uncultured Alphaproteobacteria bacterium, assembly GCA_963839185.1. Lineage (GTDB taxonomy): Bacteria > Pseudomonadota > Alphaproteobacteria > Rhizobiales > Beijerinckiaceae > Roseiarcus. The sequence continues at coordinate 16,463 of CAWIUD010000061.1, read as the reverse complement.
TCGCCAGGACGTCGCCGTGGGAATCATAGATCCAGATCGATTGGGCGATCGGAATCTCGTGAACCAGCGTCTTGAGCTGACCGTAAATCCGGTCTTCGTTGCCTCGAATGGCCGACGCCGACATGCCGGCGACGATCTGGCTCACATCGTCGAGCGCATGGTTGACCAATATGAACGTCGTCCGGGCTTCTTCCTGTTCGGTGTCGATCGAACGGACCAGACGCTCGGTGGTCAAATTCTGAATGTGCCGGTAGCTGACCCACGAGGCGAACGCGAACAGAAGACAGGGAACCAGAATCGAAGCCGCCATCGAGAGCCGCAGCAATCGGATCGTCAGCGCTCGCGACTGCATGCCAATGAGCCCCAAGAACGACAGCCCCCAGCTGACTGCTCGAACGATCCGTATAATTGTCGAAGTCGGCGGCCGACAATCTAGGATCAAGGGGACGAGACCACAATCCGACCGCGTTTTCGCGCCGATCTCGACCGTCAGCAGGGCGTCCTCGCGGCTGGAGAGGCCCTTTTTGCGCCATTAATCCCCTCTTAATACGTTTCGCTCAGCCTCGTCCGGCTGCCAGGCGAGCGCGTTCTGCGGCCTGCGGGCAGGACTGGAGAAGGACCCGCATGCGCAACGATTTTGACGCAATTCCTGAGGCCGCCGACGAACGGAGCGCGGGCAGCGTCCTAACGCGCATCTACCACGACATCGGTCTCGCCGCGGTCGCCGAAGCGCTGAGATTGCCGGCGGCCGAGTTTGATGCGGAGATGATGCGCTCTCTCGAGCGCGGCGAGCATTTTCTCCTCCCGAGCGGCGCCGAGCTTGCGCAAGCCGGGGCGTCTGCGTAAGGCCCTCGGCGGGGCGGGCTCGGAACCTCATACGCGCCCGTCCGCGTGCTCCGGCCGCCGGAGGCGGCGATGGTTAGGCTCGGCGGCGCAAGGCCGACCGTCTAGGCTTGTCACGCGCCAACGCGCCGGCAAGCGCCTGCGCTCAAAGCGTCGTCGCCTCTTCGCCCCCCGCGTCCTTGCGGCCCGAACGCGGCCCGCGTTGGCGCGCTCTGCGGCCCGCGTCAAACAGCGCCTGTGCGAAAGCCGTGAACGGGCTCGCCAGGCCGCTGAGCCGATCGACGTTCGCCACTGCCCGCTCGCCTCGCGTCAACGCGCGGTCGAGTTCGGCCATGGTCTTGGAGAGCGCGGGGTCGCCGTCGTCGAGCCAGACCTGGATCACCCGCGACCAGGCAAGCGCAAGGCCCTGCAACTTGATGATCCCTGTCGCGCCCTCCGCCTCGATGCCGGCCGCCTCGAGCATGAAGCGCATCGAGGACATCACGACCTGGTTCATCGCCAGCGCCGCGGTGGGTTCGCGCCGCAGCCACGCGGAGATCTCGCGGAGGCCCTCGCGATAGGGCGCCATCGCGTCGAGCCGGCGCATCAGGACGTCGAACAGCCGCTCGCGCGGACTTTCGTCGGCGGGCTCGTCGCTTTCCGCCGCCAGGACCGCTCGGTCGATCCGGCGCGAGAAGCCCGCGAGAACCGCGCCCTTCGAGGGGAAGGAATCGCGGAAATCGGCCAGCGAAACGCCCGCGGTCTTGCAGATGTCGCGGAGCGAAATCTCTTCGAAACGGCGCTCGCTCGCGAGCTCCATCAGCGCGTCGACGATCTTCCCGCGCGCGTCGGACGGGGCCGGTTTGGCCTCGCTCTTCGGATTGCTCGCCATGCGCGCTCCCTCGCTACCACCATGGAGCCGCCGCTCCTCACAGCAATGTAGGCGCTTCGGCAGGCGCCGCCAAGGCTGCGTCGCGTTCGACTATCCGGCCATTTCCGCAGCCCGCGCGCAGGCCGCAGCCGCCGCCCGGGCCATCAACTCGTCGAGGCCGCCTGCGCCCTGCAGCACCGCGAGTGCGGCGGCGGTGGTGCCGCCGGGCGAGGTGACGTTGCGCCGCAAGGTCGCCGGCGAGGTCGCGCTCTCGCGTCGCATCAGTTCGCCCGCGCCCTCGACCGTGCCGCGCGCCAGCCGCAGCGACAGGTCGGGCGGCAAGCCGAGCTTTTCCGCCGCCGCCGCCAAAGCCTCGGTCAGCGCGAACACGTAGGCCGGACCTCCGCCGGAGATCGCCGTCACCGCGTCGATCGCGCCCTCGTCCTCGAGCCAGTAGAAAGCGCCGACCGCGCCGAGCAGGCGCTCGCTCCATCGCCGCTGCTCGGGCGTGACCTCATCATTGGCGAAAGCCGCGGTGACGCCTCGGCCGATCGCCGCCGGCGTATTGGGCATGGCGCGGACGATGGCCCGCGCGCCGGGAAACCGCGCCCGCAAATTGGCGATCGTTTTGCCGGCGAGAATGGAAAGGACGAGGGTGCGCTGATCCGCGAGGGGCGCGATCGGCGGGGCGACCGAATCGAGACTTTGCGGCTTGACGGCGAGTGCGAGCACGTCGGCCGGCTCGCTTGCCGATTGAGGATTGAGCGTGAAGCCGCGGCTCGCCGCGAGGGACGCAAGCGCCGGGGACGGATTGGGCTCAAGGATCGCGAGCGAAGAGGCGGCGAGGCCGGCTTCGAGCCAGCCCGCCGCCAAAGCCCCGCCCATCTTTCCCGCCCCGACCAACACGAGGCGCGCCGGCCATTCGGTCATCGCAGATTCCCCAGCGTCCGGCGTGGCGGGCCGGAACCATCCCGCCCCCATAGCGTTGTTGCGACAAATTGGCCACATCCGGCGAACCAATTTCACACAGATCGCCGGTCATGGTAGGATTGTTGACGCGCGGGGTTGAACAATGCGGGCCCGATTGGGTAGTAAGGAATCCTGGCGGCGCGGAAGCCCGCGGACTCGGGCGGTCCGCGTTTGACCGAAGGTCCGTGCGATCATTCCGCACGGTAACCTTCGTGAAACCGTCAGGTCTTATGGTAACCAAATCCTTATTCGCATGCAGACGGACGGGGCGGGGTATGAAGACGAACGTTATAATTCTGGGAATTGTGATGGCGGCGGGCGCTCTGGCGAGCGGTTGCACGCCGATCGTTCAGGCGGGCCTTCCTGATCCGAAGCTCACCGAGCGCGACAAGCAGATGATGGCGCTCGCCGAGCCGGACGAATGGCGCATTCCCGACGTCCGCAACATCGTCTCCTATCAGACCCATGAGAGGCCGGGCACGATCATCGTCGATACCGGCAGCAAGCATCTCTACTACGTCCTGGCCAACAATCAGGCGGTCGAATATCGCATCGCGACCGGCGCGGAGGCCTATGGCTGGACGGGCCGCGCGTCGGTCGGCGCGATGAAGGAATGGCCGACCTGGATGCCGACCGCCTCGATCATGGAGCGCTGGCCCGCCTTCCAGGCCTATATCGCCCATGGCCCCTGCAGGGCCAGTGGGACAACCCGCTCGGCGCGCGCGCGCTTTATCTGTTTCAGGGCAATCACGACACGCTCTACCGCATCCATGGCACCAACGAGCCGTCGGAAATCGGGCAGGCCGTGTCGTCGGGCTGCATCCGCATGCGCGACATGGACGCGATCGACCTCTACAACCGGGTGCATGTCGGAACGCCGGTGGTGGTGATCTAGCGCGGCGCCGGCGGGAAAGCGACGCGCCAGCCCCAACGGATGCGGTCGCCAATCCCAAGCCGGCGCCAACTTTTTCCAAACCGGCGCCAACTTTCGCCAAGAGCCAGCCCTTGCGGTTTTGAGCGTTTGCAAGCACTTGCCCGTGCTCGCTGAGGCGCGAGAGCCTTGGCGTGAAGCTGAGGGGCGCCAGCGCGCATTTTCTATCCATCCGAATTATTATACTAACAATTCTGATTTTGTAAAACGAAAATGGCGTTAGCGGGTGAGCGCCTCAACCAGCGGCGTCTTTGAGAGCACGCGGGCGCCTTCGTCGCCAATCACCACCTGCCGCTCGAGCTTGACGCCGTCAGGGCCGCCGACCTCGCCGATATAGCTCTCGATCGACACCACCATGTTTCTCTCGAACATGCCGTCATAGCCATAATCCTCCCAGTCGGCGGGATAGGCGATGGACGGATACTCGTCGACAAATCCGCAGCCATGCAACATCATCATGTAGCGGTTGGGCGCGTATTCGTCGGGAACCGGCCAGCATTTCTCCGCGAATTCCCGGAAGGTGAGGCCAGGGCGCAGCAATTCGGCGTTGAACAGAACCTGCTGCGTCGCCAGATCGTACAGCCGCCTCTGCCGATCGGTAGGTTTTTGGCCGGGACAGATCCAGCTGCGGGAAATGTCCGCGAGATAGCCAAACGGTCCGACGAGATCGGTGTCGAAGCCGACCATGTCGCCTCGCTCGATGATGCGATGGCTCGATTCCTGGAACCAGGGGTTGGTTCGCGGGCCGGAGGCGAGCAGACGACATTCGATCCATTCCCCCCCATGGGCGATATTGGTCTCGTGCAGCATCGACCAGAGCTGGTTTTCCGTGATGCCCGGCGCCAGCGCTTCGCGCATCCGGACAATGGCGAGGTCGCACACCTCCATCGCGAATTCGAGGCAGGCGATTTCCTCCGCAGACTTCACCATGCGCGCCTGCTCGGTCGCCTCCTGCGCGTCGAAAATCTGCACGCCATGGCTCAGCGAGCCGCATCGCGCCCAGGGGGTCGCATCGATCGACGGCGAGGCGCCGGTTCTTGCCCCCATGCTGGCGCAGCAGGCTCTCGATCTCATCGGCCCACAGAAAGGCTTTTTCTTCCGTTCTGGGTCCGGCGAGAAATAAATCCAGGGGGTGCATGGACGGACTTCATCCACGTTGGGCGAGCCGTCCGTGACATGCCGCGAAGAGGCGAACTCAAACAGGATCACCGGCCCGTCCGTCGCCACGAAGGCATAGCGGCTCGCCGCATGCATGGTCCAGACCGCCATGTTGCGCGTGCCGGTCGCATAACGCAGGTTCATTGGATCGGAAAGAACCGCGCCGGCATAGTCCCGTTTGCGCAATTCCGCCCGCAACCGCTCCAGCCGGTAGCCGAGCAATGCGGTCTGATCGATCATGTCCATGCGGCGACAGGATGCCGGCGCTCACTGGCGCCGGCTGGCGCGGCGCAGCGCCGCGGTTGCGGCGGCGACGCCGATCCGGAGCAGCCGGCTGTCATGGTGAGATAAGTCCGGCGGCATGGCGTCCTCCACTGCACCCTGGAACGTGTTGAAGCCCATTCGGCTCTCGCTGGCCAGCGACTTGCGACAAAAAAGGGCCTAAAGGTCCTTCGCCTTTGGCTCGCCTGATCTACTTTGGCCAAATCGCTGTCGATAAAGAAACGTCCGGCCGCGGCGGGTCCCTTGTGCTACTGTTGAACACGCGTGAGGGCGCGCCATGTCCGAAACCCGGAAGATCGCGGCGATCCTGGTCGCCGATGTCGTCGGCTATAGCCGGCTCGCGGGGGCGGACGAGGATCGCACGCTCTCGCGCCTTCGGGGGCTCAGCAGCGACCTGATCGACCCCGCCATCGCCGCCCATCGTGGCCGTATCGTCAAGCGCACCGGCGATGGCAGCCTCATCGAGTTCCGCAGCGTGGTGGACGCGGTGCGCTGCGCGATCGAAGTGCAGAACGGCCTGATCGAGCGCAACGCCGGCTTGCCGCCCGAGCGCCGCATCGAGTTCCGCGTCGGCATTCATCTGGGCGACGTGGTCGAGGAAACCGACGGCGATCTGATGGGCGACGGCGTCAATATCGCCGCGCGATTGGAGAGCATCTGCCAGCCGGGCGCGATCTGCCTGTCGGAGGACGCCTATCGGCAGGTCAAGGGGCGTCTCGATCTCGCGGTCGCCGATCTCGGTCCGACCCAACTCAAGAACATCGCCGAACCGATCCGGGTCTATTCGCTTGAGGTCGGCAAGCCGGCCAAGGCGGTCGCTTCATCCCGGCGCTCGATCGCAGCGCTGCTCGTCGCGGGGATCGCCGCGCTGATCGCCATCGCGGCCGGCGCCTGGCATTTCCTCGGCGCCAGCCTCGCCCCGCCCGCCGAGGCCGCGCAACTTTCCATCGTCGTGCTGCCGTTCTCGAATCTCTCGGGCGATGCGAGCCAGGATTATCTTGGCGACGTTCTGACCGAAGAGCTGACCACCAGCCTGTCACGGCTGCCCGGCAGTTTCGTCGTCTCGCGCACGACAGCCTTCTCCTATCGCGGCAAGTCGATGGACGTGAAGCAGATCGGCAAGGAGCTTGGCGTGCGCTACGTGCTGGAGGGCAGCGCGCAAAAGAGCGGGACACGTGTGCGGGTCGACGCCCAGCTCATTGACGCGGTGACGGGCGCTCATCTTTGGGCGGATCAGTTCGACGCCGATGAAACCGATCTCCTCACGATGCAGGACGAGATCGTCACTCACCTCGCCCGGGCAATACAGGTCGAATTGACCGCGGCGGAAGCGAGCCGCATCGCGCGGGCGCACCCTCAAAATCCCGACGCCGAGGAATTGGCCCTCCAGTGCGAGGCCGCTTATATTCACGGTGCAGTATCGAAAGAAATGCAGCAAGCCTACGGCCTTTGCGAACAGGCCTTGCGGATCGATAAAGACAATACTCGGGCACTAAGTATTTTGGCGCTAAGGCGTCTGGCGCTGGTGTACAATTGGCTGAGCGCCGACCCCCAAGCCGACCGTCTGGCAGCCGATGAGCTGATTTCGCGTGCCCTTGCAATTGATTCGAACAATTACGTCGCGCATTACGCAAGGTCCCTGTTCCTGGCCCCACAACGCCCGGATGAGGCGATTGTCGAAGCAGAGCGGAACTCTTGCTCTCAATCCGAGTTTCCTTCAGGCCTACATTTCGCTTTGGATCGCCAATTGGACGGCCGGACGCACAGAAAAGGCCGATCAATACCTTGATGCGGCATTGCGGCTCAGTCCCCACGACTTGCTTGCCACTGTATATCTCACGGAGAAGGGTGACGGACTGTTCAACCAGTCCCGCTACGAAGAGGCGACTGAGTTTTTCAAACGCGCGATCGCCGCGTCCCCGAACGCCGTGATGCCCTATTTTAAGCTGGCGGCTTCCCTCGCGCTCTCAGGCCACGACGCGGAGGCGCGCGAGGCATTGCGCCGCTATCTCGCGCTGCCGCTCGACACCCCGAAGACGATCGCCCAATTCAAGGCGCGCCAGCCATACGACACTCCCAATTTGCGCAGCTACTATGACCGCCTTTATGAAGGCCTGCGCAAGGCCGGGCTGCCCGAAGAATGAGCGAAACCCGGAAGATTGCGGCAATCCTGGTCGCCGACGTGGTCGGCTACAGCTTCGGGCGTGCAAGGCGAGGATCGAACCTGGCGCGATTGCGCGCGCTGCGCAGCGATCTGATCGACCCGACCATCGCCGTTCGCCCGTCAGAGATCGCCCTCGCCCGGCGCAAGGGCGACGGCCTTGACCTGCGCGTAGACATCCTGGCCGTCGGCGAAGCCCAGCTCTTCCCATGACTTGCGGGTGAGGCGCGACAGGATGCGCCCGCCGGCGCCGTCGGCTCCGAGCGCGAGCGTCGCGACGATCGCGTCGGAATCGACCGGCCTCGCGGAGACAATCCTCGCCGGCAGGACATTCAAAATCGAGCTCAGGCCCGGCCGCTCGCGCGCCAGGCTGACGTCGCCGGCCATCACCCGAATGCGGCGATGCTCGCCGATCGCTCCGGGCGTCGCGGGCACGACGAGCGAGCCGCCGCGAACGCTGAGCCTCAGCAGGCCATAACGCTCGTCACGGGCTTCGATCACCCCGTCAAGACCGACCGCTGCGTCGCGCTTCAAGGCCCACGGCAACGAAAGGTCGCTCTCCAGGTCTTCGAGCCGTCCGGCCCCGATCACCCGTCCCTTGTCCATCAGCACGATGCGGTCGGCGAGCCGCTCGACCTCGTCGATTGCGTGGGTGATGTAGATGATCGGCAGTTTCAGCCGGTCGCGCAGCCGCTCGAGGAACGGCATGATCTCGTCCTTGGTCGCGCGGTCGAGCGCCGACAGCGGCTCGTCCATCAACAGAAGCTTGGGCTGCGAAAGCAGCGCCCGGCCGATCGCCACCCGTTGGCGTTCGCCGCCGGAAAGGTTGCGCGGAGAACGGTTGAGAAGGGGCGTGACGCCGAGAAGCTCCACGACTTCGTCGAAGTCGATTTTCCCCTCCGCCGCCCCGGCGCCTTCGCGCGGCGCGCCGAACAGGAGGTTGCGGCGCACCGAGAGGTGCGGGAACAGGCTGGCTTCCTGGAATACATAGCCGAGCGGGCGCCGGTGCGTCGGCAGGAAAGCGCCGCCCGGCGCCTGCCAGACGTCGCCGCCGATCGCGCAAAGGCCGTCGCTCAGACGCACGAGGCCCGCGATGCAGCGCAGCACCGTGGTCTTGCCGCAACCCGATGGGCCGAACAGGGCCGTCACGCCCTTCGCCGGAGTCGTGAAGCCGGCATCGAGCGAAAACTTGCCGAGCGTTCCCTTGAACTCCGCGCGGATCGTATCGTCCTCGCTCATGCGCCGGCTCGGGCGAAGCGCTTTTCGACGAGGATCATCGACAGAATGACGGCGAAGGCGAACGCCACCATGCCGCCGGCGAGCAGATTGGCCTCACGCCAGCGCATCGTCTCGACGAAATCGAAGATCGCGGTCGACATCACCCGGGTGCGACCGGGAATGTTGCCGCCGATCATCAGGATGACGCCGAACTCGCCGACGGTATGGGCGAAGCCGAGCACCGCGCCGGCGAGCAGGCCGGGGCTGGCGAGCGGCAAGGCGACGGTCCAGAAGGCGCGGCTTGGCGAAGCGCGCAAAGTCGCGGCCGCCTCGAGCGGCCGGTCGCCGATGGCGGCGAAAGCATTGCGGATCGGCTGCACGACAAACGGCAGCGAGGAGATGATCGAGCCGATGACAAGCCCGGTGAAGGTGAAGGCCAGCGTGCGCGCGCCCCACAAGCTCGGCGATCGCGCCGCCCGGCCCGTCGGGTCCAAGCGCGATCAGGAGATAGAAGCCGAGCACCGTCGGCGGCAGCACCATCGGCAAAGAGACCACCGCGGCGACCGTCTCCTTGAACCAGGCGCGCGAACGCGCGAGCCACCAGGCGAGCGGCGTCGCAACGACAAGCAGCGAAAGCGTCGTGATCGTCGCGAGTTCGATCGTCAGACGGATCGGGACCCAGATTTCCGGCGGAAAGCTCGGCACGTTCCGGTCAATCCAGCGCGTAGCCGAACTTCTCGATGATGGCGCGCGCTTCCGGACCCTTCAGGAACGCGAGGAAGGCGATCGAGGCCTCGTCGTTCTCGCCCTTCTTCAACAGCACGGCGTCCTGCCGTGATCGGCGAATAGAGATTTGCCGGGACCAGCCATTGCGTTCCCGCCGTCACGCCATAGAGCTGCGAGAGGGCGACGAAGCCGACCTCCGCATTCCTGGTGTCGACGAACTGGAACGCCTGCGCGATGCTGTTTCCCTGGACGATCTTCGACTGCAGCGCGTCGTAGACGCCGAGCGCTTTCATCGTCTCGACCGCGGCGGTCCCGTAGGGCGCAGCGACGGGGTTGGCGATCGCCAGCTTCAGGAATCCCCCCGCCTTCAGCGCCTCATCGCCCTTCGTCACATCGATAACCCTGCTCCACAGCACGAGCTTGCCGATGGCGTAGGTGAAGAGGCTGCTCCGGGGACCGCATAGCCTCCGTCGATCGCGGCCTTCGGCCGTTCCTGATCGGCGGACAGGAAGACCTCGAAGGGAGCGCCATGGGTGATCTGGGTGAAGAAGGCGCCCGAAGCGCCGAAAATGAGCACAGCCTCGTGCCCGGTCTTGTCCTTGAACGCCGCGGCGATTTCTCTTGCCGGCTCGGTAAAGTTGGCGGCGACCGCGACATGCGTCTGGCCGGCCAGGGCCGGCGCGGCGGCGGACATCGCCAACGCGACGCAGACCGCGGCAAGCATCACCAGCTTCATCGTCGTCTCCGTGAGGACTTCAAGGCCAGACCGCAACCGCGCTAAAACGTTCGCGGCCGGCGGCCTTGATTGTCAGGCAGGATCGACCCCGTTATATACAACGATACCTAATGCGGAAACGCCCAATCCAAAAACTCGCCAGGAGAGGTTGATGAAAATCAGCGCGCGCAATCAGATTCACGGAACGATCACCGACATCATCAAGGGCGCGACGACCTCGCATGTCCAGATTGATGTCGGAGGGGGAACTCATGTGACCGCTTCGATCACCAACGAGGCCGTCGATGAGCTGAAGCTCAAGAAGGGTCAGAAGGCTTATGCGGTGGTCAAGGCGTCGGATGTGATGGTCGCCATCGACTGACGCGAGGCGAAATAAACAGCATTTTATGCTGGATTCCTGGCTCGCGGCGCTATCCTGGCTTGCTTGCCGATTGGAGCGCAAATTGAAAACGTCGTTCGCCTTGGCGATTTCGGTTGCGGGCGGGATTGCGGCAAGCGCTGCGGCTACGGAAGAATACGCCCCGGCGACCTACCCCTACCGCCATCACCGCGTCCATCATCGCATCCCGGCGGTCCGGAATTCGGTCGGCCCGGCGGCGGCGGCGAGCCTGGCGAGGCCGGCCGTTCCGCCCGCGCCCAAGGTCGAGAACGACAGCGACGGGTTGAGCCGCGACCCCGAAGATTGCAACATGGGCTGCCTCGACAATACCGAGTGAGCCTAAGCCGCTGTCATTGGGCTAGGGATTTCCGTCACAGCGCAAATTTGCCGGAACGCGGCTGCGCGTGGCGCATGCGTTCGCGGAAGCTCCTCGCTTCGCTGGCCGGATCGGCGGCGCGCCGGATGGCGCCGCCGACGACCGCCACGTCGGCGCCGAGCTCCATATAGCGGGGCAGGCTGTCGATCGTGATGCCGCCGGCGACGAAGATCGTCGACGACCGGCTGTGGGCCTTCATCAGCTTCAGATCGTCAAGCGGCGTGCGGCCCGCGGCCTGCTGGTCGACGCCAGTATGGACCGCGAGCGCCGTGACGCCGATCCGCTCGAGTTCTGCAATCCGCGCCGGCATGTCGGCGACGCAGATCATGTCGACGACGACGGTCTTGCCGTAGCGAGCGGCGGTCTTCAGGCAGCCCGCGACCGTGGCGAGGTCGGTCACCCCGAGCACGGTCACGTAGTCCGCGCCCGCCTCGAACGCCAACCCCGCCTCGTATTCGCCCGCGTCCATGATTTTGGCGTCGGCCAGGATTTCCAGGTCCGGAAACCGCGCCTTCAACGCGCGCACCGGCGCCATTCCGCTCTCGATGATCAGCGGGGTGCCGATCTCGACGATGTCGACATAAGGCCGGACCTTGGCTCCGAGGCTGATCGCGTCATCGAGAGCGATGTCGTCCAGCGCCAGTTGCAATTTCATGCCCTGCCCCTCCGCAGACGATCTGAGCCCGCTCGGCCGGCTCTCATAGGCCGCGAACGTCGAGTTTCCAGCGGCGAGCTTGAGGGCGTAGGCTGCGGCTGCGTAGCGCTCGCATTGTTTCGACGCGATTCCGGGGGTAGGCTGGAAATGAGCGCGGGCGATGCAACCGCCCCACCGAAAGGGAGGAGAGGCAATCAAGCAAGCAGCATCCTGGGGCTCGCTTTGATGATTTCGCTGGCGGCGCCGCTCGCCGCCAACGCGACAGATACCCGGCTGCGGCAACCCCCGCCGAACATCATTATCGCGCCCACCACCGGATCCCCGCGGTGCGCGATCCCCACCGCGCTCATCAGGCGCAGATGCATCATCGAATTCCGGCGGTGCGCGATTGAGGGACGCCGAAGCCTGCGCAATAGGGTTGTCGGGCGCAGACCGCCGCCGGGAGAACCCCAAATCTTGCCATCTCGGTGATCCCGGCGCGCCGCCCCCCGCCGCTCTCGCTGGCGGAAGCCGATCGCGGCGAGAAAACCGTTGTAATCCTGTGATACAATCGGCGCAAGGGTTGCGTGTCTAAATAACATCATGAATTTGAGTGGCCCGAGCGCGCCTTTCGGCTGCGACGACCACCTCGACGACCCGGTCTGGGGCGGCGTGATGCGGTGAATGGCCGACACCGGGCAGGATCGTCAGACGGGCGCCCGCAATATCGCGGAGGCAGCCCTCGGCGTGGATCGCCGCGGAGACCACGCCGTCGAAATCGCCGGTGACGATTTCGGTCGGCGTGGGGATGGCTCCATAACGCTGGGACAGCGCCGCGACCGCCGTGAAGAGATTGGCGTTGTCCTGGCTGTTGGCGAGGAAATGCTTCGGCCGCAGCATCAGCGGCAGCCGCGTCCGCTCGCTGAACGCCGGCGGCGGCGGATTGGGCGCGAACACCGACCTCACCCCCAACTCAGGAGCGCCATTCCAGCGGGCAACGCGATCAAACGGCGCAGCGGTGCAACCGGATGCGCGCCGGCCGTGTAATACCAAGCCACTCCGCCGTTCCAGGGATGGCTGACGGGCGCGATCAATACCAGCGCGCTGACGAAGCCCGGCGAGTCAAGCGCCATCGCCAGTCCGACGGCGCCGGCGAGCGAATGGGCGACAACGACGGCAGCGCTGACACCCAGTCTTTGCGCCGCCCGCCGCAGCATTTGGGCCTGCCGCTCGAGGGAGGCTGCGTCTGGCCGAAGTTTCGGTCGCTCCAGCCATGCCCCGGCCGGTCGACGCTGATGACGCGAAAGCCATGAGCGCTGAGCCGCTCGCCCAGCGCCCCGTCGAGATCAGCGAAATTGCCCGAAGCGCCGTGAATGAGCATCACAACCGCCCGCTCGTCGCCGCTCGCCGGACGCTCGACCACATGAATTGCGCCGCCGCCGATGTCGACTTCTTGCCTACCGGGGGATAGCGCGCTTCGAGCCGCCGAGTCTGAACGGCGGTGAAGGCCCAAAGCACGGCGGTGAGCAGCGATGCATGCGGCCAATACGGCCGTCACGACCCGGAGCTCTAAGACGAGCCGTTGTGCGCCGTCGGCGCCGACGGCCTTCGCAGCTCTTCGCCCGCCAGTTCCGCCTTGAGGCGTTCGATCGGCTCTTCGGCGTTGCGCCAGTGCGGCGCGATCGCCAGCGCCCGCTCGTAGACCTGGAGCGCCTCCTCGCGCTTGCCGCGCGCCTCGAGGATGGTCGCCATCCCCATCAGCGCGCCGAGGTGCCGCGGCTCCCGCTTCAGGGTCTCGGCGATGTCGGCCATCGATCCGTTGTAGTCGTCATCGAGGTAGCGCGCCGTCGCGCGCGCGTTCCACCCTTCCGCCCAGTCGGGCTGAAGCGCGATGGTGGGTCAAGGATTCTGCGCGCCGCGAATATTCCTCCGCCGAGATCGCCTTGCGCGCCCTCTGGAGCAAGAGGTCGGCGGTATCCGAGCCCGATTCAGAATAGGCGTGCAGCAGAAGCCGATGATGCCGGCCGTTTCGTCGGCGTCCTTGGCGGCGGCGAAGCGGGCATAGAGATCCGCTCGCTGCTCGGCCGGCGTTTGCGGGCGGCTTCCGGCTTCGCCGGCGGGGTCTCCGCCTCCGGTTTCGCCTGTTCGGATTGGGCCTCGGGCGCGGCCGACAGTTCGTCGGCGCATAAGGCCCGACGGCCGAGACGGCCCCGACCGCTGCAATCGCGAACAGGAGCTTCGCGGGAAGCTTCATCCGGCAAAGATAGCCGCTGGAGCCCGTCCGTCAAAAATCGGTCCCGGTTCGGGACGTCCGCACGCGGCGAAGCCGCTGCGACTGCCCGTCAAGGCGCGGCGATGTGCCGGAGCCTTAGCGGCGGTTATGCGCCGCATTGGAAGAAGCCGATCACGCGCGATCCTCTTGCTCCAGCCGACCTGATCGTAAGCGCCGCGCCAGCGCACCAGAACGCCTTGGCCGTCGCCGACAAGCACGCCCCGGACGCGTCCTGATGACGTATCGCCTGCGCGTGCCGCTCGATCCGCTGCTCCCCCACACGTCGAACGCCGCGACTGAGCCGGCGAGATAGGAGGGCGCCGCCTGGCAGGCAGCGAGCAGCGCTCGTCGCGAGGCTGGTCAGTCTTCCGCGAACCCGGACGCGGCTGGAGCCTCAGCCTCGGTCTCGCGCTATTGGTCGTGCTGCTTTGCTTAACCATGTCGCTCCCTTCCAATAACGGGGGACCGCAAAGGATTCGACGATGACGATCGACTGGACCCACTTCACGCCCGGCTCATCCCTGGCCGGCGGCCTGCTGATCGGGCTCGCCGCGGCGTGGCTGATCCTCGAAGACGGGCGCATCCTCGGCGCCTCGGGGCTGCTCGGCGGCCTCATTCCGCCGCGCCGTGGGCGACTGGTCGTGGCGCGCCTGTCGGCCCTGGTCGGCCTGATCGCCGCGCCCTTCGTCGCGCGCTTCTTGTTCGCGCCGGCGGCGCCGTCGATCGAGGCCGACGCCGCGACCCTGATCGTCGGCGGACTGCTGGTCGGCTTCGGCACGCGCCTCGGCAACGGCTGCACCAGCGGGCACGGCGTCTGCGGCCTCGCCCGGCTCTCGCCACGCTCGCTCGCGGCGACGGCGACCTTCATGGTCGCGGGCTTTCTGACCGTCTTTCTCGTCCGCCACCTCATTTAGAGGACGCGCCATGAACCGCGCTCTCCCCCTTCCTCGCCGGCCTCCTGTTCGGGATCGGGCTCTGTCTTTCCGGCATGACCAACGCGAGCAAGGTGCTGGCGTTTCTCGATCTCGGCGGCGCCTGGGATCCCTCGCTCGCCTTCGTCATGGGCGGCGCGGTCGTGGTCGCGTTCGTCGCCTTTCGCATCGCGGCCCGGCGAACGGCGAGCCTCTCGGGCAAGCCGTTTCAATGGCCGGTTGCGAATGTCATCGACGCGCGCCTCGTCGGCGGATCGCTGATGTTTGGCTTCGGCTGGGGACTGGTGGGTCTGTGTCCGGGCCCGGCGATCGCCGACATCGGCTTTCTCGACAGACGCGCCGCGCTCTTCGTCGTCGCCATGGCCGCCGGCATGGCTCTTTATTCGGCGCTCGCGGCCGTTCCGTCGACGCCAGCCTCAGAAGTCGCTCTCGATGGTTGAGGGCTTGCCCAGCTTCTCAATCTCTCAATCGCAACTCCCAAGCTGGGGTAAGTCCGAAATGTCACTGTTGGGCGGAAAAGGTGTTTGTTTGGTCGATTTTTTGAGACGGCGGGCGACGAATCAGAATCAAGGGTGGGATGGTTATTCCCGCCGAAGTCGAGGAGTTGGTCGCCGCGCTGAGGCGCCAAATCGCGGCGCTTGAGGCTAAAGTGGCGGAGCTTCAGCGGCAGTTGGGGCAAGACAGTTCGAACAGCTCCAAGCCGCCTTCGAGCGACGGGTTGCGGAAGAAGTCTCGCAACCCCGGCAGCCTGCGTGGCGCATCGGGCAAGGCGAGCGGCGGGCAGACGGGCCACAAGGGCGGCACGTTGCGGCAAGTCGCCGATCCCGATTGGGTGGTTCGGCATGAGGCGTGCGCGTGCGGCCGCTGCGGTCGGCGCCTCGATCCGAAGTCGGCGACCGGGATCGAGAAACGCCAGGTGTTCGATCTTGCCGAGCGCCCGCTCATGGTCACCGAACATCAGGCCTCGATCTATCGCTGCGAACATTGCCGGGGCGAGACGAAGGCGGCGTTTCCCGATGGCGTGGCGTCGCCGGTGCAATATGGCGAGCGGGTCAAGGCGGCGGCGATCTATCTCAATATCCAGCAACTCATCCCCGAGGATCGGGCCGCGCAGGCGCTGAGCGATCTGTTCGGCGCGCCGCTGATCTGTCCGGCCAGCATCGTCGCCTGGGTCGGCAAGAAGGCGCAAGAGTTGGGGCGCGTCTATCGGCGCATCGGCGAGCGCGTGGCCCAGGCGAAAGTTCGCCATCTCGACGAAACCGGGTTTCGTATCGCCAGCAAGCTGCAATGGCTGCACACCACGTCGAGCCTCACCTTCACCTTCTATCGCGCCGTCGAAAAGCGCGGCGCGATCCCTGAGGATTTGCAAGGGGGCGTGGTCGTGCACGACCACTTCCTGCCCTATCGCCGGCTCGATGCGGTCGAGCACGCCTTCTGCAACGCCCATATCCTGCGCGAACTCAAGAGCCTGATCGAGTTCGATCGTGAGCCCTGGGCCGATGCCATGCGCGACATGCTGCTTTCGGCCAATCTCGCGGTGATGAGGGCGCGCGAGGCGGGCGCGCGCGCCCTCCCGCCGCACGAAGGCGAAGCCTTCGTCGAGCGCTATTGGGCCGCTGTCCGGCTCGGCTTGGCCTTCCATCGCGAGCTGCCCAAACCGGCGGCCAAAGCCGCGCGCGGGCGGGTGAAACACCGGCCAGGCTACAACCTGCTCCAAAGGCTGAAAACCTTCCAAATCGAAACCCTGCGCTTCCTTGTCGACTTCGATGTGCCCTTCACCAACAACCTCGCCGAACAGGACCTCAGAATGATGAAGGTCAAAATGAAAATCTCAGGCTCGTTCCGAACCCTCGAAGGCGCTCAAATCTTCGCCCGCCTCAGATCCGTCGTCTCAACCGCCAGAAAACACGGCCTCAACATCCTCCAAATCCTAACCGCAACCCAAGATCAAATCTTCGCCCTCCTCGCCGCATAGCCGACGGCTTGGGAGTTACTT
>CAWIUD010000060.1:0-58658 GCA_963839185.1 uncultured Alphaproteobacteria bacterium | reverse complement strand
CTGGCGCGCGAAGCCGCGCGCGATCCCGTAGCCAATCCCCGACCCGCCGCCGGTCACGATGGCAACCTTGCCGGCGAAGTCTTGCGTTTCGCCGCCGGTCCTTTCCGTCGCCACCTCGGGAACGCCGAGGTCAAGCCATCGACTGAAACCGCTTCGCGGCCGTGCTGATCTTCTTGGCGGTCTCGATATCGAGGTCGGTGATCTTCATTCCGGCGTCATGGGTGCAGAACGAGAACGAGACGATGTTGTAGGAATTGTGGAACTCGGGGTGATGGTTCATGACCTCGGCCTCGATCGCGATCTCCACGATGAAGGCGATCGCGTCGCGAAAGGTCTTCAGCTCGAACTTGGCCTCGATGTTGGGCGCCTTGACCGACCAGTCGGGCAGTTCGGCCAGCGCCGAGCGAATTTCGGCGTCGCTGAGAATCTTGTAGTGCGCCATGAATTGTCTCCGTCGTCATTGTGAAGCGCCGGCTCGCTGGGGGCGCGGACGGCTGGTCAAGCTGCACGATCGCCTCCTCAAGCGCGAAGGGCGAAACGCGAATGGCGCTGGTATACGGCCTGTTGAACTCGAGGATGAGAAAGATCGCAAGAGCGACCGAGGCGGCGCCCAACACAAGCATCGTCAAGGTGGTGGGATTTGGCCGCGACAGCAAGCCCATGCCGCCGAACATCAGGCAGGACCAGACCGTGACCGCGTAGATGAGCGGCCAGGCCACCGGCGTACTCGCCTGCAGCGACATCAAGAGCCGGTTTTCGCCGATGAAGGCGTAGTTGTGGCGGGCGTCACCGAGTAATTGCGTTTGCGCCGGGGTCTTCGGCTGCAGGCTGTCGAAATAGCTGCTCATATCCCCCATCGCCTTGAAGGAAGCCCCGTAGGCCTCGGCGCTGGATTCTTCCGTCCCCCAGAATTGCTCGTGCGCCCAGACGAGGTCACGCCGCAAGATCTCTCGGCCGCGGTCGCCCTCGGGGCCGTACTGGCGCATTTCCAGATCGAACTCGAGGGCGCGGGCCGCTATCGTCTGAAGTTCAGTCTGCTGGGTGTTGAAAACGCCGTAGGCGGTCCAGATCAAAAGCCCGAGGACCAGCGCGAGAAGAAGCGTCAACAGCCCGACGACGCCGCCGATCATGTCGCGCGAACGATCGGCGGTGTGATAGTCCGCGAGCCGTCCCTGCAAGACGAGACCGGCAATGCCGCTTATCGCGATCAGCGCGCCCACGACGAGCGCGGTCGAAAGCGAACTCATTTCCGTCGACTCCGCCCGCCCCGGTTCGCTTCGTGACATGCCCGGCGCAGTCTCGTCCAGCGTAGGCGACGGCGAGACGGCAGCAGCGCTGAAGGCTCATCGTTGAAATTATCGCGCGCGGCGCGCTCGAAAATTCGAGGCCGGCGAAAATATCTGCGCCGATGCGATTAAACCATGTCGGCGAGTCGCGGCTTCGGCCGCCGCCGGAAGCGGCAGGCCACAAATCCGAAGCCGGCGAATCCGATCAGCATCATCGCCCAGGTCGACGATTCTGGCACCGCGGCCTTCTGAATGAAGCCTTTGACATTCACATCGCCGTCCATGACCGCCGGAGCTGCGACATTCTCAGGGGATGTATGATGTCGCCCGCGGGAATGGGCACCATCGACGCTGACGCTGCGCCCATGGCCAGCCCGAGGGCGAACACGAACGACGGCGAAAAGCGTGGTTCGAGAGGGTTCACCATCGAATACCCCCGATAGCAACAGTGACACTGATCATCCATGATATCGGGGCCATCCGTCAAGCGCATTCTTATCGCGCCGCAGCAAATGAATATTGCAGTGCACGCGGCACGGTGCATGCTTTATGCGTCCCATGATGGAGGGCGCTTGCCAACTCGGCGGCTCTGGCGGCAGTATGCGTTAATCGCGCGATTCCATTCGGCGGCTGAGTCCCGCTCCGGCGGCGCGATCCTGAGGCGAAAGGAGGAACTGTCCCGAGGATTCGGCGTTATCGCAACTTCTAACCCCGCAAAGGGAAGTGAGATGATCGCTCGAATCTCAGTGCTGTTGTTCGCTCTGTCTGCCGGCGGCGCGCAGGCTCACGACAATTGGTCGGACGGAAAGGCTGTCCCGGATTGGGTCAAAGCTTCATGCTGTGGGCCGGCTGACGCCCATCATCTTCGGCCCGACCAGGTGCACCGGATATCCGCCGATTACTACGAAGTTGACGGCTATGTTCGTCGGATACCTGTGGGTCAGGCCCTTCCCAGCCAAGACGGGGAATATTGGATTTTCTATCGGGATGACACTGGCGGCAGTCAGTCTGGCGTTTATTGTTTCTTCGTGCCGATGGATTTTTGATGTTCCAGTGTCAGGTCCGCGGTGCAGGCCTTCGGCCGCTCGTCGCCAACCCGGCCGCGCGGGCCCGCTTGCCGCGAATTGAAAGCATCTCGCGTTTCCTGCAATCTTTGAAGCGTGGGAAGAGGTGACGGATCGCGCCTCTGCGCCTACATGTTGATCTGCCGCGCAGCCGGGAGCGTTCGCGGGTGGGTCCTTGATCCGTTAGCGTCGCTCCCCCGCCAAACGCGCCGCAGGCGCCCGGGAGGAGCGCCAATGCCGCCGATGATATCGATCGCCAAGGCGACCAAGCGATATAAGTCGGGGTTGGTCGCTCTAGACGCAGTCGATCTGGAGATCGTGCAGAGGCGAGATTTTCGCGCTTCTCGGCCCGAACGGGGCGGGCAAAACGACGCTGATTGGGCTCGTCTGCGGCACAGTCTCAATAACATCGGGCAAGATTCTGATCGCCGGCCATGACGTCGAGCGAGAATACCGCGCCGCGCGGGCAATGGTCGGTCTCGTGCCGCAGGAGATTGCGCTCGATATTTTCTCCACCGTCTGGAAGACGGTCTCCTTCAGCCGGCGCCTCTTCGGACGCCTCCCCAACCCCGCTTTCATCGAACAGCTGCTCCACGATCTTTCGCTGTGGGACAAACGTGACACAAGGATCGTCGAGTTGTCCGGCGGGATGAAGCGGCGGGTCATGATCGCGAAGGCGCTCAGCCACGAGCCTGACGTTCTCTTCCTCGACGAACCAACAGCCGGGGTCGATGTCAACCTCCGCCGGGACATGTGGGCGCTGGTGCGGCGTCTGCAAGCGCAAGGCGTCACTGTTATTCTGACGACTCATTACATCGAAGAAGCGGAGGAGATGGCGGATCGGGTCGGCGTCATTAACAATGGCCGCATCGTGTTGGTCGACGAGAAGGCGGCCCTCATTCGAAAACTCGGCAAGCGACGCCTGACGCTCACGCTACAACGGCCCTTGCCGGCGCTGCCCGCCGAGCTCGCCGGCTGGCCGCTCGAATTGGAGGACAACGGACGCCGGCTCTCTTACCGTTTCGGCGCGGCGGCCGAGGATACCGGCGTTCCCACCCTTTTGCGCCGCCTTGGCGAGATCGGAATCGACTTCAAGGACCTCGACACCACGACCAGCACACTCGAGGATATTTTCGTCGACTTGGTGGGGCGCAGCGGGCCATGAATGATCTGTCTGGGCTCAATCTAGGCGGCGTCTGGGCGATCTACCGCTATGAACTCGCTCGGACGGTCCGCACCATCTGGCAGAGCGTCGCGACGCCGGTGATCACCACTGCGCTCTATTTCGTGGTGTTCGGAGCCGCGATCGGCTCGCGCATTAGCGAAGTCGGCGGGGTCAGCTACGGCGCCTTCATCGTGCCCGGGCTCATCATGCTCTCGCTGCTGACGCAAAGCATCTCCAACGCATCTATCGGGATTTATTTTCCCAAATTCACCGGAACGATTTTCGAGCTGCTCTCGGCGCCGATATCCTCGATGGAGGCGGTCGTCGCCTACGTCGGCGCCGCCGCCACGAAATCGGTCGCCATCGGGCTCGTCATTCTTGCGACCGCGACGCTGTTCGTGCCGGTGCGGATCGATCATCCCCTATGGATGATCGCGTTCCTAGGCCTCACCTCGATCGCCTTCAGCCTCTTCGGCTTCATCATCGGCATCTGGGCCAGGAACTTTGAACAACTAGCGGTCATTCCGGCGCTCATCGTGACCCCCCTCACTTTCCTCGGCGGGGCCTTCTACTCGATTGACGTCCTGCCGCCGTTCTGGCGCGCCGTCAGCCTGTTCAATCCCGTCGTCTATCTGGTCAGTGGGTTCCGCTGGAGCTTCTACGGCCACGGCGATGTCAGCGTCACTGCGAGCCTAGGCTTCACGATGCTGTTCATCGCGGTATGTCTTGCGGTCCTGACCTGGATCTTCCGTACCGGATGGCGGCTGAAGCCGTGAGCCGCCTCACGTCTTTACGAAGCGTCGGAGCTCGACGCGGAGCTTCGCGTCGCCAATCGCAGGTCATTCCCCGCGGCGCGCCGCCGCCGCCCAGCTGAAGGCCGTCATACGGTCGGCTGCGACAAATAGCCGCACCGGCGCCGCGGCGCGATCAAAGCCGCTGAGTCGTGCTTCGTCGAGCCGGTCGCCGTCCATCACCACCGCGAGCTTCACCAGCGTCCGGTGCGCCAGCGACGCGCTTGTAAGGCCGCGCGCAAGCTCGGCGAAGTAGCCGTCAAAATCATGGTCGATCTCCACGATGACGCCTGCCGCGGCGCTGGCGCCAAGGTCGGCGCTCAGTCCCGCGATCGCGTCTTCGATGTCTTGGGCCATAACGGTTCCGCTCGCCTTGAGGCCGATGGTCCGGTCTGGCGCATCGGACAGCCGCTCCAACATGTTCGCCTCCCGTGTCTCGTGGCGTTGAGCGCCGGTGGCTTCGGCCGACGTCGACGGCCTGACCGCAGGATTCATAGCAGACTGACACTCGAATGCGCGGCAGCGCAAAGCGACGCTTAGGGGACGCCAGCGCGCCGGGAGAAGCTTTCGAGTTGGACCGCGCCTCGGCGGTGCGTGCCTTCGCCAATTTTTCGAACGCCGTCGTGGGCCTCGACCGTGAACAATACGCTTCGTCCAGCAACTTCAATGACGCGTGATGTCGCCAGGACAGTTCGGCCGACTGGGGTCGGAGCGAGATGACGGATATTGACTTCGCTGCCGACCGTTACCCAGCCGGGGGGCAAATGCTGAGCTACCGCCTCCCCGGATGCGACCTCCATCGCCAGGATCATCATCGGCGTGCCATAGACAAGCGGCATGCCCTCCACGAGGGCGCCGACCGTCAAATCGGGCGTGACGACGACCTCCTTGAGACCCGTCATCCCGGGACGAACATTATCGAGTGGTTCCGCCATCGTGATTCCGCTTGAGGCGTCCCCGCGCGGACCTTGCAACCATCGGACGCCAGTTGCGTCGGCCTCTCCGCATCAGCCCGTCGCGCCTTCGATCGTTGCGCCCCATGAACCCCAGATGTAGATGCAGCTGAAAAGAAACAGCCAGACGACATCGACGAAATGCCAGTACCACGCGGCGAATTGGAACCCGACATGGTGGCGCGGAGTGAATTGGCCCATGAAGGCGCGCATGAGACAGACAAAGAGGAAGATCACGCCGATGATGACGTGCGCGCCATGGAAGCCGGTCGCCATGAAGAAAGTCGCGCCATAAATGGAATTCTTAAAGCTGAACGGAGCGTGGATATATTCGTATGCCTGTGTGCAAACGAACAACACGCCGAGCGCGATCCCAAGCGCAAGAAAATTCTTGAAGGTCTTGCGGTCGCCCTCGCGCAGGCCGTCGTGGGCGACATTCACCGCCGCGCTGGAGGTCAGCAGAACGAACGTATTCATCAGCGGCAGCTGCAGCGGATTGATGACTTCCGTCCCCTTTGGCGGCCAAATCCCGCCGGTGAAGTCGAGCCGGCCGTAGACCTGCGGATCGGTAGGATCGATCGCCGACCAGAAAAACGCCCAGAACCAGGCGACGAAGAACATGACCTCGGAAGCGATGAACAGGATCATGCCGAGGGTCAGGCCATAGCGCACAAGCACGTTATGGTAGCCGCCCTGAGCCTCGAAGACGACATCGCGCCACCAACCCGCCATGGTGAACAGGATGCCCGCGACGCCAATGGTCAAAAGCGCCGGCCCGAAACTCAACCCGTGCATGAACAATATCAACCCGAAAGCCGATAGAAGCGCGAATGCCGCGCCAATGATCGGCCAAGCGCTTGGCTCGACGAGATGAAAACCCGGCCGGTCCGGAATAGCCGCGTCGGTCATTGTCTTCTCCCGTTGATGATCATCCCGCCGGTCCGGCCCGATCGGCCGAACGGGCTGGCGCCGGCTTCTGCGAGGGCGGCGCGAACAGCGTGTAGGACAGCGTAATCGAATCGACCCTGGCCATCGACGGGTCCTTCTCGAGCTTCGGATCGAGGAAGAACACCACGGGCCATTCGGCCCCCTCATGTGGGCCGAGATGTTGGGTCGTGAAGCAGAAGCATGAGATCTTGTTGAAATATCCCCCGGAAACTTCTGGCGTCACGTTGAATGTAGCGTGACCTTCGGTCGGACTGTCGCTGAGATTGCGCACCCGGAAATAGACTGTAGCGGTTTTGCCCGTGCGGACCCGGATCGAACTCGACCTCCGGCTCCAGACGCCACTGAAGGCCCGGCGCGATATTGGCGTCGAAACCGACCCTCAGAATCCGGCGGCCCTCGGCGTCCGTGTTGGCTTTCACCTGCTGCGGCGTGCCCTCATAGCCGGTCGCACGGCAGAAGGCGGAATAGAACGGCGCCGCGGCGTAGGTGAGCCCGATCATAGCCACCGCCGACACCACACCGCCCACGCCAATCAGGCGATTGTTGCGCCCCGCACGGCCGCCGACCGACACGGTCCCACCGTCGTGATCGCTGGAAGTCACGCCAGGCTCCCCTGCCCCGCGATAGCGGGCGCATGGTGGTCTTCGTCGCCGAAAATGTGCGGCGGCGTCTCCCACGTGTGGAACGGCGGTGGCGACGGCAGCTGCCATTCGAGCGTCGTCGCGCCGGGCCCCCACGGATTGTCGCCGGCAAGCCGCTTGGCCTTGAACGCCTCATAAAGGAGGTAGACAAATACGAGGGTGCCCGCGCCACCAATAAATGCGCCGATCGATGACACCATGTTCCAGAATGCATAAGCTTCCGTGTAGTCGACCATGCGACGCGGCATTCCCTGGAAGCCAAGGAAATGCTGGGGAAAAAAGGCGAGGTTGATGCCGACAAAGGACATCCAGAAGTGCCATTTCGCCAGCCTCTCGTCATACATGTAACCGGTCATCTTCGGGAACCAGTAGTAGAAGCCGGCGAAGATCGAAAACACCGCCCCGAGCGACATCATGTAATGAAAATGCGCGACGACGTAGTAGGTGTCGTGCAGATAGCGGTCGATCGCCGCGTTGGCGAGGACGACGCCGGTGACGCCGCCGACGGTGAAGACGAAGACGAAGCCGATCGCCCACAGCATCGGCGGCCTGAGCGAAATCGAGCCGCCCCACATCGTCGCCAGCCACGAGAACACCTTAACCCCCGTCGGCACCGCGATCACCATCGTGGCGAAGACGAAATAACGCTGGGCGTTGAGCGACATGCCGGTTGTGAACATGTGATGCGCCCACACGGCGAAGCCGAGAAGGGCGATCGCCAGCATAGCGTAGACCATGCCGACATAACCGAAGATCGGCTTTTTCGAGAAAGTCGCCACCACCTGACTGACCATGCCGAAGCCCGGGATGATGAGGATATAGACCTCGGGATGGGCGAAGAACCAGAACAGGTGCTGGAACAGGATCGGGTCGCCGCCGCCAGCCGGCTCGAAGAAGGTGGTGTGGAAGTTGCGGTCCGTCAGCAGCATGGTCAGCGCCCCTGCCAGCACCGGCAGCGCCAGAAGGAGCAGGAACGCGGTCACCAGCACCGACCACGGGAACAGCGGCATTCGGAACATCGTCATGCCCGGCGCGCGCATGTTGAAGATCGTGGCGATGAAATTGATCGAGCCGATGATCGAAGACGCGCCGGCCAGATGCATCGACAAGATGACGAAATCGGCCGCCGGACCAGGCGTCCCGACCTGGCCGGACATCGGGGGATAAAGCACCCAGCCGCCGCCGAAACCCTTCATGCCCGGCGAGCCTTCCGCGAACAGGGAGCACATGAGAAGCATGAACGACGCCACCAGAAGCCAGAACGACAGGTTATTGAGCCTGGGAAACGCCATGTCCGGCGCGCCGATCAGGAGCGGCACCATCCAATTGCCAAATCCGCCCATCATCGCGGGCATCACCATGAAAAAGATCATGATGATGGCGTGGCTGCTGAAGAACACGTTGTACATGTTTTTGGCGGCGTCGATCGACCCGTCGCCGGACATGATCGCTGAAATCAGCGGGAAAACGTGCACTCCCGGCTCCATCAGCTCGGCGCGGATCACGATCGATAGCATCGTGCCGATGAGGCCGGCGCAAATGGCGAAAACGAGATAGAGGGTTCCGATGTCCTTATGGTTGGTGGAATAGAGATACCGCCGCCATCCGGTCGGGATGTGGTGCTCGTGATGAGCCTCGACATCGTGATGAGAAAGGTCGGTAACGGACGCCATGTCTAACGACTCCGGTGCATGATCGGCGGGCCCATAACGGCGCCGACTAGGGATGGACAAGCGGCCGCGCCGCGACGTCGACGCGGTCCAAGACCGCGAATTGTTTCTTGGCCTCGAGCAGCCAAGCCTCGTAATCCGACTGGCTGACGACGCGAACGTTGATCGGCATGAACGCATGGTCGATGCCGCAGATGTTCGAGCATTGCCCGTAGAACATGCCCTCGTGTTCGGCCTTAAACCAGGCCTTGTTGAGCCGCCCCGGGATGGCGTCGATCTTGACGCCGAACGACGGCACCGAAAACGAGTGAATGACGTCCTGCGAGGTCACGTCGACTTCGACCACCTTGCCAACTGGAACGACCATCTCGTGATCGGCGGTGATGACGCGCGGCTGGCCGGGCTTGAGGTCCTTATCCTCCACATAGAGCGAATTGAACGAAAACCCGCCCTCGGATTTCGGGTAGCCGTAGTTCCAGTGCCACTGCGAGGCGGTCACCTTCACCGTGAGGTCGGGCGTGGGAATGATGAGTTGCCCCGCGAGCAGCCGGAACGACGGCACTGCGATGATGACGAGCACCAGTGCTGGCGTGACTGTCCAGGCGATTTCGAGCAGGCCATTATGCGTCCGCCGCGAGGGCGTCGGATTGGCGGTCTCGTTGAAGCGCCACACGATATAGACGATGAGACCAAGCACCAGTAGCGAAATGCCGATCGTCACCGGCAGCAGAATCCAGTTGTGGAACCAGAACATGTCCTCGGCGTTTTGGCCGTTGGCTGGCAGAAAGCCAATCTCACCGGGTTTGGGACCGCCGAAGACGGCGGCCCGCGCGTCAAACGCCGACAGAGAATATCCCAGTCCCGCTGCGCTAGCTGAAACCGCGGTCGAGTTTACCCGCATAAAACCCTCTTGGTACCCTTAAGCCGCGTTTGCTGCGATTTGCGACAATCAGCCGCTGAGCGATCGAATCCGCTCGTCGCCCGACAATAGACGGGGGGGCAAGAAATTGACAAATGAAAAATTCTCCCGCTCGGGCTACGCGTGGTTGAACAACCCGCGCCCACGTGCCGGGCGACGCTGTTTGGCCTCGGCGGGCGGCGATTTAGATCGCCTCGCGCGGACGCCGGCAATTTTGTGCTTGGCGGACTGGCCGCGGGTCCGCAATATGGGAGAATAGCCGTCCAGACCTGGGCGCCGACGACTGCGCGACGCTCACAGGAGACGCGCGATGGCAGATGAGAGGGGCGACTATTTTCGCCAGCCGGCTCCCCTTGCGCTGGCGGGCTTGGCCCTCGGCGGCTGGCTATTGGCTGCGTACCTCTGGTCGCAAGCCTCACAAACGGAAGCGCAGATCACCCAATCGCTGAACGTTGCGGAGCACGCGCGCGAATCGCTGGCCGCCGACCTGCAAAACCTGCAAAAGTCGGCGGGGACCGCCGCCGATTTGAAAAAGCGGGCGGGCGACGCCGAAAAGGAGCTTTCTGAGGCTGCAGCTGCAAGGGCGTCAGCGCAAAACGAACTTGCCGATCTGACCAAGCAGCTCGGCGACGCCAAGCTCGCCATTTCCGGCGCGCAAGAGGAGGCGAGCGCCAAGACGCGCGATCTGCAAGCCGTAGACGCCAGGCTCAAAGACGAAAGCGACCGCCTCGCGGCGGTCCAGAGCCAGAACCAAGGGCTGTCGGCTGAACAAACTCGCCTGCAGGGTGAGATCGACGGCGCACATCAAGCGCTGCAGCAGGCGCAAGCCGAGACCGCCAGCGCGCAGAAGCAATTCGAGGCGCTGCAGAGCCAGATCAATTCGGCGGCCGCGGAACTCAACGCCATCCAGGCCCAAATTCGCGCGTCCAAGTCCGACGCGGTTCCGACACCCGGAGCCAGCGCACCGCAGTAAGGACTTCGAGCCGCCTCCAAAGAGTGCGCCGCATGAAGCATTGTGCGGTTCGGCGTCCGTGTTACAAATCGAATGGGGGCCGCGCTGCCTTGGCCGCCGGGGATGAACCGATGCAGCATCCGGAGGCATCATGGACGAAGTAATCGTTAGGGACGGCGCCTCTACGCGGGCGGCCGAGACGGGTCGTTACACGGCGACCGAACTCAAGGCCGCAGTGCTTGCGAAGTTGACTTATTCGGTGGGAAAGATCCCAGAGGTCGCGAGCAAGCGTGACTGGTTTCTCGCGGTCGCCTTCGCCACCCGTGATATTATCGTCGACCGCTGGATGGCCTCGACGGCGGCGTCGTATGCCGACGGACGCAAACGGGTCTATTATCTTTCGCTCGAATTTCTGATTGGCCGCCTGCTGTTCGACGCGATGACCAATCTCGGAGTTGTCGAACCGATGACCCAGGCCCTTGACGACCTCGGCGTCAATCTGACCGAGTTGCGCGGCATAGAGCCGGACGCCGCGCTGGGCAACGGCGGGCTCGGGCGGCTCGCAGCCTGTTTCATGGATAGCATGGCGACCCTCTCCATCGCCGCCCACGGCTACGGCATTCGTTACGACAACGGTCTTTTCCGCCAACTCATCCGCAGCGGGTGGCAGCAGGAAACTCCGGAGGACTGGCTGATCAACGGCAATCCATGGGAATTTGAACGGCCGGAGTCCAATTACGCGATCGGCTTTGGCGGCTGGGTTGAAAGCGTGCAAGGCGAAGACGAGCGCACGCGTCATATTTGGCATCCCGCCGAAACGGTGGAAGCGGTCGGTTACGACACGCCAATCGTCGGCTGGCGTGGCAAACACGTCAACACGCTGCGCCTATGGTCGGCGCGCGCGCCTGATCCGCTGAAACTCGACGCTTTCAACGCCGGCGATTACCTCGGCGCTCTCTCCGACACCGTGCGGGCTGAGGCGATCTCGAAGGTCCTTTATCCGAGCGACGCGACGCCGGCGGGGCAGGAGTTGCGGCTGCGGCAGGAATATTTCTTCGCCTCCGCTTCGCTCCTCGACCTCATTCGGCGCCACATCAAACAGCACCGGGATGTACGGACGCTCGGCGAACATGCCGCTGTGCAGCTCAACGACACCCATCCCGCCATCGCGATCGCCGAATTGATGCGTATCCTCGTCGATATCAACGACATGGAATGGGATGAAGCGTGGCCGATCGCGCAGGCGACATTCTCTTACACCAACCACACGCTGTTGCCGGAAGCGCTGGAGACTTGGGCGGTGCCGCTTATGGAGCGAGTCTTGCCTCGGCATATGCAGATCATTTATCTCCTCAACGCCGCTCATCTCGACAGCGCGCGCCGGCGCGGGTTCGTCGACGCGGGTCTGCTCGCCTCATTGTCTCTGATCGACGAGCAGGCGGGCCGGCGAGTCCGAATGGGCAACCTCGCGTTCATCGGCTCGCACAAAATCAACGGCGTCTCCGCTTTGCACACCGAATTGATGCGCAAGACTGTTTTTCATGGCCTCAATGCTGTCTTTCCCGGCCGGATTGTAAACAAGACGAACGGCATCACCTTTCGGCGATGGCTGATCGAGTGCAATCCTGGGCTCGCTAGAATCATTCGTTCGAACTCTAGGCGACCACGGGCTCGACGACTACCATGCGCTCAAAGGGTTCGCAGCTCACGCCGATGACCCCGGGATGCAGGAACAGGTGGCCGCCACCAGGCGAACGTCAAAGCTCGCGCTCGCGCGGTACGTCGCCGAGCAGCTGAACCAGCGGATCGACCCGGATGCGATGTTCGACGTCCAGGTCAAGCGTATCCACGAATACAAGCGCCAGCTTCTCAACCTTCTCGAGACGGTGGCCCGCTATAACGCCATCCGCGCCAATCCGACCATCGACTTCGCGCCCCGCGTCAAGATCTTCGCCGGCAAGGCGGCGGCGAGCTACACCCAGGCCAAACTCATCATCAAGCTCGCCATCGATGTCGCCAAAGTCGTCAACTCGGATCCGACCGTGCGCGGGCTTCTGAAGGTCGTCTTTCTCCCGAACTACAACGTTTCGCTCGCCGAGAGGATCATGCCCGCCGTCGATCTCTCGGAGCAGATCTCGACCGCCGGCATGGAGGCGTCCGGAACCGGCAACATGAAGATGGCGCTCAATGGCGCCCTCACGATCGGCACGCTTGACGGCGCGAATGTCGAGCTGCGCGATTTGGTCGGCGAGGACAACATATTCATTTTCGGCCTCACCGCAGCCGAGGTCGAGGCCGCGCGGTCCCAGGGCATCGACTCAACCGCCCGCATTGCGGCTTCCCCGATGCTGCGCGAGGCGCTGGACGAAATAGCGTCCGGCGTCTTTTCGACAGATGACTCCGCGCGCTACCGCGGTCTGGTCGATACGCTGACTCATCACGACTATTTCATGCTGTGCGCTGATTTCGACGCTTACTGGGCGGCGCAAGTCAGGATTGACGAGGCATGGCGCGATCGCAAACGCTGGATGCGTTCGAGCATCCTCAATACCGCCAATGTCGGTTGGTTCTCATCCGACCGAACGATCGCCGAGTATACAACAGACATCTGGCATGCGCCGTTCGTGCCGGTAAGCTGAAACCGGCGGCAAGGAGAGCAAAATGGGGGAGGATTGGAGAGCGCGAGACGAAGACCTCGACGCGATCGCCGAGGCCCGCCAGGCTGATCCGTTCGCGGTGCTCGGACCGCATCTGACCCCCGCTGGATGGGTCATTCGCGTGTTCGCGCCGGACGCTGTTCGTGTGCGCGCGCTGACGCGGGAGGGAGCGCCAATAGCTGAACTGCCGCGCCGCAAGGGCGACATCTTCGAGGCGCTGATTCCCTCGGCCAAGGAGCGGCCCGCCTATCGCGTCGAGGTCGAGACCGCTCACGGAACTTCATCCTACATCGACGCCTATGCGTTCGGACCGGCGCTGGGTCCGCTCGACGACTATTTGGCGCGCGAGGGCACGCATCGTCAGCTCTATCGACGGCTCGGCGCCCAGCTGATCCGCCATGAAGGCGTCGACGGCGTTCTGTTTGCGGTCTGGGCGCCGAACGCGACTCGCGTTTCCGTGGTCGGCGACTTCAATCAGTGGGACGGCCGGCGTTGCCAGATGCGCAAGCGCTTCGACAGCGGCTTATGGGAGATTTTCGTTCCCCATATCGGGGTCGGGCGCGGTTTACAAATTCGAGCTTAGAGGTCCGGACGGACGCTTGCTGCCCTTGAAGGCCGATCCCTTCGGCTTCGAAGCGGAAATGCGCCCCTCGACCGCGTCGGTCGTCGCAGACAGCGCCGACTTCTCCTGGACCGACGGCGAATACATGGCCAAGCGCGGAGAGGGAGATCCGCGGCGCAAACCCATGTCGACCTACGAGGTTCATCTCGGCTCGTGGCGGCGTGGAGACGGCGGGCGGTTTCTCACCTACGACGAACTTGCCGAGCAGCTGATCCCCTACGCCGCCGGGATGGGCTATACCCACCTCGAGCTTCTGCCAATCAGCGAACATCCGCTCGATGAATCATGGGGCTACCAGCCGATCGGCTTGTTCGCGCCGACTCGCCGTTTCGGCGAGCCTGCCGGATTCGCGCGCTTTGTTGACCGGGCGCATGCGGCGGGCCTCGGAGTGATCCTCGACTGGGCGCCGGCGCACTTCCCGACCGATCAGCACGGCCTCGCCCGGTTCGACGGCACAGCGCTCTACGAGCATGCCGACCCACGCAAGGGCTTCCACCCGGACTGGAATACGGCGATCTACAATTTCGGCCGGCACGAAGTCGCAAACTTCCTCTATTGCAACGCGCTCTATTGGGTCGACCGGTTTCATATCGATGGTCTGCGTGTCGACGCAGTCGCTTCGATGCTCTACCTCGACTATTCGCGTCGCGAGGGCGAGTGGCTGCCCAACCCAGATGGCAGCAAGGAAAACCGCGAGGCGATCGCTTTTCTCCGTCGAGCCAACGAACTCGTTTACGGCGGTTTCCCTGGCGCGGTGACGATCGCCGAGGAATCGACGGCTTTTCCCGGCGTCTCGCGACCCACGGATCACGGCGGTCTGGGATTCGGCTTCAAATGGAACATGGGCTGGATGCACGACACGCTGGAGTACATCTCGCGGGATCCGATCTATCGCCGCTGGAGCCACGACAAGATGACCTTCGGTCTTCTCTATGCCTTCAGCGAGAATTTCGTGCTGCCGATCTCGCATGACGAGGTCGTGCATGGAAAGGGTTCGATTGTCGGCAAAATGCCCGGCGACGAATGGCAGCGGTTCGCCAACGCCCGCGCCTTCTATGGGTTCATGTGGGGTCATCCTGGCAAGAAGCTCCTGTTCATGGGGCAAGAATTCGGACAGACGAGCGAGTGGAACTCGGCCGAGTCGCTTCCTTGGTGGCTGCTCGACCATTGGCCCCATCAGGGCGTTCAGGCCCTTATTCGCGACCTCAACCAGCTCTATAAGGAGACGCCGGCGCTCCATGTCCGGGATTGCGAACCGGAAGGCTTTCGCTGGATCGTCGTTGGCGACGATATCCAGTCTGTGCTCGCCTTTCTGCGGCGAGGCGCCGCGAACGATCCGCCGGTCGCCGTCATTTGCAACTTTACGCCTGAACCGCGCCATAACTATCGCTTGGGCTTGCCTTACGAGGGCATGTGGCGAGAAGCTCTCAATAGCGACGCCGGTCCTTACGGCGGCTCCAACATGGGGAATTTCGGCGGCGTCATGGCGCAGGCTCGTCCCTCACATGGCTTCCCCGCGTCGGCCGTTCTGACGCTGCCGCCGCTCTCGACGTTGTTTCTTGTGTTCAGCCCGCCCGCGTAGAGAAGGCGCGCCCTGACAGGGAGTTCAAAATGCTCAGGACGAAGACGGCAAAGGAACTCGGAGTCTCGGCGCCCTTCGCGCGCCACGCCATGGCCTATGTGCTAGCGGGCGGCAGGGGCAGCCGGCTTCTAGAACTTACCGACCGGCGCGCTAAGCCTGCGGTGTATTTCGCAGGCAAATCGCGGATCATCGACTTCGCGCTGTCGAACGCGCTGAATTCTGGCATCCGCCGCATCGCAGTCGCCACTCAGTACAAAGCCCATAGCCTTATTCGTCATCTGCAGCGCGGATGGAACTTTTTCCGCCCCGAGCGAAATGAGAGTTTCGACATCCTGCCGGCGTCGCAGCGCGTGTCGGAAACGATGTGGTACCTGGGCACGGCCGACGCCGTCTATCAGAACATCGATATCATTGAGAGCTACCGCCCTCTGTTCATCGTGCTGCTTGCGGGCGATCACATCTACAAGATGGATTACGAGAAGATGCTGCAGCAGCATGTCGAACTCGGCAGCGGACGTAACCGTCGGCTGCCTTGAGGCTACGCTTGAGGAGGCCACGGCCTTCGGCGTCATGCACGTGGACGACAAAGACAACATCCTCTCGTTCCTGGAGAAACCCAAGAAGCCTCCACACATCCCCGGCAGGCCGGACGTCGCCCTCTGCAGCATGGGCATCTATGTGTTCGAAACGACGTTCCTGATCGACCTGCTGAAGCGCGATGCGGCCGATCCCAATTCGAGCCACGACTTCGGCAAAGACATCATTCCCTACATTGTCAAGAACGGCAAAGCGGTGGCGCACCACTTCTCTCATTCGTGCGTACGGTCGACCGAAGAAGCCAAGCATTATTGGCGCGACGTCGGGACGGTCGACGCCTATTGGGCCGCCAACGTGGACCTGACCGACGTCGTTCCCGATCTCGACCTTTATGATCGCGCCTGGCCGATCTGGACTTACGGTGAAATCACCCCTCCGGCGAAATTTGTCCATGACGTCGAGGGTCGCCGAGGCCAGGCCACCGCATCGCTGTTATCGGGCGGCTGCATCGTATCGGGGGCCTCAATCAGCCGATCGCTCGTGTTCACCGGCGTCCATGTTCATTCTTACACCACGATCCATGAGGCTGTCGTACTGCCGTATGTGCAGATCGGCCGAAACGTGCGCCTCACCAAGGTGGTGGTCGACAGCGAGGTGATCATTCCCGACGGACTTGTCGTCGGCGAGGATCCGGAACTCGACGCCAAGCGGTTCCGCCGAACGGAGAACGGCGTGACCTTGATTACCGGACCGATGATCGACAAGCTCGCGATATGAGCGAGTTGAAAGTTCTCTCCGTCGCCTCTGAGATTTTTCCCCTTGTGAAAACTGGGGGGCTCGCCGACGTCGCTGGCGCGCTCCCCGGCGCGCTTGCCCGCGAAAACATTGAAGTGCGCACGCTGATCCCCGCTTACCCTGCGGTCAAGGCGAAGCTCGCCGAGGCGACGCCAGTGCACGAATATGACCTTCTGTTCGGCGGGCCGGCGCGCGTCGTGGCTGGGACGGCCGACGGCGTCGATCTGTTCGCGCTCGATGCGCCACATCTCTACGATCGGCCTGGCAATCCTTACCTCGGTCCTGACGGGCTCGATTGGCCGGACAACTCCCGCCGCTTCGCCGCTCTGGCGCGCGTCGCCGCCGATATTGGGCGCGGCGCGATCGCCGCATTCGAGCCTCAGGTGGTGCACGCGCATGACTGGCAGGCCGCGCTTGCCCCCGCGTATTTGCACTATGGCGACGGACCCCGCCCGGGCACTGCGATCACCATCCACAACCTTGCCTTCCAGGGGCACTATCCAATTTCGATGTTCGGCGAACTGGGGTTGCCCGCGCGCGCCCTGGCGATCGACGGAGTGGAGTATTTCGGAGGCGTGGGCTATCTGAAGGCGGGTCTCCAGCTTTCCGACCGCATAACCACCGTCTCGCCGACCTATGCGCGGGAAATCATGACTCCGGAATTCGGAATGGCGCTCGACGGGCTCCTCCGCGCGCGCGCCTCAGTGGTGGTCGGCATTGTCAACGGCATCGACGATGTCGTCTGGAATCCGGCGATCGACGCCGCGCTGGCGCAGAATTACAGCGCGCTGCGCATCGACATGCGCGTGCGCAACAAGACCGCGCTGCAGAGCCGGATGGGGCTCACTCCGGGGGCCGAGCGTCCGTTGTTCGGAGTTGTCTCGCGCCTTTCCGATCAGAAGGGTCTTGATCTGCTGTTGCAGGCGCTGCCAGGCGTCTTGTCGAAGGGCGGTCAGCTCGCCCTTCTCGGCTCAGGCGACCGGGAACTGGAAACGGGCTTCGCCGACGTCGCAGCCGCCCGGCCGGGCGCGGTCGGCGCCGTCCTCGGGTACGACGAAAAACTTGCGCATCTCTTCTATGCGGGCGCTGACTTCATCGTCGTGCCGTCACGCTTCGAGCCTTGCGGCCTGACGCAGCTCTGCGCGCTGCGCTATGGCGCCGTGCCGATCGTTTCTCATGTCGGTGGTCTTGCCGACACGATCATCGACGCGAACGAGGCGGCGACGGCCGCGGGCGTGGCGACCGGCGTTCAGTTCTCTCCGCCCTCGGTGGAATTGCTGTCCTACGCGCTCGACCGCGGTCTGGAGATTGCCGGCAATCCAGCCGTGACCCGGCGGCTCAGGCTTAATGGCATGCGGTCGGACGTTTCCTGGCGCGGTCCGGCGCAACGCTACGCCGCTCTCTACAGAAGCATCGCCAGGCCCGCTGGATGAGCGAGCCGGCGGCTGGTCTCGGCGTCTCGGTTTCGGCGCAGGGCCTCGACGCCGCGCTCGCGCTGCCGAACGCTCAGGGTGCGTCGGTCTGCCTCTACGACGGCGATCGCGAGGTTCTTCGCGCGCCGATGAGCCGCGACGCGCAAGGCGTCCTTCGAGGGCATGCGCCAGGCTTCGCGCAAGGCGCTCGCTACGGCTTTCGCGTCGAGGGGCCCTATGATCCGGCGATCGGGGCGCGATTCGACCCATCCAAACTGCTTGCCGACCCTTACGCGTGGCGCTTCGACCGGCCCTTTCGCCTTCATCCGTCGATGTTCGCGTTTGGTGAGGACAGCGGTCCGTTTGCGCCAAAGGCCATCGCTGGAGCGCCGCCCGCCGGGGAACCCGGTCGGAAGCGCGTTGGCTCCGAAGCGCTCGTTATCTATGAGCTCAACCTGCGCGGCTTTTCCCGCCTCAATCCGGCGATCCCCGAAAGCGCGCGTGGAACCTTTGCGGGTCTCGCGCATCCCGCCTCGATTGCGCATCTTTCGACTCTCGGGATCACCGCGGTCGAGATCATGCCCGCCGACGTATTCGTCGACGAAAGGCATCTCCCGCCGCTGGGCCTCTCTAACGCGTGGGGCTACAACGCTGTCGTGTTCGGGGCGCCGGATCCGCGCCTTGCTCCCAACGGCTGGACGGACGTGCGCGCGGCGACCGATGCTCTGCATGCCGCCGGCATGGAGGCGATCCTCGATGTCGTCTTCAACCACAATGGCGAGAGCGACCAGTTCGGCCCGACGCTGTCGTTCCGCGGGCTCGACAATGCTGCTTGGTTTCGCCTCGATCCTCGCGATCCGGCGAAATACATCAACGACGCGGGCACCGGCAATTGCCTGGCGCTCGACCGGCCGATCGTCATCGACATGGCGATCGGCGCTCTGAGACGCTGGATGATTTTTGGCGGCTTCGACGGCTTTCGCTTCGATCTCGCGACCGCGCTCGGACGGAGCGACAAAGGCTTCGATGCGCAGGGGCCGTTCTTTCAGGCGCTCGCCGAAGATCCTGTCCTCAAACAGGCGCGGCTGATCGCCGAACCCTGGGATATTGGTCCCGGCGGTTACCGGCTCGGCCAGTTTGGCCCCGCGTTCGCCGAATGGAACGACCGCTTTCGGGACGCCGCGCGCCGATTTTGGCGTGGCGACCCGGGGATGCGCGGCGAGCTCGCGACTCGCATCGCGGGCTCGCACGATGTGTTCGCGCATGCCCCCGCGCCTTCAAAGAGCGTCAATTTCATCGTCGCGCACGACGGGTTCACGCTCAACGATCTCGTGTCCTACGAGCATAAGCACAATGAGGCCAACGGCGAGGGCGGACGCGACGGGACCGACAACAATTCCTCCTGGAGCCATGGCGTCGAGGGTCCGAGCGAGGATCCTGCGATCAAGGAAGCGCGTCTGCGCGACGAGCGAAATCTGCTGACGCTGCTATTCGCGTCCCGTGGGACGCCGATGCTGGGCATGGGCGCAGAGCTCGGCTTCAGCCAAGGCGGAAACAACAACGCCTATGCCCAAGACAACGCGACGACCGCGATCAATTGGCCGACCGCCAACCAGGTCCTCGCAAGATTTGCCGAGTCGCCTCGCCGCGATTCGGCGCGCCCATCCGGCGCTATCGCGCGACGCCTTCTTGACCGGCGCCCCGTTCGACGCGAGCCGGCTGCCAGACGTCGAATGGCGCGACGCGAGCGGGCCAATGACGGACGCCGGATGGAATGATGCGGAAGGCGCTGTTCTTGTCGCCGTCTTCGCGGCGCCTCAGGACGACGGCGCGGATCGCGTTGCGGTAGCCATGAACCGCTCGACTGCGGAAGCCGAGCTGGCGTTGCCGCTCCCACGCGCCGGGATGGCTTGGAACGTCTCGATGGACACCCTTCGCCCGGAAGCGGCCGAGCGTCTGATTGCGGTCGCCGATCGTGTGCGGCTTCATGGCCGCTCAACGCTGGTGCTCGCGGAGATTCCCACGGCCCGCAGCGGTCGTGGTTCGGGTCCGCCCAGCGTCGAGGAGATCGACAAGCTCGCCCAAGCGGCCGGGATCGCCGCGGAATGGTGGGACGTCGGCGGCGAGCGCACAGTCGTCTCGCCGGAGACCAAGATCGCGCTCTTGACGGCGCTCGGCCTGGATGTGGCGACCCCTGCGCAGGCGCGCGAAAGTCTAACGCGCGTCATTGACGAAGGAAGACGGCGCCGCCTGCCCTACTCGCTCGTGCTCCGCGCCGATGAGTCGCCCATCGCGCCTCTGCGCGATCTGCCTCAGGCGGCGGAGGCGCGCATCGAACGCGAAGACGGGACGTTTGCCGAGTTTCGGGTTCCGCAGGGCGAAGGCGCGCGCCGCGACCTCCCGGACGGCCGATCCACGATCGAACGTCCGATTACGCTGCCGGGTCTGTCGATCGGCCGCTACCGCCTCGTCGTCGGGGACGTCGAATGCGCGCTGACCATCGCCCCGGCGGAGGCCTACGGACCCCAAGCTGCGTTGCGCAGGCGATTCGGCGTATCCGCCCAAGTCTATGCTTTGCGGCGTGGAGGAGACCAGGGCATCGGCGATTTCTCGACGCTGGCCGTCGCGGGCGAAAGGGCCGGACATGCCGGCGCCGCTTATTTTGGCCTAAGCCCGCTGCATATGCTGTTCCCGGACGACCGGGAGCATTCGAGCCCTTATCATCCCTCTGACCGCCGCTTCCTCGATCCGATCTTCATTGACGCACTCGACGACGCGGGTCTGCCGCTCGACGACGCCGCGAATGGCGCTCTGTCGACTCTGACCTCCGGCTTCGCAGCCGCTTCGGCGACAAGGTATGTCGACTACGTTGCCGTATGGCGTCTGAAGCGCGCAGCGCTGGAGGCGAGGAGCGCGGCGTTTGCTCGGGCGCGCGCCGGTCGGCAGGGCGACCCACTGATCGCTGACTACCAGGCGTTTGTCGCCTCCGGCGGCGAGGCCTTGCGGTCTTTCGCCGCCTTCCAGGCGATCGCCGAGGGAGGGGCAGGTCCAAACTGGAGGCTATGGCCGCAGGATTTACGGGACGGCGAGCCAAAAGCTGTCAAGGACGCAATCGCGCGAAACCCCCAGGCCTTCGAGTTCGCCCTTTTCTGCCAGTGGCTGGCCGACCGCCAGTTCGGCCGGGCGGCGGAACGGGCGCGCGATGGCGGTCTGGGGATCGGGTTCTATCGCGACCTTGCCGTCGGAGCTGCGCCAGATGGCGCGGAATCCTGGTCGCAAGCCCGCCAGATAGCATCCGGCGTCTCAATCGGCGCCCCACCCGATCCATTTTCCTCCCGGGGACAAAACTGGTCCCTGCCCGCGCCCAATCCGCTCGCGGCGGCCCGAGAGGGATGGACGTCGCTCAGCGCCCTTTACCGCGCAAACATGCGCCATGCCGGCATGCTGCGCATTGATCACGCAATGGGCCTGCAGCGGCTATTCCTGATTCCCGACGGCGCGAGCCCCGCGGAGGGCGCCTACCTTGCCTATCCGTTCGACGATCTCATCGGCCACATCGCGCTGGAAAGCCAACGCGCACGCTGCATGGTGGTCGGCGAGGACCTGGGGACGGTGCCGGAGGGTTTCCGCGATCGCCTGACGCGCGCCAATATCTATGGCATGCGGGTGCTGTGGTTCGAGCGCCACGGGGCCGAGGTCTTGCCGCCAGCGGCCTATCCGCCGACCTCGGTCGCCTGCGTCGCGACGCACGATCTGGCGACGCTTGCGGGCTGGTGGCAAGGCGGCGACATCGGCGAAAGGCTCTCGTTAGGCTTGATGACCCTGGCGAAAGCCGGCGACGAAGTCGCGGCGCGGCGCGAGGAGAAACGGGGCCTCATCCGCGCCCTGATCGCGGCCGGCCTTTTGTCGACTTCGCCAGATGAAGAGTCGCCTCTTTCCGATGCGGTCGCGGCTGCGGTCCACGCGCTGATCGGCGCCTCAGGCTCGATTCTCGCCAGCGCCCAGTTCGACGATCTTGTCGGCGAGACGGTCGCGACCAACCTGCCCGGAACGGTCACGGAACGCCCGAACTGGCGCCTCAAGGTCGGCGCAGATGTTGGCGCCGCCTTCCTGGGGCGTCCGCGCGAAGGCGGTCCTGGAGGCGCTGGCGAAGGGGCGGACGTAGCGCGAATTGACGACAGTAACGAGAGAACGGCGTCCAGGCAGTAGGCGATCGCGCAAACGCTCCGTCGCATTCGAAAAAACGGACATTCTCTTGCCAATCAGACCGAGTCATTCTATAATTCGGAAATATTCAGCGCCCGAACGGATGGCAACTCGGCAAGGACAGCGTCAAGCCCAATTCGTCCCGCATGCGTCATACCGCCAAGGCTAAATGGTTGGAATCGCTAAAAACGGCAAGGGCGTGCCCCTTGTCAGAAGTTGGCATGGATTTGGGTATGGCGCCATGTATGCGTGCGTGGAGTTGGCGCCGTGCTGGGTCAATTGACTGGAAGGGAGTGCACGCGATCCATGCGGGAAGCTGGTTTGCTGCGGTTTGCCCCTGTCTTTGACCTGCCGACTCCCATGATTTACTGTCGCATCGCAGCGCGGCGTGGGTCGCCGTGTTTGGTGTCCGGCGGATGAGTCTGCGCTATCTCGATCTCGAAGCTCTGAAAGCAGTTCCCCTTGTCCGGGAGCCGTTTCAGTATCTTGTGGTTCCCGGATTTGTCCCGATTGAGGCCCTGGCGAAAATCAACCTGGACTATCCCGACATCGCCGAGGGCGGGAGCTTTCCTGCCGGCCAACTGACCTACGGACCGGCGTTCCGTGAATTTCTCGATGAGCTGGACAGTGACGAGTTTCGCGAGGCGTTCGAGGGAAGTTTGCGCTCGATCTGTCCGGGAAGCCGACCACCGTCACGGTCCGTGGCCGATGCAGCCCGAGGGACGGCCGCATCCATACCGACACAAAAAGCAAAATCATCACGATTCTGATCTACATGAACGCCGATTGGGAGTCGGCCGGCGGACGCCTGCGCCTGCTGAGATCGGCCGATAACCTCGACGACGCGATCCTCGAAATCCCGCCGACCGCAGGAACTCTGCTGGCGTTCAAGCGGGCCGAGAATTCCTGGCATGGCCACAAGCCGTTTTCCGGCGAGCGTCGCGTCATCCAGTTCAACTGGGTGACGTCGGAAGGCGATCGGCGCATCGCGATGCTGCGCCATCAGGTGTCAGCGCCTCTGAAGCGCCTATTCGCAGCAGTGTCGCCGCATCGCTCGTCTGCCGAGTAGCGTCAGGACTTCGTCACCGCCCGACTTTGGCCGCGCGCGGACGCCGTTGAGCCTCCCAGATCTCACTGTAGACGGCGGTGATGCGATCGACCTCAAGGTCACGGCTGAAACGGTCGACAACGCGCAGCCCGCGCCCGGCGTCCCATGTCCGCGATCTGTCCAGGATCGCGCATCAGCGGCTCGATGGCCGCGACCAGAGCATCGACGTCTCCGATTGGAGCCAGCATGCCCGTGTCTCCGTCAGCGATAATCATTTCGGCCGCCCCGGCGCGCGTCGCCACCACCGCATCGCCCGCGGCCATGGCCTCAAGCATGGTGAGGCCGAATCCCTCGACCCGCGATGCGAAAACATAGATCGAGATTCGCTGATACCAGCGAGGCACTTCCTCGATCGGCAACTCGCCGAGGAAACGAATCCGCTCGGCCAGCCCCGCTGAGGCCGCCTGTCGCTTGAGGCTCTCCAGGAACGGTCGATTGTCCATTGTCGTAAGACCGACGACAACGGCCGCAAAGTCCGGGTAGCGCGGCAGAAGGCGGCACATCGCCTCGACGAAGAGATCGGTCCCCTTCTGCGGCCGAACGCGGCCGAACGCCCCCACTCCATATTTTCCGGGGAGACCCGTGGCGGCGAAGGCGGCGTTCCGGTCGGCGGGCGGCTGATAGATTTGGGTGTCAATTCCGTGATGGATAACGGTGGCCGGCCGCCGCAGATACCGGGCGGCTGTCTCGCTGGTTGCGATCACCGCATCCATCCGCCCGATCAGGAAATCGGTGAACCGGGTGTGGCTGCGCTGGGCCGCTGAATTGAAGATGAGCGCGAACCGATAGCCAAGCGCGTTCAAGGTCAATCCCGCGAGCATCTCGACGTTGCGCCGCGCGTGCCAGATGCGGAGCGGGATCCTTGCGGGAGGGCGAAAGCGGAGCCGCAGAAGATCGATCAGGCCAAGCCGCGGGATTCCCTCTGGCCGGTCCGGTCCAAACCAAGCCGCCTTGCAATGCTTCGCAATCAGCGGCGCAATCGTCCGGTTCACGGCCGTGCCGCCGGAATAGCGCCAATTCAGGTTGGGAATTATCACCTCAAGTTCGGCGAGGGCCTTGTCCTCGAGCTTCTCACGCATCACGCCCCGCCTGATCCGGGCCGCGCCCGTGGTGAACCTCGGGCTCGAAAGCAGCCCGAATTCGGTCGCTTACATGCCGCTGTCCTCGCGCGCCAGCCTTCGCCAAGCTCGGCACCCGGATCAACGAGCGGCGCGGGCGTAATACAGCTGATGGTGGATCGCCTCGGTCATCAACGAATAGATCGCCCCGGTAGCCGCATGAATGAAGCCCGCCCAGCCGCACAAGAAGAAGCGGTTCCAAAAAAAGATGCGGAGGAAATAGATCGGCGGATTGAGAATGAGCTTGAGCGCTGAGGGTTTTCTCCCGAGCCCGAGCCGCTGCTCCGCCTTCAGGCGCGCATAGGCGATTTCCTTCCTCATCTGCTCATCGAGCGGCAGGCTGCGTTCGTGGCGCAGAAGTCCACGGCGGGCGATCAGGGTCTCGCCGTCGGCGACAAGCCCTTCGTGGACCAGCAACGCTGGGTCGAAGCGCGCCCGGCCGCGTCGAACCAGCCTGCAGGATGTGCTCGGGCCGAGTCCATCCGCTGACCGGCGCAGACCGCCCATAAAGCGTCAGCGAACGGCGCACTTTCCAGCCGACGATGGCCTGCCTCGCCGCCAGCAAGCCAGGGAGCGAAGCGCGCAGACGCCTCATCAACCCATTCGTCGGCGTCGATGCTGAGCACCCAAGGCTGGCTCGCCTGGTCGAGAGCGAACTGCTTTTGCCGGGCGTAGCCGAGCCAGGGCTGCGCGAACAACCGGATCGGAAATCCCTCGCCGCGCGAATTCATCGACGATCGTCAGCGTCGCGTCGGAGCGAGCCGGAATCGACGACGACAATCTCCGCAAAATCCCGAAGACTTTCCAAACACTTCCCGATGCAGGCGGCCTCGTTGAGGCAAATGATCGTGGCGCTTGCGGCAAGCGCCGCCGTCGGCAGATCCGAAGAAGGAACGGAAGTCGCGGGATGCGTCAGCGCCATCGATCGCTCGTTTGCAGCACTCGCTGCCTGACGATATCCGCCAATTCGCCGATCCATTCCGTGACGGCTTTAAGACTGGCAGAGAACCCAGCAGTTGGGGATGCTGATCTCTGCCCCCTGGTAGGCAAAGTATCCGCCTTCAAAGCCGTGGCGAATCTTGCCGATTAATCCGCTGTCTGCAACCCCGCCCATGGCCGCAAACAAAGGCTCATTGTTCTCGTCCGCGCCGAGCACGATCGCACCATCTGGTATGTTGCCGTTCTCGGCGAAAATCCACTGAACCGCCCCGCTTGGACTACTCAGCACTTGGTAGTTGGTAAACTGATACACTTGACCCCCGAAGGAGAACAGGGCGCCGGCCGTCAGATCGAGGGCCACCATACCCAATTGAATTCCCGGAAGCTCAAAGGCGCGCGCGATGTACCACTGCCAATCCTGCGAGTCGAAAGGAGAACCTTCAATGCCGTAACTGCCTTGCGGCACGCCCGCGCCAGTCACCGAGGGATTGGCGGTGATAAAGCCGCATGTCGCGTCGCACAGCACGCTATAGGGATTCTGCCCCTGGATCTCAGCCCCGCCCCAGCTGATATTGGCCCCGCCAAGAGCCAGCTGCACCTTTCCCGGATGAAGGCCTCCCTGGTACTCCACCAGCGCGGCAAACAATGGAGTTCCATCCTGCTCCTCGCCGCACTTGATGGCGTGAAACTCCGTCAGGGAGGCTTGCGCATTCTGAAGGTCGCCCGTCAGCTGCGCATAAGCTATGCCCCCTGGGTACCAGGGCGGCACCCAGCCCTTGCTTTCACTCCCAAAAGGAGCCGGGGCAAAAGGAAGATTTACCGGGTTCTGTGGAGTTTTCCACGGACCCTTGCCGGACCCCGGCGTACAGAATCCATTCGGATAGGCATTCGGATTCATCAAAACTTGATAGCTATCCGAGCTCAACTCCTGCCCGCCATAGGGGAAGTAGGCTGCGCCAAAGCCGGGGCGCACCTTGCCCAGCACGAGACCGCAACCGGCAATATTTGCCCGAGCCACATAGAGCGGGCCGCCGTCTCCTAAATCGTAACCAGCCGCTTGCGCGCCGGCCGGTTTCCTTCCGCCGGTAGCGCTCTGCCAAGCAAGCATTGCAACCTCATTTCCAATCCACAATTCCCGGATGGGTGTCGACCCGACGGAAAATCCTGACACGCTGCCTCGACTGCGATTGCCCAGCGAAACAAGACACTCTATCACAGGTTTCTGGTTCTCGGAAGGAAATGCCTCTGAATCCTGGGCGATCACCTATTCCTGGCAAGTTGCCAGCAACCGTTAAGGCCTGACGCGAGGGCTCGCTGCGGCGCAACGATCTGCTTGCGCCCCCCTTTGTCCGCCACCATATGGCCCGCATGATCGACTCATCGCCATCGTTAGACGCCAGCTTTTTACTTGATTCCGATAGTCCTGCCCAAGGCCCCGGAACCACGTCCGCCTCGAATGACGGGGCTATCTCGACGATTATTCGCGCGTGGTCACCGGCGTCGTTGATAGGGTCGGGCCGAGCGTCGTGCGCATCGATGTGCGCAAGCAGGGTCGAAGCGCTGGCTCGGGCTCTGGCTTCATCATTTCGTCCGACGGCCTCGCCCTGACCAATAGCCATGTCGTGCAAGGCGCGCGACTGGTCAATCTCACGACGCTCGAGGGCCGCGAGCTCCAGGCGCGGGTGCTCGGCGACGACCCCGACACGGATCTCGCCCTGCTGCGCGTCGATGCCGACGTATCGCTGCCGGCGGCGAGGCTGGGCGACAGTTCGAAGTTGAGGCGCGGCCAGATCGCCATCGCCATCGGCAATCCGCTTGGTTTCGACGCGACAGTGACCACAGGCGTCGTCTCGGCGCTTGGGCGGTCCCTGCAATCGCGAACCGGGCGGATGATCGAGGACGTCGTGCAAACCGACGCCGCCCTCAATCCAGGAAACTCAGGCGGACCTCTGGTTTCTTCGAGCGGCGAGGTGATCGGCATCAACACCGCGGTCATCATGGGGGCGCAGGGCATTTGCTTCGCGGTCGCGTCAAACACCGCGAATTTTGCCGCCGGCGAAATCGCCCGGCACGGGCGCGTGCGGCGCGCTTACATCGGCGTTGGCGCGGCGACGACCGCAATCCCGCGCCGCATCGCGCTGAGGCTCGGCATCGAACAGGCCACAGGCGCTCGCCTGCTCAGCGTCGATCAGGCTGGGCCAGCGGCCCACGCCGGGCTGCTCTCCGGCGACCTGGTGATCGCCCTCGACGGCAAGGCGGTGACGAGCGTCAGCGACTTGGTGCGCGCGCTCGACGCGGAAAAAATCGACCGCACAGTCAGCGTTGATTTTTTGCGCCGCTCAGAGCAGCTCCGCCTGTGGATCGGACCCGTGGAGCGCCAAGCCGCCTGACCAAGCCCACGGCGGGGATCGTTGGGTCAACTGGTCGCGGAGGTGTTTGGCTGCGTCAGCGGTCCGGGGAAGGCGCGCTCGGCTTCCTCCTCGAGCGCTCGTTCGTGAGCGCGCACGAACCGCGCGGCAATGAAGGCGCCGATCACCGCGGCGATCAGGGCCGCCGCCCCGACCGGCCGCGCGTAGGTCTCGAAAGCGCGGCCGAGCCAGAAGCCGCCGACGCCGAAAATCGACGCCCAGACGATCCCGCCCGCCGCGTTGAAAAAAAAGAACTTTTCCCAGTTGTAGCGGTTGACCCCAGCGAGAAAGGCGGCGAAGGCGCGCAACACCGCGACGAAGCGGCCG
This sequence comes from uncultured Alphaproteobacteria bacterium, assembly GCA_963839185.1. GTDB lineage: Bacteria > Pseudomonadota > Alphaproteobacteria > Rhizobiales > Beijerinckiaceae > Roseiarcus. The sequence continues at coordinate 30,558 of CAWIUD010000060.1, read as the reverse complement.
AAGAACACGATCTTGCCGCCGTGCTTGAGAAACAGATACTGCCCGAGCTTCAACCGGCGCTCGTCCAGCTTGATATAGCGTCCATAGCGATAAACGAGGGGAAACCCGAACTCCCGCCCGACCCAATAGCCGCAATTGTCGCCGATGATCGCGCCCGCCGCCGCCGAGGCGATCACGCCGTAGAGGTGCAGCGTTCCCTGGCCGGCCAGGATCGCGGCGGTGACGAGAACGGTTTCTCCGGGCATCGGAATGCCGGCGCTCTCCATCGCCACGATCGCGAAGACCGCCAGATAGCCGTAGGTTGCGATGTACTCGTGGAGGTGGAGAGGAAGCTCCATCTCAAGGCAGCGCCTTCGCTCCGGTCAAGCGGCGAGCGTTGGCCCGCACAGTCCGCCGCGCGGGCCCGGACGCGGCTTCGGCAATGCGCGTCAGGCCTGTGGACACGTCGTTCGGGGTGCGCACGCCGCCGAAAGCCGCCTTGATGAAAAACGCGCCCCACGCCGCCTGCGCGGCGAAAGCGCCCTCCACTGCAGCGTCGACCTTCTCCTGCACCATGAGCCGCGCCTCGCGCGCCTTGTCGGATTGCGCGCCGGGCGCAAGCATGTTCTGGCTTCGGGCGGCGATGGTCAGCGCGGCGTCGACGCCCGCCTGCGCATTCGCCTTGGCGATCGCGAACGAACGCTTTGCTAGTCGCCGTGAAACCATGAGCAATCCTCGCCGGTTGACGCCTGGCCGAAGTCATTGGGACGCAAAACGCCCCGCTATCGTTTCGCATGGAGCGCTGCGCTGTGCGACAAGTCAAGCTCGACGACCTCATCCATGACGGAGCCGCCGATGACTCGACCGCCTCTCTTCCTCGCCGCCCTCGCCGCTCTTATGGGCGCAGCCGGCGTCGCGCTCGCGGCGGCGGCTGTCCATTCGGGCGGCGGCGAACTCGCGTTGAGGGGCGCCGAATTCCTGATCCTGCACGCGGCGGCGGCGCTCGGAATTGCCGCGCATGCGCGCGTCGCCGCCCCGTCGCGCGGCCTCGTCGCGGTCGGTTTCGCCATGGTGGGCGGCGCGACGCTCTTCGCGGCTGACCTAGCCTTTCACGCCTTTGCCGGCGTGCGGCTCTTCCCCTACGCCGCGCCGATCGGCGGGACGACGATGCTGCTTTCGTGGATAGCGCTCGCTATCGTTTTCGCGACCCAGCGAAGCGCGGGGGAAGATCGTGACGCCAAGCCCAAGCCGGCTGCGTCCAATCCAACTCCATGCCAACCTTCGACGAGGTCTAGCCCCTTGCCGATTTAATGTTTTCAACGACTTAGCTAATCACAGTCGACATTTCGGCGCGCGGCGTGCGGAGCGCCTTTCTGAGGATCAAATCATTTTAACATTGGTTTCTGGTTTCTCAAAGAGAAAAGTCGCGTGGCTCGTGCAAACGAATGCGAATTTATAAACAGCGACAAGGGCTATGTCGGCGATCTTCAAGTTCTGGATCACGAAAAGATGACAGTGGGCCGGCTGGGGGATCGCGTCGCGCGAGCCGGTCTATCGGTCCAGAAAGTCCCGCAAGACCCTGACCGTCGCCGGCGCTTCCTCCTGCGGAAGATGGCCAATTCCCGGCAGCGCGGCGAGCCTCGCATGCGGCAACGCCCGCAGGTAGTCGGCCGAATTCGCGAACGGGATCATGCCGTCCTTTTCGCCCCACATCAGCAGAGTCGGAGCCTCGATCCGCTTTAGCAGCGGCGCCGGGTCCACAAGGACCTGCTGGCTCATCCGGTCGACGATCGCACCCCGCACTCCAGGCGCCAGCATCATGTCCCGGTAGCGCCGGAACAGCGCCTCGGTCACGGTATCTGGGTTCGCATAGGCCGCGGCCAGCGACGGCCGCAGCATGAACGACGGCAGCACGTAGGGCAGCGCCCGCATCATCAGCGGCACGTTTGGCCTTCACGCCATACGCCAGCGCCCGGGCTCGCGAACCCATCCGGAGATATTAAGACCAGCTTGTCGGTGCGCTCAGGATTTAGCGCCGCGAATCTCCACGCGATCCGCCCGCCCATCGAGTTGCCGACGACGCTTGCCCGCGCCAAGCCAAGCCGGTCCATCAACGCCATGAGAACCGCGATGCTGCGGCCGTCGGTGTAATCTTCGGAAGGGTCCGCCCCCGTCAGCCCGAATCCAGGCATGTCGTAGCGGATGACCCGATGGTCGCTCTCGAGGTCGCGCGCCCAATCCTCCCAGGTCTGTAAGCTCGAGCCGAAGCCGTGCAGGAATATGACGGCAGGGGCCGCCCGCGGCCCCGTGTCCCGCACATGCAGGCGTATGTCCCGCGACGTCCAGGAACACCGACGGCGGCCCAGCGTATTCGAGCCTCCAACGCCGCGCGTTGCTCGTCCGGGGTATAGAGCCACGCAATCGCCGCCTCCGACCACGATCGCCAGCAAGATGAGCCCGTACCCCAGCATCCTAGCGCATCAACCCGACCTGTTCGCGCGTCGCCAGCTATCGGCCCGGACGGGCGCTGCACTTACCGACCATGATCGCAAGCCGCAAGATCGGCTCCGGCGACGCGGTCTTCGAACTGTCGCCGTCACGGGACCGTGGCGACAGCGAAGCATAAGGGCGGACCGGGAAGGCCCTGTTATCCCCTCTGTGCGGGTCCGCGGCGGCCTCCAGACCTTGGATCGCTCGCATCTCGATCCTGGTCTTCTGGCCCCCGCGAATCCGGGTGAGGCGCGGCCGCCAGACGCCGAGCACGACATTGGCGGTCGAGACCGCGAGCAGCACCCATAGCGTGCCGCGCTCGGCCTCGGCCGATCCTGTGATTTCGGCGGGGTCCAACTGACGCGCGGGCGCGCTGGCGCTTTGCTTGGCCTCTTCCTCGTATCGGCGCCAGAACGTGCAAGCTCCCCGCGAACACCAGGATCCCCGTTGCGAGCTTGACCCATGCCCAGCCCGCGTTGTGATAGGCGCGGTTCACGGCAATCGCCAACAGGCCGGCGACAAGCGTCAGCGCGAACGAAGGAAGAAAAATCCAAGTCTGGCAATGGCGGCCATCGCGGCGCGCATCGTCGCGTAGCCGGCCATGTCCGTCGGCGGCGGCGACACACTCATGAGGACCAGCAGGCACGCCATCGCCCCCATGAGCCCGATCGCCCCCATCGTGTGGAGAAATTTGAGAAGGCGTCGCACGGCGTCTCGAAGTTCGAGGTAATCAGAATCTCGAATTTCTATCGCAGCAGACGGGAACCGAGATAGCAGAATTGTTCGCGCCGTCCGCAAATTGAGCGCCAGCCAAGACATCCAACCAGCGTGCGCCTTGGCGAGCGCGCTTAATCCCGCACAAAATCAAACTTATCCACGTCGACAAGGCCCATATCGGTGATCTTCAAGTGCGGGATGACCGGCAACGGCAGGAACGCCACCTGCAGGAACGGCTCGGCGAGCGTCACCCCCAAGCCCTTGGCCGCCGCCCGCAGCGGGATCAGCGCCTCGCGCACCTCCTCGAAGCTCATAAGGCTCATCAGCCCAGCGACCGGCAGCGGAAGTTCGGCGACCACTTTGCCGTCGCGCGCCACCGCGAAGCCGCCTTCGGTTTCGACGCAACCGGTTGATCGCGACCGCCATGTCGCCTTCGTCGACGCCGACCACGCAAAGGTTGTGGCTGTCGTGGCCGACAGACGAAGCGATCGCTCCGCGCTTCATGCCGAAGCCCCTGACGAAGGCGGTCGCCATATTGTCGTTGACGCCGTGGCGGGCGACGACCGACACTTTGACGACGTCCTGATCGAGATCGACGCCGCGCTCGCCGTTCTTGTAAGGCAGCGCCACGGAGACGCGGTCGGTGATGATCTTGCCGGGAATGACGCCGATCGCCTGGGTCGAAGGCCCCTGCCCTCGCGCCGCGAAATCGGCGGCTGCGACCTTCCGTGCCTTGACGCTCGCGCGCCCGACCGGATCAAGCGCCGCCCGCGCGGCGAACAGCGCATCGTCAACCACGCGGCCCCGCGCGATCGTCATCGAGACCGCACAATGGTCGAGATCGTCGATGACGACGAGATCGGCGCGCCAGCCCGGCGCGACAAGGCCGCGGTCGCGAAGGCCGAAGATGCGGGCCGCCGAAATCGTCGCCGCGCGATAGGCGGCGAGCGGCGGCGCGCCAAGCCGGATCGCGGTGCGGATCAGGAAATCGAGATGACCCTCCTCGGCAATGTCGAGCGGGTTGCGATCGTCGGTGCAGAAGGCGATGAACGGCGAATGGCGCTCGGTGATGATGGGCGCAAGCGCATGCAGGTCCTTGCACACCGAGCCCTCGCGGATCAACACCTGCATGCCCTTGGCGAGCTTCTCCCTGGCCTCGGGAAGATTGGTCACTTCGTGGTCGGTGCGCACGCCCGCGCTGAGGTAACCATTGAGCGCATAGCCGCCGAGCAACGGGCTATGCCCGTCGATCGGCCGGGTCTGGAACGCGGCGAGCTTGGCGAGACACGACGGGTCGCGCGCCAGGAGGCCCGGAAAGTTCATGAATTCGGCGAGGCCCAGAACTTTCGGGTGATCGGCGAACGGAAGCAGGTCGCCGATCTCGAGCCGTGCGCCGGAGGTCTCGAGCGCAGTCGAGGGAACGCAGCTCGAAAGCTGCACCCTGAGGTCCATCGCGGTCAGCATCGACGCCTCAAGGAAGTAGCGCAGACCCGCCTGCCCCAGCACGTTGGCGATCTCGTGCGGATCGCAGATCGAGGTGGTCACGCCGTGGCGCAAGACGCAGCGATCGAATTCGAGCGGGGTGATGAGCGACAATTCGACGTGGCAATGGGTGTCGATGAAGCCGGGAACGATGATCTTGCCGCGCACGTCGATCTCGCGCCGTCCACGATATTCGCCGAGCGTGCCGACGATGCGGTCACTGCAGATCGCGACGTCGCTCTGAACCAGGTCGCCGCCGACGAGGTCGAAAATCCGCCCGCCCTTCAGCACGAAATCCGCCTCGGCGAGGCCCTGCCCCTGCTCGATGGCGCGCGAGAGATAGGCGACGGCGTCGCTCATTGGGCGCTCCTTGGGCGAGACTGACACGAAGTGTCGGGCATTGTCTCAGGCTTGCGCGGCCCGCTCAAGCGCCGAGCGGAGCGCTGCGAGCAGGCGACTGGGCCCGCTTTGACGCAGCCCGCCGAATCGTCGTCTCGTTGGCCATGCTCCCGCCGATCCTCTCCATCCAGTCGCACGTCGTCTTTGGACATGTCGGCAATTCGGCGGCGGTCTTTCCGCTGCAGCGGCTCGGGCGTGAAGTGTGGCCGCTGATGACCGTGCAGTTCTCGAGCCATGCCGGATATGCCGGGTGGCGCGGGCGGGCCTTCGACGCCGGCATGATTGACGAATGCATGGCGGGACTCTTGGCGATCGGCGCGCTCCCGCGATGCGCCGGCGTGCTGACCGGCTATCTCGGCCGGGCGGAGGTAGGGGAAGCGTGCTTGCGCGCTGTGGCGAGCGTGCGCGCCGCCAACCCGGATGCGGCTTACGCCTGCGATCCGGTGATCGGCGACACGGAGCGCGGCGTTTACGTGGCGGCCGGGATCGGCGAATTCTTCCGCGATCGGGCGCTGGCGGCGGCGACCATCGCCACCCCGAACGCGTTCGAGCTTGCGTGGCTGACCGGCGCGCAGACCCGCGATCTGACGATGGCGCGGGGGGCGATTGACGCTTTGCGCGGACGCGGGCCCCGGGTCGTGGTCGCCAAATCGCTGGCGCTGGAGGACACGCCCGCGGACGCTCTCGACATGCTGGCCGGCGACGACATGGGTTTCTGGCGGCTGCGCACGCCGAAGTTGCCGATCATGGTTAACGGCGCCGGCGACCTGTTGGCGGCGTTGTTTCTCCATCACTGGCTTGCGACCCATGCGACGCCCGAGGCCCTGTCGCGCGCCGCCTCTTCGGTCTATGGAATCGTCGAGGCGACCCATGTCGCGGGTTCGCGCGAACTGGCCCTCATCGCGGCGCAGGAGGAACTGGTCCGCCCGTCGCGCGTTTTCCGGGCCGAGCCGGTTTAGCCCGCCGTCTACCGGCGCTTATTTACTTTTTTCCTACGTCGGCGCATGAGTCCAACATGTCCGTGCGAAGTCCTTTGGGGTGCGGGGGAACGCCAATGCCACATTCGATCAAACTCATCGGGGCGATAGCAGCCGGGATCGTCCTCGGATCATTCTGCGCGGCGAGCGCGCAAACCGCTCCTCATCGCGCGCGGCATGCGGCGGCTGATGGTCATGTGATCATCGTTCATCCGCGGGAACCCTATTTGACCCTCGGCACGGGGTCGAGCGTCGGGGCGCATCATGCGTATGTCCTGGATACGCTGAACCCGCCGCAGCGCAATTCGGTCCAGGGGACATTCGTCGGCGTCCGGGGCTCGGACCGGCTGCCGAACCAATATTCCCTTCCTGAGTCGAACGTGCCGCTATTGATGTTGCCGCAAATATTCTAGCGACCGCCTGCGCGCGAAAGAGGAGACGTCGACGGGCGGCTTTAGGACGTTTTCTTGATGACGCGCCGGTTCCAGACGCTCGACGTGTTCACCGAGACCGCGCTCGCTGGCAACCCGCTCGCGGTCGTGCTCGACGCGGACGGGCTCGACGACGTCCGGATGCAGGCGATCGCCGCCGAGTTCAATCTGTCTGAAACCGTGTTCGTCTTTGAGCCGCGAAACGCGATCAACACCGCGCGGGTCAGGATTTTCACGCCGAAGCGCGAACTGCCGTTCGCCGGCCATCCGACCGTGGGAACCGCCGCCCTGCTCGCCCAACGCCGCGCCCGCGACCTCCTCGCCGCGCAGGACCTGCGCATCGTTTTGGAGGAGGAGGTCGGAGACGTCGTCTGCGTCGCGCGTCATCGGCAGGGCCAGGCGCTCGCCGCCTATTTCGAGCTGCCGCAATTGCCTCAGTCGCTCGAAGGCGAGCACTCCGGCCAAGCAGGACATCGCGGCTGGCCTGGGGCTTTCAGTGGAGGACATTGGCTTCGATCGCCATCAGCCGAGTCTCTACAGCGCGGGAGCGCCTTATCTGTTCGTCCCTGTGCGCTCGCTCGAGGCGGCCGGCCGAGCCGCGCCGGGCGCGATGCCGTGGGCGACGAAGACCGGACCGTCGGCTTACGTCTACACGCGGGAGACGGCCCTTGCCGGGTCGGACTACCACGCCCGGATGTTCGGGGGCGGATGGGGGGTGACCGAGGATCCGGCCACCGGCAGCGCCGCGGCTGCGTTCGCGGGCGTCCTTCTCGATTTCGATTCCCCTGACGACGGCGAACATGCCCTGACGATCGAGCAGGGCTTCGAGATGGGCCGCCCAAGCCTGATTGCGCTTGGCCTCAATGTCGAGGGCGGAAAGCTCCGCTCCGCGACGATCGGCGGCTCCGTCGTCGTCGTCTCCAACGGCTCGCTCGACCTTTGATCGAGTCAGGCGCACCTCCTTGAGGTCGCCGAGCTCGACCTCGCGTACGAGCGGACGCGCTGGGTATTCGCCGAACGCCGGGCGGCGAGCATTTCCGCACATTGGGCGCGGCTCAGGATGACCAAGCCCAGCCTTTTCAATGGCCGGGTGCTGCTTCTCGGCCGGCGGGTGATCGAGACCCGCCCAGACGGGGCGCTCAGGCTGAAGGGCGTCTATTTCGAAACCGATTACGCCGATTACCTCGCGTGGCGCGAGTTCGGCCATCCCGGCGAGCCGGTCGACAATTGTTTCTCGATGGCCGCGCTCCGCTCCGCGGACGGAGCGTTCCTGCTCGGCGAGATGGCGCCGCATACCTACAGCGCCGGACAGATTTATTTTCCCGCCGGAACGCCGGACCCGTCCGACATCATCGAGGACCGGGTCGATCTTCGACGCCAGCGCGCGCCGGGAATTGTTCGAGGAAACCGGCGTCAGGGCGGGCGAGGCGACCATCGACCCCGGCTGGACTCTGGTATTCGCTCCGCAGCGCATCGCCTGCATGAAGCTCATGACGCTTGCCGTCCCGGCGGCGCGGGCCAAGGCCCGGATCGACGCCTTTCTCGCGCGCGACCCGCACGCCGAGTTCACTCGCATGCATATCGTTCGATCGCCGCGCGACATCGAGGAGACCGCAGGTGCCGATCTTCGTGGCTACGTATCTGCGCGAAATGTTCGCTCAAAGATCGGTCGGATAGCCGTGCCGCTTCTTCGAGGCGAGGATCATGCTCTTCGCTTCGGCGTCATGGCCGGCCGCGCAAACGCCCTGCGCCGAATCGATGTCCCGCTTGATCTGATTGTAGACGCGACTGGACGACGTGACCCATCGACAGGTCATTGTTGGCGATCGCCCGATAGCGGGCGATTTCCGCCGAGCAATCGCCGCCCTCGGGCAGGCGAAAATCGGACGGCGTCACCGAGAGCGAATTCGGGGCTGGCGGCGGCGAGGCTTGCGGCGGCGCATTGCAGGCGGCGAGCGCAAACGCGGCGATAGGACGAGCGGCGCAAACGGCTTCATCGGCTTACGGCTCCTGACGGGCAATTCGAGGCCCTCGCCCAAGCCTCGCCGGCCCGCGCGCGCCGTCAAGAGGCCCTTTTCTTGCCGCTGGGAGCGGTGACGCTTCCCAGCTAGGAAACGGCGAGGCGAAAGGAGGCCCCGCGATGGCCGGCAGGGTTGCGATTTTCGGCTATGGGCCGGTGGGACAGGCGACAGCGGCGCGGCTTCTGGCCGAAGGGCGCGAGGTGGTCGTCGCGCAACGGCATATGCCGCAAAGTCTGCCGAAGGGCGCGGCTTTCATGCCCGCCGATGCGCTCGACGCCGAAAGCGTCGCCAAAATCGTGCGCGAAGCCGAGCAGATCGTGGTGGCGATCGGGTTTGCCTATGTCGGCGCGGTATGGCGCGAAGCCTGGCCGCAGGCGATCGGCAATTTCGTCGCCGCCTGCAAGACGACCGGCGCGCGAATGGTGTTCATCGACAATCTCTACATGTACGGGCCCCAGACCGCCCCGCTTGTCGAGACGATGCCGCTTGCCGACTTCGGCGTGAAGCCAGCCGCGCGCACGGCGGCGACCCGGGTGTGGATGAAGGCCGCCGCAGCAGGCGAGGCGCGTATCGCCGCCTTGCGCGCGCCCGACTTTTACGGGCCGGGCGTGGGCCAATCCTATCTCGGCGATACGTCGATCGGCGCGCTCGCGAGGGGCAAGCCTGCGGTGTTCGTCGGCTCGCCGGACGTCCTGCACGACTACGCCTATGTGCCGGACGTCGCGCGGGCGGCGTCGACCCTGCTGAGCGCGCCCGACTCCGCCTTCGGGCAGGCCTGGCACGTCCCGTGCGCGCCGACCCGCACGACCCGCGACATTCTCAAGATCGCCGCCAACGCGCTCGAAGTCCGGCTGCGGATCAGCGCGCTGCCGGCCTGGATGCTGGGGCCGAGCGCGATGTTCTCGCCATTCCTGCGCGAACTGATCGAAATGCGTTTCCAGTGGGACCGCCCCTACCGGGTCGACGCGAGCCGCTTCGCCCATGCCTTCTGGTCGGACGCGACGCCGTTCGAGACCGGCGTGCGCGACACGGCGCTGGCGTTCCGCGGCGCCCTCGCGGCGAAGCGTCGGCGCGGGGCGATGAGCGCTTCCCACTCGCTCAGGATCGGCTGCGGTCGAGCGCGCTGCGGATGCGCTCGGCGCTCGGTCCCTTCGGCCGCAAACCGACGGCCCCGCTCGCCAGATCCTCCGCCTTGGCGACGGCGCCCCGGATCGCGTCGCCCGCGCGCGTGTCGGCGCCGGCGAGGAACGTGCTCGCTTCCGACGCGACAACCGCCTTCAGCACAATCAGGATCGCCGGCGCCGCGACGGAGGCCACGATCGCCCGCGCGACGAGCGCATTGAGATCGGCCAGCGGCTCGGCGTCGGGGTTGAAGTCATAGAGGACGAGCACGCACCAGATACCAGAGAGGGCGATCAGCGCGTTGAGCATGAACCCGAAACTGCGCCCGCCGAGAACGAGGCGGAAAATGACGCCGACCACAACTGCGTCGATCACCGCGCCGGCAACGATCAGCGCGATCTCGTTCGGCCCAATCGTCCGTCCGAAGACACTTTGCACGAGCCCGGTGACGTGCGCCGGCAACAGGGAAAAAGAATGCGGGGGCACGATGGCCGAGAGCAGCCCAGACGGCCCGGATATCTCGATCGCCGCTGGCGCTGAACAGGAGAATGCCGACCTTCGCCGCCAACGCGCCGAAGATGAAAAGCATCAGAGCTGGAATGAGCTTCCTCAAAGGCGCCTTCACCTCCGCCGGGCCGGGGCGCGACCGAGGTCCGTCGTCAAGCCCCTTTGTGCAGAAAATGCCCTGGGGATCGTAAAGATCGCGCTAAACTCCCACGGTGAACTCAGGCAATCGCGGCCCGAGCGGCGCTTCCAATAAGACTCGCGCTACACGAAAAAGGCCCATAGACCTTTGCTCCGCCGCCAGGAACCGATCGACCATGCAGCACCTCACGCCCGAAGGACTTCTGCGTCGTCGCGGACGTCGCAAAGCGTCACGGTTTCAGCCTCGAAGCGGCGCTCGTCCTTTTCGCCGCGCTCGCCGAGGGAAACGGCCGTCAGGCTCAGTTCAACCACCCCGAGCTCGGCGGCATGGGGCAATGGTCGCAAGGCGGCATGATCATGGTCGGCGACATGTTCAATCACGGCCTCAAGGCCCGGATCGACGCGCTCTGCAACGAACTGGCCGGATTGCTCGAAGCCAGCCGCTCGCTGACGCCCCATCCCGGTCCTTCCAGTCGCAAAGCCAAGGGGGCGGCGAGGGCGTGAGCCTGTTCGCGACGAGCGCCGGCTCGCGCGCCCAATGGTGGCCAGCGGAACTCGGCGCACCCGCCTCGATCGGCGCACAGAATGAACTGCGCTACGCCTATTTTCCATACGTCCCGCCGACTGGCGATCAATCTGGGCGGCGAGGTCCGCGTCTATGATTCCGGCGAGCACCGGATCTCGGGCTTCTCCCAGCAGCAGGGCGGCGGCCAGTCGCTGACCTTCATGAGCCAATCCGGCCTCGTGCGCGTCGCCGACTTGCCGTTGGTCTCGCCGCAGGCCGGGCCGCCTCAAAGCCGCCGCCGCCGCGCCGGCGACGCCCGCGCAAAGCCCAGGACGCGGCGCCCGCCTGCCGCTCCAGGCGTTCCGGCGGCGCCGCGGCGATGGAGGACATCGTCAAGACGATCGAGCGCCTTGCGGAACTGCGCCAGAAAAACATCCTCACGGAAGAGGAATTCGCGGCGAAAAAGGCGGAGCTTTTGAGCCGCCTTTGAGCGGCGATCTTCCATCTTTGCCCATCCGGCGCCCTCCGCGCGATCTTCAAACGCCGAGGAAGTTTGCGGCGCAGCAATGGGCTTGGCCGCCGCGACGAAACCCGTGTTAGGATGCGGCGGGGCGCCAACGGAACCGCAATCCCGACAATGGCCAGCACGAAATTCACCGCGCGCGTCGCCGGCTCGATCTCCGCCCTTGACGCGGCGGATTGGGACGCCTGCGCCAATCCGCCCGGCCAGTCGACCGAGGAGGCCGACGGCGAACGGTTCAACCCGTTTGTCACCCACGCCTTCCTGCATGCGCTCGAAGCCTCCGGGTCGGTTGGCGGCCGCTCGGGCTGGACGCCGGCGCATGTCGCGGTCGAGGACGGGTCGGGCCGGATGGTCGCCGCCGCGCCCTGCTATCTCAAGAGCCACAGCCAGGGCGAATATGTGTTCGACCATGGTTGGGCGGACGCCTACGAGCGCGCGGGCGGTCGCTATTACCCCAAGCTGCAGGTCGCCGCGCCGTTCACCCCGGCGACCGGACGGCGGCTGCTGGTGGCGGCGGATGCGCCGGAGGGCGCGCGGGAGGCGTTGATCGGCGCATTGCGCGAATTGCGAACGCAGACCAAGGCCTCCTCGATCCACGTGACCTTTCCGACCTCGGCCGACGCCGAGCGCCTCGCGGAGGCCGGGTTCCTGGTCCGTTTCGGCGAACAGTTCCATTTCCAGTGCGACGGTTTCGCGAATTTCGACGATTTTCTCGCTGCGCTGGCGTCCCGCAAGCGCAAGGCGATCAAGCGCGAGCGGCGCGACGCGCTGAGCGATGATGTGACGATCGACTTGCTGACGGGATCATCAATCCAGACGAGAGCATTGGGACGCGTTCTTCAAGTTCTACATGGATACAGGCTCGCGCAAATGGGGCCGCCCATACCTAACCCGCGCCTTCTTCGACCACATCGGCGCGACACTCGCCGACCGGGTCCTCCTGGTGATGGCGCGGCGCGGACGGCGACATATCGCCGGCGCCATCAACTTCATCGGCGACGACGCGCTCTATGGACGCAACTGGGGGGCGATCGAGCACCGCCCGTTCCTCCACTTCGAGGTCTGCTACTATCAGGCGATCGACTTCGCGCTGAGCCGTGGGCTGAAGCGGGTCGAAGCGGGCGCACAGGGGGAGCACAAGCTCGCCCGCGGCTATCGCCCGGTCGTCACCTACTCGGCGCATGATTTCGCCGACGAAGGCTTTGCCCAGGCGGTCGCCGACTATTTGCGCCGCGAGCGTCAGGCGGTGGCGCGCACGATCGCCCACTACGAAGATCACGCGCCGTTCCGCAAGGCGGAAGACCAAGCGACGAACGCCGAGCCTCTCGGAGAATCCTTTGACGCCGACGTATGATCCCGACAACATCTTCGCCAAGATCCTGCGCGGCGAAGCGCCATGCGTGAGGGTGTTCGAGGACGATTCGGCCCTCGCGTTTATGGATGTCATGCCGCGCACGGAAGGCCATACGCTGGTCATTCCGAAAGTCCCGGCGCGCAACCTGTTCGACATTGCGCCTGAGGACCTCGCCCGCTTCATCCCGGCGGTGCAGATCATTGCCCGCGCGGTCATGGCGGGAATGAAGGCCGAGGGCGTCTCGGTCCAGCAGTTCAACGAGACGGCGGGCGGCCAGCAGGTGTTCCACCTTCATTTTCACGTCCTGCCGCGCTGGACCGGGGTCGCGCTTCGTCCGCCGGGCGGACCGTTCCAGAACGCGGAGGCGCTTAGGCCCTACGCCGACCGGATTGTCGCGGCGTTGGGCGGCAAGTGACGAGGCCCGCGACCATTCGCCGCAGGCCTTGAACGCGGGCGAACCTCAGGACGCTGCCCTTTGACCCATATGCATTACTTCCCGGTCGGCCTCGGTCTTGCGACTCTGTTCGCAGCGATTCTGCTCGCTCTCCTCTTTTTGTTGCAAATCGGAGTGCTGAGCCACGTTTATTCTGCGCTCGGCCTCGATTCCCGCGTCGTCACCCTGGTGCTATTCGGCTCGCTTCTCGGCTCCTATATCAATCTTCCCCTGGTCCGCCTGCCGGAGGAGCGCGTCCTCTCTCGGGAAGTTGTTGAAATCTTTGGCGTTCCGTTCTTGGCCCCGGTCACGGTCGATTGGCCGGGCACGATTCTCGCGATCAATGTCGGCGGGGCCGTCATCCCGATCATGCTGTCGTTCTACCTGCTCGTCCGCTATCAGCTTTGGGGGTCAGCGGCGATCGCGGTGGCGATCGTCGCCTTCGTCGTCCACCGCATGGCGACGCCGGTTCCGGGAGTGGGAATCTCCGTGCCGACAATTGTGCCGCCATTGCTGGCGGCGTTCGTGGCGCTGATTCTGTCGCGCCGATTCGCCGCTCCGCTCGCCTATATTGGAGGCAGCATCGGGGTGCTGGTTGGCGCGGATCTGCTCAATCTCGGCCTTTTGCGCAGTCTCGGCGCGCCGGTCGCCTCGATCGGCGGCGCCGGAACGTTCGACGGCGTGTTTCTGACCGGCGTCATCGCGGTATTGTTGGCCAGCCTCGTCGCCGATCGACGCTGAATTACGGCCCAAAACGATACTCTTGACCCAACGTGACACAAACCTGTGGCCATTTTGCCACATGCCTCCGCCAATGCCGTCGATTTGATGCCGCGCGGGTGGACACGATTGCCCAGGAACCTTATAGTCTGCGCCATCGTTTTTCGAGCGGCGGGCGCGTCTGTAAGTGTATGGCGTCGCGCATAATGACGGAGAAATCAAAGATGACCAATCGCTGGCTTAAGGGAGTTGCCGTGGCGGCGTTGACGGCCGCAGGGATCGTGGCTGCGCAGGCGGCGGACCTCCCGACCAGGAAAGAGGCGCCCGCGCCGGTATTCGTGCCCCCGCCCTTCACTTGGACCGGGTTCTACATCGGCGGTAACGTCGGCGGCATTTTCACTTCGGGCGGACGCTCTGCGACGCTGTTTGCCCCCGCGGCAAGCGCGTTTCTCAACAGCGACTTTCCGGGCGGACTCGGGTCAGGCCAGAGCGGCGTCCTGCTCGGCGGCCAGGCTGGTTACAACTGGCAGAGCGGCGCCTTCGTGCTCGGCGCCGAGACCGACTTCGACTGGTCGAGCATAAGCAAGAGCTTCAACTTCGTCAGCAGCCCGTTTGCGGGCGTGGGCGTTCCGGGAGCTCTTCTGGGCGACACCTTGTCTGTCAACGCCAAGGCGAGTTTGGATTGGCTTGGCACGACACGCGCGCGTGTCGGTTTCGTCGCCACGCCAGACAATCGCCTGATGTTCTACGGAACGGGCGGTATCGCTTACGGCGGCGGGAGCGCGAACTTCAGCGTCTTCGACGCAACCACGGGCAGCGTGTGGACCGGCAACCCGAGCAGCACGCGAGTGGGCTGGACCATCGGTGCGGGCGCCGAATACGCGATCACCAACAACATCACGATCAAGGGCGAATACCTGTACTACAACCTCGGCAGCACCACGATTTCGACCACCGGCAATTCCTTCGCCCTGGCCAATTTCCCGGGTGTTTTGGCGAACGCGAAGTACACCTACGACGGCTCGATCTTCCGCGCCGGCGTCAACTACAAGTTCTGAGCGCCTAGCGTTCCAAACCTGAACGGCAAAGAAACCGGGGGAAGGCAAGCCGCCTTCCCCCGGTTCTTTTTTGCCCGATCGCGTTCGCGCGCCAAACAGTCGCGTTCCGGCTTCAGTATTTCGGAAGTTGTTCGCAACACAGCGCGGACGCCACCCGCCTAGAGCAGAGCCGCGTCTGATCGGTGCGGCAGGTTGCGCGGATCACCACGCGGCGACCTCAACGCCCGCGACGACGAACCCCCGGACACAATCCACGCGCACAGGACGCGGCCCTCCGAGGGAAGGGTTACGACCCCTCGGGCGCCGGCTCCCGGTCGTCGGCCGGATCGGAATCGGAATTGGCCGGCTCGACCTTCTTGCGCTTGCCACGCGCCCCGGCGGCGACGATGAGGTCGCGCTCCAGCCGCGGCTGGGCCGGACCCTCGGGATAAACGAAGCCAAGCTTCTTCGCGCCCGTGTCGTCGCCGGTCACCACGACCTTCACCACGCCGCCGTTCTTCAGGCGTCCGAACAGCACCTCATCGGCGAGGGGCGTCTTGATCTGGGCTTGGATCACGCGCGCCATTGGCCGCGCGCCCATCGTCTCGTCGTAGCCGTTCTTGACCAGCCAGGCGCGCGCCTCGTCGGTGAGCTCGATGGTCACATTGCGGTCGCTGAGCTGGGCCTCGAGTTGAAGGATGAACTTGTCGACGACCCGCGCGATCACCGTTTCGGGGAGGCGCGCGAACGGCACGATCGCATCCAGGCGATTGCGGAACTCGGGCGCGAACAGCCGGTCGATCGCTTCGCGATCGTCCCCTTCCCGCGTCGACTTGTGGAAGCCGAACGCCGCGCGGGCGAGGTCCTGCGCTCCCGCGTTGGTGGTCATGATCAGGATGACGTTGCGGAAGTCGATCTGCTTGCCCGCGTGGTCGGTCAGCTTGCCGTGGTCCATGACCTGCAACAGGATGTTGAACAGATCCGAATGCGCTTTCTCGATCTCGTCCAACAGCAGCACGCAGTGAGGATGCTGGTCGATCGCATCGGTCAACAGGCCGCCCTGATCGAAGCCGACATAGCCCGGAGGCGCGCCGATCAGACGCGACACGGTATGCCGCTCCATATATTCCGACATGTCGAAGCGGATAAGCTCGAGCCCCAGGCTCGATGCGAGCTGGCGCGCGGCTTCTGTCTTCCCGACGCCGGTCGGGCCGGAGAAGACGTAGCAGCCGATCGGCTTTTCCGGATCGCGAAGCCCGGCGCGGGCGAGCTTGATTGCGGAAGCGAGCGCCGCGACCGCCTCGTCCTGTCCGTAGACCGCGCGCTTCAACGTGTCCTCGAGATGCTGGAGCACTTCCGAATTGTCTTTGGAGACGGATTTCGGCGGGATGCGCGCCATCGAGGCGATCGTCGCCTCGATCTCTTTGACGCCAATCGTCTTCTTGCGCTTCTGCTCCGGCAGCAGCATCTGCGAGGCGCCGGTCTCGTCGATCACGTCGATCGCCTTATCGGGCAATTTCCGGTCGTGGATGTAGCGCGATGACAGTTCGACAGCCGCCTTCACGGCGTCTCCGGTGTAGCGGAGTTTGTGGAACTCCTCGAAATAGGGCTTGAGCCCTTTGAGGATCTCGATCGCGTCGGCGACGCTCGGCTCCTTGACGTCGATCTTCTGGAACCGGCGGACCAGCGCCCGGTCCTTCTCGAAATACTGCCGGTATTCCTTGTAAGTGGTTGATCCGATGCAGCGCAACGTCCCCTGCGCCAACGCGGGCTTGAGCAGGTTGGATGCGTCCATCGCGCCGCCGGAGGTCGCGCCGGCGCCGATGACGGTATGAATTTCGTCGATGAACAGAATCGCGTCCTTGTGCTGCTCGATCTCCTTCATCACCTGCTTCAAGCGCTCTTCGAAGTCGCCGCGATAGCGGGTTCCAGCGAGCAGCGCGCCCATGTCGAGCGCGAAAACGGTCGCCTCGGCGAGGACTTCCGGCACGTCGGAATTGACGATCTTGCGCGCGAGCCCTTCGGCGATCGCGGTCTTGCCGACGCCCGGATCGCCGACCAGCAGGGGATTGTTCTTCTGCCGGCGGCATAGCACCTGGATGGTGCGCTGGACCTCCGGCTCGCGGCCGATCAGTGGATCGATGCGCCCCTCTCGCGCCTTCCGATTGAGGTTGACGCAATAAGCTTCCAAGGCGCCTTCCTTTTTCTTTGAGTCCGAGCCGTCTTTCGATTCCTTCGAGTCGCGGGAGTTCGTGCTCTTCTTCGGTTCCCCGCGGCAGGCGCGAATCCGAATGGCCCGGGCGCTTGGCGATCCCATGGCTGATATAATTGACCGCATCGTAGCGCGTCATGTCCTGCTCCTGCAGGAAATACGCGGCGTGCGTCTCACGTTCGGCGAAAATGGCGACCAGCACGTTCGCGCCCGTCACCTCTTCCCGGCCCGACGATTGAACATGGAAGGCCGCTCGCTGTACGACCCGCTGGAAGCCGTTGGTCGCCTTGGCCTCTTCCTGGCTGTCGACGACGAGGTTCTCAAGCTCCGTATCGAGATAATGGACGACGGTCTTGCGCAGCGAGTCGAGGTCGACGCCGCAGGCTCGCAACACTGCGGCCGCGTCGACGTCGTCGATCAGCGCCAGCAGCAGATGCTCCAGCGTCGCATACTCATGACGCCGTTCATTGGCGAGCGACAGCGCCCGGCGAAGGGTCTTCTCGAGTGCGCGGGAGAAAATCGGCATCGGGCCTCTCACTTCTTTTCCATGATGCATTGAAGCGGGTGCTGGTTCTTGCGGGCGTGATCCATCACCTGAGACACTTTCGTTTCCGCGATCTCGTAGGTGTACACGCCGCATTCGCCAACGCCAGTGTGGTGCACCTGGAGCATGATCTGAGTCGCCTCTTGCGCATCCTTGTTGAAGAAGGCCTGTAGGATCGAGATGACAAACTCCATCGGTGTGTAATCGTCATTGAGCAACAGCACCCGATACATGTTCGGACGCTTCGTTTGGGTCCGGGTGCGGGTAATGACCGCAGCGCCATTCCCAGGCGTTTCTCCCCCTTTTTTTGGCTCGCGCGATGCAAGCGGCCGCACGGACGCCTGCGCTGTCGTCACGCCGAAGCCGGGATAAAGCCAGCGCGCCAACCGCGCCATTCCCGCTCGCAGGCGAACAACTAACGGATTTGAGCCGGAGGCCACGGAACAACCCCGTTTGATGCCGGTTGGGTCCGAAATCAGACTGACGCTTACGCTCACGCTTGATCACTGAGAACTATCTATGCGCTGGGCGCCCCGGCGCCAGATGTCCTCGGCGGTTGCCAGCATTGCCAATTTACCCGTCGCGCGCAAGAGCTTCGATGACTCAATCGCGGAACGCAGCGACAACGCTCGCTGTGTCCGAGATTCTAACCCTAATGCCCGCGCCTTTGTTCCTCTCGCGCTCGCCGCGCGGCGAGGCGCGTGCGATCGAGAGACGCAACAAAAAAACCGGCGCCTGTTGGCGCCGGCCATCGAACAACGACAATGTCCGCGCCGCATCGGCGGCGATGGTAAATTTATTTCGCCTGAGCCTGGAGCGTCGCGTAGGCCGAGGTCACCGGCTTCAGCGCGTCGGAAGCGACCTTGGTGTAAAGCTCGGAGACCTTGGTCGCCTGAGCGACGAAACCTTCGTACGCCTGCTTCGCGTACTCGGTCTGAATCTGGATCGCCGACTCGACGCTGCGCGCGCCGAGAAGCTTCTCGAACATCGCGGAACTGGCGGCGAACGCCTTCTTGGAATAGTCGGTCGATTCGGCCGCGATATCCTGCAGACCCTTCGAGAACGTGCTCGAAGCGGTGGTGAAGGCCTCAAGCTGGTCCTTGGAAAATTTCTGGAACTCTTCAAAGTTTGGGGTGGCGGCAGTCATCCTGGATCTCCTCTATTGGCCTCGGCTACGCTCCTTGCGCGTGCCAGGAGGCGTGCTGTCAGTGTCCTCAATATGTGCACTGCACAATAAAAGTCAAGCCTGTTTTTTTGCACTGCACCATTTTCTCGCGCATCCACCCGCAACGGCACAAATTTAGCAGGGCAGGAAATGCTGTAAAATAATATATTACAAATCATTACGATATTAAATTAATTTAATAGATTATCTCTCCGGCGCGCGCTCGCCGGCGCGCCCCGGAAATCCAACGACTTGCGGCCGACGCGCCGACTAAGCGGCTTCTCGTTAACCCGGACGTAACCGCGTCGCCATATCGTTGCCGGCTGTGTGCGTTGTGCAACTGTCGACGGCATGGCCTTCAACCGTTGCGTGAGTTGAAGGACGCGTTCATGGCGTTGCGTAACGGTTGCTCTCCGATTGGCCGGATCGTTCGTCTGGCGGCGGTCGCGTTCATCTCCGCTTCGGCTCTCTCCCTAGGAGCGGGGCCGGCGGACGCCCATCGCTATCGGCACTTCCGCCACTTCGCGCACTACTCGCACGCCACGCATCGGGCGCACTACGCGCGCTACGGACGCCGCAGCGTCGCGGCGGTTCCCGCCTCTCCGGCCTTTTCAGCGATCGTGGTCGACGCCAACAGCGGGCGGACGCTTTATTCGGCCGACGAGAACGGGCTGCGGCATCCGGCCTCGATCACCAAGGTGATGACGCTCTACCTGCTGTTCGAGCAGCTGGAGAAGGGCGCAATGACGCTTCATACCCAGATCCCGATTTCCGAGCACGCGGCAGCCCAGGAGCCGTCGAAACTTGGCGTCGCCCCGGGCGACACGATCAGCGTCGAGGATGCGATCAAGGCCGTCGTCACGCGCTCGGCGAATGACGTCGCGGTCGCGATCGGCGAGGCGATCGGCCACGACGAAGACAGCTTCGCCGAGATGATGACCCGGAAGGCGCACGAGCTCGGCATGTCGAGCACGGTCTATCGCAACGCTTCGGGACTGCCCAACGACGAACAGGTGACGACCGCCCGCGATCTTACCACCCTCGCCGGGGCGCTTGAGGAGCGGTTCCCCCGCTACTTCCGTTATTTCTCGACCAGCGAATTCGAGTACGCGGGCGAGACGATCGGCAACCACAATCACCTCCTGGGCCGGGTCGACGGCGTCGACGGGATCAAGACCGGCTACACAAGGGCTTCGGGATTCAACCTCCTGACCTCCGTCCACCGCGACGGGCGCTCGCTGATCGCCGTCGTGATGGGCGGACGCACAGCCGGCGGGCGCGACCGGATCATGGAAAACCTGATCGCCGACCATATCGCCGAAGCGTCAACCATGCATACGGCCACGATGATCGCCGACGCTTCGCGCGATGAGGCTCCCGCTGAGCGAGTGGTCCCACGGGAAGCCACGCCCGTCCGCCCGCATCCGGCCGTCGTCGCCGCCAACGTCCCGTCGCGCGTCCCGACCGCCAGGGGCGTCGTGGCTCCGCTCGCGGAAGGCGACAACTCGGCCGATGACGACGACGTTCCGACCCCGCGCGTCGCCGCCGTCGCGCCACGCGGCCTATGTCAGCCCTGCAGAGCCGCGCGCGCAGGACCGCGGCCCGATCATCGCAGCCAGCGCGCCCGCATCGGCGCCGGCGCAAAACCCGCAGACGCCGGCCGAACTCGGCTGGGTCAAGGGTCCTGACGGGGAGGCGATCTCGAAAGAGCGGCCTTTGTCCCGCTCGGAAGGCAAAGTCCCGCGGCCGGCGCCCTCGGCGACACCCCTGGGCTCCAACGCCAATGCGCGTCCCGCGGCCAAGCTGACCGAGGGCGCCCATTCCCCGACCAAGGCGGAAACGACCGTCGCCTCAATCGCTCCGACCGAGGCGAGCGGCGAGGCCGCCGCCGCCCACGGGGGGTGGATGATCCAGATTGGCGCGACTGACGACGCCGCCAAAGCCAACGCCCTGCTGGTCCGCGCCCGGGACCAGAATCGCTCGACCCTCGCCTCGGCCCGGCCGGTCGCCGAACGGGTGCAGAAGGGCCGGGATACGTTCTACCGGGCTCGATTTCGCGGGCCTTGATTCCGCCGCGGCCGAATCGGCATGCCGCTCGCTCAAACGCAATGGATTTTCCTGCTTTCCCGCCCGCGACTGACGCGCTTCGGTCCCATCCTTCGCGGAGACCTTCTAGCCTTGTCGTTCCATCAGAACATCCTTGGCCTGATTGACCCTCGCGGCAAGCGCGGTCGAGCCGCCATGATCTGGATGAAACTTCTTCATCAAGGTCCTGTGCGCGCGAATGATTTCCGGAGCGCCGGCCCCGTCCGGCAGACCAAGCACTTCGTAAGCCTCCCGGCGCGTCATGGCGGCGCCGGCCGTTCGGCTCCCCCGCCGCTCACCCTGACCCTGGTCTGCCTCACGCCATCCGGCAAACCTGCGGTCGAGATATGCCTCTAGCAGATTGAGGCCGTCGGGATCGTCGCGCGCGACCTCCTCGCGCAGACTGAGGAGTTCGGGCCGGGTCAGCGTTTCGAGCGCCCTGCCCGCATAGCCGCCCGCCATGACCGAGCCGGTCATGACGCCGCTGTCGTGATCGAGCCGCACTTCGATCATCGCCGAGCGCGCGGTCGACGCCCGGCCCGCGGTTTTCCCGGAGCCGGAACCGCCGACATTGGTCCAGCCCGCGCACGGTCGGTCGCCATCCGGCGAAAGTCGCGGCCATGCCCGCAAGCGCCGCGGCGATCCCGAACCGGCCGCGCAGCAGCAGGAGGACCGCGCCGATCATGCCGAGGAGTTCCCCGCCGTGCCGCACCAGGCGCGCGGCGGCGGAAGCGTCCATGCGCGCGAATTGTTTGACCGCGGTCAGCAGAAGGAAGAGCAAAATCAAGCCGATGACGAAGTTCATCGCCGAAACGCTTTCCATCAATGAAGGACGCGGCCCTCGCCGGTCAGCCGCGACGCTGACGTCCCTCGAACAAGACTACGCCAACTTCACTTCTGGCGCATCTGCGATAGCAGAAGTCGCGCCTCAGGGTCGGCTTCCGCCTCCCTCGCCAGCGCCGCACGGCCGCCCGCGGCATAGGCCGCCGCCGCCCGCAACAGGGCCGCAAGCCGACCCGACGCTCCGGCGTCGAAGGCGCTGAAGGCGCCGCCAGTCAGGCGCGCGATTTCGCTGAAAGCGCGTCTCGCGGCCGGGTCCTGCCCCTCCTGGAACATGAAGGCCTTCACGCCCAAGAGCGCGAGTTCGCCGGCAAGCGCGATGAGCGAATCCGGATTTTCCTCCATGGCGTCGCCCACATAGACCAGCGCGCCGACCTTGGCGCGCCTCGCCTCGTTGCGCGCATGGGCGAGAACCTTGCGGATCTGTGTCGTTCCGCCGCGCACGCCGATGCGGCTCATCAGCTCGGCGAGCCCCTGCCCGCCCGAGACAAAGTTCGACGCGCGGCATTCGTTCATGCCCCGGAAATAGACGAGTTGCACATCGAGCCCGCCGAGCCCGGCGGCGACCTCGAACATTTTCGCCTGGAGGCTTTGGGCGAGGTCCCAGGTCGGCTGCCGGCTCATGGTGGCGTCGAGCGCGAAGATGAGCCGCCCGCGGCTGGACGCCGCAGGCGCGGGGACCTTCTTCGCCGCCTCGACGAAGGCCGATATGGAGTCGCTGGGGCTCCGCTTGGCCAGAGGGGCATCTTTGTCGCTGCTCATCGCAGTCGCAGAGTCTCCTTGAGGGCGCGCCCTTAGATTGGTGCGCGAATGCGGCCGCGCAAGCCGCCGGCGAAAACTACAAAAGCCCGAGCCCGGCGAGTTCGCGCCGCAGCGCCTCCGGCATCTGGGCGAATCCGGTTTGGGCCTCGTCGATATCGGGAGGAGCGGACTTGGGCTCGTAATAGCGCCACCCCTGAAAGGCGCGCATCGGGCGCGGCGCAACCGCGATCACCTCGCCGTCGAGCCACAGTCTGCAGCGGCCAATTCCGTCCGAGTCCCGGAACGGCTCAATCCCCAGGAGCCGCTGCCGAGCTGAAATCTGCCCCTTGATCACCCAATAGAGCGACCCCTCGTCGAGGATTTCAGCGACGCGCTTCGGCGCCATGCGGGTGACATGGGCGTGACGGAACGGCGCCGCGCGGCGCTTGGCCTCGGCGATCCGCGCGGCCATCCATTGCCGCAGATCGGCAAGCGATGCGGCGCCGACACAGAGCTTGACGAGGTGCAGGGTCATCGGCGCGCGGTATATCAGGCGCCGTCGGCTTCGAGCGAGAGGCTTGACGGCGATCCACAGGTTCGGACGGCGCCCAGTGCGAACTGATTCCCGGCGGCGGCGCGGCGGCCAAAGTGTGAGCAGCGTCACAGCGCCAAAGCGAAGGCCGCGCGAGCGTTGAAAGATATCTCTCGTCGGTCGCGGCAGGCGGACGCCCGCAGCTTTCGTCAATTCACAGTTGTTTTGGATAACGCTTCGAAAGAGAACAGGTCGGGCCCGAGCCTGATGCGGAGCCTTCCGAAGCTTTTAATGAAGACCAAGAAAGCATTGATCACGGAGGATAGCCATGGATCGCGCCACTCGGTCTGCGACGAAGCTCTGCGGCTGCTGCTTCATCATACCGCCGCACATCCTGCAAAGAATGTCGACGAGCGGGAACGACGATATGGCCTCGTCGGCCGCCCGCACCGTCCGGATAACCGACAGCCTCCAGGCTTTCCGAGCTCAACTCAACACCGGCTCGCCTTCGCCTGCGGCGGCGGCCCGCACGGGGCTCCGTCGCCAGGCGTTCAATTGCAATGGAACCGACGACATACCCGGCGATCTCGCCCGCACGGAAACTGATCCTCCGGTCGCCGACGAGCCGATCAACCAGGCGTTCGACAACGCGGGGACGAGCTGGAAATTCTACAAGGAGGTATTCGGACGAGAATCGGTCGACGGGAACGGCCGCACTTTGGTTTCATCCGTCCACTTCAGCCAGCAATACGATAATGCGTTCTGGAACGGACAGCAGATGGTCTATGGCGATGGGGACGGCCAGATTTTCCGCAACTTCACCGGCTCCGTCGACGTCATCGCCCACGAGCTGACCCACGGCGTGACCCAATTCAGCGCCCAGCTTGCCTATCACGATGAGTCCGGAGCGCTGAACGAATCGATGTCCGATGTGTTCGGCTCGATGGTCAAGCAGTGGAGCAAGGGCCAGACCGCGGATCAGGCGGACTGGCTGATCGGGGCCGACATCTTCACGTCGAACTTCAAAGGCCGCGCGCTGCGAGACATGGCCAATCCGGGCACGGCCTATGACGATCCTGTTCTGGGCAAGGATCCCCAGCCCGGAAACTACCAGGACTACGACAAGACGACTGACGACAACGGCGGCGTGCATATCAACTCGGGGATCCCCAATCGCGCGTTCGTGCTGGCCGCCAAGGCGATTGGCGGGCGTTCCTGGGAGGTGACGGGGAAAATCTGGTACGTCACGCTGACGCAGCGTCTCACGTCGAACGCCAATTTCGCGAAATGCGCCGCGGAGACGGTCTCGGTGGCGCGCGATCTGCACCCCGACGATCCGTCGATCGCCAGCCGCGTCGCGCAAGCATGGATCGACGTCGGGGTCCTGTCTCAGACCGATCCCATGGTGGCGAGCCTGCCTACGGCTGCCGCTCAGCCGACGGCGCGCGCGATTGTGGCGGCCGCGCCGCCGGCGCCGGCCGCCGTTTTCACGGTTCGTCACGAGCGCCGCTATAGCGCGACGATCGTTCTCAGCGGTCTCGAGCAACTCGCAAGCAACAGCGACATCGCCGCTCGAGTCCAGCAATACGGCTTCACGGATGTGGTCGTGACCGGCAGCGGAAGCACGCGCCTCGCGGAAGGAACCTGGGCGGGCGCCGACACAACCGCCAACCTCGATTCCCACCTGCGCGACGTCAAGGAACTGCCGCTCCCGGCGATCGCCGTCGCCGCAGCCGCAGTGGTCCCGCCTGCAGTCCGTCCGTCGCGGCGCGGGCGGGCGACGATCCGACGATCGGCGAACGTGTTCAGTTCCACAGGGCTTCCCGCCCAGCACGAGGGACTGCTGGTCGTCCAGATGCGCCCCGAGGCGATGTCCGCCAATCTCGACGCCGCGGTTTCAGGCGCCCCGGGGGTCGCCCTCGCAGCGAACGCCGCTCCGCAGACGGAGGGGTTAAGCGCGCTCGCCTATTACGAGCGAGCGGGGATGCTGAAGCGGATCGTCCCCCTGCGCGGACCGGATCCGTCCGCCGCCCCCTCGCCGCGCCTCCCCGCAGCACAGGCGCTCATGTTCGCCCCAAGGCTCACCTCGCCGGCCGACGCCAACGCCGGCGTCAGCTTCATCGAGATCGAGCGCGGCCAGGACGCGCAGCAACTGCATCAGGCGCTGGCCAAAGACCCGAACGTGCTTTCCGTGTCCAAGGTCGCAGCTCGATATCTCGAGGGGGTTCGCGCCCGGCGCGCGCCTCGCCAGACCGGCGGACTGGGAATCGCCGCAACGCCGCCCAGCGGGGCGCTGCTCTGGAACTTGGAGAAGATCCTTTGGCGGGAAGCGCACAATCTGCCCGCCTTCAAAGACGCCGACGAGGTCAAAGTCGCGGTTCTCGATACCGGCGTCGACAACCAGCATCCCGACCTGAAAGTCGACGCGTATCACTGGCAGCAGCCCGACCTCTCGGATCCCCTTTCGAACAGGGATCTGATCGGGCACGGCACCCACGTTTCCGGCACCATCTCCGCCCTGATCAAAGCCAATGTGGCGGTGAAAGGGGTCTGCCGATGCCGCCTCATCGTCCACAAAATCTTCAATGACGCCGACACCTTCGATCCAAGCTTTAATGAATTCGTTTATTTCGTCGATCCGATCCTATATCGTCGGGCGCTCGCCGCCTGCGTCGAAAATCCGGTCGACGTCATCAATCTCAGCATTGGCGGGCCGGGCGCGCCTGACGCCGTCGAGCAATCGCTGTTCGACCAGTTATTGGCCGCGGGCGTGACAATCTGCGCCGCGATGGGGAATGAACGGGCGTCAAACAGCCCGACCTCTTTTCCCGCCGCCATTCCCGGCGTGGTCGCGGTCGGAGCGACCGGGCTGGACGACAGCGTCACGGATTTCTCCAACGCCGGCAATCACATCGCGGTTTCAGCGCCAGGCAAGGCAATCTGGTCGACGCTGCCAACCTACCCGGGACAGACCGGCTTCGAAGCGGTGATTGGGCCCGACGGAACGCCGACCCGGGGAAACCCCGTCAGTCGCGAAGTCAATTTTGACGCTTGGGATGGAACCTCGATGGCGACGCCCCATGTCAGCGGGGCGGCGGCGCTGCTCATCGCCAAAAGCGACGCGGCGGGGAACAAGCGCGACCCCGAGCAGGTCAGAGAGGCGCTGATGGCTTCCGCCGACCAGGTCCCAGGAATGAACGGAGCGAATTTCACCATCGACTATGGCGCCGGCCGGATTAATCTGCTGAGGCTGCTCCAATAGGCGGACGGAATGAAGAGCGTCATGTTCACCTACGGCGAGGATGCGACCGAGGAAAGCCAGGACCAGATTCGAAATCAGATCCTGGGGCTTCCCGGCGTGCGCAATGTCGGCCGCATCAGCCCGAACGCGACCAAGCCGGCGCTGCGACGGATGTGGTATGCGGAGGTGACGGACGACGCTGCGGCGGCTGATCTCGTCGGGCAATTGCGGGGGCACAAGGAGATTCAGTCCGCGGACGTCCCGGCCGCCCGGGGGCTCTGTTGATGCCGGGCATTGGCCGCTCCGGCCGCAAGCGACGACGGGCGGAAACATGGCGATGAAGCTTGTCGTTGAGCGGACCGGCGGCTTCGCCGGGCTGAAACGGCGCGGCGAGCGAGACGCGGCGGACCTGTCCCCCGCGCAACGCGCCGCGCTCGATCTGCTTGTCAAGGATTCGGCGCTCGGGAAGGCGGCGGCCGATCAACAATCTTCCAGCACCCCCGCCCAGGACCCGGGCGCCGACAGGTTCACCTATCGGGTCGAGATTCAGGACGAAAACGGGACGCGATCGATCACGCTTCCGGAATCGAAAATGCCGACCGAGCTGAAGACGATCGTGATTCAATAGAAATAACAGTCATTTACGATACGTTTCTGATCTAACACTAAAGTCGATCGAGCGCGGGGCGAGGCTAAACGATGCGGAATCTTGCTTCTCTCCGATAGCTCCTTGAAATTGTTGGCGCGCCGGGGAAGATAAAGATGAGAACTTTTCTCGGTGGACGGTCTTCCTGAAGCGTCCGTGAGTTAACTAAGGCGACCACGCGCCAACTGAAACAATCGAGCGCCCAAGGCCGCGAACCGCATTTTCGCCGCCGAGCGCTTGGATGAACGGTAAGAAAGCTGCGAAGTCCGCAACGCACTGGCTGCGCCCGCGCATTGCCAATACGCGAGCCGCTTGTGCCCATTTGTGGAGTGGGGACCCTAAGATCATCCCCGGATCGAGCCGCTCTGCGACATCCTTCAGCGCCCGGGCGCGAAACCCTCCATCGTCGATGCCCCACGCGATCACCAGTCCCTCCTCTGCCGGTAGCCGTTTCGTGATCTCTGCTAGCGCTCTGGCGCGCAACCCCACACGGTCGGAGCTGCGCGCAGCGTTGAGCGCTTCGCCGAGCGCACAGCGCCGACCTTCTGGCGGTAGGCGCTCTGCGACCTCCGCGATGATCCGGGCGCGCGACCCTGGATCACCGATACCACGCGCGACTCTTAACGCCTCACCGAGAACATGCAGCTCATCCTCTGTAGGTAGCCGCCGGGCGATCAGCGCGAGCGCCGTGGCGCCACCCCTACATCATCAATGCTGCGAGCGACCGCCAGCGCCTCGGCTGTCGGCAGCGCCTGCGCGATCTTCGCCAGCGCTTGGGCGCGCCCCCCGGCATCATTGATACCGCGCGCGGCGTTTAGCGCCTCATCAAGAACACGCGGCTCATCCTGTGCGGGCAGCCGCTGCGCTACTTCCGCGAGCGCCTTGGCGCGAATCCCTGCATCATCGATGCGACGCGCGACCGCCAACGCCTCCTCTGCGGGTAGCCGCTGCGCGATCTTCGCCAGCGCCTGGGCGCACCACCACCAACCACCCATGCCACGTATGACCGTCAGCGCCTGCTCTGCTGGGAGCCGCTCGCCGACCCCCACGAGCGCCTGGTCGCGCCAAAAAGATCATCGATGCCGCGCGCGACCGCCAACGCCTCCCCTGTCGGCAGCCGCTGTGCGATCCTCGCCAGCACTTGCACGCGGAACTGTGTATCATCGATGCTTCGCGCAGCGGTCAACGCCTCTATGACGACTGCGGGCTGATCCTCTTCCGGCAGCCGTTGTGCGACCTCCGCCAGCACAGGTCCGCGCACCCCTGCAACATCGATGCTTCGCGTGGCGGTCAACGCCTCTGCGAGTACATCGGGCTGATCCTCGGCCAGCAGCCGTGGTGCGACCTCGGCCAGCTCGGGCGCGCGTGCCTGCATCATCGATGCCCGTGCGATCGCCAGCGCCCCGGCTATCGGCAGCTGCAGTGCGAGCTGTGCCAGCGTTCGAGCGCGTGATCCTTCATAGTCAACGAGGCGGACGGCGCTAAACGCTTCGCTGAGCACATTGGGCAGCGCCTCTGGTGGCATCCGCCTTGCGACCTCCGCCAGAGCCTGGGCGCGCATCTCCTCATCATCGATGTCACGCGCAACCTCCAGCGCTTCCTCTGCCGGCAACCGCGCTGCAACTTCGGCAAGCGCCCGGGCGCGCGACGGTGCATCACCGACGCTACGCGCAGCGGTTAGCGCTTCGCCGAACACACCGAGTTGATCCTCTGCCGTTAGCCGCTGTGCGACCTCTGCAATGGCCCGCGCCCGAGACCCAGGATTATCGATGCTGCGCGCAGCGCTCAACGCCTCTTCGAGCACAGGCGGCTGTTCCTCTGCCGGCAGCCGTTGTGCGACCTCCGCTAGCGCTCGGGCGCGCAAACGATCAAAATTGATGCCGCGTGCCGCGCTTAACGCCTCTCCGAGCACAGCGGGCTTCTGCTCCGCTGACAGACGCTGTGCGACGTTCGCCAGCGCCCGGGCCCGCGTCCGCGCATTGTCGATGCCGCGCGCGACCGCGAGCGCCGCAGCTGCCGGCAGCCGTTCTGCGATCTCCGGCAGCGCGCCGTCGCGCGCCGCTGCATCATCTATGCCGCGCACTATCGGTAGCGCCTCGTCTGCCGGCAGCCGTTGTGCGACCTCCGCTAGCGCCCGGGCGCGCGTTCGCGCATCGTCGATGCCGCGAGCTACACTTAGCGCCTCGCCGAGCGCACTGGCCCGCTCCTCTGCCGGCAGCTGTTGTGCGACGTGCGCTAATGTGCGAGCGCGCGACCCTGCATAATCGATACCGCGTGCGGCGCTTAGCGCCTCGTCGAGCACACGCGGCAGCTCCTCTTGAGTCACCGCATTGCGACCGCCGCTAGTGCTTGGCGCGCGCCTGCGCATCATCGATGCCGCGCGCGACCCACAGCGCCTCCGTTGCCGGCAGCCGCTCTGTGATCTCCGCCAGCGCCCCACCGCGCGATGCTGCATCACTTATGCCGCGAGCGGCGCTTAGCGCCTCGCCAAAGACGCCGAGCTGCTCCTGCGTTGGCAACCGCTGTGCGACCTGCGCCAGCGCCCGGGCGCGCGACGCTACATCATCGATGCCGCGCGCTGCGCTCATCGCCTCTTCGAGCACACGTGGCTGATGTGGCCGCTGCACCTCGTTCGCCAGCGCCAACAAAACATCAACCCGAAGTTGTCGTTGAGGGTGGTGTCGTGCCAGGGCCAATGCAGACGGCAAAGATAATATCCCGCGTCGAACTGCACCCACCAGCACCTCAACGGGAATGCCGGCAGACAGGCTGTTTATCGACGCGATGATCAGGGCGCAGTGAAGCTGCAGCCCAATCGCTTGAGCCCGAAGCTCCTCACTCGAAGCGACAACGCACAAGTGGTCCGCATAGCTCCAAACTCGGCCGACATCCGCGAGGAAACCAGCGGTCTGCCCCAAACGCTCGCGTGCCTTATACCATCCGCAATGACCGTCTGCGCTCTCCTCTCCAAGCAGACTTTCGTTCGCTCTCCCAACCTGCCTGCTCGAAATGGCGGACGATATGATCGTGAATGTACCCGTCGTCATGCAGCGTGTGCCAGAGGCCCTTGCTTATCTTGTTCCGATAGCTTTCGAGAAACCGCCGGTGGGCATCCGGCAACGTCAGCCCGAGCCCAGGGATGTCTCCTACTTGCGTCACAGCCTCAGGCGCAGTCAGCAGCTCGCGCGCCAGATCGTGCATCAGATCATGGATGCTGTAGCCATCCACCTTCGCGCTTCGAGGCCGAGGCCGCTCAGGGTGCGCAGGTGTCCCCTTTCTCTTCCACTGAATTCCAAAGTGTCGAGGCCATTGGCGGAGTGATCGTCGCCTCTTCCGAAAGGACGCCGAGCCAAGCGAACAACCGCTGTCCAGGACAATTGAGATAGCGCACTGAAAGCAGCAGCGAAGCGCGAACGCTGGTTCTTCTCTTTCTCGTTTTACCGCCAATGGGCTCCGCGACAAGATCGCTTTCCGTCTTCTCTAGCGTGTCTAAGCGGGCGATTTTGGCTGACAGATCGTCCGATAAAGCCGTCCATGGCCGACCCTCCTTAATCCGTGCAGCGGCCAATTCGAGCGCCAACGGATGGCCGCCGACAATCTCGCAGAGACGCTTGGCATGGGATTGTTCAGCCGCGCTAAGCTCGCGGCCAAGCGCGTGAACGACCAGTTCTGCCGCCTGTTCAAGAATTCATTTCGTCGAGTGGGAAATCCTCAGCT
>CAWIUD010000059.1:0-24775 GCA_963839185.1 uncultured Alphaproteobacteria bacterium | reverse complement strand
GCGAAGTCAATCATCTGGGAAACTTGTTTCGGACAAGTTTTCCGGATGTCGGCTGCCTGCGTTGTGGCAATGGTGAATTTTTCATCCTGCCCGCCACGCGCGAGGGGTTTTGGACGCAGCAAGCGTCTAGCCCTACTTTTCTTCAAGTCGGACTCTCGCCTGTACGCGCTGCGGACATCTCGAGCGCCACTTGACCGAGCAACTCGAACACGCGTCAAAACCGATACCTATTGATCCTCCCAAAAGAACGACGACGTGACAAAAGTCATTGATTTTCCGCAAGCGAACAAGGCCGGCGGGGACGGCCCAGAGGATCCGATGCTGGAACAACGTGTCGAGCGGTTGGAAAAGATCCTCGAACGGCTGGAGCCCAAG
Organism: uncultured Alphaproteobacteria bacterium; assembly: GCA_963839185.1. Taxonomy (GTDB): domain Bacteria; phylum Pseudomonadota; class Alphaproteobacteria; order Rhizobiales; family Beijerinckiaceae; genus Roseiarcus. The sequence goes on along the minus strand of CAWIUD010000059.1, from coordinate 24,400 downwards.
ATCACAGAGATTCTGTTGACCGGCGCCAAGCAAGCGGACGTGCAGAAAATTCAAGTCGATCTTGCGAGGCTGGAAGGTCGAGTTTCGATGCTCCCGACTTGGCGGATGCTGGTTGTCGCGCTTGTTGCTACGTGGAGCGCCGGCGCAGGGGTAAGTTTCGCTCTTTTGAAGGCGACGCACTCATGACCTCACCGTTTCGCACCCTTGATGACGCCGACGTCGCGGGCAAACGCGTCCTGCTGCGCGTCGACCTCAACGTTCCGACCGAAAATGGCCGGGTCACCGACGCGACGCGGATCGAACGCGTCGCCGAGACCATCGAGGAGATCGCAGGCAAAGGCGGCAAGGTGATCCTGCTGGCGCATTTCGGCCGCCCCAAGGGGGGGCCAGACGAAGCCAATTCGCTGAAGCCCGTCGCCGCCGCGGTCGCCGACATCATCAAGCGTCCAGTCGCCTTCTGCGCCGACTGCATCGGCCAGACGGCCGCCGAGGCGATCGCAAAAATGAAGAACGGCGACGTGCTTCTCCTGGAGAACACGCGCTTCCATAAGGGCGAGGAGAAGAACGATCCGGCCCATGTCGCGGAGCTCGCCAAGCTCGGCGACCTCTATGTCAACGACGCCTTTTCCGCCGCCCATCGCGCCCACGCCTCGACCGAGGGCCTCGCCCGCCGCCTGCCGGCCCATGCGGGGCGGGCGATGCAGAAGGAGTTGCACGCGCTGACCCTCGCGCTTGGCAACCCGGCGCGTCCGGTCGCGGCAATCGTCGGCGGCGCGAAAGTGTCGACCAAGCTCGATCTGCTCGGCAATCTCGTCAACAAGGTCGACATCCTCATTATCGGCGGCGGCATGGCGAACACCTTCCTGTTCGCCGAGGGAAAGCACGTCGGGAAATCCCTGTGCGAGAAGGACCTTGCCGACACCGCGCGCTCAATCGTAGAGGCGGCGAAAAAGGCCAAATGCCGCATTTTGTTGCCGGTCGACGCGACCGTCGCCAGGGAGCTCAAGCCGCATACCGCGGTCCGCGTCGTCGACGTCGGCCATGTCGCCGAGGACGAGATGATCCTCGACATCGGGCCGAAGTCGGTCGCCGAGGTCGAGAAGGTCCTGGGCGAAATCAAGACCTTGGTCTGGAACGGCCCGTTCGGCGCGTTCGAGACGCCGCCCTTCGACGCCGCGACAATGGCGATCGCCAAGACCGCCGCGCGCCTCACCAAAGAGGACAAATTGACCTCGGTCGCGGGCGGCGGCGACACGGTCGCCGCGCTCAACGCGGCCGGAGTCGGCGGCGATTTCACCTATGTATCGACCGCCGGCGGCGCGTTTCTCGAATGGATGGAAGGCAAGGTCTTGCCCGGCGTCGAGGCGCTCAGGGCTCGGTGATCAGTCCTGTCGCCGCAACCTGACGGCGAGGCTCTGCGTCGCGCGCCCGATCATGCCCAGCTCGTCATAAAGCGCCGACTCGGCGAGTCCGCAGCCGTTGCCGCCAAACAGGCTCCTCGACTGCAGGCAAATCCACTCGCCGACCGGACGGCGGAAGAGATTGATCGTCAGATCGCAATTGAGGAACAGGTATCGGCTGAAGTCGAGCGCGGCGCTGATTCCGTTGCCGGAATCCGCCGCCACGGCGACGCGTTGATAGGGGCTCGGCGCTTCGCCCTTCACCAGCGGGTAGTTGAGGCGAAACCAGGCCGCGCATGGCCCGTCAAAGAACTTGCCCTCGGCGAGCCGGTTTTCGATGAGTTTCGTGTAGCCGAAGCCCTCGCCGCCGAAGGCCATCGTCACGACAGGGCAATCGAGGGGCGGCTTGGGCGCCTTCGGAGGCGGGTGGTGCGGCGTTCCCTCGGGGACGGGCGCGTCGTCCTCCCGCTGCATCAAAGCGGTGAAGCGAGCGATTTCCTTGTCCTCCGCCATGAGCCGTCCGGAATAATGGCCGGCGTTGCGGCCGAGGCGGTCGGGCGTGACTTCGATGCGGCATTCGCCGATCGGGACGGGGCGCATAAGATTGACGGTCAGGCGTCCGAGATGGGCGAGGCCGCCCTGCGCCGCTGCACGTTCGACCGCGCGGCAAATCAGCGCCGAGGGCGGCCCGGCGTGCTGCTGTTCGGGATGCCATGGGCCGCCAGTCAGCCGACTGGCGCTGAAGAGGCCCTCGCCGAGTTCGAGATAGGCAGCGTCCAAGGTCGAGCTCCTGGTCCCATGCCGGCGGCATGCCCGCGCCAGCCGGATAAGCAATAGCTCTCGACGGCCGGCCGCGCGAGGCCGGGGAGCAGCCGCGCCCAGCGACGGCGGCCACAATAGCGTCAGCTTGCCCTTTTCCCGCGCTTAAGCCCATAAGGCCCGCCGTCGCGCGCCGCGACACTGCCTTGATTCGCGTTCAGAGCCAGCCCATGCGTCTTTCCCGCTATTTCCTGCCGATCCTCAAGGAAACCCCCAAGGAGGCGGAGATCGCCTCGCATCGGCTGATGCTTCGCTCCGGCATGATCCGGCAGGAGGCGGCGGGCAGCTACGCCTGGCTGCCGCTGGGCGTCAGGGTCCTGCACAAGATCTGCGCCATCGTGCGCGAGGAGCAGAACCGGGCAGGGGCGCTCGAAGTGCTGATGCCGACGATCCAGTCGGCGGACCTTTGGCGGGAATCCGGGCGCTACGACGACTATGGCAAGGAGATGCTGCGCGTCCGCGATCGGCACGACCGCGACATGCTGTACGGGCCGACGAACGAGGAGATGATCACCGAAATCTTCCGCGCCTCGATCCGCTCCTACAAGGATCTGCCGCTCAACCTCTATCACATCCAGTGGAAGTTCCGCGACGAGGTGAGGCCACGCTTCGGCGTGATGCGCTCGCGCGAGTTCTTGATGAAGGACGCCTATTCGTTCGACCTCGATCAGGCCGGCGCGCGCCACTCTTATAACAAGATGTTCACCGCGTATTTGCGCACCTTCGCCCGTCTCGGCCTGACCGCCATTCCGATGCGCGCCGAATCCGGCCCGATCGGGGGCGATCTCTCGCACGAATTCCTGATTCTGGCCTCCACCGGCGAGAGCGAGGTGTTCTGCCATCGCGACTATCTTGCCTTCGCGACTCCGCCAGAGGACATCAATTTCGACAGCGTCGACGCGATGCAGGGCGTGGTCGACAAATGGACCTCGCTCTACGCGGCGACGTCGGAGAAGCATGACGCAGCCGCGTTCGAAGCGCTCGATCCGGCGGCGCGGATTTCCGCCCGCGGCATCGAGGTCGGCCACATTTTCTACTTCGGAACCAAATACTCACTGCCGATGAAGGCGGTCGTCAACGGACCGGACGGCAAGGAGCACCCTGTGCACATGGGCTCTTACGGCATCGGCCCGACACGTTTGGCCGCGGCGCTGATCGAGGCGAACCATGACGAGAACGGCGTCATTTGGCCGGAAGCGGTCGCGCCGTTCCGGGTCGGGCTCATCAATCTGAAAGTGGGCGATGCGGCCTGCGACGGCGCCTGCGGGCGCATCTATGCGTCGTTGGAGAAGGCCGGCGTCGATGTTCTTTACGATGATCGCGACGAGCGGCCGGGCGCGAAATTCGCGACCATGGACCTGGTCGGCGCCCCGCATCAGGTGATCGTCGGCCCCAAGAGCCTTGCCGACGGCAAGGTCGAGCTGAAGACGCGCCGCGGCGGCGAGCGCGAGCTCGTGAGCCTCGATGCGGCGATCGCCAAGTTGGGCGGGACGGCGTGATGGAGGTCCGTTCCGATAGGACCGCCGTCATGGACAAGGCGAAGGTGGCGTCGGCATGACGGCCGTCGCGGTCGAAGCGGCCGCTCCATCGTCCCCGCCGGCGACGAGGCCGTTCTCGCCCTTCGAATGGATGGTCGCGTTTCGCTATTTGCGGGCGCGCAACGCGCAGCGCTCGATTTCGGTGATCGCCGGCTTCTCGTTCCTGGGCATTGTGCTTGGCGTGGCGGCGCTGATCGTCGTCATGTCGGTGATGAACGGGTTTCGCCACGAACTGATGGCGAAGATGATCGGCCTCAACGGCCATATGTTCCTGCAAGGCGTCGAGACGCCGCTGACCGATTACGACGCCGTAACGGAAAGGGTCAGCAAGGTTCCCGGCGTCACGCTGGCGCTGCCGCTGGTCGAGGGGCAGGCTTTCGCCAGTACTCAATATGGCTCGTCCGGGGCGCTGGTGCGCGGCATTCGAGGCGAGGATCTCGAGCGCCTGCCGGGCGTCGCCGGCCATCTCACTCAGGGCTCGCTCGATGGGTTCGATGCCGGGCAGGGCGTTGCGGTCGGCGCCAAGCTTGCCGAGCATCTGAGCCTGAGGGCCGGCGACAAGGTGACGATCATTGCGCCGCACGGCGCCGAGACGCCGTTCGGCGTCACTCCGCGCATGAAGACCTACACGGTCGCGGCGATCTTCCAGATCGGGATGGCGACCTTCGACAACACCTTCATCTTCATGCCGCTCGCCGAGGCGCAGACCTTCTTCAACGACGACGGTCAGGCCAACGTGATCGAGGTATTTGTCGACGATCCCGACGACATGGAGGCGATGCGCCGAAAAATCGAGCCGGCCCAGCAGCGGCCGATGATCGACACCGACTGGCGCCAGCTGAACCGCGGCTTCTTTGACGTGCTGGCGGTCGAGAGCAATGTGATGTTCGCCATCCTGACGCTGATCGTGCTGGTCGCGGCGCTCAACATCATCTCCGGCCTCATCATGCTGGTCCAGGACAAGGCGCGCGCCGTCGCGGTTCTGAGAACCATGGGCGCGACGCGCGGGGCGATCATGCGCATCTTTCTCATTACCGGCGCGACGATCGGATTCGTCGGCACCGGGGTCGGATTGGCGCTCGGCCTGCTCGTCGCACACAATGTGGAGCCGATCCGGCAGGGCTTGAGCTGGATCACCGGGTCGAACCTGTTTCCGTCTGAATTCTACTTCCTGTCGCAATTGCCCTCGCGGGTCGAAACCACGGACGTCGTCGCGGTCGTCGCGATGGCGCTGATCCTGTCGCTGGCGGCGACCATCTATCCCTCCTGGCGCGCGGCGAAGCTCGATCCGGTGGAGGCGCTGCGGTATGAATGAGGCGGCGCGCGTTCCCGCCCTCATGCTCGATCGCGTCGAACGCCGCTATGGGCGCGGGGAGACGACGGTCGAGGTCCTGAATGGCGCGAGCCTCGCGCTCTCGCCCGGCCAGTCGGTCGCGCTGATCGCCCCGTCGGGAGCGGGCAAGTCGACGCTCCTGCATCTGGCGGGGCTGTTGGAGCGGCCCAACGCCGGCGAGGTGACGATCGGCGGCGCCGCGACCTCGACGATGAACGACGACCAGCGCACGGCGCTCAGGCGCACCGAAATCGGCTTCGTCTATCAGTTCCATCACCTGCTGCCAGAGTTCTCGGCGCTGGAAAACCTCGTTCTGCCGCAGATGATCGCCGGGCTTCCGCGCGCGCAGGCCGCCGCCCGGGCGCGCGAGCTCTTGGGCTATCTTGGCCTCGCCCAGCGCGAGAGCCATCGTCCGACGGAATTGTCCGGCGGCGAGCAGCAGCGCGTCGCCATCGCGCGCGCGGTCGCCAACGGCCCGCGGGTGCTGCTGGCCGACGAGCCGACCGGCAATCTCGACCCGAAAACCGCCGACCATGTGTTCGGGACGCTTCGGCGAACTCGTCAAGGCGAGCGGCCTCGCCGCGCTGATCGCCACCCACAACCTCGACCTCGCCTCACGCATGGACCGCCGCGTGACGATCCGCGAGGGCCGGGTGAGCGAGATGGAGTAGACTTACGGCGCGGGGCGGCGTTCTGTTCCTTGTGCTGGGGCAGGGCGCCGCTCTCACGCCCGAATTTGTCAGGTCAACCCCTTCATCTGGGCTTCAAGTTCCGCCAGCGTCAGGCCGCCGGGGGTCTTGCCGCCGCTATTCACCCAGGAGCTGTCGGCGATCGCGTAAGTCTCGTCGACATATTTGGCGAAGAACGCCCAGGTCATCGTGTAGTATTGACCCCACGAGATGACGCGCGAGCCTGTCGCCGTATAACCGGCAAGAACGACGGCGTGCCCGCCGACGATCTGCGTGTTCGTATTCTGGACGTCCCAAACCGCCGGGGGCGCGCCGTTCGTCGGGACAATGAATTGCGGGACGTTGAAGCCGATATAGGCCAGCCCGCAGTCATGGATCGTTCGCTTGACGTCGTCGGTAATGCGCGGGTCGACTTCCACGAACGCGCCGATCTTATGCGTCGTCTGCCCGGTGGGGCCAGTGGGCGCGCCCTTGTTGAGCAGATACTTCAGCACGTGCTGCTCGTTTCCGCCCGGCCCTTCGCCGCCCGCAGATGGCTTATAGCCGCACGCCAGCTCGTACAGCTTCTCCACGTCAGAGTTGGGCTCGGTGTCCATCGCCTTGCCCTTGCTGGCGTTGAAGGTCCACACCTGAATGGCGTGATAGACCGCTGCGCAGGTGCAATCGCCGAGCGTGTCGTTCAGCATCATCCCGAGGTTCTTGGGCATGCCTTTGGTGTAGTCGACCTGCGGCGGCGGTGGCGGCAACGGCTTCCCCGCAACCAAGGCGCTGAAATGCGGGATCCTTGGGTCGTACGAACGATGCAGGCGTCCCAGCTTAAAATGCGTGTGTGAGGTCGTGTCTTTTGCCATGGTCATGCTCCTCAGCCTTGAGTTAGTGACCTCGTTTCTCCGGCGCCAACCGCCCGAGCTTGTACCCGGCGGAGATCGTGCCCGGTTCAGTCGAGCCGGCCGAAAGTCCCTCCGCCTGAATGACCGCCCATGTCGCGATGAGGCTGGCGGCTGTCGTCGAGCCCGCCATACTTGGCGTAGATGAGCGCCGCCTCTTTGTTCGCCTCTTCGATATCGTGGTTCGGGTTCGGAATTTGCGGGTCTGAGGCGTTTCGGATCGAATGCCAGGACATCGATTTGAACGATTGCAGGGCGTAGGCGACCATTGCGTCTCCCATGTCGCAGGCGCGACCGAGGCCTTGCAGACCGTAGTAGTCGGACGAGTTGTCGAAGGCGAAGATATCGGTCGTGACCACTGCGTCGCCAGGAGATGAAAAAATCTGCGGCGTCGCTCGCGCGCCCGAAACCCGCGCCGCGTTGACGCCCATCAGCGCCGGCGTCATGGCCTCGAGCGCGCCGGCCGGCAGGGCCGATGGAGTATAGCTCGCCGTCGCCCACGGCTCGCTCTTGAACTGGGCCTTGCAGTCGAACTTGACCGTGCCCGCGACCACGACATCGCCAAGCTTGACGTTCGCGCCGATGCCGCCGCCGGTTCCGGTGGTGATGAACACCCTCGGCTCTACCGCTTGCGCGATCTTGCTCATCAGCCTGCAGACGGGGACTTGCGGGCCGTCGTAGTCAAGGTGCAGGCCGGATTTGAACAACAGGACGCGCTGTCCCCGGATCGTGCACGGAAAGTAGAGACCAAGGCTATGGTAGTATCGCGCCATATCTGCGCTGCGATCATTGAACGGCGCCTTTGCGCCAGTCACCAGCGGCACATAGCTCGCGACGTTGTGGCGGTATTCATACCACTCGGCGGTCGGATGGCCGGGCGTGAACAGCGCGGCCATCGCGGAAGCTTCCGCCGCGGTCCATGTGACGACAACGGCGTCATAACCCTTGAACCTGGAAAGGTCGGCGGTCTCCGGCGGAGTTTTCGACAGCGGGGCGGGTGTCGGCGCGGCGCCGCTCGGCCACGGCACTTGGGTCGGCAGCGCCGCGTTTTCGACCAGAATGTCGGAGGGAAGACCCATTGCTCGAAACCGGGCGCGCGGCTTTGCCGGGTCGAAATTGAGGATGATGTCGTCGACGTCCAGCAGACGACTTATGACCGCTCCCCGCGAAGCTCGGAGCCTTGCCGCGACCTCCTTGCCCACACTGCGTCCTGAGGGGTCGCTCGTTAACTTTCATAGGAGCATGTCAGGCGCCGGTAGGCTGTGACGCTGGTCACAACGCAAAACCTGACTGTCGCCGGCGGAAATATGCGATGGGGGCGGTTTGGCGATGACGCGAGGACACGGCGTGCGTCCCGACCGGTTCGGCGTCCTTAGGATCGACGAGCTCGCCGAAACGAGATGGAGTAGGCCGTCAGATGAGCAACGGAATCAGCGCCGGCACGCGCTGCGCGTACACCGCGTAAGCCTCGCCGAACTGCCGGCGCATGACGGTCTCCTCAATTCCGAGCTTGCGCCAGAACGCCGCGCCCGCGACGACGACGGCGAGCACGCCGCGCCACTCCCCGACCGCCAGCCCGGTTCCGGCGAGGCCGACGAGGATGCCGGTGTAAATCGGGTGGCGGACGAAGCGTAGGGACCGTCGACAATGAGCTCATGGTCGCGCTTGAGGGTGACGTCCGAGCTCCAGTTGCCCGCAATCCACACCCGCGCCCAGATGGCGAAGGCGATGCCTGCGAAGGTAAGCGCCGCGCCCAACCGCACAGGCCAGAGGGTCAACGGCACGAAGCGCTCGTCCAGCCCGGCGACCGGAACATGGGCGCCGCAAGCAGATAGATGGCGATCGCCAGCGGCAGGTAGTGCGAGAGCCGCGAGTAGACGCTTTCGCGCTCCGCGACCGCCTTCCCGCCGCGCGCCATCGCGATCCAGACTGCGATAAAGATCAACCACAGCGAGGGGAACAGCCAACGATAGACCATCGGCCGGCCCTCAAGGTCAGGTTACGACTCGATCGGCTCGATGGCCTCGACCTCGGGTACGAAGTGTTTCAGCAGGTTCTCGATGCCGTGTCTCAAGGTCGCGGTCGAGGAGGGGCACCCGGAGCAGGCGCCCTTCATCTTGAGATAGACGACCCCGTCGCGGAAGCCCCGGAAGATGATGTCGCCGCCGTCGCCGGCGACGGCCGGACGGACCCGCGTCTCGATCAGCTCCTTGATCGTCTCGACCGTTTCCGCGTCCTTGGGGTCGAAGAACTCGCCCGTCGCGATCTCGTCCGCGCCGCCCGTCTCGATCAGCGGCGCGCCCGACAGGTAAAATTCGGTCACGACCCCGAGCACCGCAGGCCGGAGATGCTGCCATTCGCCATCGGTCTTCGTAACGGAGATGAAGTCAGAGGCGAAGAACACGCCACTGATCCCCGGCAATTGCATCAGCGCCTTGGCGAGCGGCGAGCGTTCGGCTTCGGCTAAGATCGCGCGCTTCGAACGTGCCTTCGTCCATCACCGCGCGTCCGGGCAGGAATTTCAACGTCGCAGGATTGGGGGTAGATTTCGGTCTGGATGAACATTGGTTTGGCTCCTCTGTCCTAGATAGGCTTGAGGACCTCCCGGCGCAAGAAAACTTGCGGCCTTCTGGCTCGCGCGCCGGCGGCGAGCGGCGCACGGACCCTTCGCGCGCGACGGAGGCTATATTTACCGGCGGGCGCACCGAAGCATTTACCGGCGGCACGCCGCAAGCGTATACTAATGTGCACAATGAATTTTCTTTTAGAAATATCCAGACATTGATTGCTTTCATTTACAACAATTAAATTACTTTGTAGATTTTTGCCTCAGGTTTGCCCCGAACGCTCGGCATAGTTGCCTTAATTATATTAATAAATGAAACGACTCGCGTTGTGGCGAGCAGACATATCCTAGATCAGTCGATAAGCCGGATCAACTCTGGGAATGACTGTTCACGGATCAATTGCGGGAGGTCTGTCGTGAGATATACTTTGACATCTTTGCTAACCGCACTGACGGTTTGTGCCTTCTCCAGCGTCACGCCTGCGGCCGCGATGGGAAACTCCGGCGACGCCAACGGGATGAGGGAACAGGCGCAGATGCATCCGAACGAAGTGAATCAGGACCCCGACTACGTGCCGGGCTTTATTGCCCAGGGAGAGGTTTACCCGCCCGGAGTTCTGTGGGGTGGGCATTTTGTGAGGTCGGGCCCTGAAAGCGCGGCTCTTGCGCCGTTTGCCGCGAATTGCCACACGTTCCGGACCGACTACGGCGGGTGGTGGTTCACAGAGTGCGGCCCGCAATAACGCCTGGAAGATTTCAACATCTCGCGCCGCCCGCGCCAAAGCGGACGGCGCGCGGTGACGTTCGCTTTCGCTTGCGGTCGCCGCGAAGCAATAATTCAAGCCATTTTGCTTTGGAGTTATTTGGTTTTAGTCAGAATTGTTTGGCCCGTTCGAGCCGAGGCGGGCTCAACGGCGGGCGCTTCGGCTTAAGCCGCGAGCGCGCCGGTTCCATCAGACCGAGTTCTGTCCTACTGTCGAGACGCGCGCCACGGGTCGAGCCCCAGCCGCCGGCCGCCCGAGGCTCAGCGATGATCAGCGTCTTCGAGCTTTTCAAGGTCGGCGTCGGGCCGTCGTCGTCCCACACTGTCGGCCCGATGAAGGCCGCCGCCGCCTTCGCCGGCGGGCTTGTCGCCTCAGGCGCGGTCGACCGGGTCGCGTCGGTCGAGGTCTCCCTGCTGGGCTCGCTCGCCTTCACCGGCAAAGGGCATGCGACCGACAAGGCGGCGATCCTTGGCCTCAGCGGACAGGCGCCGGAGGGCATCGATCCGGACGCCGCGGAACTCATCGTCGACAAGGTTCGGCGGACGAAGCGGCTAAGAATAGCCGGGCGGCGCGAGATCGCCTTCGATCCCGTGACGGCAATCGCATTCGACACGCTCACTCCGGCCCCGCGCCATCCCAATACGATGCGACTTGTGGCGAAGGACGCGGGGGCGCGGTTCTCGCCGACGAAACCTGGCTCTCGGTCGGCGGCGGCTTCATCGTTCGCGAAGGCGCTGGCGAGGACTTGGCGGCGAGCGAAGCCAAGCTCCCCTATCCGTTTCGCTCGGCGCCGAGCCCCTGCGCGCGGGCGCGAAAGCGGGCTTTCGATCGCCGAACTCCTGCGCGCGAACGAGGCCGCATTGCGGCCCGCCCCGACGGTTGACGCCTACGTCGAACGGGTGATCAGCGTCATGTTCGCCTGCGTCGACCGGGGGCTCGCTCACGCCGGCCCGCTTCCCGGCGGGCTCAAGGTGATGCGCCGGGCCAAGGGGATTTACGACCGGTTGACCCAGAGCGCGGGGCGCAATTCCCGGCCGGCCCACGAGATCATGGATTTCGTCAGCGTCTACGCGATGGCGGTCAACGAGGAGAACGCGGCCGGCGGGCGGGTGGTCACCGCGCCGACCAATGGCGCGGCCGGCGTCATTCCCGCGATGCTTCGCTACTACCGCGACCATTGCGACGGCGCGAGCCCCGCGGGCATGGCGCGATTTCCTGATGACCGCGACCGCGATCGGCGCGCTCTTCAAGCTCAACGCTTCGATTTCCGGCGCCGAGGTCGGCTGTCAGGGCGAAGTCGGCGTCGCTTCCTCGATGGCCGCCGCGGGCTTGTGCGCAGCGCTCGGCGGCACAAACGAGCAGATCGAGAACGCCGCCGAGATCGCGATGGAGCACCACCTCGGCATGACCTGCGATCCGGTCGGCGGGCTGGTGCAGATCCCATGCATCGAGCGCAACGCGTTCGGCGCGGTGAAGGCGATCGCGGCGGCGTCGCTGGCGCTGCACGGCGACGGGCGCCACCGCATCTCGCTCGACAGCGTCATCGCCACCATGCGCCAGACCGGCGCCGACATGCAGTCGAAGTACAAGGAGACGTCGCTCGGCGGCCTCGCCGTCAATTTCGTCGAGTGCTAGGACGACCTTGGCGTCGCATCAAAGGGCCTCGTTTCGGCCCGGCCGCCGAAGCAGGTCCGCGAGGACCGCCTGGGCGTCCTCGATCAGCGACTCCTGATAACGATAGAACATCTCACTGCCCATGGGCGTGACGACAGAGCGCAGCTGTTGCTCGCAGCGAAGGCGAAGCGCCTCGAGGTCGGCGAGGAGCTCTTCGACCGCCTTTCGATGCTGAGCTGTCTTGATGACCGTTCCCGGCGGGAGCGTTTTGACGTGTTCCGGCGTTGAGCCGAGACCAGTCAGCGCCTTGAGCCGCGACTTCAGCATTTCCCGGTTGGCGTCGATGCGCCAGAGCCTGAATTGGCTGTAAGCGTTAGAGGCGTTGAACAGCACCGTGACCGCCATCGCCAGATAGATCCAGTACGCGGGCGACATCAGGTTCACGAGCCGGGGGAAATATCGGTCGGCGAGTTCGGGCTCGCCGTTGGTGAAAAACTGGCGCGCCTCGTCGGCCAACGGCGCCTGATCTTGAGACTTCGCCGACGGCGGCGGGTTGTCTCGAACGAAATTCGGGAACTCCTCGCTGAGGAGCATCAGGAAGGCCTCCCGCTCCGCGCGGTGCACGCAGCCGTTCGTCATGATGAGCGTGTCGACCTGCGCGACGAGCTTGTCGTTCGCCGGGATCGGTTTGGCGATGTCGTAAAAGCCAGCCGGAATTCTGCCGAGGCGCAGCCACTTGTCTCGCGCCACCAGGCCTTCCAGGTCGCTTGGAGCGACGATCTCGAGGTCGATGTATTCGCCAGGGTGCGGATCAACTCGGCGCCCGCGGTCATGACAAACGCGGCGAGATCGAGCTGGCCGTCGCGGACCATTCCGGCCTGAGCTTCGAGATCGTGATTCGACAGCCTCAGATCGAGACCTTTGAGATCGGAATTCTCCATCAATTGGCGCATCAGATCGGCTGTGCCGGAACCGTCCGGGCCAATGCCGACCGACGCGCCCTTGAGGTCGCTGAACGCATCGATCGCCCGCCCGCGTCGAGCGAACAGCAAAAGCGACTCGGGTTGCGGGAGCCGGCCCAGAGACACCAGCCCGGCGTCGGCGGGAACCGGCACTCCGTCCTGCACGAAGGCGAAAGCGGGAACGCAGCGCCCATTTTCGCCTGCAAGCCGAGCAATGTTCTCAACCGACCCGTCTGTGGCGACGACGGTCAAGCGCCCGCTCTTCTTGAGCGCGCGCGCCGCAAGCCGCTCCCCCGTCGCATGATATTGTCCGGTCGGACCGCCTGTAAAGACAGATGCCTTCAGGAACGCGTAATCGCCGGAGATCGTGAAGTAGAGGATCGTGGCCGCGACCGCCAGAACGGCGACGGCCATCAATACAATCCTCGCCCACGCTCGTCGATCGCGGCCCGGTCCAAACGCCAGTTGATCGAGAAAACTCATTCGTCAGACGTCCGCCCCCGATTGGGCGACCATAGCTGAAAGCGCAAGTGCGCGTTTGAGAAGTTTCGTCATTTGCGGCTGCAGCGCCCGATCGTACAAGTCGAGATCGGGTATTTCTGAAAATCAGATAAATCGTTGACAAGGGGACGGTTCCATGGTTCTCTTTTTGTTTCAGTCGACGGCGAACGAGTCCGCGCCGGCTGGGAAGGGCGCCAAGGTGCGACGCTGTGTTTGGGTAGGCTGTAAAGCCTTGAGAGGGCTCAAATCGGCAAGGGGAGGGTCTTGTCAAAAGTTTGCCTGCACTTGCGTTTGGCGCCATGTCGGTTTGGGGTCGGCGCCGAATTGGCTTGGCAGGAAGCGCCTCTCGTCGCGTCACCGCCGGGGCAACCGGGGCGGCAGCCTTCGCCAACGCGAGCATCGTTCGGGACGCCTGCTTTTGGCGGGCGCCTCACGATGAGGTCCTCGGCGCACGGGCGTCGGCTGCAAAACGCGCCGCAAGGCTTTGAAACGATGGAATCCGCGACTTTAAAAATTCCGCCAAACCGTCTCGCTGGACGCGTCCCGCCGCTCGCTCCTGGCGCCGCGCTGACCGAGCCGCTCTTGCGGCTGGGGTCGCCGCGACCAGCCTCAGGCGGGTTTTGTCTTCCCGGTGCGGCGCATCAGCATCGCGCCGAGCGCGCTGAAGCCGGTGAGCATCATCGCCCAGGTGGAGGGTTCGGGGACGGCGGCGCTGATTTCGTTGATGCTGACAAAGCCGGCGTCGTTGAATGTTCCTCCGCTAAGCACGATCGCTCCGCCCGTCAAACCCGACGCAAAGGAGCCGCCGCCCCCGCCGCTGCCGAAGACGACGAGGCCACCCCCTACGACGAAGGGCGCGCCCCCGCCGCCGCCCGAAAAGCCGCCGCCCCCGCCGCCGGCATACTGGCTCGCGCCGCCGCCGCCGCCAAAGCCGCCGTTCGCGGCGCCAGTCCCGCCCGCAAAGCCCACTCCCCCTTGTCCCGGGCTGGTCCCGACACCATTTCCCCCCGCTCCAAGAAGACCCGAGCCGCCGCCGGCGGCGGCAAAGCCGCCGCTGGCGAAGTCCATGGTTCCCCCGCCGCCGCCGGTCCCGGCGACGCCTCCCGCGCCCCCGTAAGTCCCGCCGCCCGATCCGCCGCTGGAGCTGCCCTGGGCGGGGAATCCATTCGCGTCCAGGCTTGCGCCGCCCCCACCGCCGGCGATGACATGGAACGCTCCCCCCGAGACGGGCAGGATGGCGGTCAATCCGCCGCCGCCGCCAGCATAATTGCCGTTCACGCCCGGCCCGCCGACAAAGATATCCACCGACGCGCCCGCTGTCAGCATGAGGTCGCCGGTGATCTCAACGCCCCTGCCGCCTTGGAACACCTCGCCCGAAACCCTCCCGCCGCCGGTCGCCCCAATCGCCTCGACCGCATAGGCGCCGGACGTTGTCGCCGTGAACGTATACACTCCGGGCAGATCCCAGGACATCGAGTGGGCCGCGCCCGCACCGGCGAGCATGGCGAAAGCCGAAGCTCCGGCCAACAGCATCCGTTTCGAGACAAGTGTGCGATTTATGCGAGTTCCCTTCCTACCAGTGGTTTACTGATTGGATAGTCCGCTAATCCTTATAAGCTTTGAGAGCGCAGCTAATAGACGCCTTTTCCGGTTCAGCGACAAGTGAAATCGCAAGTATGAGCATGACCTCGGCTTGCTGAGGAAGCGATGGCGAAGAGATCACGCGCACCAAGAAGCGCGGCCGTCCGGAAATGCCGCCGCGCGATGGGCTACCGCTCGACCCTGGCCCACCCGTGCAGGCCGAGGCGCTCCTGCGGCAGATATGCCGCCTTGTAGCCCATCTTTTTCGATCCCTCGACCCAATAGCCGAGATAGACATGCGGCAGCCCGAGACGGCGCGCTTTCTCGATGTGGTCGAGAATGACGTAATTACCGAGCGACCGGCGCCGCGCATCCGGAGAATAGAAGGAATAGACAAGCGACAGGCCGTCGGCGAGCCGGTCGGTGAGGCAAACCGCAAACAGCCGCCCCGACGCGTCGCCCGGTTCGCGCCGCTCGCGATATTCGGTGAGCACGGTGTCGATATGCGTGTCCTCGACCATCATCGCGAAATCGAGCGACGACATGTCCGCCATCCCGCCTTCCGGGTGCCTGGCGTCGAGATAGGAGCGGAACAGCCCGTAATGTTCGTTGGTCGGCTTGGGCGGGACGAACGCGCCGAAAAGATCGGCATTGGCCCGCATCGCGCGGCGCTGACTGGCGGAGGGGCGAAAATCGTCGACCAGAACCCGAACGGAAACGCATGCCCGGCAGCTCTCGCAGGCCGGCCGGTAGGCGATGGTTTGCGAGCGGCGGAACCCTGTCTGGGTAAGGAGATCGTTGAGGGCCGAAGCCCGCTTGCCGACAAGATGCGTGAAGATTTTCCGTTCCTGCTGGCCGGACAGGTATGGGCATGCCGACGGAGCGGTGAGATAGAACTGCGGAGCGTCGCGGGCTTCCCTCATCACCCCTGATCCTGCCTGCCGTCAGAGACACCCACGCCCGCCTCACGCACCCAAGGAACGCACTCCGCCGCTCGAATTACAGTCTGCGCACCATCACGACGCCAGCGATGATGTCATGCAGGCATCGCTTCTCCGAATTGACCAGCGACACCAGAAAGATCGGCGGAAAAAACCAGCTCAAGTAGAACAGCACCGCATGGACGGCGGCGTTGACAAACGGCACGCGCGCGCCAGTGTCGTGCATCCGCATTTCAAGATCCATCGCCCGCATGCCGGGCGTCGCCATTCTGCGGCCTGACACGGTGAGGCCGTTATAAAAGAAGGCGACGATCGGATAGAGCGGCGGCAGAAAGAAAAGGGCGAGACCAAAGGTCAAGACGATCGACACAATCCATAAGACAGCCACGAGCACGCTGACGATCGCAAGGTCGAGGCAGACCGCGACCATGCGGCGGTGCGTACGCCCGCTAGCGCATCGGCTCGCAGGACGCCGACGGGCGCAGCGGTAAAGGAATTGGACATCGGAGCCTCCGTGAGCGGCCCGCCTGAGCGCGCGGCAAGGATGTGGGCGGCGGAGACGCCAAGTCAAGACCGGCGTGGGAATAGGTTGTTGGTGACGGCTTCGCGCTGGCCAAGCAGCCCGGATGGCCGGAGCGCGATGAAGATCGTCAGCAGCGCATAAACCGCGATGTCGCGATAATCGATGGGAAACAGCGCCGACCAGCCAGTCTCGGCGGCGCCGATGATCAGCCCGCCCAGAAAAGCGCCAGGAAGCGAGCCGATGCCGCCGACGATCGCCGCAGCGAGCGCCTTGAGAGTCAGGGTCGCCGAAAGGCCATAGCCAACGGCCCCATAAGCCGCCGTCATGGTCGCGCCGGCAAGGCCGGCGAGCGCTCCGGAAAGCGCAAAGGCCCGCGCGGTCGTCGCGGCCGGGTCGACGCCCATCAATTCCGCGGCAAGCGGATCGTCGGCGTAGGCGCGCCATTCGCGTCCCATCCGACTGAAGCGAAAGATGAGCACGAGGCCGAGACCGACGGCGATCGTTACCGCGCTGGCGAGGAAGGTCATCGGAGTCGCCACAGCAATGAAATCGCCGGCGCGCGCGAGCGCGAACGGCTGATTGAGCTGGGGGCTCATCCAGCTCGAACGGTCGCCCTGGGCCAACCGCAACAATTCCCGCAGGAAGAGCGCGAGGCCCACGGTCGCGACCAGAGTCTGCTGGCCCTTCGCGCCGCGTAACGGGATGAAGACGCAACGCGCCGATGCGAGGCCCCAGGCCGCGGAGACGGCGGCGGCCAGTACGAAAGCCGCTGTCAGCAGGGGGGCCGGCCCGGAGCCCGCCATCGCCAGCGCGGCGATCGCCGCCGCATAACCGCCCGCGGCGGCGAGTTCCCCGAAAGCGAAGTTGATGCGCCCGATCAAACTGAACGCCAGCGAATAGGCCGTCGCCAACAGGGCGTAGATCGCCGCCAGAGGCAGTCCATCCAGCGCCATTTGCAAACCAAAGGCGAAGGATCGCGGCAGAACCGGAAGGCCGCCGAGGTCGCCGAGCGGCGCCGGATCGGCGGCTCGGCCCTCAGGCGTCGCCAGCCAATAGCGGATCAGAAACAGAAGCTCGATGTCGGATAGCGGCCGGCCATCGAGCGCCAGCGCCGAAAGATCGCGGGACTCGCGCGGGCGTCCCGGCTCCCGAAACCGGCAGGCGGCGGCATGGCGCTGAGGCGTTTCGCCCTGCGTCTCCGCCGTGAACGTCACCCGCAAACCGCGCCCGTCGGATCAGGCGTTTGCGCAAGAACAGCGATCGTCGCCTCCGGCGGCATGATCGCCGGGAGGGTCATGCGGCAAAGGCGCGCCTGATCGGTCTCCAGGACCGGCGAGCAGCCCGCGAGGAATAAAACCACAAGCATGATGCCGACGAGGGAATGGTTCAAGCCCCGCGCCTCCGCGCCGCCAGCCGCCGCTGCTTGGCGCGATTGCCGCAGACTTCCATTTCGCACCACCGGCGCCGGTTGTTCTTGCTTCTGTCGTAGAAGAGCCACCCGCAGGCGTGCCCGCCGCATTCCTTGATCCGGCCAAAGTCGCTTTCAGTGAACAGCTTGACGGCGGCGAGCGCGATCGGACCCAAGGCTGCTTCGGCCGGCGACGAGCGAACGTCCCAACTCCAGCGGCACAATCCGCCGGCGAAGGTCAAAGTTCCCCGGGTCAGAAATCGCGCATGGAGCGCCGATAGGCTCGTGAGCGCGGCCTCGGGAGGCGCGACGCGGCGTCCGACCGCTGCGCCAATCGCGTGAATCGCCGCGCGCAAGTCGGCCGCGCGCGCCAGAAGGTCGGAGGCGAGATCAGGGCGGCCGGCAAGCTCCGCATTCAGCCACTCGATGTCTTGTCGGGGCAGGACATGTGCGTGCGCCAGCCATTCCGCAACGTTCCGGGCCGCCTGCAAATGGTCCTGGTGCGAGGGAAAGCCGCGGCCGGATTCGGTGTTGGCGAAATCAAGCGCGAGATCGTCCGCGATCAGCGGCAGCGAGCCGGCGCGGGAGAGAGAGCGTTCGGAGTGATAACCGTCATTATCGATCTTTACAAGTTATATAACCGGCGATAGCCTCGGCAAGCTAACCGGTCAACATCGCATTGGAGGTTGAATATGCGAGCTGTCATCCTGAAAACCATCCCCATCGCCCTGTCGCTCTGGATTGCGGGCGCGGCGCAAGCGCAGATCAAGATCGGCGTCGCCGGGCCCGATCACCGGCGCGAACGCAGCGTTCGGGGCGCAATTGACCCAGGGCGTCGAGCAGGCGGCGGAAGACATCAACAAGGCGGGCGGCATTCTGGGCCAGAAAATCGAGGTCGAGCCGGGCGACGACGTGTCCGATCCGAAGCAGGGCGTGTCGGTCGCCAACAAGTTCGTCGGCGACGGCGTCAAATTCGTCGTCGGCCACTTCAACTCCGGCGTGACGATCCCGGCCTCCGACGTCTATTCCGAGAACGGCGTCCTGTTTATCACGCCCTCGGCGACAAATCCCAAAGTGACCGACCGGATGCTGTGGGACGCGTTCCGCACCTGCGGCCGCGACGATCAGCAGGGCATGGTCTGGGCCGAGCTCGCGAGCGGGAAGCTCAAGGGCAAGAAGATCGCGGTCGTCCACGACAAGACGACCTATGGCAAGGGGCTTGCCGACGCCGCGCTCGACAACATGCACAAGCTCGGCGTCAAGGAAGTGCTCTACGAGGGCGTGAACACGGGCGAGAAGGACTATTCGGCGATCGTCTCCAAGATCAAAGAATCGGGGCCGACTATCTGATGTGGGGCGGCCTGCAGACCGAGGGCGGCCTCATCGTTCGCCAGATGAGAGATCAAGGTATGAGCACGGTCATGATCTCCGGTGACGGCATCACCAGTTCCGAATTCGCGGCCATCGGCGGCCCGGGGGTCGAAGGCACGCTGATGACGTTCGGCCCGGAGCCCCGCAAGAACCCGAACGCCAAGGACGCGGTGGCGTCGTTCCAAGCCAAGGGCTTCGACCCGCAAGGCTACACCCTCTACTCCTACGCCGCAGTCCAGATCATCAAACAGGCGGCGGAAAAGGCGAACTCTCTCGATCCGAAGAAGGTGGCTGCGGTCATGCATTCGGGCATGCCGTTCCATACCGTCATCGGCGACATTTCCTACGACAAGAAGGGCGACCGCACGACCGTCGACTACGTCTGGTACGTTTGGAAGAAAGGCGAAGACGGCAAGATCGGGTTCGAACAGCTCTGAACGCGAACCTCCCCGTTGGCGCCGCGGGATGGAACGCAGCGCCAACTCTGGGCAAGCAGACGCGGCGCCGACCCCAAATCCATGCCAACTCTTTGCAAGGGGAGACCCATCTCCGGATTTAGCAATTCCAAGGGCTTGTGGGATGTAGCAACGCTCGCGAGGCAATTTGGAGGCCGCCTTCTCTCTGTATCTCTATCGCTCCTGAATTTTAGGATCATTCGGCTCGTTTTGGCAATCAATTTCCGGTTTTTATGAAACAGGCCGACCGATTGCCGGTTCGACGGCCTTCGACGGGTCGGGGCTGCCGTGATAGGAACGGGAGCCGCCGCTAGTTCGACCCTTTCCAAGGATTTCAGTTCGATGATGACTACGCTCGTGACCGGCAGTTCCGGCCATCTCGGCGAGGCGCTGATGCGCGTCTTGCGCGCGTCCGGCCGGGAGGCGATCGGGCTCGACGTCATCGCCGGGCCTTTTACTGACGAGGTCGGCTCCATCGCCGACCGCGAATGCGTCGCCCGCATCATGCGCGACGCGGACACGGTCCTTCACGCCGCGACATTGCATAAACCCCATGTCGCGACCCATGGGCGCGAAGCTTTCGTCGAGACCAACGTCAGGGGGACGCTGATCCTGCTCGAGGAGGCGACCCGCGCCCGCGTCCGGGCCTTCGTCTTCACCAGCACGACCAGCGCGTTCGGCGACGCGCTCAAACCTCCGCCCGGCGAGCCGGCCGCCTGGATCGACGAAAGCGTCGCTCCGGCTCCGAAGAACATCTACGGCGTCACCAAGACCGCAGCCGAGGATCTCTGCCGGCTTTTCCATCGGAACGAGGGGCTGGCCTGCATCGTGCTCGAGGACTTCGCGCTTCTTTCCCGGAAGCCGACGACGATCCCGAGGCCCGCGGGACTTACGCGGACGACAATGCGAAGGCCAATGAATATCTGTTCCGGCGCGTCGCCATCGAGGACGTCGTCCAGGCGCATCTCGACGCCGCCGAGCGCGCGCCCTCGATCGGCTTCGGCAAGTATATTGTCAGCGCGACGACGCCGTTCCGGCCGGAGGATTGCGCCCTGCTGCGCATGGACGCGCCCGCAGTCGTCAGCCTGCGCGCGGCGGGATGGGAGGATGAATACGCCAGACGCGGCTGGCGGATGTTTCCGAGCATCGATCGCGTTTATGACAACGCTTTAGCGCGGCAAGAACTCGGCTGGCGGCCCAAATGGGACTTTGCGGCGATTGTCGAGCGCCTGCGGGAGACGGGCGACATCCGTGGGCCGCTCGCCAAGCTGATCGGCGTCAAAGGTTACCATTCCGAGCGCTTCGAGGGGGCGCCCTATCCGGTGGCGGGACCGTGAGGTGAGCGAAACCGCGATCTGGACTCGCCTCGATCGGCCCGGCTGCGACGCGGCGCTCCTGAGCCCCTGCGCCGACGGCTGGTTGCTGCGAGGGGCCGCGGCGTTCGCCCACCAGGCGGGACCGGCCGCCGTCGCCTATCAGGTCGAAGTGGACAGCTCCTGGAGAACCAAGCGGGGACGCTTGGAGGGATTTTTCGGCAAGCAGACGTTCGTGCATGACATCTGCCGCGACGACGACGTCTGGCGGCTGAACGGCGCTGTCGTCAGATGGGTTGGGGCATCTGGTCGACCTTGATTTCGGCTTTACGCCGGCGACCAATATCCTGCAATTGCGGCGCATGGCGGCGTCGCCAGCCAGAAAATCGGCCTTCCTGTCGTCTGGTTCGATATCGACAGCGGCTCGCTGACCGAACTGCCGCAAATCTATGAGCGACGCGGCGAAACGACATATTGGTACACGGCGCCGACGGTTCCCTACCAAGGCCTGCTGGAGATTGCTCCGAGCGGATTCGTGAAGTCATATCCCGGCCTGTGGCGACTCGAGCCGTCGTGACGGCCGTCACTTCCGCCGATTGTCAGAGGAGGCCGGCCAGCCGCTCGATGAGAAACGCGCGCGCCGCCGGGTCGGTTTGCAGCCCAATCGCCAGGCCATAGGCGCGCCGAGCCTCGCTGACGTCGCCGAGCTTGGCGCAGAGATCGGCGCGCGCGACCCAATAAGGTTCATATCCGTTGAGTTCGCCACCTGCTCCGATTTCCTCAAGCAACTGCAATCCGGCCGCCGCTCCGCGCGCTTGCGCGACCGCCGCGGCGCGATTGATGGCGACGACAGGCGAGCCGGTCATGGCGAACAGCGCGTCGTAGAGCGAGGCGATGGCTTTCCAGTCTGTTTCTCCTGTCACCCGGCGGGCGGCATGGGCCGACTGGACGGCGGCCTCGAGCTGAAACCGTCCCGGCGCGGCGGCGGCGCTGGCGGCGCGCAGGAGGCCTTCCGCCTCGTCGATCGCCGCCTGGTCCCAGGCGCCTGTATCCTGCTCGGTCAAGGGAACGTAGCGTCCGAGCGCGTCGCGCCGCGCCTCCCGGCGGGAATGGGCGTAAAGCATCAGCGCCAGGAGGCCCATCGCCTCCGGTTCGTCCGGCGCGAGCCGGACGACGACGCGGCCGAGCCAGATCGCCTCCTCGGCGAGATTGCGCCCGCGCGGGTCGTCGGAGAACGCCTCCGCCCAGCCATGCGAAAACGCGGCGTAGATCGCCTCCAGCGCCACGCCGAGCCGGTCCGGCCATTCGTCGGGCTCGGGGATCTTGAACGGCACGCCGGCCAAGCGGATCTTCGCCTTGGCGCGGGACAGTCGCTGTCCCATTGGCGGCGGGCGAGACCAGGAAGGCGGAGGCGATCGCGGCGGCGTCCAGCCCCAGGATCGTCTGCAACATCAATGGGGCGCGGATCAATTCCTCGATCGCCGGATGAGCGCAGGCGAACATCAGCGCCAGCCGGCGGTCGGGAAACGAAGCGTCCGCCTCCGCCGCCCCGTTCAGCTCGTCGCCAATCAGCGCCAGCGTACCGGACGCGGCCTCGGCGCTGCGGCGCCGGCGCGCGGCGTCGATCAGCCGGCGGCGCGCGGCCTTGGCGAGCCAGCCCTCCGGATTGGCCGGCACGCCCCTGGCTGGCCATACGGTCAGCGCCGCGGCGAAGGCGTCGGCGAGCGCATCCTCGGCCGCCGGAACGTCGCGCCCCGGGGCGGCGAGATAGGCGACCAGTTTGCCATAGCTTTCCCGCGCAACCCGGGTCGCCGCCGCGCGGGCTGCGGTCTCGGGGCAGGGGGCGGTCGCGGCAGCCCTTCACCCGCCGGATGACCCCGTGGTTCGACTTCCCGCAAAGGGCGTCCCCGTTCGCTTCGCTCGAGTGGAGGCTTCAGAGCTGGATTTGCGCCAAGCGCCATCTTAGCGTCGCCGTTCAATCTTTTCAGCGGTTTGCGACCCGGTTTAGCGTCGCTGTTCAATCCCTCCGCCAGAGGCGGAGCCGGCCAAATCAAAGTAATAGATTAGCTTACGCTTTTAAATACTGAAACAAAACAATTATCTGATGATAGTCCCGACCGGCTGCGGATAGCCGATCGGGAAAGCCGAGCGGCGTCACATCTGCCAGATCGGCCGGACCTCGATCGCGCCGTCCTGGGCGCCTGGGCAGCGCGCCGCCCAGGCGATCGCCTGGTCGAGATCGGGCGCTTCGATCAGGAAATAGCCGCCGAGCTGCTCCTTGACCTCGGCGTAGGGGCCGTTGAGGACCGAGGTCTTGCCGTTCTTGACCCTGACGGTGGTCGCGGTCGACGCCGGATGCAGGCGCTGGCCGCCCTTGCTGACGCCCGCTTGCGCCATCGCCTGCATATAGGCGCCGTAGGCCGCCAGACGCGCCGCGTTCTCTTCCTTCGACGCCGCCTGCATCGCCTTCTCGTCCGAATGGATCATCAACAGGTATTCCATCGCTCTGCTCCTTCCAAAAAGCGGCGCGGTCTTGCCCGCCGTCATTGCAAAGACGGTCGAGGGTGGACCGTTTCGACAGGAGGAAGCGAAAAAAGCATCGCGCGTCGGCGATCAAACCGGCGCCCACGCCGCGTTCAGGCCGGCGAACCACGCCTTCGGATACAGTCTTGTCGTCAAGACGTTGAAAGATGTCTTTAAGCTCAAGGGCCAGCGCTTTGTACAGCGTGCAGTTGTTAGCGCGGATTCCGAGTTGTCCACTGTCACACAACAATCATCG
Organism: uncultured Alphaproteobacteria bacterium; assembly: GCA_963839185.1. Taxonomy (GTDB): domain Bacteria; phylum Pseudomonadota; class Alphaproteobacteria; order Rhizobiales; family Beijerinckiaceae; genus Roseiarcus. The sequence goes on along the minus strand of CAWIUD010000059.1, from coordinate 956 downwards.
ATAGGTCATTATGACGAAAAAGCGATCCGATAGCTTCGCGCCCGGTGGCAATCGTCACCGAAATCGCAGGGGCGCACTATGAAATCAACGACTTTGAGGAGCCGAGGAATTCGACGGAATTTGCCGACTTGCGTCGCGGTCGCCGCTTTGGCTGGCAATTCGATGGCGCCGGCTTTGGCGGCGACGACCACGCCGATCAAACATGTGATCGTCATCATCGGCGAAAACAGAACCTTCGATCACATCTTCGCCACTTATCAGCCGGTCAACAAGGGCGAAACTGTCTGGAACCTGCTGTCGCAGGGCATCGTCAGAGCGGACGGCTCGCCGGGAACCTTATACAACAAGGGCGCGCAATTTCAGGGTTCCGACACCACAACGTATCAATTGAACCCACGCACCACGACCTACGCCACCTTGCCGCCCGCATTGGTCGGCGGCCCGACGACGCCCTACGTGTGCACGGCGATCAGTCCAGGCTACACGGGGACTTCCTGTCCTGCGAACACGCACAACCTTGGGGTCGCGGCGCAGCTGGAGAATGGTCTCGATCCCGGTTATGTCCAATATCTCCTGACCGGCGGCACCGGGCAGACCAGCAAGACCCCGGACACCCGCATCTCGTACGACGGCCAGAACGCCAGCAATCTCCCGTTTGGCCCGTTTCAGATTACCGGGCCGCATCACCCCTACGACGCCTACGACGCAAGCCCGGTGCATCGCTTCTTCCAGATGTATCAGCAAGTCGACTGCGCCCCTGCGGGCGCCGCGGGGCACGGCCCATCCAATTGTCGCGCGGATCTCTTTCCCTGGGTTGAGACGACGATCGGCGCGGGCTCCAACGGCAAGGCGCAGCCCGTGCCGTTCACCAATGAAACGACCGGGGAGGGTTCAACCTCGATGGGCTTCTACAATGTGCAAGCCGGCGACGCGCCCTATCTGAAATCGCTGGCCGA
>CAWIUD010000058.1:0-14383 GCA_963839185.1 uncultured Alphaproteobacteria bacterium | reverse complement strand
TCGCGTATGAGCCCCTTTGACGGGCTTGCCTTCTTGATTTCTGCGATCAGGCCGAAGCGTCCTTCTTCAATCGCCCTTTCCACCGCCTTGATGAAGCCGCGGGCGGGGATTGGCAGTCGATCTCGCGCTCAAGGGTCGCGCGCGGCACACGCACTTTGGCCTCAGCGATTTCGCGGCGCTTATAGCTTTCGATCTTTTTCAGGATGTCGGCCATCAGCGTCCCCGATCTTCAAGCATTAGACGCTGCGATTAATCGATCGAGGGTGCGCCGCGACGCGCCGGATCGGATCGCCTCGGCGCCCATGGCCACTCCGTCCTTGATCGATCCGACTTTGCCGGCGACGACGAGCGCGGCGCCCGTGGTGATGAGCCCGATATCGCGAAAGGCCCCCGAGGCGCCGTCCAGCACATCGACCAGCGCCCTGGCGTTATGGGCAGGGTCCCCACCCTTGAGCGCCGCTGGCGACGATCGGGCGAGACCCGCGGCTTCCGGGGTCAACTCGAACGAATGAAGCGTTCCTCCTTCAGCTCGACCACTTTTGTTGGCCCGGTGGTCGTGATCTCGTCGAGGCCGTCGACGCCGTGGGTGATCCAGACGCGCTCCGAGCCAAGATTTCGCAGGACCTCGGCCATCGGCTCGAGCCAGGCGGCGGAGAATACGCCGATTACCTGGCGCTTGACGCCGGCTGGATTGGACAGCGGTCCGAGCAGATTGAAGATGGTGCGCGTGCCGAGCTCTACCCGCGTCGGGCCCACGTGCCGCATGGCCGCGTGATGCGCCGGCGCCATCATGAAGCCGATTCCGGCCTCATCGAGGCATCGCTCGACGCCTTCAGGCGAAAGCCCGACTTTGACGCCGAGCGCGGTCAAAGTGTCGGCAGCGCCTGCGCGCGAGGAGATTGCGCGGTTGCCGTGCTTAGCGACCGGCACGCCGCAGGAGGCGGTAATGAGCGCGGCGAGCGTCGACACGTTGTAGGAGCCCGATCCGTCGCCGCCCGTGCCGACGATGTCGATCGCGTCCGGCGGCGCCTTCACCCCGACCATTTTTGCGCGCATCGCCGCGACCGCGCCCGTGATCTCCTCGACGCTCTCGCCGCGCACTCTCAGCGCCATGAGGAATCCGCCGATCTGCGAGGGAGTCACTTCACCGGACAGCATGGAATCGAAAGCGTTCTCCGCCTCCGTGCGGGTCAGGGTCGCTCCTGCGGCGACTTTGGCGATCAGAGGCTTGAAGGATTCCATGACCCCCCTTCGCCTTCGTGTCGGCCATCCCCGCCGCGCCCGTGAAATGCGGCGGCCAAGTCCAAGAAATTCCGCAGGATCTGACGGCCGTTCTCGCTCGCGATGCTTTCCGGGTGGAACTGCACGCCAAAAGCCGGCCGATCGCGATGGGAAACGCCCATGATGACGCCGTCGTCAGTCTCCGCACTGATTTCGAGTTCAGCCGGCGCGCTTGACCTCTCGATGACGAGCGAGTGATAGCGCGTCGCCGAGAAGGCGCCATTGAGGCCGCGAAAAAGGCCGCGCGCGTTGTGCGAGATGCGTGAAACCTTGCCGTGCATCGGCGTGGGGGCGCGCACGATGCCGCCGCCGAACGCTTGGCCGATCGCCTGATGGCCGAGACACACGCCGAGAATGGGCGTTGCTTCGCTGGCCGCACGGACAAGGTCGAGGCAGATGCCCGCTTCGTTGGGGGTGCAGGGGCCAGGCGAGAGCACAATTGCGTCGGGTTCTTCCGCGAGCGCGTCCGAGACAGTGATCTGGTCGTTGCGCCACACAGACACCTGCGCTCCCAACTCGCCGAGATAATGGACGAGGTTAAAGGTGAAGCTGTCATAGTTGTCGATGAGCGTAACCCGCTGCATTCCGTCTCCCGCGCGAGGCCGAGCCGTCTTTTCCGATGCCCCGCACCGCCCGTCAAGCTGAGCCGAGGCAGCGAGTCTATTGAGCAGCGCCAGCGTCCGCGATGTTCGCGCGCGTCAGCGGCGCGTCTCGGCAAAAGCCGTCAGCGCCCGGGCGCGAGCAAAAGCGTGATCGACGATCGGGTTCGGATATGTCTGCCCCAACGTCACGCCCAGGCGCGCCAGATCCGAGGCGGAAGCCCGCCAGGGCGCATGAATCGCTGGACCCTCAAGCGTGGCGAGTTCCGGGAGCCAGCGGCGAACGTAAGCGCCATCAGTGTCGTATCGTTCGGCCTGGAGAACCGGGTTGAAGATGCGAAAATACGGCGCGGAATCGACGCCCGCGCCTGCAACCCATTGCCAGTTCAACGGATTGCTGGCCGGGTCGGCGTCTGTGAGCGTGTCCCAGAACCACTGTTCGCCCCGACGCCAGTCAATCAGAAGGTGTTTGACCAGGAAGGAAGCGGCGATCATGCGCACGCGGTTCGGCATAAATCCGGTGCGCCAAAGTTGACGCATGCCCGCATCGACGATCGGATATCCGGTCTCCCCGCGACGCCAGGCGCGGAAACCGGCTTCGTCATCGCGCCAGGGAAATCGATCGAATTCCGGCCGCAACGACCGGGTCGCGAGGTCGGAATTTGCGAGCAAGAGCGCGGCGGCGAAATCGCGCCAACCAAGTTCGGCAAGGTATTTCTCTGCGGCGGGAGCAAGTCCCGGATCGGTTGCCGCTGCGCTCTCCACTGTCTGCGCCACCCGCCGAGGGGAAATCTCGCCGAACCGCAGGTGCGCGGAGAGCCGCGATGTGGTCTCGGTCCGAGGAACGTCGCGCTGAATTGCGTATCCCGGCAGCGCGTCGGTCGCGAATTGATCGAGTCTCGCCAACGCGCCGGCTTCCCCGAACTGTTCGCCAGCGGCGAGTTCGCTCGCCCAGTCGGGCCTCGTCGGCGTCAGTCGTAACGTCTCGATCGTCGTGCGCTCAGGCGCTGATCTGGGCCATGCCGCGGGGCCAAGACGATCGGACGCCTCGACTGCAGTAGGCAGCGCGCCGAGCGCCCGATGGCGTCGCCAGAAAGCGGAAAACACGCTTGAACCTCGGCCCTCCGACCTCCAGACCTCCCATGGCTCGCGCAGCAGGCGGCCGTTGAAGCTCACGGCGTCGACCCCGCGGGATTCTGAGCGTCGCCTTGATGCGGGAATTGACGGCGATCCCCCCGGCCTCGTAGCGCCGCGTCCATAGGACCCGCCCTGCGTCGGCCGCCGCGGCCAGCGCGAGAATGAGAGGCTCGGCCTCGCCTTTGACAATGTCGAGCCGAGAGCCGCGCTCGCGAAGGGTAACCTCAATCGCGCACAACGACTGCGCGAGACGCCATTTCGCAGCGCCGCCGAGCGGCCGAACGCCGGGGGCGGACTTGTCGTGAACATAGACATAAAGGGCCGGTCGAGCGCCAGCGGCGCGAATTCGACGGCTGGTCGTCGAGGCGAAAGTCGTCGCGGAGCCAGACGATATCGGGGCGTGTGGTCAAGTAAGCCTTACCGGGCCGCGTTGAAGCGCAATTGGCGCGACGCGAATTGTGACGGCGGGCGGCCGAGCGCGTGCCGGCGCAAAAGCGAACCCTAAGCCGCCGGATTTGGCGCCTCCGCGTCCTTCCATTCGAGCGTGACGACCTTGCCGTTCTCGACCGTCAGCGCCAAACGCCCGCGCTTGAGTTCGAGGGCCCGTTCCCCGAACAGCGTCCGACGCCAGCCACTGAGCGCGGGCACATTGGCCTTGTCGTTGGCGGCGATCGCTTCGAGGTCGTCGACGGTGGCGATGAGCTTGCCCGCGACGCCGTTCTCGTCGCTAACCTGGCGAAGCAGCACTTTGAGGAGTTCGACAGTCGCGCCGAGATTCGCGCCGTTGCGCCGCTCGCGCTCGATTTTCGGCAAGGTTTTGGGGTCGCGCTGAAGCCCGCGCTCGATCGCCGCCAGGATCTCTCCGCCGGCGCGCGAGCGCTCCATGCCGCGCGGAAAAGCGCGCAAATTGCCGAGCGCCTCGACGCTGGTTGGGGCGGCGAGCGAAAGTTCGATCAGAACATCGTCCTTGAGAACGCGCGCGCGGGGAACGTCGCGCGCTTGCGCCTCGCTCTCACGCCAAGCCGCAAGCTCCATCAGCACCGCGAGATCGCGGGGCTTGCGCATGCGGGTCTTGAAGCGCTCCCAGGCGCGCTCCGGATGTTGCTCATAGGTCGAGGGCGAGGCGAGAGTCTTCATCTCGTCCTGGAGCCAGGACTGCCGTCCTGTCGCCACGATGCGTTTCGACAATGTCTTGTAGATCTCACGCAGATGGGTCACGTCGCCAATCGCATATTCAATTTGCGCTTCCGCCAGTGGACGGCGCGCCCAGTCGGTGAAGCGCGACGACTTGTCGATCGTGACATGGCAGATCGATTGCGCGAGCTCGCTATAGGACACCTGCTCGCCGTAGCCGCAGACCATCGCCGCGACCTGGGTGTCGAAGAGCGGCGTCGGCAGGACGCCAGCGAGTTTCCAAAAGATTTCGAGGTCCTGCCTGGCGGCGTGGAACACCTTGACCACATCCTCGTCCGCCATCAGCTGCAATAAAGGCTCAAGCTCGAGCCCTTCGGCGAGCGCGTCGATCGCCAGCGCCTCCTGGTCAGAAGCAAGCTGCACGACGCAAAGAATTGGCCAGAATGTGGACTCGCGCAGAAATTCCGTATCGACCGTCACAAACGGAGCGTGCTCCAACCGCCGGCAAGCCGCAGCCAATTCCGCCGATGTCGTGATCAGGGACACGGTACGGCGGGCTCTATGGGCTGTCGCCCCGCGGCGCGGGCGGTTTCGAGCGGTCCCTGCGCACGGGGGGCGGCGCGTGCCGCGGCATGCCGAGCCGCTTGTCGAGGTAGGCGCCAACCGCCGTTTGCAAATCGTCGATGCAGTCCTCGAAGAAGTGATTGGCTTCGGGGATTACCGCATGCTCGATCACGATGCCCTTCTGGGTTTTCAGTTTCTCGATCAGGGCCAGAACCTCCTTCAGCGGCGCGACCCGATCCTTGTCGCCGTGCACGAAGAGTCCGGATGAGGGACAGGGCGCAAGGAAACTGAAATCGAAGCGGTTGGCGGGCGGCGCGATGGAAATGAAACCCTCGATCTCCGGGCGGCGCATCAAGAGCTGCATCCCGATCCACGAGCCGAACGAGACGCCGGCGATCCAGCACGCCCGGGCCTCCGGGCTGATTGACTGAGCCCAGTCGAGCGCGGAGGCCGCATCCGACAACTCGCCTTGGCCGTGATCGAAACCGCCTTGCGACCGTCCGACGCCGCGGAAATTAAAACGCAGCACCGAAAAGCCGCGCTCGGCGAAGTTGTAATAGGTGTTGTAGACGATCTGATTGTTCATCGTGCCGCCGAATTGCGGATGGGGATGCAGGACGACCGCGATCGGCGCTCCCCGTTGCTTTGCCGGATGAAAACGGCCTTCGAGCCGACCGGCCGGCCCATTGAAGAATACCTCGGGCATGAAAACTCCAGAATGCCTGCGGGCCGCTCCGCTGGCCGCCCCGCGCCTTGCAGCGCGGGGTCGGCGCGCGTATGTGTCGGTCTGTCGACGGGGCTCGCCTTGGAGGCCGCCTCATAGCACGCTAGGCGCCCGCAAAAGCAAGGAAAAACCGCGGGGTCTCCGCCTAGGGGACCCGAACCCGTCCCCCAGCACCGAACCGGAGCCGCAATGGCCGCTGTCGGACCTCAGAAAAGGACCTACCTCGATTACAACGCGACTGCCCCCCTTCGGCCTGAGGCGCGGCACGCCGCGCTCGCCGCGATGGAGACGATCGGCAATCCCTCCTCGGTGCACGCGGAAGGCCGCGCGGCCCGCCGCATCGTCGAGGACGCTCGGGCGGACATCGCGCGCCTGACGGGCGCCTCGCCTCGCTGCGTCACTTTCGTTTCCGGTGGCACTGAGGCCGCAAATTGCGCTCTCAATCCCTATTTGGGGGCCGGTCCCAGCGCGGCGCCGCTGGAGCGGCTCCTGGTCGGCGCGGGCGAACACGCGTGCGTATTGTCGGCGCGCCGATTTCCTGCCGCGGAGATCGCTCCGCTCCGCGCCGACGGGCGCATCGATCTCGAGTGGCTCGCCAGCGCCTGCCGGCGGCCGGGACGGCCGCTGCTCGCGCTCCAGGGCGCAAACAACGAGACCGGAGTCGTCCAGCCGGTCGCCGAGGCCGCGGCGCTCATCCACGCCGCGGGCGGCTTTGTTTTCTGCGACGCGGTGCAACTCGCCGGACGGACCAGCTGCGACATCGGCGCGCTTGGCGCGGACGTCCTTGCGCTCTCCGCTCACAAGATGGGCGGGCCGAAAGGGGCAGGGGCGGTGGTCAAGGCGCGGGCTGCGCTCAGCCTCGGCGAACCCCTGATGGTGGGAGGCGGTCAAGAGCGCGGGGCGCGGGCAGGCACTGAAAACGTCGCCGCGATTGCCGGATTCGGCGCCGCCGCGCGCCGGTGTTTGATCGAAGCAGCAGCGGAGGCGGAACGGCTCCTCGCCCTTCGCGAGCGCCTGACCCGCGCAATGCGTTCGATCGCTCCCGACGCGGTCGTCTTTTCGGAAGAAGCGCCGCGCCTCGCGAATACCGTCTGTTTCGCTGTCCCTGGCGTCGAAGCCGCAACTCTGATGATCGCGCTCGATCTTGCCGGGATCGCGGTCAGCTCAGGCTCGGCATGCTCGTCCGGCAAGGTCGCGCCCTCACACGTGCTGGCCGCCATGGGCGTCGCGCCAGGACTGGCGCGCGGCGCGATCCGTCTGAGCCTTGGATGGGCGTCGGACGTGGGGGATCTGGATCGCTTCACCGAAGCGTTCGCGGGCGCGATCGCGCGAATGCGAACCTCGCGCCGCGGCGGCGCCTCGTCCTCCGGCGAGGCCGCGGAGCTGCCGGAATGACTTGCATCGACGCTGAACGCGGTGTACGAGGCGCGTTCGCTCTATCCCCTAATCGTCTCTAGGATCAAGGAGTCTTCATGGCTCGTGTCACTGTCGAGGATTGCATCGACAAGGTCGACAATCGCTTCGACCTCGTTCTGATGGCCAGCCATCGCGCGCGCGCCATCTCATCGGGAACCCCGATCGGCGTCCCGCGCGACAATGACAAGAATCCGGTCGTTGCCTTGCGCGAGATCGCCGACAGCAAGCTTTCGCCAGGCGATCTGCGCGAGGATCTCATCCACGCTCTCCAGAAACATGTCGAGGTGGACGAACCTGAAGCGGAGGCCGCGCCCCCGATGGTCAATCCCAACGTCCAGCCTCCGATCGAGCTCGGATCGGACGCCAACTTTGACCGCATGACGGAAGAGGATTTGCTGCGCGGGCTTGAAGGTCTGACGCCGCCGCCGGAGCCGGAAGAAGAGAGCGAGTAGCGCCTCGCCGCCACTGAACCTGACGCGGCGGCGCCCCAACATTAGCGCCATTGTCCCGCCCGCCGCCGAGGCGTGGCGGGATTTTTTTGCTCCCTGTCCACAGCCACGCTCAAGTTTCGCGTGTTTGCTATATCCAGCGGCGAGCGATTTGCTATCTTGGTCGTGAGAATCACTTGCGCTGCGGATCCTCGCTCACCTGGCGGGGGCCGAGCGGATGGTCCCAACTGCAAGGCGCAAGGGATTCGAAAACGGCGAGGATGGTTTGCCGGCGCGTTGAGTGGGGGCCGAATTGAGCGACGATTTCGTCAAGCCGCCGGACACGACGGAGAAAGCCGGCCAGAGCGAGGAACGCCCGGTCAGGCTGGTTGAAATCGCGGGTCGGGTCAAATGGTTTGACGCCGCCAAGGGCTACGGCTTCGTGGTGCCGGACAACGGCGAGCCGGATGTCCTCATCCACGTGACCGTTCTGCGCCGCGACGGATTCTCCGCCATCCGCGAAGGCGCGCGCGTCGTCGCCGAGGCCCAGCAGCGCGAGCGCGGGCTTCAGGTCTTCCGGGTCATCTCCGTCACCGAGCCCGATCCGGCCTTCGCCGTTCCGCCTCCGCCCGCGCGCACGCGTGCGCAGGCAAGTTCTGTAGGCGCGTTCGAGATCGTCATCGTGAAATGGTTCAACCGGGCCCGGGGGTTCGGATTCCTCACCCGCGGCGAAGGCACCGAGGACATTTTCGTCCATATGGAGACGTTGCGCCGATACGGCTTCATTGATCCAAAGCCGGGCGACAGCATGCTCGCCAGATTTGGCCCCGGGCCCAAGGGGCTGATGGCGGCCGAGGTCCGGCCGCTGGACGGCGCGAAAATCCTGGCGCCGAACTCGAGCTTGACGAGCGCCTCTGGTTGCTTATCAAGCGCGACCATGCGCGCCACGTTCGATAGTTTTCTCGACGCCCGACCCACGCGCGAGACCGTCTTTCGCGCGTCGCAGGCTCAATCCAAGCGAGGGAGAGCGGCGACGAGCGTGATTGCGCTTCGGCGATGGGCGGCGATTGCGCTCCTCTTGCTCATGACCGCCTTCTTCGGCGCCGCCGCCCACGCGGAGGGCTTGGAGCCGCTGCAGATCGTGACGGCGAGCGGACGGCATCATTTCGAGGTCGAAATCGCCAAGGACGACGCGAGCCGGGAACGTGGGCTCATGGACCGGCGGTTTATGGCGGCTGACCGCGGGATGCTGTTCGAATTCGACCGGGACGATCCGGTGTCGTTCTGGATGAAGAATACCTATATCCCTCTAGACATGATCTTCCTCTCCCGGTCAGGCGCCGTGACGCATATCGTCGCCAACGCCGAGCCGCTGTCCGAGCGGGTCATTCCGTCGAGCGGGCCTTGCAGCGCGGTGCTGGAACTCAACGGCGGGGTCGCGGCGGCGATCGGGCTGAAAGTCGGCGACAAGGTCGATCATCCGTTTTTCCGGCCTTGACCGCGTGCGGGCGCGCGGCGCGTTGCATCCGGCGCCAAGCTTGCTAGAGTCGTTGAAAGAGCCGTCGCGGACATTTCATTGGTCGTCCGAGGCGCAGGGGATTTCTTTTGACCCACTTCTCGGTGTTGGGTTCTGACCAGGGGGCCGACCCGCTGTTTTCGAGTCCGGAGAGCCGCGGCGCAGGCGCGCGGGGCGGTCAGGCGCGGACCTATGCGGCCCTTGATCTGGGCACCAATAATTGCCGCCTTCTGGTTGCCCGCCCGACCGCCGAAGGCTTCCGGGTGATCGACGCCTTTTCGCGGATCGTGCGTCTCGGCGAAGGCATGTCGCTGACTGGACGCCTCAGCGAAGCCGCGATCGCCCGGACCCTGGAGGCGCTGAGAATTTGCCGCGACAAGATGATCGCTCGCGGGGTCACCCGTGCGCGCACGATTGCGACGGAGGCCTGCCGCTCGGCGGCCAATGGCCCAGCGTTTGTCGCCACAGTTCGCGATCGGCTCGGCATCGACCTCGAAATCGTCGACCGGGAGACCGAGGCGCATCTCGCCGCGGCCGGCGTCGGGGATCTCGCCGACAAAGAGGCTCAATCGACTGTCATGTTCGACATCGGCGGCGGCTCGTCGGAGATCATCTGGCTCGGTCCCGCCGGCGCCGCGCCGCGCCGCGCAAGCCGGGTGAAGGCGTGGGAATCGCTGCGGCTCGGCGTGGTGTCGCTCGCGGAGAAATTCGGCGGCTTTGACGTCAGCGACGAATCCTTCGCCGCGATGGCGGCGCATGTGTCCGAGTCGCTCGCGCCATTCGTCGCCCGGGTTGCGGATGAAGCGCGATGTTCGCGATTCCATCTCCTCGGCACGTCCGGCACGGTCACGACCATCGCCGGCGTGCATCTCAATCTGCCGCGGTACGATCGACGCGCGGTCGACGGCCTGTGGCTCGGCCGCGCCGAGGTCGACAACGCGATCGCGCGGCTCCGCGCCATGAGTTACGCGGAACGCGCCGCCAACGCCTGCATCGGTAACGAGCGCGCCGATCTGGTTCTGGCTGGGTGCGCCATCCTGGAGGCGATCCGGTCGCATTTTCCCGCCGAGCGGCTTCGCATCGCCGACCGGGGCCTGCGCGAGGGAATCCTCAGCCACATGATGCGTGACGACGGCGTCGGCCCGCACCGGCGGCCGCGCTCTCGATGACGGGCGGCGGCTCGGGGCGCGAAGGCGGCCGGGCCCTGAAAACCCGCGTCAAGACCGCTCGCAAGCGATCGCTCGCTTCGACTCTCTGGCTCGAGCGGCAGCTCAACGATCCTTACGTCGCACAGGCCCGGCGCGAAGGCTACCGTTCGCGCGCGGCCTTCAAGCTGATCGAGATCGACGACCGATACAAACTTCTGAAGCCAGGGCAGCGCATCGTCGATCTTGGCGCTGCGCCAGGCGGCTGGAGCCAGGCGGCGGCGCAGCGGACGGGGGCGCGCGAGGGCAGGGGCCGGGTGATCGCGCTCGACCTTCTGCCGATGGAGCCGATCGAGGGCGTCGAGTTCCGGGCGATGGACTTCCACGACGAGGCCGCGCCGGCGCGCTTGCGCGAATGGCTCGGCGGACCCGCCGACGGCGTCCTGTCCGATATGGCGGCCAACGCGACCGGACACCGCAAGACGGATCAACTGCGCATCATCGGCCTGGTCGAGCTTGCCGCCGATTTCGCCAGTGAAGCGCTGGCGCCGGGGGGCTTCTTCCTCGCCAAGGTTCTGCAGGGAGGCGCGGAGGGCGAATTGCTCACACGCTTGAAGCGCGAGTTCCGGACCGTGCGTCACGTGAAACCGAAGGCCAGCCGCGCCGACAGCGCCGAACTTTACGTGCTGGCGATGGGATTTAGGGGAACCGGATCTCCCCCGCCGGAGTGACCGCCCATTACACTTGTATATTATGTTGTTATGTGCGGCCTCAGTCGATCCTCACACACGCGAGAAAAGATATCGCGTACTGGCGCCAAGCAGACAAGGCATGGGTCCCAACTCAAGGCCAACTTTCTGCAATGGTCCGCCATTGTCGTTTGCACCGTTTTCAAGGGCTTGGCGCTGAAGCAAGAGAAGTTCGCTGCTCACGCAAGTTATTCGCCTCGCATCCCCGGCCTCCAGCCGTCGCCCATCAGCCCTTGGCTCGATCCGGCGCAACCTGACAATAAGCCACATTCTGATTTTCTGAAAGGATTTGTCCAAAAAACTTTTCGACCAACAATCTTGGACATGGGTGACGATCGGCACGACGAGATTCGGCGGCTTGTCTTGGAGGAGGCTACGCGTAGTTTCTCAGAAGCGCGGTTTCATGCGCTTGGGCGGACGAACCAGCACCGGCGGTTGTCACATCGCCTTTACGCTGCGCAGAGACGCCACATTGATCCGCGTCGTGTCCGCTCGCGGCATGAGCGTCAAAGAGAGGAACGTCTATGACAAAGATGCGTAGGTCCGTCCGACGGCGCGCCTCACCTTGAAAACTTCTTGTACTTCAGCCGGTACGGGATCACGCTGTCGATCCCGAGGCGGCGCGCTTTCTTGTCTTCCTCGTAATCGGCGAAGTTGCCCTCGGACCATTCGACGTGGATCTCGCCCCCTCGAAGGCGAGCATGTGGGCGCCAATGCGGTCGAGGAAAAAGCGGTTGTCGCTGATGATCACGGGCGCGCCCGGCGAAGTCGAGGAGGGTCTCTTCGAGCGCCAGGGGCGGCCGGAAACGCCGTTTCTATTTCGCGGCCTCGATCAGTTCGATGTCCTTCCGCAGCAGTTCGTTGACGAGTTCGTTCAGCGTCGTTCCCTTCGATTCAGCTCGCGACGTCAGCCAGACCCGAATCCCCGGCTCGAGATGCACAGGCGGGGCAAGGTCGGCATCGGGCCGATGGAACTTGCCCCGCGCGGCGTTCGAGAAATCATATTCTCGCTTCATGAGCGGCCTTCCCTGTACTGCCGCGCTTCCCGTTTCGTCGGCCGACGAGCTGAAATGATTCTGACGCGGGCGTGGTCTCGGTCGGTCTCCACCCAGGTGTGCACCACCAGTGCAACGCCGCGCTTGGCTCGATTTGAAGCCGCCTTTTTCGGGTCCCAATCGAACTCGATCTTGAACGCGGGCACGGCGCCGCTCGCGCCTCACCTTGAAAACTTCTTATACTTCAGCCGATGCGGGATCACGCTGTCGATGCCCAGCCTTCGCTTCTTGTCCTCCTCGTAGTCGGCGAAGTTGCCCTCGAACCATTCCACGTGGCTCTCGCCCTCGAAGGCGAGCATGTGAGTCGCGATGCGGTCGAGGAAAAAGCGATCGTGGCTGATGATGACGGCGCAGCCGGCGAAGTCGAGCAGGGCCTCCTCCAGCGCGCGCAGCGTGTCGACGTCGAGATCGTTGGTCGGCTCGTCGAGCAGCAAGAGGTTTGCGCCGCTCTTCAGCATCTTGGCGAGATGCACGCGGTTGCGCTCGCCGCCCGACAGCTGGCCCACCTTCTTCTGCTGGTCGGGCCCCTTGAAGTTGAAAGCGCCGACATAGGCTCTGCTGTTCATCTCGCGCCTGGCGAGAGCGATGATGTCGTAGCCGCCGGAAATCTCCTCCCACACCGTCTTCTTGGCGTCGAGCGAATCGCGCGACTGGTCGACGTAGCCGAGCTGAACGGACTCGCCGATTTTGATGGCGCCTGAGTTCGGCTTCTCCTGGCCGGTGATCATTCGGAAGAGCGTCGTCTTGCCGGCGCCGTTCGGACCGATGACGCCGACGATGCCGCCCGGCGGCAGCTTGAACGTCAGCTTGTCGATCAGCAGCCGGTCGCCGTAGCCCTTCGACAGATCGGCGAAGTCGATGACGTTCTGGCCGAGCCGCTCGGCGACCGGAATGACGATCTGGGCGGTGGTCGGCGCCTTGTCGTTCTGCTTCCTGACCAGTTCGTCATAGGCCGCAATACGCGCCTTCGACTTGGCCTGCCGCGCCTTCGGCGACGCGGCGATCCACTCGCTTTCCTCGGCGAGCGCCCGCTGCCGCGCCGCCTCCTCGCGGCCCTCCTGCTCGAGGCGCTTGCGCTTTTGGACGAGCCAGGACGAATAATTGCCCTCATAGGGGATGCCGCGCCCGCGATCGAGTTCGAGAATCCAGCCCGTCACGTTGTCGAGGAAGTAGCGGTCGTGGGTGACGATGAGGATCGCGCCCGGATAAGCGCGCAGATGCCCTTCGAGCCAATTGACCGTCTCGGCGTCGAGATGGTTGGTCGGCTCGTCGAGCAGCAAGAGGTCCGGCTTCTCCAAGAGCAGCCGGCAAAGCGCGACCCGCCGCCGCTCGCCGCCCGAAAGCTTGGTCACTTCGGAATTGTCCGGCGGGCAGCCGAGCGCGTCCATCGCCTGCTCGACCTGGCTGTCGAGATCCCACAGGCCCTTGGCCTCGATCTCGTCCTGCAGGCGGGTCATCTCATCCGCCGTCTCGTCGGAATAGTTCATCGCGAGCTCGTTGTAGCGGTCGAGGATCGCCTGCTTGTCCTTGACGCCAAGCATCGCGTTGCCGCGCACGGTCAGGGCCGGATCGAGGTCCGGCTCCTGCGGCAGAAAGCCGACCTTGGCGCCCTCGGCGATGAAACCCTCGCCGACGAACTCCGTGTCGATGCCGGCCATGATGCGCAAGAGCGTCGACTTGCCCGACCCGTTGACGCCGAGAACGCCGATCTTGGCCTCCGGGTAGAAGGAGAGGTTGACGTTCTCCAGCACCTTCTTGCCGCCCGGCCAGGTCTTGGTGAGACCCTGCATGTGGTAAATGAACTGGCGCGCGGCCATGGCGAAACGTCCTTGCGAATTCGGGAATTGGGCGTCTGCCTAGCAGGGGCCTCCACGGGAAACAAGGCGCGGCGGACGCCGTCGCTGAAGAAGGCTTCGCCCATGCGTTTCGTCGTTGCGCTTTCCCTGCTGCTCGCGGCCTTCGGGCCTATCGCGGTCGATGCGACGCTGGCCGCCGAGGCGCCGCTGACCATCGACCAGTTGCTGGCGCAAGGGTGGGAGATCGCAGGCTATGCGAGCGGCTATGACAATCGCACGTCGCTGATCCTGTTCCGCCACCCGGGCGTGAACGAACTCGTCCAGTGCGGCGTACTCTTCGACGTGACGCGAAGTCCGCGCACCATCGTCAATTGCTACGAGCTGCGGTGAAAGGGTGAGGCTCAGCTGGAGCCTCGTGCAGGCCTTGAACGGGGAATTCGGCGAGAGCGAAGGCGCAGTGAGAAATGAGCAATGGCTCGCGCGAGTGAGCCTCTTGACAGAAGCGCCCTATATTGATCCATGTTAACTTTGGATAATAGGGGCCGTCGTCTAGGCAAAATCGCTCACTCTTGTTTGGGGACTGAATGTGCAGACGCCTCTCGCCGCTTGGCCTAGCCGTTGGGCTGTCTCTCGCCTTTAGCTGCGGTGCAATGGCCAAACCGGTCGCCACCAAGGATCTGGCCGGTCGGACGATTTGTTATAATAATGGCGAAAAGGCAACGTATTTTCGCGGCGGAAAATATGAAAGCAATAAGATTGGAAACGGCACTTGGACAGTTACATCTGGAGGAGCCCAGCTGAACGCCGAGCGTTCTACTGGCGCCTTGGATTTCGAGATA
>CAWIUD010000057.1:0-18615 GCA_963839185.1 uncultured Alphaproteobacteria bacterium | reverse complement strand
GAGAACAGCACGCGCGCCAGTTCGACGAGCTGCTGCACGCCGATCGGGAAATCGCCGAGGCGGGCGCGCGGGTCGATGTCGAGGCCGAGGTTTTTCAGCTGCTCGGCCGCCTCGCGCGCCATGCGGCGCCACGCGACCCCGCCGAAGCGGTTGATGGGCTGCCGCCGAGAAACACGTTCTCGGCGACGCTCAGGTCGGGCGCGACGCTGAGCTCCTGATGAACCATGCCGACGCCGGCCGCGCGCGCCTCGCGCGCCGAGCGGAAGCGGACGGCGCTGCCTTCCACGCGAATCTCCCGGAATCAGCGCGGTGCACGCCGGCGATAATCTTCATCAGCGTGCTCTTGCCGGCGCCGTTCTCGCCGGCGAGCCCATGGATGCTGCCCGGCCGCAGAGCGAAATCGACGCCGCGCAGGGCCTGGACGCCGCCGAACGACTTGAGAGCTGGTGAGTTCGAGCAGCGCCATGCGCGGCGTCGCGGCGTCGTAGATGAGGAACTGCTCCTCCATCCAGAGCATGCCATCGGCGTTGGCCTTGGTGACAACAGGCCCGTCGGTGACGATGTTCTTCGGGATGTCCGCGCCGGTCTTCGCGCCGTTGACCACCGCGGACGCCGGCGATGATCGCGCCGCCGTGGATGCGGCAGGACGGGTTGCGGACGGTCGCGTACATCGCGCCGCCTGCACCGCCTTGATCGCCGGCGGCATGGCGTCGACGCCGCCGATCTTGGTCTCGGTGCGGCCCTTCGCCTTCATCACCTTGAGCGCGGCGAGCGCCATGTCGTCGTTGTGGAAGAACGCCGCGTCGATCTTCGGGTACTTGGTCAGCAGCGCCTCCCAGATGCGCGCGACCTTGGTGACGTCCCAGTCGGCCGGCTGCTCGTCGAGCACCTGGATCTTCGGGAATTTGGAGACGACGGAGTGGAAGCCCTCGGCGCGGCCCTGCGCGCCGGTATGGCCGAGCGCGCCCTGCGTCATCATGATCGTGCCCTCGCCGTTGATCGCGTTGACCAGCGCCTGCGTCACCGACGCGCCCATGAACTCGTTGTCGGGCGCGAGGAACGTGTGGACGTTGATCGTGTCGAGCGGCGCGATCAGCGTATCCATGTCGATGACCGGGATTCCGGCGTCGATCATCTTGTTGACCGGCGCGGTCAAGGTGCCGATGCCGAACGCCTGGATGGCGACGAAGTCCCACTTCTGCGACGCCATGTTGTCGATCGCCGCGCGTTGCTTGACCGCGTCGAGCTGGCCGTCGAACCAGGTGACGTCGACGTTGAACAGCTTACCCCAATATTCCGCGGCCTGCTTGCCTTGCGCGCACCATGTGGCCTGCAGCCCGGCGTTGGAGAAAGCAGCCTTCAGCGGCTTCTCCGACCGGCCGGCCTCCTTGGCCATCGCGGCGGCGATCAGCGGATTGAAGCCCATTCCGCCGAACAGAGCCGCCGCTCCCGCCCCGGCGGCGGCCGCCTGGATCAGCTTGCGGCGATCCTGTGAAATGCTTTTCGTGGTGTCCGTCATTGTTTCCTCCCAGTGACCCGACATTTGTCGTCTCGAAAGTCACACGCGCTAACATGCCACAGAAGATGTTTTGAGTTCAATACGAAGCGCTTGGAGGTTTACGGCGATCGTCAGGGGGACCGCAGCCGCTACAGCACGTGCTGGCCGTCGCCGGCGCGTTTGGCGGCTTTCTGGAACTTCTTGATCACCCGGTCGCGCTTGAGCTTCGAAATATGGTCGATGAACAGAACGCCGTCGAGATGATCGATCTCGTGCTGCAGCACGGTCGCCAGCAGCCCTTCCGCCACCACTTCCCGCGCCTCCCCGTCGCGGTCGAGGGCGCGGGCGCGGACCGAAGCCGGGCGTTCGACCTCGGCGTAATATTCGGGGATCGACAGGCAACCCTCCTCGTAGACCGCGCGCTCCTCGGAAGACCACAGGATTTCCGGATTGACGAACACCTGCGGCTGCGGCGCCTCTTCCTTTTTGGCGACGTCGACCACCAGGAGGCGGATCGGCTCGCCGACCTGGATCGCCGCGAGCCCGACGCCCGGCGCGTCGTGCATCGTCTCGATCATGTCGTCGATCAGCCGGCGCAGGGAAGCGTCGACGCGCTCGATCTTCCGGCTGACGAGCCTGAGCTTCGGGTCGGGCAGAGTGATGATCGGGCGAAGGGCCATTGGCTGCTCGAGAAAGCGACTATCGAGAGGCTAATAGATGCTCAACTCCGATTGTGGCAATGCTAGAGGCGCAGAGACCGAAGCAATTTAGCTAGTTCTTCCCGTCTTCTGCCCAAATGCAATTCCCTGTGGTGATTTGCGCAGACGCACGCCACGTTTTCGATCGTGTCTTTCCCGTTGTTCGCGAGAGGTTGAAGGGTAACCGGGGCAAATTCCCGGGCGTTAAGGGAGCGTTAAGAGAGGCTTGATTCAAGCCTTGGATGTCTTCCGGCTCGAATGATTTGCTTGAGGGGCTTGGGGCGATCGAACTGGTCGGGCTGGTTCGCCGATTGATTGGCGAGGTCGAACGGCTTCGGGAAGAGAACGCGAGGCTGAACGCGACGGTGGCGGGGCTTCGGTTGGAGAACCAGCAACTGAAGGACGAGGTCCGGCGTCTGAAGGGCTTGCCGCCGCGACCGCCGATCAAACCATCGGGCATGGAAAAGGCGACGGATCGAGCGGGTGCGGATCGACCGAACGAGGCGGACAGAGCGCCGTCGCGTCGTCGCGGTCCTGGCGTTTCGAAGTTGAGGATCGACCGCACGGTGACGCTGGCGGCGTCGGGGCCGGAAGGCTCGCGCCACAAGGGCTACGAAGAGATCATCGTTCAGGACATCGCCTTCAAACCCGAGGTGACGCTCTACCGGCGCGAGCGCTATGCGACGCCGGACGGGCGGACGGTGACGGCCGATCTGCCGGCGGGGATCGTGGGCGGCTGCGGCCCGCATCTGCATCGCCTGGTTCTGGTGCTGCATTTTCAGGGCCAGATGACCTGCGAGCGGATCGTGGCGGTGCTGACCGCGGCCGGCCTTTCGATCTCGAAGCGCCAGGTGGTGCGGCTCTTGACCGCGAGGCTGGACACGTTCCGCGCCGAGGAGGAAGCGGCGTTCCGCGCCGGGCTTCGCGCCTCGGCTTGCGTCAGCGTCGACGACACCGGAGCGCGTCACGCCGGCAAGGCCTGCTACACGACCCAATTCGGCTCCGACCGGTTCACCGCGTTCCGCACTGGGCCAAGCAAATCGCGCCTGGCTTTTCTGCGCAACCTGCTCGGCGGGACGGCGCGCTACGCTGTCAATGCGGCGGCGACTGCCTACATGCGCGCAGCCAATCTGGCGCATGGCGTCATCGAGGCTCTGCTGAGCTCGCAAATCCTCGAATTCGCCGGCGAAGCCGACTGGCGGGCGCATTTGCGCGCCCTCGGCCTGACCGCGTTGCGCGTGACCCCCGACCCCGTGCGCACAGCCAGCGAAGCCGCGTTGTGGGGCGCGATCTGCGCCGAGGATCGGCTCGGGAGCGCCGTCATCCTCTCCGACGACGCCGGACAGTTCCGCGTCGGCGACCACGCCCTGTGCTGGGTCCACGCCGAGCGCCTCGTCTACAAGCTCGTTCCCGCCAACGACCGGCAGCGCAGCGCCGTCGAAGTCGCGCGGCGGATGATCTGGGGGTTCTATCGTCAACTCAAGGCGTTCAAGCTCGCCCCGAACGCCGAGCGCGCCGCCGAACTCTCAACCCGCTTCGACCGCATCTTCAAACGCCGAACCGGATACGCGACGCTCGACCGGCTCCTCAAGCGCCTCCTCGCCAACAAGCCCGAACTCCTGCGCGTGCTCGAGCGGCCGCAGATTCCCCTCAACGCCAACGCATCCGAAAACGACATTCGCATCGTCGTCACCAAGAGAAAAATCTCCGGCGGAACCGTCAGCGAAAAAGGACGCACCGCACGCGACGTCATGCTCGGTCTCGCCAAGACATGCGCCAAGCTCAAAATCTCGTTCTTCGACTACCTCGGAGCCCGCCTCGGTATCCCGGGACCGCACGTCCCCACCATCGAAAGCCTGATCGCCAACGCTCCCACTTGATCGACCCCCGCCCCGGGAATTTGCCCCGGTTACAGCCCGACCAACGAAACCATTGACCTTCCTGCCTAATCCGCTAACTTTATTATGACGAAAGCGCCCGCCATTTCAACACAATTCGAGCCGGCATTGGGAGAGCGAATGACCAGCGTAGGTTTAGCTGTAAGCTCGATGCACCCCGATTTTAGGGCGATTAAGACTGTCCTGAAAGCATCCGGCGCCGAAGGTGTAATCACTGAGATTGACGCCAGAGATGAAATGTACGCCTTCGCCCTCGCAAATTGTCCAAGGATTTCTGTCGCGACAATAGGTTATTTTATCGCGGGCCTCCAAGCGCATTCGGCGCTCCGGCAAATTTTCAATTGGTACTTTAGAGCCCGTCCGAAATCATATTGAATTTTAGGAATTATTTGTTATTTTAAGGGAGGCGGCCTGATTCTTGGGAGGTCGCCGATGTGGACGAACGAAAATCGTGGGCGTTATGATTGCAGCCGACTGCGCTATCCGAGCGATCTGACGGACGAGGAATGGGCGCATGTTGCGCCGTTGATTCCGCCGGCCAGACGAGGCGGCAACAAGCGCCATGTGAATGAGCGCGAGATCGTCAATGGGCTGATGTATGTGCTGAGCACGGGCTGCCAGTGGCGGGCGATTCCCAAAGACCTGCCGCCGCGCTCGACGGTGCATGATTATCTTGAGCTGTGGAGTTGGGACGGGACGCTGGAGCGCATCCATGAAGCGCTCTACGCCAAATGCCGCGAAGCCGCCTGGCGCAAGCGAGTCCCGACGGCGGCGATTATCGACAGCCAGAGCGTGAAGAGCGCGGAAAAGGGGGCGCTTCGATTGATCCGCCGGGCTTCGACGCCGGCAAGAAGATCAAAGGCAAGAAGCGGCATATCCTCGTCGACACGCAAGGCCTCTTGATGCACGCCCTCGTTCACGCCGCCGATATTCAGGATCGCGACGGCGGGGGGCTGGTGATGGCGACGCTGTTCGGATGTTTCCTTTCCTCCTCAAGCTCTACGCCGACGGGGGCTACCAGGGGCCGGAGTTTCAGCGCGCGCTGAAGAAAAGCCTGGCTCGGGTGAACCTCGAAATCGTCAAACGTTCGGATCACGGCAAAGGCTTCGTCGTCCTGCCGAAACGCTGGATCGTGGAGCGAACCTTCGCCTGGCTCGGCCGCTGCCGCAGACTCGCCAAGGACTGGGAGAACCTCACGCGCAACGCGCTCGCCTTCCTGCGCCTCGCCTCCATCCGGCTCATGTTGCGAAAACTATGCAATCCCGCATGATGTTCCCGGACAAACTCTTAGGGAAGATAAATCCAGGAAAGTTATACTTGATTTTGCTTCTGGCTATGGCAGGGCGACTCGTTTTCTCGTGGCAGATTTCTCGGAACACCAAATTTGGGCGTCAGATATTTTAGAAGGAGCGATGGAGTTTCAAGCGAAACATGTCGGGTCACGCACCGTCCTATCTGCGACGAAGTCCTAGCGACTTCAGCCCGGGCGTGACATTTGACTTTATCTGGGTAGGTTCGCTTTTCACTCACCTACCGGAGCACTCGTTCGGCGAGTGGCTCAAAAGGCTCTATAGTCTTTTGACCCGGACCGGTTTGCTTGTCTTCAGCACTCACGATACGCATTTGATGCCGCCGGGCAGAGAGATGCCGGAAAGCGGAGTTTTCTTCGAACCTTTGACTGAGATTCCATCGATTGATACGTCTGATTATGGGGCAACAATCGTTACGGAGCAGTTCGTAACGAAAGCGGTCGGGGCTTCGACGGGTAGTCGCGAGTTTCTAAGGCTTCCCGGCGCTCTCAATTTCACGCAGGACCTGTTTCTTGTGTCCAAAGCGGAGCTTCCAAGTGTCCCACTCGGCTTTCTACATCTGCCTTATGGGTATATAGATCATTGTGTATGGATAAATGCGAGGCAAATGTATTTCTCAGGATGGGCGCTCGATTATAGTAAGGATAAATCGATCAAAGAGGTCGTAATTTATTTAAACGGCGAAGTAATCGGGCGCGCGTTTCCGTCACAAGAACGACCTGATATCGTGGAGCATTCGCGGAAATACGTTGGCGACTTAGCACCGAGCTTTTCTAGATCGGGATGGAGCCTCACCGTCGACGCGCCGGAACGAATAAATCCGTTTTCAGATATACTATTGGCAAAGGCAATAAGTACATCGGGGCTTGAGTCAGTGTTGCGATGCGGGACGCTCAATACGATGTTGACAATCGCCTATTAGAGCGCTGGGAGCTGGGCTGAGTTCGGGAGATTCTCGAAATCAGCGTGTTTTGATTTCAGCCTGCTGGCTGGACGGAGGCCAGCAGGAATGGGCGGACCTTACTCCGATCCGCGCCGTCTTGTTGGCGAGCGCAACGACCGCATTGCCGGTTTCCTCGTCAACATTCCGGACAGCCACACGTTCGGCGTCGTGCCCTGGCGCTTGGCCCATCGCACCACGCCCGAGCAGGCCCAATATAAGTCCGGGGCAATCGCCCATTTCCGCACGCAGGGGCCTGGCGCATTTTTCGCACGAATGGGGCGTCCGTCACGTCTCAGCGATGAACGCTCCCAAAAGCGCGTCGAAGGCTTCCGGCGTCTCCCACTGCGGCGTATGACCCGCGCCGGGAATGACCTGCACCGCGCCGCGCCAAAGCGTTGGCATGACGAGCGACCCGAAATAGCGGGCGTCGACGAACTGTTCGTCGGCGCCGTGCAACACGGCGAGCGGCGCTCTGAGATCGCGGACCACCGCGACCTCGTCATGATAGCCCCCCGGCGCAATGCTCGCCCCGACGCCGCGACGCGCCCGTCCGTCGGTGCGCAGCACATCGTCGAGGAAGAACGGCGGAACGGCGGCAAAGCCCGGCTTGAAGAACGAGGCGACGTAGGCTGCCGCCTGATCCCCGTCCAATTGTTCCGCGAAGGCGAAGGCCATCGCCGGGTTGGGGAGGAACGCGCCGCCCATCGCCGGAGGGAAAGCGATCGGCGGCGTGCCAAAAATGACAAAGCCGCGAGCGTTCGGAAGATCGGGCGCCATTTCGAGCGCCACATGACCGCCGAGGCTCCAGCCGACAAAGCGCGCCCCATGCAGCCCAAGCACACCGACGACAGTTTGGACGGCGCGCGCGTGACCTTTCAACGAATAGGCGCCGTCGCCGGCGTCCTGGGACGCGCCGTGGCCGGGAAGGTCGATGGCGACGAGCCGGAAGCGCTTGCCGAGCGGCCCATCGAGCTGGCGCGAGAAGGAGCGCGAAGACGACGAATTGCCGTGAATGAGAACCGCCGGAGGACCTTCGCCTTCCGACTCGCGAACGGCGATCGCGCCGTTCGGCACATCGATCATCCGAGTTTTCATCGCCCCTCCGAATTTGCCCCAGGCTTATTCCAGATCGCCGGGTGGCCCTGCAATCCCGGCGGGGGTTTCGCGGGCTCGATTCCAGGGGCGAAGGGATGCGGCGGTCGCCCTGAATCGCGCGCCGCTGCGCTCCTCGCGATGACGCCGACAAGACGTAGAACGCGCGGTAGCGGCGAGCGAGCCGCCCCTCAAGCGGCGCAGGCCAGAAATCCCTTGCGGATATTGTCCTCTTCGAGGTCGCGACCGATGAAAACGACCTTCGACTCCCGCTTCTCGCCCGGCTTCCACTCGCGCTGGGAATCGCCGTCGAGCATCATGTGCACCCCCTGGAACACGAAGCGCTTGGGGTCGCCCTTCATCGCCACGATGCCCTTGCAGCGCAGGATGTTCGGCCCATGCTCCTGGGTGAGCCGGTTGATCCACGGCATGAATTTCGCCGGATCGACATCGCCTTCGAGCCGGATCGCGACCGACTGCATGTCCTCGTCGTGATAGTGCTTGAGGCCGCGATGCTCGTGCTCGTGCGCATGATCATGGCCGTGATCGTGATCGTGGTCATGATCCTCGGCGATGAGGAAGTCGGGTTCGATGTCGAGGATTCGGTCGAGATCGAACGCCCGGCGCTCGAGTACGTCGGAGAGCGCGACGTCGCATTTCTTGGCGCGATGCAGCGACGCATAGGGGTTGATGGCGCGGATGCGCGCCTCAACCTCGCGCAACTCCGCGGGGCTGACGAGATCGGTCTTGTTGATGATGATGACGTCGGCGAAGGCGATCTGGTTTTTGGCCTCCGGCGCGTCGCGCAAGCGCTGCGCGAGCCACTTGGCGTCGGCGACCGTCACGACGGCGTCGAGCCGCGCCGCCTTCTGCACATCCTCGTCGACGAAGAAGGTTTGCGCCACCGGCGCCGGATCTGCGAGGCCGGTCGTTTCGACGATGATTGCATCGAACCGGCCCTTGCGCTTCATCAGGCCCTCGATGATGCGGATCAGGTCGCCGCGCACCGTGCAGCAGATGCAGCCGTTGTTCATCTCGAACACTTCTTCGTCCGCGCCGATGACGAGTTCGTTATCGATGCCGATCTCGCCGAATTCGTTGACGACGACCGCGTAGCGCTTGCCGTGCGGTTCGCTCAGGATCCGGTTGAGCAAGGTCGTCTTGCCGGCGCCGAGATAGCCGGTAAGGACGGTGACGGGAATCTTCTCAGGCTCGTGGCTCGCAGTCACGCGCGTCATCTCCTCGATGATGGGGTCAAGAGGTCATATAAGACCCTCGGGCTCCAATAGGTAGGGGCAAGCCGCCTCGCCTGAAGGGCGCCTCTACCAGCGGTTCCAGCCGGATCCCCACCCGAACCCGGCATAGGGGCCGCTCCACGACCAGACTGGAGGCGTCACATAGGTCGGCAGCGCGTAGGCGATTGGCGGCGGAGGCGAAATGTCCGGTAGCGGGACCGGCGGGGGACCGAGGACGACGACGTCGGCGGGAATATAGCCGATGAGGTTGCGCCATGACGCATGGCACCACCCGTGCTCGCATTTCGACAAATAGATTTCGGCGTTCGCGGGGATGCGCTGAACGACGCGGGATTTGCCGCTGGCGGCCGCGTGCATCGTGACGGGCGCGCCTGTCATCGCAGGTTCGGCCAGCGCCGATCCGGCGAACCCCAAGGAAAAGCCAAGTCGAAGAAGGAGACGCCAAATCATGCGCTGATCGTCCTCATGTTTGGAGCCGACCCCCGTTGATTCGTACGGGCGCCGCTTGGCGGCGCCGAAGGTCGCGACTGAGCCTCAATTGAGGGCACAAAATGGCGACATCAGGTCCGCGCGTCCAGACGCGGCTTCACAGCTTCGTGGCCCGCCAGGTCGGGCCCTTGGGGCCGAAAACCTGTTCGATGCGGAAGTTGTCCTCGGCCGTCATCCTGCCAAGCGGCAGGTCCTGGTCCGGCATGACGAGCGTCGCGTCTTCGCCGACGAACATGATGAGGTGGCGGCGCTGCTCGAGCAGCGCTTTGGCCATCGTCCGCAGCCGGTCGTAATAGGGCGCCTTTCGCCACGCGCTGGGCGACCCCGGATCGACCTGACCATAGATGAAGCCGTTGGTCGGATAGACCGTCAGAACGAATCTCGCCCGGTCGGGCCGCCATTCCGCCGGCATCGCGCCGTCAGTCATCCAGAGACAAAAAAAGTCCCGGCACGGGTCCGGCACGTTGGCGTGGATCGAGCAGCCTTTGCCCGGCGTGCAATATTTGCACCATACGCCCGCCGGTTTCCCGATCTCGGGGAATGTATAGACTTTGCAGCACATCGCGCACGCGCCACATTCGCGACCCGGGGCCGCAGCGTAAGGCATGACCGAGACGGCGCCGGAAATCATGGGCATGCGCGGATCATCCGATTTGACGCGCCAGAAGTTCGCGACGGCTATCGCGGCGCGCCGACGCTGGCAAGCGCAAGCGCGGAAAGCCAGCGCGCCGCCGTTCTAACGCACAGCGCGTTACGTCGGCGAAAATAGATATTCCACGCTGTCGAACGAATCCACGGGAAAACTGTAGAAGATCCGAAGAACCTCGGCTCCGGTCTGGCGGATCCCGTGCTCCGCCATGCCGGGAATGAACACCGCGCTTCCCGCTTTGACGGCAATCTCGCGGCCGTCGAGGCTCATCACGCCGGCGCCGGCGAGGACGTAATACACCTCCGGCGGCGCATGGCGGTGCAAGCCCAGCCAATCGCCGGAGCTCAGTTCGGCGACGCCGCAGGTGAGGCCCTCGGTCGGCGTTCCGCCCTGAGAAAAGAGCGTGCGCCACCGGATGCGCCCGCGCACCGGGTCGTCCCAGCCCTCTGCGGGTACGTTCATTTCGTCGAGCGCGGTCGGCTCGACGGCGTTGGGATGATCGCCCATTGTCTACTCCGCCCCCCGCGCGACACGCAGCAAGTCTGGCTGTGCGCCGCTCGGTTGCGCCTCGGCGAAATCGATTGCGTCGATCCTCTCGGCCCGGCGCACGATTCGCAAAGACGCCGCGCCGATCCCGTTCAGGTCTTCCTGCGCCTGGCGGAAATGCGTTTCCAGCTTCGCCGCGCGTTCGGTCAGCAACCGCACGTCGTTGACGAGTTTGCCGACCTCGGACTGGATCTGCTGCGCTTCGTCGCGCATGCGCGCGTCGCGCAGAATCGCCTGGGCGACGCTGATCGCCATCATCATCAGCGTCGGCGAGACGATGACGACGCGGGCGCGATGCGCCTTCTGCACGAGGTCGTCGAAGCCGTCGACGAGATCGCAATAGATCGCCTCGGACGGCACGAACATGAGCGCGATGTCCTGCGTCTCGCCCGGCAGGAGATAGCGCTCGGCGATATCCTTCACATGCTTGCCGACGTCGACCCGGACGCGGGTCTGCGCCGTTTTGCGCGCCTCGTCGTCCCGCGCCGCGCGCAGCGCCGAAAAGGCCTCGAGCGGGAACTTGGCGTCGACCGCGAGCAGGCGCGCGTCTCCCGGCAGGCGGATGACGCAGTCGGGCCGTGCGCGGTTCGACAGCGTGACCTGGAAGTCGTAGGCGCTGGCGGGCAGGCCGTCGCGCACGATCGACTCCATCCGCCCCTGGCCAAAGGCCCCGCGCGACTGCTTGTTGGAGAGGATGTCCTTGAGCGACACCACCTCGCGCGTCATTTCCGTGAGGCGCGCCTGCGCGGCGTCGATCACCGCCAGTCGCTCATTCAGCTTGCCGAGATTCTCGCCCGTCGTCTGCGCCTGGGCTTCGAGCCCGGCCCCCAGCCGCGATCCGACCGAATCGAGCCGGTCGGCGACCACGCGGGCGAGGTCGGCCTGGCGCGACCCCAGCCATTCGGTCATGCCGGCGACGCGGCCGTTGAGTTCCGCGCCTGTGCTGGCGAGCGCGGCGAATCGCGCTTCGATCGCTTCCTGGCGCCCCAAGGCCGCTTCGACCTCGCGCCGGCGGGTCGCCGCGGCGCGCATCAGCGCGATCAGCGTCAAGACGAGCAACAGGGCGAGCCCCGCCAGGGCCGCAACAAGCGCCTGCGGGAGCGAGATCGGCACGCCGTCGATAACGGCGATCGGAGCTGGAGCAGCGAGCATGGGCCTCAGTCGGCGAGTTGAATCGAACAAAATAAGAACACGTTTGACCGCCTCCGTCCAGACGATTATCAGTCCCGTTCGTTCCCCGAACAGACGCCCGCCCGATGGCCCTTCGCCCGATCATCACTCTGCCCGACCCGAAGCTCAGGCTCGTCAGCCGGAAGATCGAGCGCGTCGACGCTTCCCTGCGCCGGTTGATCGACGACATGATCGAGACGATGCACGACGCGCCGGGCGTCGGGCTCGCGGCGATCCAGGTCGGCGAGCCGATCCGCCTCCTGGTGGTCGACGTCGCCAAAAAGGAAGAGGCGCCGCAGCCGCAGGTGTTCGTCAATCCGGAAATCCTGTGGTCTTCCGAGGAGCGCGCGGTCTACGAGGAGGGTTGCCTGTCGATCCCCGAATATTACGCCGAGGTCGAACGCCCGGCTTCGGTCCGCGCCCGCGCCCTCGACCGCGACGGGGAGGCGCGGGAAGTGGTGGCGGAAGGGCTGCTGGCGACCGTGCTGCAGCACGAGATCGATCATCTCGACGGCGTTCTGTTCATCGACCATATTTCGAAGCTCAAGCGCGACCGGGTGATCAAGAAGTTCCAGAAAGCCGCCAAACGCGCCGGCGACGGCCAGCACGTGCTGTAGCGGCTGCGGTCCCCCTGACGATCGCCGTAAACCTCCAAGCGCTTCGTATTGAACTCAAAACATCTTCTGTGGCATGTTAGTGCGTGTGACTTTCAAGACGACAAATGTCGGGTCACTGGGAGGAAACAATGACGGACACCACGAAAAGCATTTCACAGGATCGCCGCAAGCTGATCCAGGCGGCCGCCGCCGGGGCGGGAGCGGCGGCTCTGTTCGGCGGAATGGGCTTCAACCCGCTGATCGCCGCCGCGATGGCCAAGGAGGCCGGCCGGTCGGAGAAGCCGCTGAAGGCTGCTTTCTCCAACGCCGGGCTGCAGGCCACCTGGTGCGCGCAAGGCAAGCAGGCCGCGGAATATTGGGGTAAGCTATTCAACGTCGACGTCACCTGGTTCGACGGCCAGCTCGACGCGGTCAAGCAACGCGCGGCGATCGACAACATGGCCTCGCAGAAGTGGGACTTCGTCGCCATCCAGGCGTTCGGCATCGGCACCTTGACCGCGCCGGTCAACAAGATGATCGACGCCGGAATCCCGGTCATCGACATGGATACGCTGATCGCGCCGCTCGACACGATTAACGTCCACACGCTTCCTCGCGCCCGACAACGAGTTCATGGGCGCGTCGGTGACGCAGGCGCTGGTCAACGCGATCAACGGCGAAGGCACGATCATCATGACCCAGGGCGCGCTTGGCCATACCGGCGCGCAGGGGCGCGCCAAGGGCTTCCACTCGGTCGTCTCCAAATTCCCGAAGATCCAGGTTCTCGACGAGCAGCCGGCCGACTGGGACGTGACGAAGGTCGCGCGCATCTGGGAGACGCTGCTGACCAAATATCCCAAGATCGACGCGGCTTTCTTCCACAACGACGATATGGCGCTCGCCGCGCTCAAGGTGATGGAGGCCAAGGGCCGCACCGAGACCAAGGTCGGCGGCGTCGACGCCATGCCGCCGGCGATCAAGGCGGTGCAGGGCGGCAAGATGTATGCGACCGTCCGCAACCCGTCCTGCCGCATTCACGGCGGAGCGATCATCGCTGGCGTCCAGGCCGTGGTCCAGGGCGCGAAGACCGGCACGGACATTCCGAAGAACATCGTCACCGACGGCCCGGTCGTCACCAAGGCCAACGCCGACGGCATGCTGTGGATGCAGGAGCAGTTCCTGATCTAATCCTGGCGAAGCGCAATGGCGCTGCTCGAACTGACCGGCATCTCGAAGTCGTTTGGCGGCGTCCAGGCGCTTCGGGATGTCGATTTCACGCTGCTCGCCGGCGAGATCCATGGTCTGGCCGGCGAGAACGGCGCGGGCAAGAGCACGATGATGAAGATCATCGCCGGCGTCCATCGCCGCCGACGCGGGACGATGCGCGTCGACGGGAAGGAGTCCGTTTCCGCTCGTCGCGCGACGCGCTGGCGGCCGGCATCGGGATGGTGCATCAGGAGCTCAGCGTCGCGCCCGAGTTGAGCGTCGCCGAGAATGTGTTTTTCGGCGCTCAGCCGTTAACCGCTTCGGCGTCGTCGCCTGGCGGCGGATGGCGGAGTCGGCCGCCGAGCAGTTGAAGAACCTCGGGCTCGACATCGACCCGCGCGCGCGGCTCGGCGATTTCCCGATCGGCGTGCAGCAGCTTGTCGAACTGTCTCGCGTGCTGTTCTCGGGCGCGCGCATCATCATTCTCGACGAGCCGACCTCCGCCCTGTCGCCGCCGGAGATCGAACGGCTGTTCGGCGTCCTCGCAAAGCTGCGCGAGAGCGGCCGAAGCCTGATCTTCATCTCGCATTTTCTCGACGACATTCTGAAGATTTCGAACGCGATCACCATCTTTCGCAACGGCCGCAAGGTCGCAACGAGCGACGTGACCGCGGCCGATCGACAAGGCCTGGATCATCGAACGGATGATCGGCGCCGGGCGCGAGGAGCTTGAGGAAAGCTATCTCGGCGAGATCAGGCTCGACAGCCGCCCCGAGGCGCCGGTCGTGCTGCAGGCGAAGGAACTGACGCTCGCTCCCTCGTATCGCGATCTGACCTTTCGAGGCGCGCGCCGGCGAAGTGCTGGGGATTTACGGCTTCATGGGCTGCGGCCAGCTCGAGTTCGCGCGCACCCTGTTCGGGCAAGCTTCGACCCGACGGCGGCTCGCTCGAGATCGACGGCGAGGTCAAAGCCTTTTCGAGCACCACGGCGGCCAAGAAGGCCGGCGTCGCCTATGTCGCCGAGAGCCGCCGCACGATGCTGTTCGGCGACGAGCCGGTCTACAAGAACGTCTCGATCGCCATCCTCGAGCGGCTGTCGCGATGGCTGCTCGAAGCCGACGCGAGCGCGAGATCGCCGGGGAGCAAGTCAAGTAGCTCGACATCCGTCCGCCCGAGCATCGAATTGCGCCTCGGCGGCCTCTCTGGCGGCAACCAGCAGAAGGTCGCGCTGGCGAAATGGCTGGCCCACACGCCCCGGATTCTCCTGCTGGCCGAGCCGACGCGGGGCATGGACGTGGGCGCCAAGGAGGACGTGGTCAGAATTGTGCGGCTTTGCGCGATTCAGGGCATCGCCATCCTCGTCTTCTCCACCGAGCCGGAAACCGTGCTTTCGCTTGCCGACCGCGTCCTGGTGATGCGCAAGGGCGAGATCGCGCATGAATTCGCCGGCGAAGGCGATCAGTAAGGATCGCCTGCTGGCGGCGGCCTGACGATGGGATCTGAGTCCAAGCATGGATGTGCAGAGCGCCGAGGTCAGATCCGCCTGCGCCTTTCGGCCGGGCGACTTCCTGCGCGATCAGTTGCGCAACATCGCGCCGTTCATCACCCTGATTGCGCTTGTCGCCTTCTTCAGCATCGCGAGCCCGTCGTTCGCCACGCTCGGCAACCTCGCGAACATTCTGCAGCAGGTCTCGGTGACCGCGATCATCGCCGTCGGCCTCACCTTCGTCATCCTGACCGCCGAAATCGATCTCTCCGTCGGCGCGGTCGCCAACGCGACCGCGATCGTGCTGACGTTCTTCACGCTGCAGCCCGATTACTGAACATCGCCAACCTGCCGATGCCGGGCGCGATCGCGATCGTTCTGGCGCTCGCCGGCGTGCTGCGCGCTGGGCCTTATCACCGCGTTCGGCGTCACCCGCATCGGCATCCCGTCGTTTATCATGACGCTTGGCGATGATGCAGATCGGCGCGGGCATTTCGGCGGTCCTGGTGCGCGGGCAGATCGCCTACACCGTGCCCAGCCTGTTCTGACGCTCGGGTCGAAATCGATCGACGGCGTGCCCTGGATCGTCATCGTCGCGGCGATCTTCCTGCTCGTCGCCCATCTTGTGCTGACCTACACGCGCTTCGGCCGCTACGTTTACATGGTCGGCGGCAACCGCGAGGCGGCGGAATATTCGGGCGTCAACGTTCGCTTCATCGTCGGCGCGGTGATGGTGATCTCCGCCATGTGCTCGGGCGTCGCCGGCATGATCGGCGTCGCCTATTTCGGCAGCGCGCAGCAGAACGAATTCGACACGTTCCTGCTCGACGCCATCGCGGCGGTGGTGGTCGGCGGCACGAGCCTGTTCGGCGGACGCGGCGGGATCGGCAATACGATCGTCGGCCTGTTCGTGCTCGGCGTGCTCAACAACGGGCTCGACTACGTCAAGATCGACAGCTTCCTCAAAATCCTCATCCGCGAAATCATCCTGCTCGTCGCGCTGATCATCAACGTCTACGCCGAGCGGCTGCGCACCGCGCGAGGGGGCGGCAAAGGCGGCTGAGCGGCATGGCGACTTACACGCCCGTCGACGGCTCGCGCCTGGCGGGCGCGCTCGCGGACATCCCGGCCGTTCGCCAGCGGCTCGGCGGCGAGGCCGGCCAATGGCGCATCCGCGAGGTCGGCGACGGCAATCTGAACCTGGTGTTCATCGTCGAGGGGCCGGCCGGCGGCGTCGTGGTCAAGCAGGCGCTGCCCTATGTGCGGCTGGTCGGCAAGTCGTGGCCATTGCCGCTCGAGCGCTCGTGGTTCGAATATAATGCGCTGATCGAGCAGGCCCGCCATGCGCCGGGTCTAACCCCCGAGGTGTTCCACTTCGACCGCGCCCAGGCGCTGATCGTGATGGAATATTTGCATCCGCATATCGTCATGCGCAAAGGGCTGATCCGCGGCGTCGAATATCCCCGCTTCGCCGACGATATCTCTACGTTTATCGCCGCAACTCTGTTTAATACGTCGGTGCTGGCGGGAACGGCGGCGGAGCAGAAGGCGCGCGTGGCGCTGTTCGCCCCCAACACGGCGCTGTGCAAGATCACCGAGGACCTCGTCTTCACCGACCCCTATCGCGAGGCCCCGCTCAACCGGTGGACGAGACCCTATCTGGACGCCGAAAAGCGGGCGTTCGAGCGCGACGGCGCCCTGAAAGCGGCGGCGCAGGCGCGAAAATATCAGTTCATGACCAGCGCCGAGGCGCTGATCCATGGCGACCTGCACACCGGCTCGATCATGCTGACGCCGGACGACACCCGCGTCATCGACCCCGAATTCGCCTTCATGGGGCCGATGGGCTTCGACATTGGCGCGATCATCGGCAATCTTCTGCTCGCCTTCTTCGCCCAGGAAGGCCACGCGGCGTGCCCGGCGAGCGCGACGGCTATCGCGACTGGATTCTTCGTGCAGGCCGAGGGCGTCTGGGGCGGGTTTTCGCGGCGCTTTCTCGACCTCTGGCGCGCCGCGCCTTCGGGCGACGCCTATCCGGCGAGCCTGTTCGCCTCCGGCGAAGACCAGGCGGCGATGGAAAAGGAGCGGAGGCGGTTCATGCGCGTCCTTTTCGAGGATAGTTTGGCTTTCGCAGGGGCGAAAATGATCCGCCGGATTCTCGGCCTCGCCCATGTCGAAGATCTCGAGTCGATCGCCGACCCGGAACGGCGGGCGCATTGCGAGACCAAGGCGTTGCGGCTCGCGCGGGAGTTGCTGGTTCGGCCTCAGGATTTCTCAGGCGTCGCCGACGTCGCAGCCGCCGCGAGGGCGGCCGGGGCAAGGGTCTTGTCCCGTAGCCGTTTGTTTCGGTTGCCGCGGTCCCTATAAAACATAATATAACTGTTGTATAGTTTGGCAGGCCAGCAGACGTGATGGATCGCAGTTCCGAAGGTCGACGCTAAACCGGGTCGCAACCGCCTGAAAATATTGGGGCGCGGCGCTAAGCTGGCGGAAACGGGCGCTGGCGTCCGACTGCGGCTCGGGGGACCGAACATATCGAACGGCTCTGCGTTGAGGAGTCGCCCAAATCTGCTAGGGTCTCCGTCGGGACTTTGACGTCGACCGGTCCGACCTTGCCAGAGGTTGGGCCGTTCCAGCCAAGCA
This sequence comes from uncultured Alphaproteobacteria bacterium, assembly GCA_963839185.1. Classification (GTDB taxonomy): domain Bacteria; phylum Pseudomonadota; class Alphaproteobacteria; order Rhizobiales; family Beijerinckiaceae; genus Roseiarcus. Next base: position 1,135 of record CAWIUD010000057.1, on the reverse strand, counting down.
GCGTATGGAGGACATCATGGCGAGCCACATCAGCCGCGGCCGGGCCGCATCCACGTCGCATAAACGCTTTGCAGCGCCGGGAGGCGCGCTCCTCGTTTCGGTCATCATGATGACGACGCTCGGCGGGACTAATCCCGCGGCGGCGACGTGCGGGGTGACCTCCGCCACGCATTCGACTGGGTTCACGCGGCGAGCTCGGGAACCGGGGGCATCCACACCGGGGCCAGCACGCCCCACGTCAGCTCGGCAGGAGAGTCCTGCCCGACTTCGACGGCGAGCACGGCGCATTCGCCGGACTTACCGGCGGGCTCGCGGGCGGCCATATGGTCCACGCGCTCAATGCCGGCGGCGGCCATCGCACATGGGTCACGAGAACAAAGCGGAACACACCAAGCTTTAACCCCGCCGACCGGTCTCATCCATCGACCTTGGGGCGTAGCCAGAACGCATAAAGCGCCACGGCGGTCAGCGCGGCGCCGCTCATGACCGCGCCGATCCCGGTGGGCGAGGCGTCCCTGTAGAGCGCGGCGGCCGCCGTCCCGCCGAGCGCGCCGAATAGCATCTGCACGGCCAGAAGGACGGCGGAAGCAACGCCCGCGATCTCCGGCAGGGGATGGACCGCTTCGTGCGCCGCATTGGGGTAAACGAGGCCGAACGACGAGATATAGATCATCACCAGAGCGGCGACGGTCAGCGCGGCGCCGGCGCCGGCGAGCCCGACCGCCGAACAGCGCGGGCCCCGCCAGGGTGAGGAGCGCGAGCGAACCGTCGATGATCGCCTTGGGTCCCGCGTGGCGTTGCAAGAGCCACGCGTTGATCGAGGACCCGACGATGACGCCGGAGGCGGTGATCGCGAAAAGTCCGGCAAAGCCCCGCTTCGAGACGCCGTAGCCTTGCATGAAGAGGAGCGGCGAACATTGACGTAGGCGAACAGCCCGGCGAAAACGAGACCGTTAAACAGCGAAAAACCCGCGCAAAGCGGGGTGGTCAGCGCTCGCCCGTAACCGGCAAGGTTGGTCGGCAGTTTCAGATTCCGGCGCTTTTCGACGGGGTGCGACTCCGCGAACAGCGAGCGGCCGACAACCATGAGCAGCCGCCGACGGCGGCGAGGGCGACAAAAGATCAAGCGCCAAGG
>CAWIUD010000056.1:0-113935 GCA_963839185.1 uncultured Alphaproteobacteria bacterium | reverse complement strand
TAGGCCGTGAAAACGTAATCTTTCGCCGCGACGATCGTGTGGCAGGCGAACCCGCATTTGGCGTCGTGCTCCTGCGGCGGCAAGTCGGATGTGTCGCCCGGCCTGAACGCATCGGACGCGACATCATATTCGAACTCGGCGTATCCCCATCCGCCGCTGTCCGCGAACCGCTTGCTGTCCTTCACCATGAGGTCAACGTCGTGCAGCGCGCCCGCCACGACCGGTTCGCCGGGTTGGTCCTCACGCTTCTTCGCCACCCAGTGGGTCTTGGCCATCTTGGCGCCGTCAGGGAACGGCTTGCCGTTGCCGGGAATGCCCGCCTTGTAGGCCTCGATCATCGTGGGATTCCCGACAATCAGCGCCATCTTGTCGCCGTTGTGGCTGATGGAAATGACCTGCCAGTCCTCATAACCCTTGAACTCGGACCAGGCGAGGCCGCCCGGCACCTCCAAGGTATATCGGTCTTGCGCCGCCAGCGCGATGCCGCAAACCACAGCAAGCGACGCCGCAGAAATCGTGATCGCCGAGACCTGTTTCCTCCCCATCGCCAACTCCTCTTTTGCCTGCGAGCCAAGAAGCGGTTTCGATCAGCGCCTATGAAAAGGCGCTCTTTGAACAGCCAAAGAAACCCCCGCCCTGGCGGTCTAGTCAAGCCGGATTCGAGCAGCCCGCGGCGCCGTTCCGCATCCGATCAGGCGCGCCGCGCCGCACATGACAGTTTCACGACGGAAACCCCACCTCCCGCGCTATTGACGCGCCCGGAAGGCCATGGCTTTAAGCGCCCTCCAGGACGCTCGGCGTCGCCCGTGATCAGAGGAGACCTGACGCCATGTCGCACTGGCCACGGCACGGCCGCATTGACGGCCCGATCGTGATGATCGGCTTCGGGTCGATCGGAAAAGGAACGCTGCCGCTGATCGAGCGGCATTTCGATTTCGACCAGGAGCGCTTCATCGTCATCGACCCGGACGATTCGGACCGGCGCCTGCTGGACGACCGCGGCGTGAAATTCCTGCACATGGCGATCACCCGCGAGAACTACCGCGACACGCTCGGCAAGCTCCTGACCGCGGGCGCGGGCCAAGGCTTTTGCGTCAACCTCTCGGTCGACACCTCATCGCTCGACATCATGCGCTTTTGCCGCGAGATCGGAGCGCTCTACATCGACACCGTCGTCGAGCCCTGGACCGGCTTTTATTTCGATAAGTCGCTCGGTTCCGACGCCCGGACAAACTATGCGCTGCGCGAGACGGTGCTGGCCGAGCGTCGCAAGAATCCCGGCGGCGCGACCGCCGTCTCCTGCTGCGGGGCCAATCCCGGCATGGTGTCCTGGTTCGTCAAGCAGGCGCTGGTCAACCTCGCCGCCGACCTCGGCGAAAAAGCCGCCCGCGCCGAAGACCCGCGACGAATGGGGCCGCCTCGCTCAGCGGCTCGGCGTCAAGGGCGTGCACATCGCCGAGCGCGACACGCAGCGGGCGAAAAGCCCGAAGCCGCGCAACGTGTTCGTCAACACCTGGTCGATCGAGGGTTTCCTGTCGGAAGGCATGCAGCCGGCCGAACTCGGCTGGGGCACGCACGAGAAATGGACGCCCGCCAACGCCGGCTTTCATGCGAGCGGCTGCGGCGCGGCGATCTACCTCAACCAGCCCGGCGCCAACACCCGCGTCCGCTCGTGGACGCCGACGGCGCGCGGGCAGTTCGGCTTCCTTGTCACCCACAACGAATTCGATCTCGATCGCCGACTATTACACTTTGCGCGACGCCAAGGGCGAGGCCGTCTACCGGCCGACCTGCCACTACGCCTATCACCCCTGCGACGACGCGGTGCTGATCGCTGCACGAGCTCTACGGCCGCGCCGGCGAGACCCAGAGCGCCCAGCACATCCTGGGAGAGGCCGAGATTCTCGACGGGATCGACGAACTCGGCGTGCTTCTCTACGGCCATTCCCGCAACGCCTATTGGTACGGCTCGCAGCTCTCGGTCGAGGAGACGCGGGCGCTCGCCCCCTATCAGAACGCGACGGGATTGCAGGTGACCTCGGCGGTTCTGGCCGGCATGGCGTGGGCGCTCGAGAACCCGAATGCGGGCATCGTGGAGGCCGACGAGATGGACCACCGCCGCTGCCTCGAAGTGCAGACGCCCTATCTCGGGCCGGTGATCGGCGTCTACACCGACTGGACGCCGCTCGCGAACCGCCCTGGCCTGTTCCCCGAAGACATCGACGAGAGCGACCCCTGGCAGTTCAGGAACGTGCTGGTGAGGTAGGCGCGCGCGATTCTTCTCCGATCGTTGCTTATCAGAGGGTTGGGCGCCATTTTCCGCACCTCCGAGCGGTGCGCCCGCCCGTGGGAACCCTGGTCCGATTGACCAACTTGACCAACATCAGCGCACGAGCGTATGATCGCCGCATGTCCCGAATGGTCAATCTCTACGAAGCCAAAACCCATCTCTCGGCGCTGGTCGACGCCGCCGAGCGGGGCGAGGAAATCGTCATCGCCAAGAATGGCGTCGCCAAGGCGAAGCTCGTGCCGATTCCGAAAGCGCGGCGGGAACGAAAGCCTTCGGCCCTGATGACGATCGCCACCATCGCCGACGACTTCGACGCGGTCGATGGAAGCATCGCCGAAGATTTCGAGGGCTCGGATTGAGCTTTCTCATCGATACGCATGTCTTTCTGTGGTTCCAGTCCGACGCAACGCAGCTTTCGGCGCGGGCGCGGGCGTTGATCCGGCGCACCGATCAGGCGATTTATTTCAGCGCCGTCTCGTTCTGGGAGATCGCGATCAAACGGCGGTTGGGCAAGCTCGTCTACGACGGCTCGCCCCGGGCGGCGGCGGCGGAGGCGGGCTTCGTCGAACTTGCGATCGACGCCGCGGACGCAGAAACCGCCGGCGCGCTCGACTGGGACCATCGCGATCCGTTCGACAGGATGCTGGTCGCGCATTGCCTCAATCGCGGCCTGACGCTGATCACGGCGGACAAACGGCTCAGCGCGAGAGACGGCATCGCGGTGATGTGGGCTGGATAGGTTTTGCGACTTAGTACTGCCCTGCGAGCGATGCCTCCAACAGCGCGATCTCGTCAGGCGTGAGGTCGAACAGCCCATAGACGATGGCGTCGATCTCGCGCTCGGCGGCGGCGATTGTGTCGGACAACGCGCGAACGCGAGCGGCGTTCTCGCTGAGGTAGGTCTCCCACTCGCCGCGCTCTCTGAGTGGAATCTCCGTGCGGAACGCGCGTTTGATCTCGGCGCGGAAGGCGGGGAAGTCGAGTTCGTGCCAATCATGAAGTCGGCCGGTCAGCTTGGCGTGTTCGGGCGGCGCAAGGTCAAGAATGCGGCGGCGGACCGCCGACTGGATTTCGAAGCGCTGGCGGGCGGCGTCGGTGCAGGCTTCGCCGAGGGCGGCAAGACGGGCGCGGGACTCGACAGGCATGTCGGGGATGGGGAGAGTTTCGACGTATTGCGCCTCGGCTTCGATGTACCCTCCGCGCTTGATCCTCGCCTTCGATAGCATCTCAGACCACAGAGGGGCGCTGTTGAGGAGGGCGCATAGAGCGGCATCTGGAGACGGAATGAAGAAGCACTTGTTGTTTAGCAGTGCGCCGGACTTTTCCAGACAAAATGATGCTTCAGTCTGGAAGTGTGGCCAAACCAATTTAGGGCCTTCCAACTTCGGCTGATACGCTAACTGCGCCTGCTGCAATTCCCACCATTCCTGCTGGGTTGCCCGCTTCTGTAATTCAGGCCTGAACGGCAGCAGCCAATCGCGGACTGCCGGATAAGACTCGATATCGACTTTTCCCTTCGGCGTATTGATGAGCCAAAACCCCTCCGGCTCGACGCGCCACCGCTTGACGTTCTCGCCGCGCAAGAAAGGCTTCAACAGTTCCGCGGATTTCGGATCGGCTCTCACCAGCCGATCACGCGTCTGCGTATCGATGATGAAAGCCTCGTTGAACCCCGTCTTGATTCCGTAAAGCGGCGCGCCATAGACCTCGCCCAGCGTCTTGCGCCCATTGGCGATCTTGTCGCGGAGTCGGGCCAGCGCGTCATCCTCGAAACGCCAGGACTCTACGCCGAGACGCGCCCGCGGCATCGCTTGCGACCCCTCCTTGAACGCTCGGCCGAGGTCCTTCGGCGGGTCGCCCTTGACGACGAGATATGCGAGATCGCCCGACATTTCGGTCGTGTTCCGCAACGCGACGATCGCCGGATAGGTGGTCACGCCCTCGAACAGTTGCGCGTCGCCGAAATCGACAATCGTCTCGATCGCGGTTCGCTCGCTCAAGAACTTCCGCAGCGCCTCGCCCGAGCCGGTGCGGAAGAACGTGGAGGACGAAATAAACCCAAGCCGCCCGCCATTCTTCAACAGACCGACGCCGCGCTCGTAGAAATAGGCATAGAGATCGGCGCGGTCGGCGACGACGGTATAATGCTCGGCGAGATACGGCTTGATCGCCTTGATGTGCTCCATCCGCACATAGGGCGGATTGCCGATGACGATGTCGAAGCCGCCGCGGTCGAACACATGGGGGAAGGCGGCGCGCCAGTTGAACGGACGGCTGGTGAACGCCCCATCCTCGATCAGGCTGTCGCCGGCGCGGATCGTCGCCTCCAGGTTTTGCAGCCGGTGATTGCGCCGCGCGGTCTTCAGCCACAGCGACAGGCGGGTGATCTCGACGGACTCCCGGTTGAGATCGACGCCGTACAGGTTCCTGGTGACAATCTCGTCGAAGGCGTCGATCCCCGCCGGCGCGCCAAGTTCTTCGAGCCGCGCCAGCACCGGCCGGTACTCCTGCGCCAGCCAGTCGAAGGCGGCGACGAGGAAGGCGCCCGAGCCGCAGGCCGGATCGACGATCGTCAGGCCCCGCAAGGTTTCGAGCCAGGCGCGCCAATAGGCAAGTTCTCTCTCCGGCGCCATCTCAACGACAAACCCGTACTCCGCGTCCAGCGCCGAACGGCGCTCGGCGAGCGTCCGGCCAAGGGTTTGCTCGACCAGAAAGCGCGTCACCATCTCCGGCGTGTAGACGACGCCTTCGCGCTTCTTCTTGGTGACCTTCGGAGGCTCCTCGCCGCGCGCCTCGGCCCGCTTCTTTTCGATGTCGGTGATCGACTGCTCGAAAATATGGCCGAGCACGGTCACGGGGATTTCCCGCCGATAATCCCAGTCGCCGAGCGAAGCGATGTCCTTGGCCAAGTGGTCGGGCAGCACGAGCGAATCAATGACCGGATCGCTGGCGAAGAGCCCGCCATTATAGGACGGGATGTCCATGTCGAAATTGCCGATGTCGACATAGCGGAAGAGCCCGAGGAAATTTTGCCAGATCGGCACGGGGCTCCACTCGTTCTGGGACTTGAGCGCGCGTTGCAGCAGGCCGTCGCGCATGAGGTCGCGCCGCTGGGCGAAGGCGATGAAGAGAACGCGGTCGAGGATTTTCTGCGCCGGCTCGATCGCGCTCCGGAGCGCGAGCTTCGGCCCATCGGCGGAATGCCGCAGAAACTCGATCAGCCTTTCGCGGAGGTCGTTGTAGTCTTTGTAGAGCCGGTCGGTCACATCCTTGTAGGCGGCGTCCGTCTCGCGCAAAAGCCGCTCGGTCGCCCCGCCGAGGAAATTCCGCGCGCCGAGAATCTCCCACAGGCGGCGGAATTCGTCTCGGCTCACCGAGGCGGGTGAGGTCGAACGCCTCGTAGGCCTCGCGTCCGCGCCCGTAGCCGTAGAGCCTGATTTCGACGCAGTTCGACACCAGCACCCATTTGGCGCCCGGCGCGTCGTTGGCGTATTCCCAGGCCTGCTGCACCGGCGTCTTGCCGCGCCCCGGCATGATGCGATCGAGGTCCTTCGTGTCGGGACCTTTCAATTCGAACGGCGCGACGACGTTCTTCCGCCCTCCAACCTCGAAATGCCCGAGCGCGGTGTCGACCGAGCCCGCGCCCAACGTGTGCTCGTCGGCGAGCGTATAGGGTTTGTCGGGATCGATGCGCGAGTAGCCGAGAATTTTGATCAGCACGTCGTCGATGAAGACCGGCCGAAAGGTCGTCTCCTTGGCCGCCTTGAGGCCTCGCACCTTGCGCGCGTAGTCAGCCGCCGCCTTGACGAGCGCGTCATCGGGCGCGAAGGCGGAACGGCCGATCGCGTCATCGACGACCTTGTGAGCGAACAGCGGCGTGCGCAGCGAGCGAGGCGCGACGGGCTTGCCGCTCCGGCGGCCGCCCGAAGGCGGCAGGTCGATCCCGGCCGATGCGAAGAGGTCCATGCGCCGCGACGGTAGAGAGCGAATCGAGCCCCGTCGAGTTGGCTCGCGGTGAAATCCCCAACTGCGCCCGTCCTCGCTCGGGAGAGTGGGGCTTCGGACGTCGAGGGTCTGTAATTTCAGGAAATCGCCATCACCCGAGGAGAGCGTGCGGACGCGCTGCTGAGCGCCCGGGACGCGGTTTCCCCGCAATGGCGACCCTCTAGAAATGCAATTGTATTAAGGGCTTACGCGCTCAGGGCGCCTCGCGATGAACGGCGACCGCGTTCGCTCGACAAGCGGCGACCGCGTCAATCGCCGTCCGGGACCCATCCACGAGCGCGCGAAAGCCGTCAGCGACTGCGGCGCCAACGCCGGGCAGGCCGTAGCGGTTGAGAGACACAAGCTGTGCGCAAAGGTCGTTGACGAGCAGCGGCGAAGCCCGCCGCTGAGACCGATGATTTGAACAATAGGAAGTTTGCATGGTGAACAGATAGGGCGGTGCGCGCGAATTTCAATGCGTCTCTGTATGGTACAATCGCCAGGCTGCGAGTTTTGCTCCTGCCGACCGATGCGAGGCTATGGGCAAGAAACGAACGCGCGGTCATGGGAGCGGGGCCGGTTAGACCTGCGCTCTCGCTCTTGGCCGGGTCATCAGTCTGATCGCGATCGCGAACCCCAGAGCGACCCCAACGGCGAGCGGCGCGATCGTTCGCTGCGGCGTCCGGTAAAAGCGCACGCCCGCCTCGTCGATCAGGATGAAACCCAAAGGCTTGGCCGTCATGCCGCCGCCGACGCCCTTGGCGATGAGGCCGTCGCCGCTGCCCAGGCCGAAGCGAGCCTCCGCGACGGGGATGATGGTCTTGTCGCCGTTCACGACCGGCGATCCGAACACGGCCGTCGCGTTCGCCGTTTTGCCGATCGTTTCAGCGAGTTCGACGAGATTGGCGGCAACCTCCCTTGGGAGATCCTCCGCTTCGGTATCGATCAGTCGCCCCATCGGTTTTCTCCATGCTCGGGAAGTCATGACGCTTGACTTGCGAGAACGCCGGCGCAAGGCGTTTTGATCCATTCGAGGAGTTCTTGGCGGTGAGATCGGCTTCATCGCGAATTCGGTCAAGACGGAAATGACCATCGAATGGCGCGCTGGGCCAAGCGCCATGTCATGCGCCCGCCGCGATTGACAAGCCGCCCCGACGCGGGGGAAACCGACGCCTAAAATCGCCCAAGGACGCGCGCCCATGAGCTTCTCCCGCCTTCAGACGCTGATCGATCAGGCTTTCGAGGATCGCGCCGGCGTCACCCCGCAGACGACCGGCGACGTTCGCGACGCGGTCGAGGCCGCGCTCGCGCTTCTCGACAGCGGCAAGGCGCGGGTCGCCGAGAAAATCCCGGGCGCGGCCGGGCCGGGATCGTGGACAGTCAACCAGTGGCTGAAGAAGGCGGTGCTGCTGTCGTTCCGCCTCACCGACAATCGCCTGTTCGAGGGCGGCCCGGGCGGCGCGTCGTGGTGGGACAAAATCCCGTCGAAATTCGAGAGCTGGGGCGAGGACCGGTTCCGCGAGGCCGGTTTTCGCGCCGTGCCGGGATGCGTCGTGCGGCGCTCGGCCTTTATCGCCAGGGACGCGATCCTCATGCCGAGCTTCGTCAATCTCGGCGCCTATGTCGGCGAGAAGACCATGGTCGACACCTGGGTCACGGTCGGCTCCTGCGCGCAGATCGGGGCTAACGTGCATCTCTCGGGCGGGGTGGGGATCGGCGGCGTGCTCGAGCCGCTGCAGGCCAACCCGACCATCGTCGAGGACGATTGCTTCATCGGCGCGCGCTCCGAGGTCGTCGAGGGGGTGATCGTCGGCCAAGGATCGGTGGTCTCGATGGGCGTGTTCATCTCCGCCTCGACCAAGATCATCGACCGCACGACCGGCAAGGTCCATGTCGGCTACGTGCCGCCCTATTCGGTCGTGGTGTCGGGCTCGCTTCCCGGCAAGCCCCTGCCCGACGGCTCCCCCGGCCCCTCGCTCTATTGCGCGGTGATCGTCAAGACGGTCGACGCCCAGACGCGGGCGAAAACGGGGATCAACGAGCTGCTGCGGGAGTGAGGGCGGCCCGGCGGGCGGTTTGTTTGCACGGCGTGACGGATCAAGGGGTTGGGCGCCGGATTCTGATCGGAGCGGCTTGTCGGCCAGCGGGCCTTTATAACAAAATGTCCATGTTATTAAATACTGGCGTCTCACGATGGCCCAGCCGATCCCGTCATTGCACGCGCAAGCGAGACCATCCACGGGCGACGGGGCGGAGCGACTCCTGGATCGCCACGTCGCTTCGCTCCTCGCGATGACGGCCCGCGGCCGCGTCCCCCCGGGCTTAGTCCCCGCGACGGTAGCCACCGCCCCGTCATCGCGAGCGCAAGCGAAGCGATCCAGAGATAAAGGGCGGGAGCGGAGCGAGTTCTGGATCGCCGCGTCGCCCTTCGGGCTCCTCGCGATGACGCCCCGCCGCCCTTCTTATGAATTCAGCGTCTCATAGAGATCGCGCCAGAGGGGATTGTCGTGCTCGATCAGAGCGAGCTTATCCTTTCGGCTTCCGGACTTGATCTGCTTCTCGCGGGCGATTGCCTCGTCCATCCGCTCGTGAGGCTCGAACCACACGAGCATCGTGCAGCCATAACGCTTGGTGAACCCCTTAATCGCTCCGGTTCGATGCTCAAACGCGCGTCGGCCAAGGTCTGAGGTCACGCCGACGTACAGCGTGCCGTTCCGGCGGCTCGCCATGATGTAGACGGCAGGGCGCTTCATGCGCCGAGCATAAACGAAGCTGCTTGAACGGCTCGCCCCGTCATCGCGAGCGCAAGCGAAGCGATCCAGCGATCGTAGGATGCACTTGTCATCCCTGGATCGCCGCGCGGCTTCGCCGCTCGCGATGACGATGACGACGGGCGAGCGAAAAGTAGGATTTTCCTTCCCAAAAATCAGAACATCGGGTATACTCTTCCGTTTTCCGCCACCTCGGCGGCACAGGAGACGCCCGATGACCGACGACCGCAGACGTCCCTCGCGCCGCGCAGCGTCCCGAGCCCGGCAGCGGGCGCGGCGGGCGGCGACCATCGATCGGCGCGAGACCTATTTCGACCTTCTCGCGTCGGGCTATAGCTGCGAGCAGATCGCGGAGCGGATGGGCGTCAGCGTCGCCTCGGTCAGGCGGGCGATCGACCAGGCGATCGACGCCCGCCGGCTCGACGCGCCCGAACGCTACATGCATGTCCAGGTCGCGCGGCTGACCAAGGCGCTGAGGCTCGCCGACGCTTCGATCGAGCGCGGCGACTTGCGGGCGCTCGCGCCGTTCGTGCGGCTGGTCGCGGCGCTCGACCGCTATCATGGGCTTGCGCCCGCCAACGCGCGGCCGGCGCCGGCCGAGGCCCCGCCGCTCGCCCTGCCGGCCCCGCCGCTGGCGTTAACCTACGCGAGGACGGGCCGGGACGAACCGCCGGGCGCGGACGAGGCGCCGCGGCGGACGGGAGCGAACACCCCCTATCCATGACCTGACGCAGGAATGAGGGGAGCCGATATCTGGACGCTCGCCTGACGAAAGCGACGCCGCCGCAGCGGGTTATCCAGCCGACCGAAGCAAGGCCTTCAGACGCGGCAAGGCGATCTCCAGATACTGGAAATTCACCTTCTTCAACTCAGCGAGCAGCTTTTCGGACTGAACGTACTTGCCCTTCGCTTCCTGATCCTCCTTTTTCGCCGCCATCGCCAACTCGTCCCAAAGGCGAATCCCCTTGGCTCGAATGCCCTCGTAGAGCTTTTGTTCTGCATTGTTCGGGAAAACTCGCGGCGGCGGCTCTCCAGGCCTGAAGCCGTGCGCCATAGCTTCTTCGTGGATTGCCTCCAGCGCCTTGATCATTCGACCTCCGACGGGAAAATTCCGGGCGACTTCTTCGATCGGCGAATCGCTCATGACTTTGTCGCGATAGATTTGGGACATGCGACCGCTGAACGTGTCGATCACCTCGATGCGGGTCCGAACGCCAAGCCGCACGCCGTCCGCGAGGCGCTGAACGGGATTAGGGTGGTCGGTTACCGGCGGGCTGACGGTTCGCGTAAACAGCACTTTCAGCTTGCATACCGACGCATCTTTGCTTTTCGCCACACTGACGATTATCGGGCGAAGAACTATACCCTCCTCGTGTCTGAAAAACGCGACTTCTTGCATTTTCAAGTCTTCCGACACGGCTGCGGCGAGAGATTCGAAAAATTTCGCCATCCAGTATGGACGCTGACGGGTGTTCGCTGAGCTGTCGCAGTCCAGCCTGGCCAGAAACTGCTCAAGAGTATAGTCTTCATGCGTGCCTCGAAAACCAAGCATTATCGCTAATTTATCGTCCACCAGGACCTCTGCATCCTCGAAGTGTATCGCCGGGAGCTTTGCTGCATTGAAATTGGGCCTGGTCTTGGTCGGCCATGGCGCCGTGACCCAGACAAACGGCTTGATGCCACGCTCGGTAACAATGCTCCGCGTCTTGAAGCCTTGCTCAATCTTCTTGGCGACGGTGCGAATTTTTTCGCGAGACGGCGGCCTACACTTGAACTGCCCGCACAGATTTTTTATCCAAATTTCAAGGTCTCCTGCGGTGGCCTTGACTGTCTGCAGGTTTGCGAGCGGGCTCGGCGAAGGCGTATCCTGCAGGTGCAAACAATAAATCGGACGATCGGAGATATTGGGTTCGGATCTCGAGCAGCTATACAGACCTACTTCGTAAAAGCACCACGACCAATCATCCTTCGGATTCGTGAAGAGCAGAATGAAGCATTCTGCTCGATCAAGCGCTGAACGTATCCCTTGTCTGAAGTCTAGTGATTTTGGAATTTCCTCCGATAGGAAGATCTCAATCGGCAGTATTTCGTGAATGATTTCGCGAATTCTTTTGGCCAATTCCCCGTCTGTGGCTTTGTGAACTCAGGAATGCTGTTTTGGTGGATGCCATAATATCCTCCATGGTATTATCAATCGCCTATATTCGCTGGCGCAATGAGTTTTGCCCCTGTCAAAATTGACGTTGAGCAGCCAAAACCGGCGTCGAAAGCCTGTCTGGCGCTGGGGAAGATAAGTTATCGGCCGCTCAGTCGGCTCTTGGCTTCGCATCGACTTCAATCGGTTGTCACGAGCAAGTGAGCTCGGCGCTACTTCATTTCTTGCATTGCTCCTTTCCGGAACTGCGCAAAGGGAATTGTGACGCTATTTCGCTCATGTTGTCAACGTCTTATCGCTCTTCCTGCAATCTTCCGCCAGGCTCGGAGACCGACCCGGGAACACAGCTCCGGCCGGGCGGACGCGCACGAAGCCTTCGATGCTCGAAGAGCCTGATTCTACGAAGGTTTTTGTCCGTACTTTCTCTTTTCCACAAACAAATCCTTGCCCTTTGACGCCGGTTGGGGCATAGTGGAGCAACGTCGAGACGCGCGCCCGAAAGCGCTCCTCCGCTTCCCTTCTCACGCCGGAATCGCGCCTGCGCTCTCATGAGCGCCGCCCTTGCCGCGCGCCATTTCCCCAAAACCCTTCAACGCAAAGGCGCTCCATGCCCACCGAAAATCCTCCGAAATCCACTAAGGGCGCCGGGCCGACCCGCGCCCAGCGCATTCTCGCTTCCCTGATCGCCGGGGCGAGCCTCGATGAAATCGGGGCGCTGGAAAAACTCAGCCGGCGGCGGACCGAAAAAATGCTGCGCGACGAATTGCGCCGCCGCTGGACCGTTCCCTCCCAGGAATTCGCCAAGCTGCAGATCGCCCGCCTCGACAACACGATGCTCAAGCTCATCGACCGGGTCGAAAACGGCGAGCTCGAGGCGATCGACCGGCTGCTCAAAGTCATCGACCGGCTCGACCGCTACCATGGCTTCACGCGCGCGAGCGGCCTCCCCGAAGCCTACGGCGAGGAGGAACGCGGTCGGCTCTTCGACAAGCTCAACGCCGTCGTCGTCCGGCTTGGGCCTGGTGCGGACAAGCCCAAGGAATGAACACCAGAGCGGCTAAGCCCAAAACGGGGCCGCGCGTCCGCCGGCCGCGCCCCGCCCTCGCGCCCGGCGTGCGGATCGCGCATATCGGCGACCTCCTCAGGCTCGAACCCCGCCAGCGCGCGCGGGTCATCGCGGAGATGTCGCCGCTCGAATGCGCCCAGTTGTTTCATGACTGGTCGTTCTGGGCGCGCCCCGATCAGGCGCCGCCGCCGGGCGACTGGATCATCTGGCTGATCCTCGCCGGGCGCGGCGCGGGCAAGACGCGCGCCGGCGCCGAGGCGGTGCGCCGGTGGGTCAAGACCTACCCGATCGTCAACCTCATCGGGCCGACCGCAGCCGACGTCCGCGACACGATGGTGCTTGGCGAATCGGGCGTCCTCAACTGCTGCCGGCGGGACGAAAGGCCCCGCTTCCTCGCCAGCGCCTCGCGGCTCGAATGGCCGAACGGCGCCGTCAGCCTGATGTTTTCCGCCGAGGAGCCCGACCGGCTCAGGGGCAAGCAGCACATGAAACTGTGGTGCGACGAACTCGCCGCCTGGCGCGAGCCGGAAGCCTTCGATCAGGCGCTGCTGGGCTTGCGGCTCGGCGACCAGCCGCAGGCGGTGGTCACCACGACGCCGCGCCCGACCAAGATCATCAAGCAGCTCGCGGCGGACAAGGACACGATCGTCACCCGCGGCTCGACCTTCGACAACAAGGCGCATCTGGCGCGGGCGTTCTTCGAGCGGATCACCGCGCGCTACCAGGGCCGGGCGATCGGCCGGCAGGAGCTGTTCGCCGAAATCGTCGAGGAGACGCCGGGGAGCTTATGGACGCGCGCGCTTCTCGAACGCCAGCGCATCGCGCCGGAGGCGGCGCCGGCGGAATTCTCCGAGATCGTGGTCGCCGTCGATCCCCCGGCGCGCTCGGGCGCGCGGTCCGACGAATGCGGGATCATCGTCGCCGCCAAGGCGCCGGGCGGCCTCTTCTATGTGCTGGCCGACCTCACGAGCCAGGGCGAGACGCCCGGGCCAATGGGGGGCGCGGGTCGGCGCGGCCTATCGCGGCTTCAACGCCAACCGGGTGGTGGCCGAAATCAACAACGGCGGCGAGATGGTCGCCGAGGTCCTGCGCCAGAGCGAGCCGCACCTGCCGGTGCGCGCGGTGACCGCGACGCGCGGCAAGTTCCTGCGCGCCGAGCCGATCGCGGCGGCCTACGAGCGCGGCCTCGTGTTTCACGCCGGGACCTTCATGAAGCTCGAAGACCAGCTCTGCGCGCTGACCCCCGACTTCGACCGCCGCGCCGCCGGCTTCTCGCCCGACCGCGCCGACGCGCTGGTCTGGGCGCTGGCGGACCTGCTCGGGGTGGCGCGAGGGAGCGCGGGCGGGATGATGGAGTTTTGGTCGGGGGGCGGAGGCGGGTAGCGCGACCCTTCCTTCTCCCCTTGCGGGAGAACGCGGCGCGCGAAGCGCGACGGATGAGGGGTTGGCGCCGGATGACGCTTTGATCGACCGCGGCGCCCCACGACCCCTCTCCCAAGGGAGAATCCGATGGACGTTTCACCAAATGACGCGCATATTGTCGTCATGAGACGAGACGCGACTGCCGCTGGCCCTGCAATACACCCTCCCGCGCTGGCCGCCGAACCGCAGACCTTCGCCGCCGGAGGCCGACCGGGCGCGGCTCTCGGAGGTCGCGCTCAAGGCGTTCCTGGCGCTCGCCAAGGCCTGGGGCCTGTCGAACGCCGAGGCGGCGAGCCTGCTCGGGGTCTCGGCCAGCACGCTCGATCGCATCAAGCGCGGCTATCGCCCGACTTTGGGCCAGGATCAGATGACGCGCGTCTCGGCGCTGGTCGGCGTCTACAAAGGGCTGCATCTTCTGTTCGCCGACGAGACGGCTGACGAATGGGCGCGGCGGCCGAATCGCGGCGCGCTGTTCGACCGGCAGACGCCGATCCAGGCGATGATCGAGGGCGGCATCCCGCGCATGCTGGAAGTCCGCCGATATGTCGACGCGGCGCGCGGCGGCCTGTGACTTTGCCGCAAGATGCGTCGGGCTAGAATCGTCATCGCGAGGAGCGAAGCGACGCGGCGACCCAGAGCCGCTGCTTGAGCCCATCATCTCTGGATCGCTTCGCTGACGCTCGCGATGACGACTCGATACGACGACGCGTTTGGCCATGCTCGATGGCCTGCCGGTTGTCCGCGAAGCGTTTCCGAGAACCGTCCGGCTGGTCTCGTCGGCGCGGCTTCGCCCGCCGGTGCTCGGACGGCTCGTCTGCGCCCGATGAGATCGCCGCCCTCGCCGAGATCGAGGGGGCGACGAGCCAGCGGCTCGTGGCGGAGAGCCGGGGAGCGGAGGGGCTGAGCCGCGACGAACTCGTACACGGCGCGCCTTTCGCCAATTTCATCAACGCGGCTTTCGCCTATTCGAAGCCCAAGGAGCCCAACCGGTTCAACGCCGCGCGCGGGGCCTGGTACGCCGCGCTCGACGTCGAGACTTGCCTGCGCGAAGTCGCCTTTCACATGGCCGATTTCCTGGCGAAGTCGGGTGAGTACAAGGGCGTCGTCGAATATGCGGAATTGTTCGCCAGCATGGCGGGCGAGTTTGTCGATCTGAGGCTTGCGCCGGCGCATCCGTGCCTCGATCCGGACCCGGCGGTCGGCTATCCGATCGGCAACGCGATCGCCGACGCGGCGCGGGCGCAGGGCCTCAACGGCGTGATCTATCCATCGGTCCGGCGCGCGGGCGGCGTCTGCATCGCGGCGCTGACCCCGCACGCCGTGCAGTCCGTCGCGCAGGGCGGCCTCTTCCGGCTCGAATGGTCGGGCTCGCCGGAGCCGGCGGTCACGCAATTGTCTGGGTAATCGTCGCCCTCACCCCCGACCCCTCTCCCAAAGGGCGAGGGGAGTCTCAGCGGCGCGGCGGGAACTCGTCCGCGAGCACGGCGTGCAGCGTCGCGCCCATCTTGCGGTTGAACGCCTCGGCGTCGAACTGGGCGTTGACCGCCTCGGTCTTGTCCTCGCGGGGCAGCGGACACTGAACATTGGCGCCCGGCGCGCCGATCCGCTCGACCAGTGACTTGAACGCGCCCTCAAGCTCAACGCGGTCGCGCGCGGCGGCGAAGACGCCGGTGATCCAGACGTCGGCGCCGCTCTTCGAGGCGGCGACGCAGAACGTCCAGCGCGGCGCGGCGTAGGCGAGCGCCGGCAGGCAAACGGCGATTGCAATCGGCGCCACCAATCGCCGCATGACCCCTCCAGGCCCCTGAAGCCGGCAGGATAGACCGCCAAACCCTAACGGAAGGCGAAGCCGCCAGCCCCCGGCCTTGCCCCTCACCCGGCCTCACCCCTCACCCCTAGCCCCTCTCCCGCACGGGAGAGGGGAAGCGCAAGGAACCGAACCCATGTCCTCGGACGCCATCGAACGCCCGCTGAACCCAAGCCTCCTCGTGCGCCTCGCCCAGGCGACACGCTACGCGATCACCGGCGTTTCGCCCGATACCTGGTTCGGGCCGCTGCAGCCGCTCGCGCCGATGGCCCCGAAGGAGGTCAAGGGGCGCCAGTTCGACTATCCGTTCGGCGCCAACCTCAACTATATCCCGCGCGCCGACGAGGGCATTTCCTTCGCCGAATTGCGCGCCCTCGCCGATGCGCTGCCGCTCCTGCGGGCGGTGATCGAGACCCGCAAGGACCAGATCGCCGGCCAGAACTACGCGGTGCGGGCGCGGGCGCGGTCCGACCTGCCCGACGCATCGGCGCGCATCGACGCGGTCTCGCGCTTTCTCGCCCGCCCCGACCGGCGCCATTCGTTCGGCGACTGGCTCCGGATGCTGATCGAGGACATGCTGGTCATCGACGCGGCGACCATCTATCCGCGCACTTCGCGCGGCGGCGGGCTCTATGCGCTCGACATCGTCGACGGGGCGACGATCAAGCCCCTGATCGGCGAGGACGGGCGCTCGCCCGAGCCGCCCGACCCGGCCTACCAGCAAATCCTGCACGGCATTCCCGCCGCCGACTTCTCCGCAGCCGAGCTCCTCTATCTGCCGCGCAACGTCCGCGCCCATCGGTTCTACGGGATGAGCCCGGTCGAGCAGATCGCGCTCACCATCAACATCGCGCTGCGGCGCGACGCCGCGACCCTCGACTATTACCGCGCCGGCTCCTCGCCCGACGCCTTCGCCACCCTGCCCAAGGAATGGACCGCCGACCAGATCCGCTCGTTCCAGGATTATTTCGACGCGCTGATGAGCGGCAATCTGGCGCGCCGGCGGATGACCAAGTTCATGCCCGCCGACTTCAAGCTGATCGAGGCCCGCCAGCCGCCGCTGAAGGACCAATACGACGAGTGGCTGGCGCGCCTCATCTGCTACGCGTTCTCGGTGCCCGCCTCGGCCTTCGTTTCGCAGGTCAACCGCGCGACCAGCGAGACGCTGCGCCTGCAGGCGACGCAGGAAGGGCTGGTCCCGCTGAAGACCTGGGTCAAGACCGCGCTCGACCATGTGATCCAGGTCTGCGATGAACGAGCCCGGCCTCGAATTCGTCTGGGTCGGCGACGACGCGGTCGACCCGCTGCAGCAGGCGCAAACGCTACAGATCCTGGTGGGGGCCGGCATCAAGACCCGCGACGAGGCGCGGGCGGAGCTTGGACTGGGAGCGCCGGGCGGGAAGGCGGCGCCGCCGACGGGCTTGGGGAAGTTCAATCAGAACCACGACGAGCGCGGGCGCTTCGCGACCGCAGACGGAGCGGTCGCCACCGTGGGCAGCCCGGCGCGCAAGCCGCGACCGACGGGCGTTCAGGTCGCGAGCAACGACGCGGTGATGTCTGACGCGGGAGGACTGGATGTCGCGCAAATCGGCGAACCTCCGCCCATCGAGCCTCCCGAAGCGGCGCGCCCGGCGGAAAGCGCACCGGCCGCGCCCACCGGGACAGTAGCCGAGGCGGTTCTGCGCGACGGGGGGCTGCCTGGGACGCCCGAACCGGGCACATGGGCGCGCACGATGCCTGCGTCTGATAATCCAACTGCCACGGCCAAGGACTACGCGATAGGTCGATACAATGGGCAGAGCCCCAAGTCCGAGAAGCCACTCGGCGACGGGGGATTTATCGCAGAATTGCCGGATGGGTCATTCATAACGTTCCGGCCGGCCGGACAATCAAGTGACAAGACGGAACCAACGACGGCGACGGTTGATATCAACGACCCAAAGCTTGAACAGCTCAATGGCGGCAAGGTACTGAAATTGAAATTTCCCAGGAAATGAGGGCGGTCATGCGCATCCCGAAAGACATAGCACATTGGCTACAAGAACTCTTCTCGAGTATGACGGATGGCAGTGGGGATTAGTGAGCTTTGCGCTCGGCGAGATCGCTTCTGTCCCAGCGGGCTCCGAGGCTCGGTGGCAATTTGGGGTCGATATGATTTATCAAATCTTGATTTGTGACCTGATCGGCGTCGACGTGTACATGGAGTGTCACGATCGGGCATCACTCCTGAGCGCCATTCGGACCGTGAGTCCGTTCGTGGATTCCGGCGGGTTCCTATGGAACGGAACCCAAGTCTCCGGGACCAAGCGCTTAAGCAAGCTCGCCGAGGCGCATTTCCCGCCGCCCGAGCAGCGTGAGGACAAGCTTAATCCCGCTTTCATCGAGGCGCTGGAGCAAATCTTCGCCGAGAATGGCGTACCGTGGTCAGACAGCCCGCTGCTTCCGATAATGCCGACAACTGCCTCAGCGCCCGCCGTGTCGCGCTGAGGCGGCGGCCACCGAGCCGGTCTCTCAATACCGATATTGACTTGGCTATTGAAACGTGCATCCGTGTTTGACTGAAACCGCTTACGAGAACGTGGCATGCGCAAGCTGTTCATATTTGGTTTGCTGGCTCTTTCCCTTCTTGGCGGGTTAGGCGCTGCCTCGTTGTTTGTTGCTCAGCCGGTGCATGCGTGCGACGGTAGCAATTGCTGACGGACGCGTAACGGCGTAGCGCCGATCTGCGTTTGCGGGAATAAGCCTCGTTTCAATCGAGCATTTGAAAACGACAATTTAGTCTTTTCATTCGCCTCGCCCAGGCGACCCGCTACGCGATCACCGGCGTTTCGCCCGATAGCTGGTTCGGGCCCTTGCAGCCGCTCGCCCCGATGGCCCCGAAGGAGGTCAAGGGGCGCCAGTTCGACTATCCGTTCGGCGCCAATCTCAACTATATCCCGCGCGCCGACGAGGGCATTTCCTTCGCCGAACTGCGCGCCCTCGCCGATGCGCTGCCGCTCCTGCGGGCGGTGATCGAGACCCGCAAGGACCAGATCGCCGGCCAGAACTACGCGGTGCGGGCGCGGGCGCGGTCCGACCTGCCCGACGCATCGGCGCGCATCGACGCGGTCTCGCTGCTTTCTCGCCCGGCCCGACCGGCGCCATTCGTTCGGCGACTGGCTCCGGATGCTGATCGAGGACATGCTGGTCATCGACGCGGCGACCATCTATCCGCGCACTTCGCGCGGCGGCGGGCTCTATGCGCTCGACATCGTCGACGGGGCGACGATCAAGCCCCTGATCGGCGAGGACGGACGCGCGCCCGAGCCGCCCGACCCGGCCTATCAGCAAATCCTGCACGGGCATTCCCGCCGCCGACTTCTCGTCGGCCGAGCTTCTCTATCTGCCGCGCAACGTCCGCGCCCACCGCTTCTACGGGATGAGCCCGGTCGAGCAGATCGCGCTCACCATCAACATCGCGCTGCGGCGCGACGCCGCGACCCTCGACTATTACCGCGCCGGCTCCTCGCCCGACGCCTTCGCCACCCTGCCCAAGGAATGGACCGCCGACCAGATCCGCTCGTTCCAGGATTATTTCGACGTGGCTCGAGAGCGGCAATCTGGCGCGCCGGCGGATGCATCTCCCCATCGGCCTTGACCTCGCCGGCTTCTCGACCATTATTCGCCGATGAATTCCGACCCTCAACCCTCAGGCTAAGTCCCGCCGCCCGGAAGCACTCAGCGTCCGGCCAGCGCGCCGAACCGGGGAGCGCCGAGGCGCTGGGTCGCACATGGCGGCCTTGAACGTTTTCCAGTGGCTGCGCTACGGACCTTGGCTCGCCCAGGTGGTCGTGACGCGACGCTGCAACCTGAAATGCGGTTACTGCACGGAGTACGACCGGACGTCCGATCCCGTGCCGTACGAGGAACTCGCGTCGCGTCTCGCGAAGCTCGCGGAGCTCCGCGCGTGGGCGGTCTGCCTGACGGGCGGCGAGCCCACGATGCACCCGCGCCTGCCGGACCTCGTGGCAGAGATGAGGAGGCTCGGTTTCAAGCGGCGCATGCTGATCACCAACGGATGGCGTCTGACGCCGGCCCTCATCGACGCCCTCAATGGCGCTGGCCTCACGGACATGCAGATCAGCGTGGACGGGGTCAATCCGAACAGGGTCACCGCGAAAACCTTAAAGCCGTTGCGAAAGAAGCTGGAGCTCCTTGCGGAGAAGGCGACTTTCCAGGTGGTGATGAGCGGCGTCATCGGCAGCGCGCCGCCGGAAGAGGCTCTCGAGGTCGTGGACTTCGCGAAGGCCCACGGCTTCACGCCGCGCATTCTGCTGCTTCATGACCAGAACGGGCAGTCGCGGCTGTCGCACGAGGAACTGATCGCGTACGAGGAGGCCAAACGCCGCATTGGCGACCGTGCGAACGAGGCCCACGGATACCGGGGGAAGATGATCGAGTCCGGCGAAGCGCCGTTCAAGTGTCGCTCGGGCTCCCGCTATCTCTACGTGGACGAGTTCGGGAGCGTGCAATGGTGCGCTCAGACGCGGGGGGTTTTCTCGAAGGACCTCCTCGCCTACAGCTACGCGGACCTTCGAGAGCAGTTCGACGCGCCGAAAGACTGCAACACGCATTGCACCATCGGCTGCGCCCGAACCGCCTCCGCGACGGACGAGTGGCGCTCCCAGCGGGGCCTCTCTGACGCTCCCCGTATGGCGGCAGTGTCGTAGGCGCTTCAAGAAAACCCCTCGGATGAGCTCGGAAGCTCCTCGGCCTCGTGAAAATCGAGCGCGCAAAACGAGGCGCGGCGCGGCTTAGAACAAAAAAAGAACATTTTCTTGACGGCTTACGCCGGTCGTGGCATATTCATCTACAGTGGAGATGGTGCGGGCGGCGATGAAGCCCCTGCCCTCCCCGGCTTCCCATCGCTTCCGCTCTTTTGTTGCGCCCGCGCCCGACGGGCGCTTGGCGCGCGCTTCTCCCGGAGCCCGAATGTCCTCTCTCAATCTGTTCCTGCCGCTCGCCAAGGTCGATCTCGACCAGCGTCTTGTCACCGGCGTCGCGACGGCGGAGTCGCCTGACCGCGCCGGGCGAGATTTTCGACTACGATTCGAGCAAGCCCTATTTCGAGCAATGGTCGGCCGAGGCGCTGGCCGCGAGCCGCGGCAAGTCGCTCGGCGCGGTCCGCGCCATGCATGCGCCGATCGCCGCCGGCAAGCTGACCGACATCGCCTTCGACGACGACGCCAAGCGCGTCACGGTGGTTGCGAAAATCGTCGACGACGACGAGTGGCGAAAGGTCCAGGAGGGAGTCTACACCGGCTTCAGCCAGGGCGGGCGCTACGTGAAGCGCTGGCCCGACCCCGAGACCGGCCTCACCCGCTATACCGCCGAGCCGCATGAAATCTCGCTCGTCGACCTGCCCTGCCTGCCGGACGCCACCTTCGACGTGGTGAAGAACGGCGTGGTCGAGAAGCGGGGCTTCGCGGCGCGTCCCGAGGCGAAGCGCGAGCTCCCGGCGAAGGAGCGAGAGAAGGACGCCGAGGCCGGCGTCGCCATGCCCGACGGCTCCTATCCCATCAAGTCCGCGAAGGACGTCGAGAACGCGGTGATGGACTACAACCGGAGCGGCCAGAAACCGGACGTCAAGGCGCATATCATCGCCCGCGCGAAAGCGATCGGCGCAGAGAGCGCGCTGCCTGAAGACTGGACGAAGCCGACCGAGAAATCCGCGCCGCAAAACGCCCCCGATGCGCTCGTCAAGGCCGCCAAGGCGCTTTCGCATGCGGTCATGAAGCTCGAAGCCGCAGCGGATGAGAATGCTTTGTTGCGCAAGGCGCTGCGCGACCTGTCGCCGGCGGTCGCCGATCTCGGGAAGCGCATCGCCGCGCTCGAAGCCCAGCCCCTGCCGCCGAAGGCCGCGCTGCGCGCCATCGCCAAGAGCGCCGACCGCGCCGGCGACGCCCGCGATCAGCACCGACGACGCCGTCATGCGGCTCGCCGCCCTGCCCGCCCAGGAGCGCGCGCTTGCGCTCACCAAGCTCAGCCTCGCCAACCCGGCGCCGCCCCGCTTCTGAGCGGCGCGCCGAAATTCGCTCTTAGAGACCCCCGACCGGGCGCAAGGATCGCTGACGCCGCGGCGTCGGCGAGGCGGCGGCCGAGGCGCAGCGGGCCATCGCCTTGCTCACGGCGGCGATCGGTCAACCCGCTCGACGCTTCGGCCGCCGCGCGTTTCCGCGCGGCCCTTTCCAGGATCTTTGACGATGACCTTGAACTATCTCGCTCCCGGTCCCTACGCCTTCTTCCACACCCGCAACGGCCTCTTCCAGGCTGACGCCAACAGCCTCATTTCCAATGTCGGCCCTGGCGAACAGGCGCTCGATCTCCTGGAAAGCGGCTGCGCGCCCCTTGCCTTCAACCCGTTCGCCAACCTCCGCAATCTGATCGACGGCGGCGATTTCTCGATCAATCCGTTCCAGCGCAATATCCCTGGCCTCGCGTCGGGCGGCGTCATCGCGGCGCCGATCGGCGCGACGCCGACCTATTTCGCCGACCGCTTCTTCGCCGCCGGCGCGGCCGGTTCCGCAATCGTGATGGCGGCCGTCGCCGACGCCAGCATCGCCGGCTTCAACCAGAGCCTCAAAGTCCTTCGCCAGACGGGCAACACGACCACGGCGACGATCAATTTCGGTCAGGTGATCGAAACGCTCGACTCGCTTGCGTTGCCAGGGTCAGACGGTCACCCTGTCATTCTGGGCCAAGGCGGGCGCGAATTTCTCCGCCAGCGCTTTGACCGCGCAGGTCATCGCCGGCAAAGGCGTCAATCAGGGCGCGACGAGCCTCGTTGCGGGCGCCTGGACATCGGCCACGACCGTCTTGAGCGCGCAGCAGGCGCTGACCCAGGGCATGACCCGCTACCAGTTCACCGGCGCCGTTCCCGCCGGGGCGACGCAGCTCGGCATTCTCCTTTCGTTTGCGCCGAGCGGAACTGCCGGCGCCGACGATTTCGGTGACGATCAACGGCGTCCAGTTCGAGATCGGCGCGAGCGCCTCGCCCTTCGAGCACATCGACGCCCAGGTCGCGCTGGAAATCTGCCAGCGCTACGCCTGGGCGATCCCGGAGCCCGCCGCGGGCGTCGTCGTCGGCGCCGGCGCCAACACCGGCGCCGCCGCGCAGCTCTTTTACATCGCGACCCCGGTGCAGTTTCTGAAAGCGCCGACGGTCACCGTGGCGGCGGGCTCGTTCAAGACCAACCAGGCGGGCGTCGCGACCGCGACGACGATCACTCCGGGCGCGACGCATACGCCGAACGCGATCTCCATCAACGGCAATTCCGCCGGAACCGCCGGACAGGCGACCCTGCTGCAAGGCGGCGGCGGATCGGGATGGATCGTCGCCAGCGCCGATTTTTGACCTCCAACGCCTCCACGCGAGGCGCTTGAACGCTCGGCTTCGAGCAATCCACCGGCTTTCGAGAGCGGGCTCGTCGGCGGCGCGCAATCCGCTGCGACCGCCGGCCCATGCTCCCGACTGAACCCTATCCTCGCCCGCTCCAAAGGACAGATTTCATGAACATTGCCCAGACGACCCAGGAAACGCTCGGCCTGATGAAAGAGTCGCTCGCCAAGAACGTCACGGTGTCGACCGGCCTCACGGCCTACGACCTGCAGGCGCCGGCGAAGAACCTCTACCCGACGATCACGCCGCTCAGGAATTCGCTCCCCCGCGTCGGACGGCAGAACCCGGGCGACGCGGCCCGCTGGCGCTCGATCACCTCGGTCACCGGCTCCGGCTTCGACGCCATGGGCTGGGTGCCGGAAGGCCAGCGCACGGCGAGCATGAGCTATCAGGCCATCCTCAACGTCGCGCCTTATGTGACGCTTGGCGAGGAAGACACGGTGACCTTCGAAGCGGAGGCCGCCGCGCAGGGCTTTGAAGACGTCAACGCCACCGCGACCTTGCGCATTCTCCAGAAGACGATGCGCAAGGAGGAGACCGCTCTCCTCGGCGGAAACACCTCGCTCGCGCTCGGCACGCCCGCCGCGCCGACCCTCACCGTGGCGGCCGCGGGCGCGACATTGCCCGCAGCGACCTATTCGGTAATCGTCGTCGGCCTGACCTTCGAGGGCTATCGCAACTCGAGCCTCAACGGCGGCGTCGCGACGACCAAGACCATCACCGGCAATGACGGCAACACCTATGTCCTGAACGGCGGCTCCTCGATGCGCAGCGCCAATGCGACGCAGGCGGTCACGCTGGGACAGACGCTGTTCGCGACCGCCCAGATCAGCAATGGCGCCGTGGCCTACGCGTGGTATGTCGGGCCGGCCGGCTCCGAAACCCTGCAGGCGATCACCTCGATCAACAGCGCCGCCTTCAGCGCGCCGCTGTTGACGGGTCAGCAGGCCGCAACCGTGATCACTGCGGACAATTCTCGCAACGCGACGTTCGCCTTCGACGGCCTGCTTACGGTTGGCTTCAACAACCCGACTGTCGCCACTGTGCAAACTCTTGCCGCCGGGACAGCCGGAACCGGAACGTTCCTTACGGCGTCGGGCCGGGGCTCGATCGTCGAAATCGACAACATGCTCGTGCAGATGTGGAACAACTATCGACTGTCGCCGACCGTCATCTATGTCAACGCCCAGGAGCAGAAGAACATCACCGCCAAATGCCTGACCAACGCATCAGCGCCGCTGTTGCGCTACAACGTCGACTCCACTCAGTCGCAGGCTTACGAGTTCACGGCTTCGGGCGTGGTGCGCTGGTATTACAATCCCTACACCGGCGTCGAACTCCCGCTCAACGTGCACCCCGATCTGCCGCCCGGCACGATCCTGGCGCTCTGCGAACGGCTGCCGGCCTGGTATCAGTCGAACCAGACCCCCAACGTCGCCGAAGTGCTGACGCGCCGCGACTATTATCGGGTCGACTGGCCGCTGCACACCCGTCGCCGAGAATTTGGCGTCTACGCGGAAGAGGTTCTGGCCGTCTATGCGCCGTTCGGCGTCGGCATCCTGACCAATATCGGCAACGGCTGAGATCGGCCGCGTCCAACGCGTCGGCGAGGGCCGAGCGCTCGCGCGGCGCCGTTTTCGTTCTCGATCCGACTTTGCGAGCGCCTGATGTCGCCCTTTGATCTGACCACGCTCTCGGCCCTGAAGGCCTGGCTCGGACTGCCTTCCGCCGCCGGCCCGAACGACCAGACGCTCGCCGCGCTCATCACCGCGGCGAGCCGCATGATCGCCGCGGCGCTGAGCCGGCAAAGCGTGCTGCCTCAAGCCTACACGGACGCCATTGATCTGGAAACCAGGCGCGTCACCCTGAGGCAATGGCCGGTGCTGGAGATCACTTCGGTGACCTGGCGCGGAATTCCCGTCGCCGAGGACCAGAGCGCCGATCTCGACGCCTCGGTCGGCTACGCCCTGCAACCCGGCGATCCCTTTCCGCCAGGCCGGCCGCAGACGCTCGACTTGTTCGGCCGATGTTATCGGCCCGGGCGACAAAGTCTCGTCGTCTCCTACCAGGCTGGATATGCGGTGCAAGACGAGGCGCAGACAGTTCCCGCCGCACCCCCGTTGACGCTCACCGCGTTTGCGCCTTACGGACCCTGGGGATCCGATCTCGGCGTCACCTATTCGGCGACGCGGAGCGCCGCTGACAGCGGTCTCTTCGTCGCCGAATGCGGGCCAATATTCGGTCAGCGGCGGCGCCTACACGTTCTCCGCCGCCGACGCCGGGCAATCGGTTGCGCTCTCCTATGGCTTCGTGCCGCAGGACATCGCGCAGGCGGCGCTTGAATTGGCCGCCGAGCGGTTTCGCGCCGCCGAGCGGATCGGGCTCAAGTCGAAATCGATCGGCGGCCAGGAGACCATCGCCTACGACACGAGCGCGATCTCGGCGCCGATCCTGCGTATGCTCCAACCCTACATGCGCGTGGCGCTCTGATGTTGTCGCTTGAGCTTGACGGCCTGGATGAGACGGCGGCGCGGCTCGACGCCTATCCGGCCGCGCTGGCCGCGGCGCTCCGCGCCAAGGCCGCCGAACTCGCAGCGGCGCTCGCCGATACGGTCAAGAACGACAAGCTTTCGGGCGGCGTGCTGAACACGCGCTCCGGCGCGCTGCGGGATTCGATCGTCGCCGACGTGTCGGCCGACGCCGATGGCGTCGTCGCCTCGGTCTACTCGGACGGTGACGTGAAATATGCCGCGATCCAGGAATACGGCGGCAAGACGGGCGCGCACGAAATCCTTCCGGTGAAGGCGCAGGCGCTGGCCTTCATGGCCGGCGGCGCGTTGCGCTTTGCGCGCCGGGTCGAGCACCCTGGCTCGATGATCCCCGCGCGATCCTACCTGGGATCGGCGCTTGATGATATGCGCGACGACATCGTCGCCGAGCTCGGCGACGCCGCGGCCGGCGCATGGGAGCGCGCATGACCCGCGAAACCGCGTTCTCCGCCCTGTTCGCCGCTGTCTCCTCGGCCTATCCTTGGGGCCTCGCGTCGCGGCGGA
Organism: uncultured Alphaproteobacteria bacterium; assembly: GCA_963839185.1. GTDB lineage: Bacteria > Pseudomonadota > Alphaproteobacteria > Rhizobiales > Beijerinckiaceae > Roseiarcus. The sequence goes on along the minus strand of CAWIUD010000056.1, from coordinate 87,949 downwards.
TGAAACTCTGGAGCGAAGTCCCGGCCGCGTTGCGCCCGGCGTTCTTCCAGCTTGAAGTCGGGCCCGAAGACCTACCAATGGGCGTCGCCCGCCACGCCGAAGCGAACGCTCGAAGCCAAGCTCTTCCTCTATTTCGACGCCCGCGACCCGACGACTCCGGGCGCGACGCGCCATCAACGCCGCGCTCGACGCGATCGACGCGGCGCTCGCGCCCGCCGGCTCCGACCTCAGCCTCGGCCGCCAGACCCTCGGCGGCGCCGTCCACGACTGCAAGATCATGGGCGTGCCGGTGCGCGACACGGGCGATCTCGACGGCGACGGGCTCGCGGTGGTCACCGTGAGGCTGGTCGGGCCGTGAGAAGACCCGGTTTCGGACCGTTTTGACACAAACGCCTCACGCCCGGCTTTCAGCGGCGACGCAAGTCCTCAACCCATCCCCAAACGGAGTTCATCCTCATGTTCGTATTCGGCTCGGGCGTGCTGATCGGCACGCCGGCGGGAGGCTCGCCGATCAATTTCGGCCTCGTGCAGGAAGTGTCGCTCAACATCGCGACGAGCACCAAGGCGCTGTACGGGCAGTATAACTTTCCCGTCGCCATCGGCTCCGGCACGAAGAAGATGAGCGGCAAGGCGAAGATGGCGCGCGTCTCCGGACAGGCGCTGGGCACGCTGTTTTTCGGCGTCGCGCCGATCGCCGGCGTGACGCAGACGCAGTTCGGCGAGACGGCGACCGTCCCGAGCGCTTCGCCCTATACGTATTCGACGATCAATCATGCGACCTTCATCGCCGACCAGGGCGTCGTCTACGCAAGCTCCTCGCTGCCGTTGAAGCAGGTCGCCGCGAGCCCGACCACGGGCCAATATTCCGTGTCCGGCGGCGTCTACACCTTCTCGTCGGGCGACGCCGGAGCCGCGGTTCTGATCTCCTACACGTACACGGTCGCCGCAAGCGGCGAGAATGTCGCCGTCGCCTCGCAACTGATCGGCCCCTCGATCACCTTCTCGGCGAACCTGTTCGCGTCCGATCCGGCGACCGGCAAGCAGTTCTCGGTGATGCTCTACAATTGCGTCGCCGAAAAGCTCTCGTTCGGCACCAATATCGAGGACTTCCTCATCCCCGATCTCGACTTCCAGTGCTTCGCCAACGCCGCCGGTCAGGTCTGTCCGTTCAACTTCGGAGACGCGGCATGAGCGACGAGGCGTTCGCCGTATCGCTCGGCGGAAAGACGTGGACAGTCCCGCACTTGCCGTTTCGCGCGATCAAGGCGATCCAGCCGGCGCTGTTCGACGTCTATCTCGAGGCCGGCGGCCCGGCGATGTCGGGCGAATCGGTCGCGCGGCTCAGCGAGGCCGCAACTCGATCGCCTCGCCGAAGCGACGTGGCGGGCGGTCTCCTTCGTCGATCCCGAGCTTTCGTTCGCCGACTTCCTCGACCTGCCCTTTTCGGTCGGCGAGCTGATCCAGGCTTTCCCGTCGGTCGCCAGGGCGGCCGGCCTTCGCCCGGGCAGAATTGAGGATCAACCTCCGCCTGCGCCCGCGACGCCGGAGGCGTCGCAACGCGCTGGGAAAGTCGATTTCGACGCCCTGATCGCCCAGGTCGTCTCCAATACCGGCTGGAGCTGGGACCAGGCGCTCGATCAACTGACCATGCCGCGCTTTCTGGCGCTGCAGGCCGAGTGGCGCCGCAATCCGCCCATCCATTGGCTCGTCGGCCGCCGCGCTCAAGTATCGCGCGCCGAACGACGGCGCCCCGCCGCGCCAGCCGACGGTCGCGGAACTGAAAGCGGCATTCCCGAACGGCGCGCTCTGACAAGCGCGCGCAAAGCCAAGGACCAGCGATGGCCGACGCCAATGTCTCCGTCAGCTTCAGCGCCTCGGTCGCCGACTTCGTCTCCGGAGTCGGCGAGGCGAAGGACGCGTTGCAGAGCTTCTCGGCGCCGTTCGGCGAAATCAACGGACAACTGGCCTCGCTCGCCAACGCCTCGTCCCAGGCCTTCAGCGCCGATCGACTGCAACCTTACCGCGACGCGCTTGGCCGCGACCCAATCGCTCGAACAATCGTTCGCCGCCGACAGCGCTCGCGCCGCGGCGGCGCTGCGCGCAGGCGACGATGAGGCGTATGCCGACGCCATGAGGGCCGCGCAGCTCGCGACCTCGGAAGAATTGAGGATCCTCGCCGACGCGCTTGAAGCAAAAGCTCGCCCTCTATAGCGAGGAGGCGCGGTTCTACGAGATCACCCAGCAGCAGAAGCTGGCGCTTTCGCATCCAGGCCCTCGACGAGGAATATTCCGCCGAACTCGCCGCGCTGCAAAGGCGGGAGGCGCTCGGCGAGCAATCGCTGGCGGCGAAGCAGCGCATCGACGACATGATCATCGAGGCGACGCGACGCCGCGACGATGAGACTGACGGCGTTGACCCGCTCGGCCTTGCAGCAGCAGGAGCGCGACTATCAGTCTTTCGCCAATTCGATCATGCAGGCCTTCAATTCCCAATTGCGCGGATTGCTGTCGGGCACGGAGAACTGGCATACGGCGTTCAAGAGCGTGCTTGAGGACTCTGCTGATCAAATTCATCGAGTGGTGCGAGACGACCGTCGAGCACTACGTCATGGCGGAGGCGATGAAGACGGCCGCCGACGACCTCTGGCGCCGCCGCGCGGACGGGCGCGGAAGAAGCGGGCGCCGCGGCCTCGATGGGCGCGCAAGGCGCCGCGATGGTCAGATCGATCCTCTCGTCCGCCGCGGAAACCTTCGCTGGCGTGTTCGGCTTTCTCTCGCCGCTCATGGGCCCGTTCGCAGCCGGACCCGCCGCCGCGGCCCAGGCCACGGTCGCCGGCATGGCGGGCGCGGTCGCCTCGGCCGACATCGGCATGTGGCAGGTTCCGCAAGACATGCTGACCCTTGTCCATCATAACGAGCTCGTCATGCCCGCCGGCGAAGCCGGCGCCTTTCGTTCGCTGTTGAGCGACGGCGACGCTTCAGCGCGCGCGGCGCCTCCGTCGCCATTCATCCGACGACAAATTTTCACGTCTCGGCGGTCGACGCCGGGTCGGTCTCGCAATGGATGAAGTCGAACTCGTCGCAGATGATGCGGGCGATGGACGAGGCGGTGCGGCACGGCGCGGCGCTGGGCATGCGGCGTTTGCGCAGCGCCTGAAATGTCGAGCGCCAACATCCTGGGCGTGCATCTGCTCCCCTCGACGGGCGAGTTCACTTACGACACCGTCCCGCACCTCGGCGCAGTCCACAATTTCACGACCGGTGCGCTCGGCTCCTACGAACCGATGAACACTTTCTTCGCAGGCGGCGGGTCCAAGACCGACTATTCCTATGCGATCGACCAGTTGCAGGCGCAGCACCCGGAATGCGGAACGGTCGGCGTCGTCATCGCGTGGTTTTTCAATTCGACCGACGCGTCGTCCTGTCAGATCTACCCATCGACCAATTTCATTCAAGGAGCATTCGAAGCGCTGGTTGCCGGCGTTTGGGTTGCGGACAGTTGGCGTGTTTCAAGCCTCACCCAGACGTCCAGCGGGCTGCTCCCGCTGCCCCTCCTGCCTGCCGGCGGCAACGTCTATGGCGGAACTCCGTCCGACCAGAGCGTGGTCCGCTGCATCCAGGACCTTAAGGCGCGCGGCTTCAAGGTCATCTTCTATCCGTTCCTGCTATCGACCGCGCCCGGCTATCCGTGGCGCGGACGCATAACCTGCGCGACCGACCTCTCCAGCGCAACGACCGCCGCGGTCGCTGCGTTCATGGGAGCGGCGGCCCCCGCCGATTTTGCGCCGGATCCAATCCTGCAAACGGTGGCCTATTCCGGCTCGCCGCTCGACTACAGCTACCGCCGCATGATCTTGCATTACGCATGGCTCTGCACGGTCGCCGGCGGGGTCAATCTCTTCGTCATCGGCTCGGAAATGCGTGGGCTGGAAATCCTGCGCGGGCCGACCTGGACAAAGACAGGCGCGACCGACGGTTCAGGAAGCGCCATCTGGGACTATCCGTTCGTCGCCGCCCTGCAGACGCTCGCCGACGACGTGCGCTCGGTGTTCGACGGCCAAGGCTACACGAAGAATCTCGCCGGGCTTGAGAACCTTGTCGTCTACTCGGCCGATTGGTCGAGCTGGATGGGCTGGCAGCACGCGGGCGAGGACGGCCAGTGGCCGCATCTCGACCAGCTTTGGGCGCATGCGAACATCGACTTTGTCTCGTTCGACAATTACCTGCCGCTTTCCGACTGGACGACCGGCTCGGGGGGCGGGCTCGACGGTCAGGAATGGCTCAGTCCGGCGCCCTCGGGCGCCTGGCCGCCGTCGAGCGCGACGATGAGCGGGCTTGGCTTGAGCGGACCGCCGTCGATCTATTCTCCCGCCTATCTCAAGGGCAATATCGAGGGCGGCGAGAAGTTCAACTGGTACTACAACGACGGGACCAACGACGGGCGCGGCCTCGACCCGAACGGCTCAGATCTCAACGTGTCGTTGCCCGAGGGCGATCGGCTGGCCCAAACCCGCTCGCCCTATTTTTCGAACCAGCAGATCCTCGCCAACAAGCAGCTCCGCTGGTGGTGGAACAATCCGCATTACGCGGTTTACGACACAGGCGCCGGATGGGCCCCCCAAGGGCCGGCGACCGAATGGGCGCCGAACTCGAAATCGATCCTGTTTCTCGAATATGGCGTCCCGGCGGTCGACAAGGGAACGAACCAGCCAAACGTGTTCTTCGATCCAAAATCGGTCGAGAGCTTCACGCCCTATTGGTCGATCTGGACGCCGGCCGCAGGCGGCGGGTTTACGCCGCTGCGCGATGACACGATCCAGGCCCTCGCCCTCGAGGCGATCTACGAGTACTGGAATGTCGACGGCGCGAATGAGACGTCGAGCGCCGGCGTGGTCATGGTGCAGTTTCAGTTCTCATGCGTCTGGAATTGGGACGCAAGGCCGTTTCCGGTGTTTCCCCTTCTCAATGCCCAATGGGGCGATGCCGAAAATTGGATCGTCGGCGATTGGGTCAACGGGCTGCGGGCGACGCTGCCGCCGCCAGCGCCAACACCGCCGCCAAGTCCGGGAACGTTTCAGACCTTTCCCGCGATCGCGACGCTTGGATGGTCGACGCACATCAAGCCCAAGTTCGCGACGCTTATCGCAAGGCACGTCTCCGGCAGAGAGACGAGGGGACAGCGCTACGCCAATCCCTATTTCGACATCGAGCTCACCTATGAGCTTCTTCGCTCGAGCGCTCCATTCCTCGAATTGCAGACCATTTGCGGTTTTTTCGAGCTGATGTCGGGCAGGGACGAGCCTTTCTGGATCGCGCCGCCGGGCCTGTCGGCCGTCGTTGGGCAGGCGATCGGAACAGGCGACGGGTCCACGACGACGTTTTCGCTGATGGCCTCGATCGGCGGCTATGTGGGGCCGGTCTATGGCGCTTCGGGCGTCTCGGCGGTCTACCTGAACGGCGTCTCGCAGGCCTCCGGCTGGAGCGTCACAACCGGCTATGCGCCGGCGATCGTTTTCTCCATGGCGCCGTCGGCGGGCATCGCGATCACGGCCGACTTTGGCATGCTCTGGCTTTGCCGCTTCGCCGAAGACGTGCAGGACTTTGAGGAATTCATGACGCAGCTCTTTGAACTGAGGACGCTGCGTCTGACGACGGTGAGACCATGACCACGCCGCCGTCCTTCCCGACGCTCGCCGGCCAAGGCTGGAGCGTCCACAAGAAGCCGGTCTTCTCGACCTTGTTGCGTCGCACGTCTCGGGCCGGGAAGTGCGCGACGCGCTCTATCAAAACCCGATCTGGCAATTCGAACTGACCTTCGACGGCTTCGACTTCCTCGGCATCGACCTATCCAGGCCTCGGCGCCAACTCGCTGCAAACCCTCATGGGCTTCTTTCTGCAATGCCAGGGGCAGTACGGAACCTTTCTCTACACCGATCCGACCGATAGCTCGGTGACAAATCAGACCTTCGCGACAGGCGACGGATCGACCACGACGTTCACTTTCCAACGCACGCTCGGGGGCTTTCTCGAGCCGGTCGGCTGGGTGACTTCGGTTTCGAACGTCTATTTGAACGGCGTCAGCCAAGCGTCCGGCTGGTCGCTCTCGACGCCAAATTCGCTGGTCTTCGGCGCGGCGCCAGGATCTGGGGTACTGATCGGAGCCAGCTTCACCTTCGCCTTCCAATGCCGGTTCGACGCCGATGACCAGGATTTCGAGCAGTTCATGTCGAACTTGTGGAAGGCGGAGAGCGTCAAGTTCAAATCGGTGCGCACATCATGAAATCCACTACGCCGCCGTCACCAACCTCATCAACGCGGCGCGCGCGGCGCCGGACGCGCCGATCGCCTTCGCCGAATGCTTCACCTTCATCACGACGACCGGGACGACCTACGCTTGGACCAATGTCGACTATCCGGTCACCTATAACGGCTTGACGTTCCTCGCCAACGGGCCGTTGGTCCAGGGGCTCAAATACAAGGCTTCGGTCGGCCTTGAGGTTGACAAGCAGCAGATCACCATCGCCGCGCGGCCGACCGACTCGATCAACGGCGCGCCGTTCCTCGTCGCTCTTCGAGACGGCGCATTCGACGGCGCGCCGGTCTATCGCGATCGGGTCTTTCTCACGGCGCCCGCTGGCGCCGTCGTTGGCGGCGTGCGGATGTTCCAGGGCCGCGTCTCGACGGTCGACAATGTCGGCCGAACGAGGCGACGCTCACCGTCGCCAGCGATCTCGTCATCCTCGACTATGACATGCCGCGCAATCTGTTCTCCCCGACCTGCCTGCATACGCTGTACGACTCAGGCTGCGGGGTTATCCGCGGAACCTTTGCGACTAACGGGACGTGCGGCTCGGGTTCGACGTCGGGCGCTGATCTTCTTTCACCGGCGCGCTCGCCGTGCATGCGCAAGGCTCGCTTGTCTTCTCGTCCGGCGCCAACGCCAATGTCCGCGCGACCGTCAAGAACGTCAACGTCGGCGTGGCGCTGAACCTTATGTATCCGCTGCCCTTCGCGCCATCGCCAGGCGACGCCTTCACGGTTTACGCGGGCTGCGATCACACGCAAGCGACCTGCCAGGGCCGCTTCAACAATCTCGCCAACTTCCGCGGCTTCCCATATGTGCCGCCGCCACAACTGGCCTATTAAAGTGAGCCTTTTCGTTCGCCGAAAATTTGGGCCGCCCATCCTTCCCCCGACGCCGGAGGGGGCGGCCAGAAGGGCGGGAATGACGGGTCTGCCTCGCATGTTGAATCCCCCGTCCGCGACCTCTCTCTCACCGGGTGAGAGGGAAGAGCGCGGCGCCGTCGTCGCCGCGGCGCGTTCGTGGATCGGAACGCCGTACCACCACGCGGCCGACGTCAAGGGCCACGGCGTCGACTGCGCGATGCTGCTGGTCCGCGTCTATTGCGATCTCGGGCTCGTCCAGCCGTTTGATCCGCGTCCTTATACAAGCGACTGGTTTCTGCACCGCGACGAAGAGCGCTATCTCGCCTGTCTGCTCTCCCGTGCGCGCGAGGTGCAGAGCGCCGAAGCCCGGCGACGTGGTCCTGTTCCGCATGGGTCGCTGCTACGGCCACGGCGGCATCGTGACCAAGTCCGAGCCGCTCACCATCGTGCACGCCTTCGCCGGAGCGCGCTGCGTGGTCGAAGAGGAAGTCAGGCGCAGCTACGAACTCGACGAGCGCCTGAAAACCGCGAAATACGCGAGCTATTGGGCGGAGGAGAGGGTGAACCCGAATGGGCTTTCTTCGGCGCAATGACAACGCCAAGCCGGACTATACCGCGCTTCAGCTGCAAACCTCCGTTTCGACCCTGCCGATTCCGATCGTCTGGGGGCGCAACAAGATCGCGCCGAATCTCCTCTGGTACGCGAACTTCCAGGCGGTCCCGGGCGGAGCGGCAAAGGGATCGGCGGCAAGGGCGGCCTCTTCGGAGGCGGCGGCGCGGCGCGCGGCGGATTACACCTATACCGCCGACCTCATCATGGGGCTGTGCGAGGGCCCGCTCTCCGCGATCGGGCCGTTCCAACGGCATCGGCATCATCTGGAAAGACCTCTCGATTTATTACACGCGCTCGAGCTCGGCCTCGGCTCCTACGCCGGCACGACGCCGCAACCGGTATGGCCCTATCTTGCGTCGATTTACCCCTCCCAGCGCTCGCCTACCAAGGCACCGCCTACTTTGGGGAGCGCGGCTACAACCTCGGCGACTCGGCCTCGATCGGCAACCACAATGTCGAGATTTACGGCATGTTCGCCGGTACCGGCGTCAACGGCATCGATGCCGATCCGGCGCTCGTCATCAACGATTTTCTGACCAACGCCCAATATGGCGCGCAGTTCAATCCGCGGCCTCGATCGACGTCAGACGCTGTTCGGTTCGGGCGGCGATGCGTCGCTCCAGACCTATTGCAAGGCGATGGGATTCGCCATCTCGCCCGCGCTGGTGAGCCAGGAGCAAGGATCAAGCATCCTCGCCCGCTGGCTGCAGATCGCTGTCCTGCGCCGCGGTGTGGAGCGGCGGCCAGCTCAAGTTCATCCCCTATGGCGACACCGCCATCTCTGCGGGGCGCAAACGAGCATACCAGACGCAATTCTCGGTTCCGGCGCCTGCCCGGCGTCTTCCGTCTTTCAAGCCGCCGCGCTTGTGACTGTCTGCCGTCGCCGCAGAATTCGTCTCCGACGGCGGCGTGGTCTACGCGTTCAGCAATATCCCGCTCGCCTTCATCGGCGCCGCGGCCCCGACCTCGGCGGGCACTTACGGCATGATCTCGCCCGGGAATATATCTTCGCGGCGCCTGACGAGGGCAAGGCCGATCGTCATCACCTGCACTTGCGCGTCGCCGACCGGCCTATGTGCCGAACCTGACGCCGGTCTACGCGCTGACCGATCTCGATTTGTCGACGAAAAGGGCAACAAAGACCCGTGCAGGTCGAGCGGGTCGACGTTTTCTCGTTGCCGACCATCCAGCGCATCGAAGTGTCCTCGCGGGACAACCAATATGCCGCAACGCCGGTCGAGGCGCGCGATCAATGCCAATCGAGATCTTCGGCCCGCGGGTCGGCTCGACCATCAGGCCATGGAGATCTGCGACGAGTTCGTCATGGGGCCGCTCTGTCGCACAGCGATCCTGCAGCGCGAGCTCTATGTCCGGACGAAATTCACCTTCAAATTGAGCTGGGAATATTGCCTGCTCGATCCGATGGACATCGTCACCTTGACCGACGCGAACCTCGGGCTTTCCAACTATCCGGTCCGCATCATCACGATCGAGGAGGACGACAAGGGGCTGCTCGCGTTCACCGCGAGGAGCTTGGTGACCGGCGTCTCGACGCCGCGTTCTATCGCAATGCCTCGACCGCGGGCTCGTTCCAGCCGAATTGGGGCGTCCCCGCGCGAGCCGATCAACACGCCGCTCATTTTCGAGCCGCCCCCGCGCTGACGAGCGGCGTCGCCCAGGTCTGGGTCGGCGCGTCCGGGAGTGAATGGCGGCCCGGCCAACCAGCAATGGGGCGGCGCCAACGTCTATGTCTCGGTCGACGACGTCACCTATTCCCAGATCGCGGTCATCACCGCCCCGCTGCGGCAAGGCTTCCTGACCGCGAGCCTCGCCGCCGCCAGCGGCTGGGATTCGGCCGACACGCTCTCGGTCAATCTCGCGACGAGCGGCGGAACCCTGTCCGGCACCTCCCAGGCGGCGGCAGAACAGGGCGCGACGCTCTCGCTCGTCGACAATGAACTCCTGGCTTACCAATCCGCGACGCTTGGTCAGCGGGAACACCTACAATTTGACTGGCCTCGAGCGAGGCATCGGCGGGACGGCCGGCGCGGCGCATTCATCCGGGGCGCCGTTCGCTCGACTGGATGGCGCGGTCGTCAAGTACAACCTGCCGGCCAACCTCATCGGCAGTGCAGCTCTATTTCAAATTTCAGAGCTTCAATGTGTTCGGGGGCGGCCTCGAGGATCTATCGAGCTGCGCGATCTACTCCTACACGCCAAACGGGGCGGGCGCGCTTGGTCCAGTCACGTCGGCGCTCGCTGCCGGCATCGCGCTGGACTTCGGGATGGTCTCCGATCCCGTCGCGGAGAGCGACGATTGGGGCACGGTTTCCGGGCCCGTCAGCGCGGTCATAGACTTGGGGAATCTGACATGAGCATTCAGGTCAGGCGTCGGCGCGACACCGCCGCAAACAACGCCGTCTTCACCGGCGCGTCCGGCGAGATCGTCGTAGACACGACGGATAACCGCGTGATCCTGCACGACGGAGCGACGGTCGGCGGATGGCCGGCCGCGAAGCTCGCGGAAGCCATTACCAACACGCGTACTGCGGTCAGCGACGTCGCCTACACTGCGCTCGCCAGCGACCGTACGATCGCGTTTACCGCGCTCACCGCGGCCCGCTCCGTGTCGCTCCCTGCGGCAAACGCCTTTCCGACCGGAACGCGGCTCCTCGTCGTCGACGAAACCGGCAATTCTTCGAGCGTCAATGCGATCACCTTGACCGCAAACGGATCGGACAAGATCGACGGCGCTGCGGCGGCATCGGTCAATGTCGCCTACGGCTTCGTCGGGATCGAGAGCAACGGGTCGAATGCCTGGACAATCGTCGATCAGGGCTTCGCGCCTGCGATTGCGACCGTCGCGCAAGGGGCCAATGGCGCGACCATACAATTTGGAGTCGTCGAGACGCTGGTCACGCTTTCCGGCGCCTCAACGACGGCTTCGGCCCAGATTCCGGCCAATTGCATCGTTCTCTCCGTTGGCGCGCGGGTCGTGACCGCAATCGCAGGCGCGCCCTCCTATGAGATCGGAGTATCTGGCAATCTCTCGCAATTTGGATCGGCGCTCAGCGCATCCGCGGGGGCGACCAATTATGGTCTGATCGGGCCAAACCCATTCTATTCCGCGACCTCGCTCATCGTCACCGCGACCAGCGGCAGTTTCACGGCAGGCCAAGTGCGTCTCTCGATTCACTACATGACCGCGAACCCATCGGCCTCGTAGCGACCGCCTGACGCCAGCCAGTAGAGCCGTCGGCCGCTCAAGGGCGATCGCTGAACTCACGCATTCGCTCTCCGCAATGGCGCGGCAGGAATGCGCCGACCATTCCTCTCTCAGGGCATCCAAATATGAGACGTCTCGTTATCACCGCGTCGATCGCGGCGCTATTCGCTTGCCCGTCTTTTGCGCAGACCTACCAGGATTCCGGCGGAACAATCGTCCCCGGCGTCGTCCCGATCGCACCGGGCGTCGGACCGCTCTTTACGAGTTCTAATCCCGGGAAGATCTCAGGGTCGTTCTCGGCCAACCTTACCGGCTTCCAACCAACGCCGGCATACGCGACGCCTCTCTCCGTCGGTTCGACATCTTCGCGTGTCGCCCTGCCGGGCGGAACGGTGGTCGTCGTTTACAATACAGGCGCGAATCCGGCGTTTGTGACGCTCGGCGGTTCGAGCGTCGCCGCGACAGCCTCCGACGACGTCATCCAGCCAAATTCTTGGATGGCGTTCACGGTCGGCGCGTCGACCTATCTCGCCGCAATCGAAACGTCGGGGTAACGACGCTGAACCTATCCGGAGGCTCTGGGCTGCCGACCGGCTCCGGAGGCGGAGGAGGGTCCGGCGGCAACTCCGTGCCGACGGGCTCCGCGGGCGCACCAAATGCGAGCGTCGTGACGGTCCAGGGCATCACCGGGGCGACGGCCTTACCGGTCAGCTCCTCGCTTGGAACGACGAATGGCTGGACGCCCCTGAGGCTCAGCGCGCTCTCCACCACAGTCCAGACGATCAAGGGCTCCACGGGCCAGCTCGGCATGCTGCACTGCTACAATCCGAACTCGACGCAGATCTATGCGCAGGTTTTCAACGCGGCCTCCGGCTCGGTGACACTGGGCGCGACTTCTCCGACGCTCTCGATCGCCATCGCGCCGACCTCGACCGGCGGTTGGGCGCTGCCCAGCCCCGGCGCGCAGTTCTCGACCGCCATGTCGATCGCCGCGACCACCACGGCGACCGGATCGACGGCGCCATCGACCGCGCCCGACTGCAACGTCGTCTACAACTGATCTCTCTTCCGCGAGCCCGATCATGCAGAAAAGGACTATCGCGCCAGCCGCGAGGCCGACGCTCGCCCTATTGCTCGCGCTTGGCGTATCGCCGGCGCGCGCCGATTCGTTCGAGCTGATCGGGGTCGCCGACGGGTCGGTGATCGCGCAATTGGCCACGCCGGCGCTTCTGCCCCAGCCGAGCGCGTACTTCCAGTCGTCGAACGCCACTCCGAGCGGATCGGGCGCGACGATCATCAACAATGGGCTGAAGCCCAATCAGGGAACGGCCGGGGCTTTCCAGCCCCCGTCGACCCCGACCAACTCCTGGTTCATCACCATCGAGGGAACGGTCGACCCGAACCTCGCGACCATCTCGTCCAACGTCGAGACCGCCCTCGGCTCCGGCGCATCGACAACGCTCTGGCGGCCAGTTCGTGCTCGGCTCCTATGCGGGCGCCAATCCGTCGCTGCTGGTCAACAAGACGATCAGCGGCGGAACGAATCTATGGTGGGCGCCGTCGGGGCCGGCGACGGCAACGGCCAATCGTGCCAATGAGCAAGACCGCCGGTTCTGGCTACCAGAACGGCGTCTTCCCATGGACAGCGACCGGGGGCGCGTGCGCGCGCGAACCGTCCGGCGTGGTCGTGGTCGGGACCTCGGTCTCGGGACAGATCGCCACCCCTTATGTCGTCGATCCGGGCTTTGAGTGCGGGACCGCGCCGACCATTTCTCTCAGCGCGATCGACGGCATCGGGGCGAGTACTTCCATTACGAGCGCCGCATGGCTGCAATCGTCGACCGCGTTCTGCGCCAATTGCGGCGACGTGACCTTCGTCTTTCCGGCTGCGCCCGGCGTTTATCCGGGGCAGACCTTCACCGTCGGCTCGTTCACCGGCAACACCGAATATAACGGAACCTACACCGTCGTTTCGAGATCGAGCGACGGCCGCACGATCGTCGGGCGGAGCGCGGGAACCTCGCCCTATCTGGCCTCCAATCCCGGAACGGCGACGCCTGGCGTCTTGACCGCGCCAGTCGGAACCGGCGGCGCGATCAGCTTCAACGCCTTCAACATTACCTCCGCCGGGCCGGGAACCCAAAGCCAGACCGGCATCCAGTTCACGGCGGGCGAAAAGTTCTGCGCGGCGATCGTCCAGTATGGCGCGGATTCCTCCACCCCCGGCGTGACGGCGGTCGCTGCGGTCAATCAGGAGGGCAATCCGCTTCCGGGTTCGCCTGCGGTCTCGACCTGGCTCAACCAGACCGAGGCGCAATTCACCGCAACCATTACGGAGACTTTGAACACGAGCGCCTATACGACGCTCAATGTCAGCGCGGTCGCTTCGGGGACCATCTATCCCGGCATGGCGATCGCCGGCAGCGGCGTCACGGCCGCCATGGTGCTGCCCTATGGCGCGAACGGCGGCAATGCGACCGGCACGGGAACGGGCGGGACGGGAACCTACCTGCTCACCACGGCGACCAGCGGGGGCATATCGTCCGGCGAGACGATGTACGCCGCGAACGAATATTACTACAGCGCGATCAATGCCTCGACCGGCGCGCTGACCGCCCGCACCGCTTCGGCGATGGGCGACTTCGCGACCGTCATCGGCACGAACAAGATCACCGCCAATGCGCTGGAAAACGGCTGGGGCGGCACGCTCGCCAATGTCGGGATGCACGACCGGAATTTTTCCCAATACGGGAGGAACCCCGAGCGCGAGCGCTCTGGCGAGCCTGTGCACGAAGTCGACCGATTATCTGGCGTTCGATTCGGCCAACAGCATCACCCCGAACGCGCTCTATCGGCTGAACGACGCGGGCATATGGGCGGATTCGTCGCTGGCGCAGTTCAATGGCTATACGACAGGCGCGAGCGGAACCACGGCGACGCTCAACGTCGTCGGGTCGCCCTCGACCGGCGCGCTAAAGTCCGGGACCGTCTACGTGGCGGGGCCGGGGATCACCGGCTGTCCATCCGCCTGCCCGAAGATCACCTCGGGGAGCGGATCGACATGGACTCCCACCTGGGCGAGTTCGATTGCCGCGAACGTTGGGTCGAGCGGTTCGCCGATCGCGATGACGCTGGGCAACTGGCAGCCCGCCGCGCCGATCGCCGCCGCAACCCTGACCGGCTCGATCGCCGGAACCACGCTCACCGTCGCCAGCGCGGGCGTGACGGCGGGTGAGATCGTCGCCGGCCATTATCTTTACGGCTCGGGCCTGACCACCCCAGTCTATGTCCTTTCGCAACTGACCGAAAACCCGGCCGGGACTTACGGCAACGGCGGAACCTATCAGCTTTCCACCAGCGCCAACGGAACCATTTCGTCCGAGGCGATGACGACCAGCGGCGTCACCGCCGCCGGGCGCCCGCGCCCGGCCCGGCGCTGGCGATTCAGGACAACGGCCCCGGCACGACCTATCCGGTCGTGACCTTCGGCGCTTCGCCCTCGGCTTCCTATGGAACGCTGAAGCTCAGCGGATATTTTGATCCGGCGACGCTGGGCGGGACGCCGAAGGGCATTCAGGCGCAGGTGTCGGCAGACCGCAGGCGGCGCAGCGCTCTCCGGCTGCCAGGTCTCGTGCGCCTGGACCAGCCTGACCTCGTTCAGCATCGTCCAGTCGCAGGCGATCACGGCCGCCTCGTGGGCGCAACAACCAGATCACGTTCACCACGACCTCGCCGCACGGGATCACGGCCGGACAGAAGTTCGTCATCGCCCCCAACGCCAACCCGGTCGGCTATGCGGGGACGTACACCGCGCTCACCGGGACGACCGGGTCGACGCTCGTCGTCTATACGCCGATCAATCCGGGAGCGTTCACCTCCGCAACGCTCGACGGAACCTGGTCCGGCTCGTTTGCCGGCGTGCCCGCCGGCGGCCCCTATTATCTTCAGCGTGCGCGCCGTCGAACGGCCAGGGCTATGCGACCCTGCCGAGTTCGTTCAACGTCGGGATCGTCGCCGGCTTTCGAGGGCGAAGGCCAGACGCAGGGCATGTTCTCCACCTCGCAGCCCTTGGGCGCGGGTACTCGTTCCCCGGCGCGTACGCTGATCGGCCTCAACTCGGTCGCCGGACTCACGCCGTCGAATGCCGGCGCGGTGAGCGTTGGCTATTCGGTCGCGCCTTACGTCTCGAATTTCACCCTCGGCCATCCGGCGCAGGTCAACGCTCGACCCGGCCGGCTTTCTCGCCGGGACCGGCAATCTCGCCTCGGACGGGGTGGCGGCGTTCGACAACGCCCTGCATCTCGCCTCGGGCTATCCGGTCGAGACCCTCAACGTCTCGCGCGACGGCAGCCCGGCGGAAATCTTCGTCGACGGCTATTCGACCCAAACGCAGACCATCGGAACCGGCAACGGAACGCTGAGCGTCTGGTGCTCGGACGCCGCCAACTGCGATCCGTCCGGCTCGACGACGCAGGCGCTCGCCAGTTACGCCCCGGCTTCGTTCGCTCTGGCGGCGAGCACGATCCCGCCATCTGCAGAACACCGGCTCAGGGCAACTCGCTGTCGAGCCTCATCTATCCCAGCTACGCCACGCCGGGAACCAACGTCGATCTGGCGCTCCCGCTGACCGGCGGCGGCGCGGGCGGCGGCGCCTACAGCGAAATCCTCGCCGGGTCGCTCGTGATCAAGGTCAACGGCGTCATAACCTGCCAGGATGCAGCGACGCCGACCTACAACCTCCAAGGCGCGACCTTCGCCTGCACGGGCGCGGCGGCCAATTCGTCGTGGGTCAATTACGCCACCGGCGCGTTCTCGATCGCTTTCGCTTCCCCTCCGGCCAATACGGCTTCGATCACCGCCTCATGGACGGTGCTCGCCGACCCGCTGTTCACCGGCGGCTCGACGCCCTCCGCGCAAACCGATTGGGTGGGATACGGCCCCGCCTCCAGCGGCGTGGTCTCGTCGGCGATAACCAAAGTCCCCGGCGGCCTCAGCGCCTGGTTCGACGACCATTGTCCGAACAACGCGCCGGGCGGCGGCACGACCGTGTCGGACGGCTGGATCAACACCTATCCCAACGGCGCGCTGTCGCTGACCTCGCTCTGGTCCTACGCGCTCGGGACGCTCTACCCGAGCAATTTCCCGCAGCTCGGCTCGACGATGCCGGTGATGAGCTTCGGCTATTGGCACGACCAGAATACCGATCTTCGCCGCTGTCGGGCGAGACCATCCGCGGCAACGGCTGCGAGCAATGGCAGCAAGACTTCGCGACCAAAAGCACGTTCAGCGGCACGATCGCCTCCGGCTCGCCGGCCAAGCTCACCCTGACCACGGCGGCGACCGGCCCGCTATGGGCGGGCGAAGTGATCCAGGGAACCGGAGTCACCTTCGGGACGCAGATCGCCGGCCTCGATCCGTCGTCGTCCGCCGGCTGGGGCGCGAGCGGCTCGGTCTATGACCTGACCAATCCCGACGGGTCGATCGCTTCCGTCGCGTCGGCGACGGCGATGAGCAATCCGATCCTCTATTCCGGGGCAGGAATCGTCGGCTTCGCCGGGCCGCTCAACGATGTCGCCAACCAGCTCGGCAACAATGCCACCCCGGCCAATTCGGGCGGCGCCAATCCGCATCCGACCTCCGGGCCGTTCGGCGTCATGCGCGGCGCGCGCCGCATGGCCTTGCAGCTTTGGGGGACGCTGACCGGCAATGCGACTTATGCGCCGAACCCGACCTTGAACCGCGCGACGATCGCGGCTTGCGATTCCGCCGCCAAGGCGTCGCCATGCCTCGACATCGGCTCGACCTATCAGGCGACGTTCACCGCCTCGATCAGCGGCAACACCGCGACGGTCGACAGCGCTCAGCGGCCGGCCGGTGGTTCCGGGCATGGTCCTCAGCGGCAGCGGCATCAGCGGCTCGCCGGTCGTCACCAGCGTCTCGGCGCCGTTATGGACCGCGGGCGCGCAGGGGCAGGGCGCGGGAACCTTCACCTTCACGTTCAGCGGATCGTCGCAGGGCACGATCGGCTCGGAGACCATGCACGCCGGCTGCTCCGGCTCGACCGGCTCCTCGAACTGCATCGACTTCGCCTTCACCATCAATGTCGGCGGGACGTTCGGCACAAGCGCCTCGCTCGCCACCTGCGGGGTCAACACGCTCTACACCACCAACAATTCGCCCGGGCGGCCTGATCACCTTCACCGCGACCTCGTGGCCGCCGCCGAACGGCAAATGCGCCGACAACGGCATCGGCGAACTGGTGCGCGGCTTCCGCATCGGGACCGCGCAGGCCATGTCATCGGCTCGAACGGCAATTTCTACGACGACGGCCTCGACCCGGACGAGCCAGACCTTCACCCAGAACGCGGCGTTCGCCTGCAACCTGGTCGGCGGCGACTGGTCGTCCAATGCGTCAAGACCGCCAACGCCGGTTCGCTCGGGGCCTGGACCACCGGCACGCCGGGCGTCGGCGGCACTTACGCCGGATATGGCGAGATGACCGCGGTCGCCTCCAGCTTCGGCGACATTCGCGGCGTTCCAGGCGGGCAGAGCATTCCGATCGCCACCCCCGGAACGACGGTCAGCGGAAGCTCGATCACCGGCGTCTGCTCGGGAACCAATGGGCCCGGCTTACGTCGCGCCGACGATCGCGATCACGGTCGTCGGCGGGGCGATCACCAACGCCTATCCCAAGACGCTGGGCCTCGAGATCGGCGTGAACAGCGGTTGCGTCTTCACCCCGACCGGCAACGGCGGCGCGCTGACGTTCGGCCTCTCGAACAGCGTCAGCAACACGGTCGATTCGCTCGACGGCAATACTTTCGGCGTCCACACCTACGCCAGCGATTACTACGAGATGGGCCAGCTCCTGTACGACAATTCGGGGATGAGCGGCAATCCGCTCAATTCGTCCTCGGCGCCGGGCCCGCCTGCCCGCTCTCGCTGATGGACTCGACCTCCGCCTATTGCGAGCCGGGCCTGCCGGTCCTGCCGTTCGGGCAGATCCTGGGCGAGCCGATCAGCGGGTGACCTCTTTGGAAAACAGACGGAGCTTTCGCGATGACACATGCCCATCGCGCCCACGTTGGCGCCGCGACACGGCGCCACTCGCCTGGGTGCCCTCTTCCTATCGACTACGTCGTTATGGGAGGCCCAGAGCGGCGTGAGGCCATGGTTAGGATGATCGCCGCCAAGTACAGCCTGCTACCGTCCGCTGCCTGGGGGGCGATCCGCCTCGCGATTCTGGAGACGGCGCGTCTCTGGCCGATCAGCGCGGCGACCGTCGTCGACCGGATTGCCTCGCTTCCGGCCTTTCGCAACGCCCACGTCGACCATGCGGCGGTCCAGGCCGCGTCGCACGCAGCGGCCAGCCTAATCGAGCGGGCGATTGTTGCGCCCGAAGCTTTGTTCAATTGAGCGGAGCCGCCGATCCCCCCGCATCCGCAGCCCATCGCGACCGCGCCAAACTATGAACCGGTGGTGGCGCACGATCCGCGACCCCGGGACCACGGGTCGGGCGATCCACGGGCGATTCAATCTCCCTTTCAATGCTCACTAATTTCTGGACGTGAGGCGCGAGCCAGTGAACACTCGACTGACCTTCCTCTCGCATTTCGTGCTGTGCCTCGCGATCGCCGCCGCGGCGTTCTTCGCTGAGGCGAACGGCGTGTTCAGGACCGTCTACTTAAACGACCTCAGCATGATGACTTCGGCGATCGCCGCGCTGCTCATTGCCACGATGGCCGCGCTCGGCTGGCAGGCGTGGCGAGCCGGAGAACCGAGGAAGGAGGACGGAGGACAGATAGGCGATCCGTTCTCTGATGCCTGTCCTCCGTCTTCTGATTTCGGCCATCTCGCTGAGCGGCTCGCGGTGATGATGGGGTTCGTCGGCACGGCAATCGGCCTCTCCCTGCAAGCGCATGCGCTGGCGGGCGGGGCGACCAGCTTCCAGGCGCTCGCCACCTCGCTGTTCACAACGGCTACCGGGGGAACGACCGCGGCGCTGATCGCAGTGATGACCTACAATCTCGAACGCGGCATCGCGAGGGCGCGGCGATGACGTCCTCCCCCTACCGCCGCTTCGGGCGGCCTTTACCTCTCCCCAACGGAAAGGGTGGCGAGAGCTTGCGAGCGCCGGGTGCGGGCTTATGACCGACCGCAGCCCCATTTGGATCGGCCTCGCCGACCTCCTGCTCTGCGTGATCAGCGTGGTCATCGTCGCCGTCGCGCCGAAGGCGAAAGCCGAGGGCTCGAAGCAGGACGCGCTCTACCTCGCCAGTGTCGAATGGAGCGTCAATATCGACGCGGACGTCGACGGCTGGCTGATGACCCCGCTCTCGCGCCGCCCGGTCTCGTTCGGCGCGCGGCAGGTCGGCTGCGTCGCACTCGATCAGGACAACAAGGGTTTCTCTGATTCCCGGGTCACCCTTGCCGACGGCAGGATCGTCAAGGCGGCGAGCGACAAGGAGACCATCTCAATTCGCTGCCTCGCGCCCGGCCACTACGATCATGCCACCAACCTGTACGCCTATCGGATCGACGGCGCCGGCCAGGACGGCCGCAAGGATCTCGGCCTCAAAGTGCACAGCGAGATTGTCGCCCTGAACCCGACAGTGCATGTGCTGTGGGCCGGCGACGTGACCCTCGACCATGTCGGGCAGACGGTCAACGACGTGTCGTTCGACATCGGCGAGGACGGCCATGTCACGATCAGCGACCCGCCGCTCGAGTCGGTGACCGCCAAGTTTCTAGGGAAGTCCGAGCCATGAGCCGCGACGCTCTCATGCCCCTGGACTTAGATCCCTGTCTTGACCCTGGGCTAGACCCGGCCATCTACGCGCCGCGGCCCCGTTGTCCGGCTCAAGGCCCAGTATAACAAGAGGTCCGCGCCATGAGCTTCTTCGCCGCCTTCGCATGCTCGTTCGGCTCCGCGCTGCTGTTGATGGCGCTGATCGCCGCTTGGCTGTTTCGCACCTCCGCCGCCCCACTATGGACCAAGCTCGCGGCGCCGGCCGCGCTCGTCGCGGTGTGCTGCCTGACCCCCTATGCGGTCGGCTCGATGCTCGGTCTGCCGCGCCTGGTCGCCTTCTCGGATTTGCCGGACAAGGCCGAGCTCCTCGCCTTCGTTCCGCACGACGATGCGGGCCTGGTCGACCTCTGGCTCGCCGCCAGCGGCCCGCCCCGCGCCTATGAGACCGCGCTCGACCCAAAGCTGAAACAGGCGTTGCGCGCCGCGCGCGAGCGCATGGATCGCGGCGGCCGGGCGATGCTCGTCAAGCGCGCCGGCAGCCTTGGCGATTCGAAGGGCAAGACCGCGATCGGCAACGCCGACGAAGCGAGCGAATATGTGCTGGCCCCCGACGCCGCCATGCCGAGCAAGGAGTGAGCGGTTGGCCGCTGCACCCTCGACGTCACGGTCGACGTTCGCGACCGGCTGACGGCCGAGCCAGCGCTCGCCGACGTGATCAGGACAACGGAGGGTGCGCCTTTGATTTCGAAGATCGACGGCGAGCAGTTCCTGTACATCGAAACCCGCTTTTGCAGAGCGGCGACAAGGCCACGTGGCGATCCTCGCCAACAGCGCCCTGCCCCGGTTCGTCAAGGACTGCGACGTTTAGGGTTCCCAAAGCCTCAAGGAGGCCGCCATGCTGCGCACCGCGCTTCTCTTAGTCATCCTCGCGCCTGTGCTCCTAGAGCCTGTCAGAGCCGCCGCAACCGATCCAGG
The DNA here is from genome assembly GCA_963839185.1 of uncultured Alphaproteobacteria bacterium. Lineage (GTDB taxonomy): Bacteria > Pseudomonadota > Alphaproteobacteria > Rhizobiales > Beijerinckiaceae > Roseiarcus. The sequence continues at coordinate 67,219 of CAWIUD010000056.1, read as the reverse complement.
TTTTGCGCCCATCGCGGCCGAAACGACGGCGCCAATCTGCAAGCCGCTCGCCAAGGTCAAAGCCGGGTTCGACAGCAGCTTCACCTTGGTCGCGCTGACGCCCGGCCAGTATCTCTTCATCGAGGGCTTCTATCTCGGTTCGCCCTCGACGCCGGAAGGCCTACCACCCGGTAATGGTGCGCTTCTGATCCGGCATGTCGGCGACAAGGGCGGCGCGATCGTGTGGACGCGCGGCCAAGGGCAGCCGGAACTCGCTTGCATCACGCCGATCCAGGTACGGCAAAACGTGGTCCAGTACATGCCGCTTCCGGTCGACGAGAAGACCGTCGCCGCGCTGATCGCCGTCAAGACCGGCGTGGGCGAGACCGCTCCCGCGTCGAAGGACGACGGCGAAGGGGATTTGCATCTCTGACCCTCATCCGGCCGCCTCGCGGCCCCTGCTTCCCCTAGCAGAGGGGGCGTCGCGGCGAAGCCGCGCAAGGCCGACATAGCCTGCCGAAAGACGGGGCACCTCCGAACGCCCAATGCGCCCGCGCTGAGGCGAAGAATTACCCCACCCAGATCGGGCGGCGCTGAAAAGGAAAAATGGTCCCGTGACCCTCCCTCTGCTCAAGTGGCGCGCCTCGCCGAACTTCTCCGCCCGCGGCGCGGCGCGCGTCGACCTGCTCGTGCTGCACGATTGCGAGGGCCGCTATGCCAGCTCGGTCGAATGGTTCGCGATGCGCCTATCGGCGGTCTCGGCGCACTATGTGGTGCGCGAGGACGGGGGCGAGGCGACGCAAATGGTCGATCTCGCCGACAAGGCCTGGCATGCCTGCAATTTCAACAACCGCTCGGTCGGGGTCGAGATGGCCGGCTATGAGAAGAACGGCTTCTCGTCTGCGCTCCTCGCCGCGACCGCGTCGATCTTCGCCTATCTCGCACATCATTTGCAGATCCCGGTGCGCCATGCGCGCGCCGGGGTCGGGCCGGGGATCGCCTCGCATTTCGACCTCGGCCAGGCGGGCGGCGGCCACCACGATCCAAGCATCGATTCTTCGTTTATGGAGACGTTCGTCGCCGCGGTTCAGGACGAGGTCAACAAGGGCGACTTCCCGGCGCTCTGGGCGCCCGGCGCTGCGCCGAAACCTTGTCTGCTCACTCCTCCCTTTCCCCTTGCGGGAGAGGGAAAGCCGGAAGCCGAAGGCGTGCGGCAGGGTGAGGAGTCTTCAGCGGCCAATCCCCTCACCCCCAACCCCCTTCCCGTAAGGGGAGAGGGGGGCACACCCGATGTACGCACCATCGCCGGCGTGCAGACGGCGCTCAATTCGCTTGGCTTCAGGCTCAGCGTCGACGGCGACTATGGGCCGGAGACCCGCCAGGCGGTCACGTCTTTTCAGATGCACGCCGGCATCGTCGCCGACGGGAACAGCGGCCCGCAGACCGAGGCGGCCCTGGCAAGGGCGCTCCCTCAAGTTTCACGAGGCGCACGGTAGGGGCCACCGGCAATTGCAAGCGAACCATTGCACTGCCGGCGAGAGGATCAGGTCGCGAAGCGGGACATAAGAAGCGGAACATAAAACGCTGTGCTAGCGCGCCCCCAGGCGGCGCCGCAGATCCCCCGAGCCTGCCCGCGCGGCTTGAATCGCGCTCGCTCGCGCAGCGCCGCCGAGGCTGAGCATGCGCCCCTGCCGATGTTCATTGTTGATGGTGAACGGAACAATCATGCAACTCGCTCCAAAATACGCCATTTGGCTGAATGTCCTTTATGCCGTCTTAACCGGCCTCACCGCGCCCATGTTGCAGGCCGCAGGGATTGCTAATGCGCAGCAGGTGGTCGCTTGGTCGGCGCTCATCGCGATGCCGCTTAACATCGTCATGCATGCTTATTCGTCAACCGCGCCCGGGCCGATGGCCCCGCCGGATGTCGCGGCAGCCCCTCACTGAATTCGGTCGTGCAACCCGGCGGTGACGCGGATCCGCCTGCACCGCGCGCCTGGCGCCGACGTCGCTGAGCGTCGTTTGCTCCCTAAGCACGCGGCCACGTCAGATCGAATCGTTTCGTGGAAGTCGGCCGGCGAATGTTCACCTTTTGCGTGCCGCGGGCGCGGACCATCGTCGTCAGTCGAGGCCTGCATACGGTCCTGAGTCGCTTTTCATCATTTGGCGCTGACGAACCAGAGCCATGCGGCTGAATCACTACTCGCGCTGTCGTTTCTCAATCGTGCAACTGAAAGGCATCCTCATGAAAGCGTCATCCATCGCCATCGGCGCGGCGATCCTCGCCGCCAGCGCCCTCGCTGGCTGCGCCACGAACGGCGCGGTCACAGCGTCGGCGCAAGGAGACATCACCACCGCCTACAACATGATTTGCCCGAATGTCGCTGCGCTGGCGTCGGTCGTCCATAACATGAATTCGAAAGCGCAGGGCGCTTATGCTTCCGCCACCGCGATCTGCGCCGCCGGCGCGCCTACAAACGCAGTCGTCGCCGGGCTTGATCTGGCGACGATCATGAACTCGGGCGCGCTCGCGCCCTATATCGCCAATATCAAGATTGGCGGATGATCACCGCCGGCGAAATCAAAGCCGCCGTCAGCGTCATAGCAGGCATCAATGCGACGGCCCTGCGAGGCGTCGTCGCCTCCCACTTTGGCGATCTCGGCGATGACGCCGAGATCGTCGAGGATGGCTTGGCGCTCCTGGTGGCGTTCTTTCCGCCAGCGGCCCCGGTGGCAACTCTTGCCACCGTCCTGCTTGCGCTGGCGCCGCTTGTCGAAGCTCAACTGATGCCTGATCCCGAGCCCGAAGTGGACGCAGAAACCAAAGCGGACCCGCACACCGGCCGCAACTTCTAGAAGAGCGAATTCATGGCCGTTTCACCCGATACGTCCGAGTGGGGCGCGTTGAGTTGGCTGCTGAGCGTCGCAACTGCGATCGTTGGCGGCGTCGGCGGCGCTATGGCTTTCGTGATGGGAACGCGCGCCAGACTTGATGCGCACGAGGAACGGCTTGGCGCCATCGAGCGTGAAGGGCGCGATCTACGCGCCGCGCTTGACCAAACCGCCAAAGCCGACGACTTGCGGCGCTTGGAGGGAAAGATCGACGCCCATAACGTCGCGACGATGACCGCGATCTTGGCGCTAAACGTCAAACGTGCTCAAGATTGAAGGAGGCGCAAGCCGGATTTGCGACCAGGAACCGTCAGAATTCATTTCGCTCCAGCTCTATCCCCGCTGCGGCTCCTCGAAGCCGCGCGCTTCCCGGTTTTAACGTCCAGCGCCTCTTTGAATCGTTCGCGCAACACTCCGGAAATCCGCGCCGGACGACCGCTACGAATCGATGCAACAAGCACTTTCGCATCGATCAGCCGTTTGTCGCCACAAAAAATCGACTGACAAAATTCGATCGAGGCGCCCCGGAGGGCCACAACCTGAGTATCTATGCGAAGCAGGTCGTCCATTTCCGCTGGCCCCAGATATTCGATTTGCAAGCGTCGGACCGCAAACACGACGCCGAAGCTTTTCGCGATCTCTCGATGGCCAAAGCCCATTCCCCGCAGCCACTCTGTCCGCCCGCGCTCGAGAAATCTTACGTAGGACGCATGATAGACTCGTCCCGATAAATCCGTGTCTTCGTAGTAGATACGGACCGTGAACGCCGCAACTGGCGGAGGAGGCATCCACTCATCTCCAATCCCTGAAGGAACAGTCACTCTCACTTCATGACGCTGTCGGGAACCGAATTCTCTGCGTTTTCGAAGGTTCGGAGAGATATCTACGGCTTTGACGACCCAATTGGCGGATGGTATCGGGCGCGATGCGGGTTATTTTCATGGGGACGCCGGAATTCTCTGTCCCCACGATGTTGGAAATCAGGAACGCCGGGCATCTCATAGTCGCCGCTTACACGCGCGCGCCTGCTCGCGGGGGTCGTCGCGGCCTTGAGATGCGGAAGACGCCAGTTCATGTGGCGGCTGAGTTGTTCGGGATTCCTGTCCTTACGCCAACAACTTTGCGTGACAGGGAGGCGCAGGATTCCTTCCACGCGCTCGCGGCAGACTTGGCGATTGTCGCTGCGTATGGACTCTTGCTTCCGACGCCCATCCTCGAAGCGCCAAGACTCGGGTGCTTTAATCTGCATGCTTCTTTGCTCCCGCGTTGGCGCGGCGCTGCTCCGATACAGCGCGCCATAATGGCCGGGGATTCGCAGACCGGCGTGGACGTGATGCGGATGGATGCGGGCCTCGACACCGGTCCAATCGCGATGCGGGAGATGATTCCCATTCGACCGAAGGATACAGCTGGCGACTTGACGGCTCGCCTTGCGCTCATTGCTGCGAGACTGGCGGTAAATACGCTGCGATTGATTGAATCTGGGCGGCTGGAGTTTCGCGAGCAAACGAGCGTCGGCGCCTGCTATGCGCGCAAGGTTGACAAAGGCGAAGCGGAAATTGACTGGACTGAAAGCGCGGAGATGGTCCGCAACAAGGTTCACGGGCTATCGCCGACGCCAGGCGCGTTCTCCAGGATCATGATTGGAGACCAATGTGAGAGCATCAAATTCCTGCGAGCGGAGATTGTCGCGGAGACGGGATCACCCGGAACTGTACTCAATAGCGATATGTGCGTCGCTTGCGGCGCCGGCGCGATACGAATCCTTCAGGGACAACGACCCGGCAAGAAGGTGATGAGAGGCCGCGAACTGATACAAGGAGCCAAGGTCGTTCCTGGAATGGTCTTCAGCTCCTCTCAAAGGCCTTCAACTGTCTTTCAAGGGCAAGCTTAAGTTCATCCTTGCAGCTTTCGGCAGCGCGCAATATCTGGCTCGCGCGGAAATAATCAAGGACCGCGAACTGCTCCACCTTCGGTCGGAGGAGAATATCCGGCGCCCGCAGTTTAATCTTTTGCAAAGTGATTGCGCCTTGCATGATCTGAGCGGCGCCGAACATCGTCCCAAAAGACGATGGCGTCGCTCGTATTGCAGGCCGGCCGCCGAAGGTTACATCGACTGCGATAACGATGTCCGCAAGACCGAATAGGAGATCATAAGGCAGCGGGTTAACCGCTCCTCCGTCGATCAAAACGCCATCGCCGTATGCGACCGGCCGGAACAAACCCGGGATCGCCATCGAGCCTGCAACAGCCGGTCTTAGAAGCCCGGTCTCGTACACAACCTCATTGCGATCCAGGTAATTCGTGGCCACCACGATCGACTTGATGGCAAGATCTTCGAAACGGTCGGGCACTCCATCCGGCCAAAACAAGTCCAGACAAATTTCGGGATCAAGCAATACCGGATTGCCTCGACCCCTGAGCACCAGGTCAGCGAACCGCCCCACTCGAGCCCTCAACAACTTGCTCATGACATCGGAGCGATTTCGCAAAACGCGAAGAATGTGAGTCCAAATCGCGCTCCCCTCAATTCCTGAGGCATAAGCAGCCGCGACGACCGCACCCATCGAGGTCCCCGCTATTGCGGCGGGTCGAATTCCCATTTCATCCAGCGCTTCAAGCGCAACCACGTGTGCGATTCCTCGCGCGCCGCCGCCCCCCAGCGCGATGGCTACTCTCGGCCTGCGAATGCCCGGAATGTGATCGCGATGTCCGTCCACAGACTTACCGATTTCCCTCGCGAACCACCGCGCGCCAACCGATATCGCGCCGGCAAAAGCCATCCGGCCATCTGATCCTGTCGACGGCTGCATAGGCGCGCGTTTGCGCTTCATCGATGTTCCGGCCGATCGCAGTTATCGCCAGGACACGGCCGCCGTCTGAGACGATCGCGCCTCCCACGTCGCGCGTTCCGCCGTGAAAGACCAACACTCCGGGAACGCGCTCGGCGTCCTCGATCCCGTCGAATTCTTGAGCCGCGAATCGGTTCGCCGGGATAGCCTCGCGCGGCCAAAACGACGGTCAGCGCCGCGTCCGAACAGAACCGGGGGCTTTGACCACGCAGGGTTCCATTTGCGCAGGCTCCAAGCAGTGGGAGCAGGTCGTCGTCAAGGCGAGCTAAAATAACCTCCGCCTCAGGATCCCCAAACCTAACGTTAAATTCTATCACTTTCGGACCGTCTTCGTTGATCATTAACCCTGCGAATAGAACTCCCCGAAACGGCGTCCCTCTTTCCTTCATGCCGCGTACGGTTGGCAGGATGATTTCGCGCATTATGCGCTCACATAACTCGTTGCTCATTATAGGCGGCGGAGAGTAGGCGCCCATACCGCCAGTGTTTGGACCCGTATCGCCTTCGCCGACGCGCTTGTGATCTTGGGCGCATGCAAATGCAATTGCGCGTTCACCGTCGCACAAGGCGAAGAATGAAACTTCCTCGCCTTCGATAAACTCCTCGACGACGATTTCGGCGCCCGCCGATCCAAAAGCGCCGGAGAGCGACGCGTCGACGGCCGCCTCCGCTTCCCCGACGGTCGCCGCCACAACGACTCCCTTCCCGCCCGCAAGTCCGTCGGCTTTGATCACGATTGGCGCGCCGCGCTTTCGGATATGCGCCTTCGCGGCCTCTGGATCGCTGAAGCGTTGGTATTCACCAGTCGGAATGCCGAACTCGCGGCAGAAGTCTTTTGCGAATCCTTTCGACCCTTCGAGAAGCGCGGCCTCTCGTGTCGGTCCGAAGCACGATATTCCTTCCTTCGCGAGTGCGTTCGCCAGACCTGAAACCAATGGTCCCTCGGGCCCAACGACGACCAAGTCGATGGCCTCCGTCCGGCAGAACGCAATTGCGCTCGCGTGATCGGTTAAGTCCAATGGGACCGTCCGGGCGACGGACGCACAGCCCGGGTTCCCGGGAGCAACAAACAGATTCCCGATCAGAGGAGACTTCGCGCAGGAGCGCGCTAAGGCATGCTCGCGAGCGCCAGAACCGAGAACCAATACGTTCATTTTATCGTCATGCACTTCTTGCTTCCATCCTGGGTGCGCCTGTTCCGCAGCCCCGACCAATTGCGCTCGGCGACAGTCTCGCCCTCTTTTGACTGACACCTCGACCAGCGACGTGGCCTTCTTGTCAGGCGATGTTATGCTCCCCCAATGCGCACCTCGCACGAGCGGCCATCGCGCTGGAATCGGGCCAATTGAGATGATTCCCTTTGCACTCGAGCCGCCGGGGGGGCGATGGGTCGCCTTGCCCAGCCACCGAAGCTGGCTGTTCCGGCAGGCTGAAGCTCTATTCGATTTTTTCGAGCCCCACATCATCAACCCGCTCGGCGGCTTCCACAATCTCGACGACGACGGTCGGCCGACGCCGCCGGGTTATGGCGCCGGGGGGAACCAGCGCGATATCTTTTCGCGACGACAAGAATCGTTCATGCCTTCGCCATCGCCCACCTTATGGGTCGGCCGGGCGCCGACGTCATCGTCGATCACGGCATGAGTTTCTTGTGGAACGGCCATCGAGATCCACAGTACGGAGGATATTACTGGGGCGTAGGCTATGGCGGGCCGTCGAACTCGACCAAACAAGCCTATGGTCACGCTTTCGTTTTGCTCGCGGCTTCCAGCGCGAAGGTCGCCGGCCACCCGGATGCTGACCGCTTGCTCGCCGATGTTTCGACCGTCCTGGAAGAGCGCTTCTGGGAGGAGAGCTTCGGCGCCGTTGCTGAGGAATTCAGCCGCGACTGGCAGTCCTACGACGCGTATCGCGGACAAAACTCCAACATGCATCTGACAGAATCGTTGATGGCCGCGTTCGAGGCGACAAACGATTCCACTTATATTCGTAAGGCCGAGCGAATCGCTGACCTGATCGTTCATCGACATGCAGCGGCGAACGGATGGCGACTGCCCGAACACTTCACCGAGGATTGGCGCATAAATAAAGCCTATGCCGGTGACCCAATGTTTCGCCCGTATGGAACGACGCCCGGCCACGCGCTCGAATGGTCGCGCCTCCTGCTTCAGTTGTGGGAACTCGGCGGACGCAAATTGCAGTGGCTACCCGAAAGCTCGAAGGCTCTATTCGCCCAGGCGGTCGCAGATGGATGGGACCGTGACAAGGGCGGTTTCTATTACACGCTCGATTGGGATGGGAGACCGCGCGTCCGGGACCGCTATTGGTGGCCGTGCTGCGAAGGGGCTGCGGCAAGCGCGTTCCTTAACGCCATTGACGGCGACCCTAGTTTATGAGCGCTGGTATCGTACGATTTGGAGCTTCATCGCCTCGCGGTTCATCGATCGCGAGAACGGAGGGTGGCGCGCTCAAGTTGACAATTCCTTACGCCCGACCTCGGGGCCGTTCTTTGGCAAAGTCGATATCTATCATTCCCTGCAGGCCTGCCTGATTCCGACCCTGCCAACGACAGGAAGCGTGACCAGAGGGCTAGCTATGATGGAGCGCGTTAGCGCTCGCTAACCAGACGTCGTCCGCTGCCTGGCAAATCGTTAACCGCCTCTTAAATGGGTCATGGCAAGTTCGTGCGTGGGCGCTGGTTTGGACAGTCAAATGCGTAGCCGGTTTTTTGCAATCCTTCCCTGTGCGCCTCTCATCGCGCTCCTGCTCGTCATCGGACAAACGTCTGAAAGTCAGGCCTTCGAAGCGAACACTTTTTTTATCACTGCCGCGAACGGCTACGGAGTTGAAGATTGTCTCCGCGTCGGCGATGAGTGCGGAAAGGCCGTTGCTGACGCTTGGTGCGCGGCGCTCGGACACGGAGTCGCGATTACGTTTGGTCTGTCGGATGAGTATTCGACAGCGGGCGCGGGCGCCTCGTCCTCGGTCAGGGGGCCATATTTTGTGACTTGCAACGAATAAGGTTACCTTCGACTATACTTAACTAAAAAAGTGTTCAGCGAACGAAATCGCCACATTTCGGCGGTTCCGCAGAACCCCCACCCCACGGCTGAATAGGCACCGTCGAAGTTGAGTTCTTCGGCGACCCCTCAATCAGCTTATCACTGTACGTCATGTAAACCAATATGTTGCGCTTGGTGTCGCACCCTCTGACAATCTGCATCTTCTTAAAGATAAGCGACCGTCGCTCGCTGAAAACAACGTCGCCTTGGCCAAAGTTTCCTTTGAATTTGATCGGACCGTATTGCCGACACGAAAGCGAAATGTCCGATGTTTGCTCCGCCAGCCCGAGGGCGCCCGACAGGCCTCCTTTTTCCGGGGCGGTGTAGTGACATGCGACACCTTCGACGAGCGGATCATCGACACCGTAGACCGCCAATTTATCGTTTGGAGTCAACAGTTTGAACGTCGTCGACTTACGAAAAATCAGATCCGGATCGGAGGAGTCAGACCGGGCTGCGGAAATCATTGCCGCAAAGAAAATGAGCCCACCAATCATTCTATAGATCAACGCCATACTGCTTTCCCCTCCAAGGCGCACGTGGCTGTGCATCGTTTTCAGGCGCCGGGAGCAGTTTCCGTCGCCCACCCCTTGCATATAGAAGCATAACAGCATGGTTGCGACGATTCCGCGGCGGCTCGGGATAAGGCGCGGATTCGGCGATCTTCCTGCTGTTCGCGGCGTGCGCTCAAAGGCATATTGAGGCATGAGGCCGTTTTTCGGTGACGAAGCAACCGTCCTCGTAAACCTTGACCGACGGAGCTAGCTTGCCTGGGCGCATCTCATCGGCGGCCGCCAGCAAAAAGTCCGGTTCGGAGCGGCTTGACGCGTGGACTCGCAACTACGCTCCGCTTCCTGGCATCCCAGACGAATTCATGGACGTCGACGGGCGAAGTCGCCCGCACTGGCGACGGATGCTCTCAGCACTCACCGAGTATGAACCGGACGAGGTGCAGCAAAGTTTCGCGACTGCGGATCGACGGATACGCAACCGCGGGCTGTCCTATCGTGTCGCGGGCGAAGAGGACGAAAGAGTTCTGGCCAATCAGCCGGATGCCGCTGCTTATCACCGAAGAGGAATGGCGCGGGATTGCAAGAGGCGTCGCGCAACGCGCGGAGTTGCTCGAACGCGTACTTGTCGATGTCTACGGCGAAGGCCGCTTGATCGCCGAAGGAGCGTTCCCGGCGGCCGCTCTTACCGGATCGGCCGATTATGTCGGGGCCATGCGGGGCGTGAAGCCACCAGGAGGTCGATGGCTTCGTCTCTACGCGGTTGACCTGGGTCGCGGACCTGATGGCTCGTGGTGGGCTCTTGGCGACCGGACGCAGGCGCCATCTGGCTGCGGTTACGCCTTGGAAAACCGGCTGGTCGTCTCTCAGGCTTTTCCCGATCTTTACGCTCAGCTTAACGTTGAGCGCCTCGCTCCTTTTTTTCGGTCACTGAGCGCAGGCCTGAAGTCAGCCGGACGGCGGGCTGAGCCGCGAATCGGCATTCTCACCCCCGGCTCCTTAAGTTTGACCTATTTCGAACAGGCCTACCTTGCGCGTTACCTCGGCTTTCTCCTGGTGGAGGGCGAGGACCTCGTGATGCGCGACGGTCGCATTTTTGTTCGCACTATCGCGGGGCTGAAGCAGTGCGATGTCATTTGGCGCCATATCGATGCGGACTGGTGTGATCCGCTTGAGTTGAACGCTTCATCGCGGATAGGCGTCCCCGGTCTTCTCGAGGCGATACGACGCGGCGGCGTGGCCGTGGAAAACATGCCCGGCGCAGGGCTGGTCGAGTCGCGCGCTCTTCTGGCATTTTTGCCCGCGCTTGCGCGCCATTTGCTCGAACAGGACCTGCTCATCCCCAACATTGCAACTTGGTGGTGCGGGCAGCCCAAGGAACGCAACCGTGTCCTTGAAGACTTCGACAAGATATCGATTGCGGGTGCGTTCGGCGATCACCTGCCTGGCATGAATGACCGATCAAGCGTCATCGGGGCCGAACTTTCGGCGATTGAGCGGACGCGGCTCCGCGAGGCGATCGCCACGCGCGGCCTCGACTACGTTGGGCAGGACATTGTTCGATTGTCCACGACGCCGCGTTGGGTGCAGGGAAAGCTCGAACCACGGCCCTTCGTACTCCGCGTTTATTGCGCCGCGACGACGGATGGCTGGCGTGTCATGCCGGGCGGATTCTGCCGCATCTCAGATCGTACTGACGCCCGCGCGGTTTCGATGGGCGATGGCGTGGAATCGGCCGATGTTTGGGTGCTCGCCGAAAATCCGGTCGAGGTCTCCAGCTTGCTTCCCCCTCCAGAAGGCGCTCGGGTCACGCGCCTTTTGGGAAATCTGCCAAGTCGAGCGGCCGACAGTCTTTTCTGGTTCGGTCGCTATCTTGAAAGAGCCGAAGTTACGCTGCGGGTCGTGCGCTGTCTTAGCGCCCGATCCGTTGATCCCGACGCGCCCATGCGAGTTGGCCGTCAGTCGCTCGAGCGCTTGATGGCGGTCCTTGTGGGTTGGGGCGCCGTAGATCCCGCAACGCCGCCAAAGGGGGCCGCGGCGGCCAGTGAGCAAGGCCTGCGCAACTCAGGCAATTATGGCTCCGCGCTCTCGCTTGCTCATTCCGCGCGCGGCGCGGCGTCGGCTATCCGGGAGAGACTGACGCATCAGACCTGGGCGCTGATCTCCCGCCTCGAAAGCGGACTCAAATCAGCGCGCGAACGGCGTCCTTTAGCCGGCGAGATTGTTGACGCCGCGGACGACGCCCTGACGACCATCGCAGCGCTTTCCGGACTTTTCGATGAGAACTTCAATCGAGGCGCGGGATGGGTCTTTTACGTCATGGGTCGGTGCGTTGAACGCGGGGCGAACACATGCCGTCTTCTCCGGCAATTCGCGGGGCACGATGCGACCGAACCCTTACTTGGAGTGATGCTCGACCTGATCGATTCTCAGATCACGTATCGTTCGCGATATCTGGTCGGAATCGGATTGGCGCCCGTGCGCGATATGGCCTTACTCGATCCGTTCAATCCACGCTCTGTGGCGTTTCAAGTTAATCGTATTGATGAGGGAATCGGCACTCTCCCGATATTGCGCGGCGATGGGATGTTGGAAGAGCCAAGGCGGCTAACGACGCTGTTGCGAGCCGAACTGATGACCGAACGCGCTGAGTTGGTCGACGACTCGCGCATTCTAGCGATCGAGCAGCGCCTTCTATCGTTGGCAAATGCCATCGCGGCTCGCTACTTCCTGCAAGGAGCAAATCAGGCCCGAGCGGAGAAAGTGACGGGCCTGGAGTGATCTACGAGATCACGCATGTGACGCGCTATTCTTACCGCGCGATCGTCGAACTCACGACAGCGGTGCTTCGACTCACGCCGCGATCCGATGACGGGCAGGAAGTCGAACGGTTCGGCGTCATCACCGATCCGCCCTCGGAGCTCCTTTCCGAGCGGGTCGACCCGTTTGGCAATCAGGTCACCAGCCTGCGCATCGGAAAGCCCCATCGGCGGTTGGAGATCGCCGCCTCATCACGCGTTCGGGTCGAGCGCAGTGCTCCACCCACTCAGAGTCCCGCCTGGGAGGCCGTCGCCGCCGAAGCCCTCGGCGTCGCCTCGCTTGCTCCAGATTCCCCTGCCGCCGCGCTCTATCCGTCTCGCTACGTTTCGTTGTTTGACGGCGCCACGACCTACGCCAAAAAGAGCTTTACGCCGCGGCGTGCGATTTATGATGCGGCGATCGAATTGACGCGCCGCCTGAACGCCGATTTCATCTATGACCCCGAGGCGACTGAAGTGAACACGCCTGCCTTAGAGGCTTTCGATCGTGGACGCGGCGTGTGCCAGGATTTTGCCCATATCATGATCGCCGCCCTGCGGGGGATTGCCCTGCCGGCGCTTTATGTCAGCGGCTATATCCGGACGATTCCGCCCCCCGGGAAGGAACGCCTCGCGGGCGCGGACGCCTCTCATGCCTGGGTCTCGTTGTGGTGCGGCCCTGGTATCGGTTGGAAGGATTTCGATCCGACCAACGCCTCGTTGGTCCAGAACGACCATGTCGTCGTCGCCCGTGGGCGGGACTACTCGGACGTCTCCCCAATCGAGAGCATGGCCTTGTCGTCCGGACGACCGCGGCTCGAAGTCGAGGTCGATGTGATTCCGGTGTAGGAAGCGGTGCGGCCGGCAACTTTTTTTGACCAAAATATTCATTAATCCTAATATATGGTTTCGTAGCTGTTCTCCATAACACATCTCGGCCGGAGCATATCGCTTCCTCAACTTGCGAGTGGCGACTGGGTCTCAAGCCGCCTGATCCCGGGCAGTGCTCCCTTTGCTTTCCGCTGGCGTCGCTTCGTCGAACATGCTTTAAGCCGACTTCTCAGTCGGTTATGGATTCCTCTCCATGGCGGATCACTCAATTCCGCACTTTCACAATGATCTTGGTGTCCCCAAAATCTCTGTTTCCGTGAAGGAATTCATGTGTACGGGCGCGAAGCCTCCGTTCGATCATCCGCATATTTTCATCGATATGGGTTCGGATAACGAGGCCATCTGCTCCTACTGCTCCACTCGCTTTGTCTACGACGCCACGCTCGGCGGCCCGTGCGCGCCGGCTGAATGCGAGTTGCGCGAAGAAGCCTGACTTTGTCCCGGCGCGCAATCATATCGGGCGCCGGGATCGGCGGACTTACGACCGCTCTGGCATTATCGCAGGCGGATTTCGAGGTTGCGCTCTATGAGCGGGCAAACGCGCTCGAGCCCTTTGGCGCCGGCTTGCAGTTGGCTCCAAACGCGACCCGCGTCCTCGATCGATTTGGCGTACTCGATCGTGTCCGCGAGCTCGCCTCGGCGCCAAGCGCAATTCGGGCGCTGCGCGGTTGGGATGACGCCGAGCTCATGCGGCTGCCGCTTGATGAGGCCGAGCGCCGCTGGGGCGCCCGTATCTCGTCGTTCATCGCGCGGACCTGCAGCGCGCGCTATTCGAGGCAGTCGGCCGCCGGGCGAACGTTGATCTTGCGCTTGGCGCGACCGTTACCGACCTTGCCAGCGACAGTAGCCTAGTTTCGGTCAGTTTGAAGCGCCACTCAACAACGGCGCGCGACAGCGCTGACCTCATGATCGGCGCCGACGGACTGCGCTCGCGGGTCCGCGAGCAATTGAGCCTTCGGCCGTCAGATCGGGCAGAGTTCGCCGGACGGGTCGCATACCGCGCCATCGTCGAGGCCGACAAAACTCAAAGGGTGAAAAACGACATCATTCTGCGCTTGGGGCCCAAGGCGCATGTTGTTCAATATCCCTTGCGGGGCGGATCAATCGTCAATCTGGTCGCAGTCGTCGAATCCGACTGGCGCAGCGGCGCCCTCGATCATCCATGGGACGGTCCGGCTGACCAGTCAGCTCTCGCGCGGGCCTTCGCCGGATGGTCGAAGGAAACGCGCGCGCTGATAGAAGCGCCGGTCGAATGGCGCGCTTGGCCGATCTACAGCAGGCCCCCTCTCGCCTCCTTCTCCTGCGGCCGCATAGCGCTGGTCGGCGACGCGGCCCACCCGATGGTCCCGTTCCTTGCACAGGGGGCGGCGCAGGCGATCGAAGACGCAGGCGCCCTCGGTCGCATAATCGCGCAAACGCCGGACATCCCGGCAGCCCTCCTCGCCTATTCCCGCGATCGCGTTTCGAGGGCCACCCGGGTCCAGAGCGAAGCGCTCAAGCAGGGCCGGATCTATCATTTGAGCGGCCCAATGGCGTTCGCGCGAGACGCCACAATGCGGCTGCTTGGTCCCCGTCGCTTAAGCGAGCGCTACGATTGGCTCTACGGCGCCTGACGTCTCGGAGCCACCTACGGCCGAGCCCTCAGAATTTCATCGCAGAATCTGGCTGAGAAACAGTTTGGTGCGTTCGTGCTGCGGATGGTCGAAGAAGGCGCGAGGTTCATTGATCTCCACGATCTCGCCCCCGTCCATGAACACGACCCTATCGGCGATCTGCCGCGCGAATCCCATTTCATGCGTGACAACGATCATCGTCATGCCATCTTGGGCAAGCGAGGTCATGGTGTCCAACACCTCCTTGACCATCTCAGGATCGAGTGAGGACGTCGGCTCGTCGAACAACATGATTTTGGGGTTCATGCACAAGGCGCGCGCAATGGCGACCCGTTGCTGCTGCCCGCCGGAAAGTTGGCCGGGATACTTATGCGCCTGCTCGGGAATCTTGACCCGGGCGAGCAACTTCATCGCGAGCTCCTCGGCGTCGCGTTTGGGCATCTTGCGCACCCAAACCGGCGCCAGCGTGCAATTCTCCAATATCGTCAGGTGGGGAAAAAGGTTGAAGCTCTGGAAGACCATCCCGACTTCCCTGCGCACTTCGTCGATCCGCTCAATGTCGCGGGTGAGCTCAATCCCATCCACGACAATTGATCCGCGCTGATGCTTCTCCAGTCGATTGACGCAGCGGATCAGCGTCGACTTGCCTGAGCCCGAGGGACCGCAGACGACGATTTGTTCGCCGCGTCCGACCTGCAGGTTAATGTTCCTCAGAACGTGAAAGTGTCCGTACCATTTGTGGACGGCGGTAAATTTGATGGCGACGTCCGCGCTCTGATCCGCACTCGTCGAAGCGCCGCCGATGGACACTATTTGCGCCCCTTGGCGAGAAGGCGCTCGATATGCGCGGAATAGCGCGTCATCCCGAAACAGAAGCAGAAGTAGAAGATCGCGGCGAAGACATAGCCTGTCACCATGATGGTCGGGCCGCTCCATGCCGGATCTTTGATCGCATTGTTCATCGCCTCGAGAAAGTCGGTCATGCCGACGATCGAAACCAGCGTCGTGTCCATGAACAGGCCGACGAAATTGTTGACGATTCCAGGGATCACCAGGGTCAGCGCCTGGGGCAGCACGACGAGACCCATCAACTGAGGAGTGTTCAACCCAAGCGCCATCGCGCCTTCGTATTGCCCTTTGTCCAAAGACTGAAGGCCGCCGCGCACTTCTTCGGCCATGTAAGCCGCCGAAAAGATGGCGATCCCAACGAGCGGGCGCAGCAACCGATCAGGCGCCCAGGCCTCAGGGACGAACAGCGGCAGCATATTGTTGGCCATGAACAGGATCGTGATGAACGGGACGCCGCGCACGAACTCGATAAAAAGAATGCTGGCCAGCCTGACGATCGGCAATCCGGAGCGACGCCCCAGCGCCAACAATACGCCGACCGGTAAGGAGAAGACTATTCCAATGACGGCAGTCAGCAGCGACACGAAGATGCCGCCCCAGAGCAGCGTGTCGACAATCCTCAGGCCAAGCGTCTCGGACCCGCGCAGCAGAACGATCGCCATGACAGGATAGACGACAAAAAACAGGAGCGCGCCCCACGCGCGTCGGGGCGCCTTCGTCCACAAGAGCCAAGCGATCAAGAATGCGCCAACCGCCTCCACCACATTGACCCGCCAGCGCTCGTCAACGGGATACGACCCGAACCGCAAGTAGTCCCACTTTGCGTCGATAAACGCCCAGCAAGCGCCGTCCTGATGCTCACGGCACGCCGCACCGTCGGTTGCGACCCAGATCGCGCGCGTCGTCGCCCAGGCGATCAGCGTGGGAAGCAAATAGGCGATGGCCGCGGCGATCAGGAGTGTCGCCAGCGTCGAGCCGGGCGATGAGAAGAGATTGGCCCTCATCCAAACGAGAGCGTCGCTCGACATTGACGGCGGCGGATCGGCCGGCTCGGGCGCTGTTCGCACATAGGCCGCCAGGCTCATACTCAACGCTCCTTCAGCGCATAGCGCGCGTTGAAGACATTGAGCGCCGCGGCGACCGCAAGCGAGATGACGAGATAGACCGCCATGGTGATCGCCATGACCTGCACCGCCGCCTGCGTCTGATTGAGAACGGTGCCGGCGAAAATCTGCACGAGATCTGGATAGCCGACGAAAACCGCGAGCGAGGAGTTCTTCACCACATTGAGGCATTGCGACGTGAGCGGCGGAACAATGAGCCGCATGGCCTGAGGAACGATGACGAGCCTCAGCGCGAGACCGCGATGCAACCCGAGCGCGCTGGCGGCTTCGCTCTGCCCGTGGGACACCGCCAGGACGCCCGCCCGAACGATCTCAGCGATGAACGCCGCGGTGAAGGTGACGAGGCCGAACGCAAGCGCCGCCATCTCAGGGAAAACCTGCAGCCCGCCCTTGAGATTGAAGCCGGAGAGTCTTGCGATGTCGAAAGTGAACGGCGGACCGGCCGCGGCCACGGCAATCACCGGCAGCCCGATCAGCAGCGCCCAGGCGATAAGCGCACTCGGCGGGCGCGCGCCTGTGCGGTCTTGCCGCCGCTGCGCCCAGACGTGGATCGCAACGGCACAGCCGGCCGCCACAGCAATCGAGGCGGCGAACCAGACGACCCCCGCCCCTGCTACGGGCATCGGCAGGTAGAGGCCGCGGTTGTTGAGAAAAACGACCCCGCCGACGCTGATCGACTGGCGCGGTCCGGGCAGTGACTTCAGGACGGCATTGTACCAAAACAGCAGTTGCAAGAGCAGCGGCGTATTGCGGAGGATGCTGGTGTAGACGAGCGCGAAGCGCGACAGCAGCCAATTGGGGGAAAGCCTCGCGATCCCGATCACGAAGCCGAGCAGCGTCGCGAGCGGAATGCTGATGGCGGCGATCAGCAGAGTGTTGAGGAGCCCGACCCAAAAGGCGCGCCCATAGGTGGAGAGCGCGGAATAGTCGATCAGGTGGAGGTTGATTTCGAAACCAGCGACCTGATTCCAGAAGCCGAAGCCCAACGGAATTCCGCGGGCCTGCATGTTGATCGCGGCGTTATAAACCGCGACGCAAACCAGCGCGCCGACGCACACGAGGAGCAGTCCTTGATAAAGCAGCCCCCGTATCCGCGGATCGTTGAGCCAGGACGAGCGCTCGGCGTTCCGCGCCAGCTCCATTCGTCAGGTCCTTGAATGTCCGATGCGAATGCCCGGGGTGAAGAATCCGCCGATGATGGCGAGCCGTCCCTAACGGCGCAAGCCCGTCACGCGCCTCACCACATGTCGAGCGCGACCCGCGCTTCATCGGACATGCGACTTTGGTCCCAAGGCGGATCGAACACCATATTGACCTTCGCGCCGGCGACGCCCGGGACGGCGCTGACCGCGTTCTCGACCCAGATCGGCATTTCGCCCGCGACAGGACAAGCTGGCGCGGTCAAGGTCATCTCGATACTGACAAAGCGGCTATCGTCAATGTCGACATTGTAGATGAGGCCGAGTTCGTAGATATCAGCCGCAATCTCAGGGTCATAAACGGTCTTGAGCGAAGCAATGATGGCTTCGGTCAGAACCCGTAGTTCCTCGGGCGGCATCTGCGAAGGCGGCGTGATTTGCGTGTTCAGCTGAGCGGAACCCGCCTCGGCCGCGACCTCAGCCGCCTGGCTCTGAGCATCATCCATGCCGCGATCTCCTCACTGGAAGAGCCTTTGTGCGCGAACCAGCGCCTCCGCGAGCGCCTCGACCTCCGCAAACGTATTGTAGAGCGCAAAGGATGCTCGGCAGGTCGACGTCACGCCGAACCGTTGCAAGAGCGGCATGGCGCAATGCGTCCCGGCCCGAACCGCGACCCCCGAACGATCAATCAGCGTCGCGATGTCATGCGCATGCGCGCCTTCCATGGTAAAGGACACGATGGGTCCCTTCTCCGGGGCCCGACCGATGATGCGCAACGAATTGATCGCGGACAGCAGTTCGTGCGCATAGGCGCCGAGCGCTTCCTCGTGCGCGCGGATTTTCGCCTTGCCGACGCCCTCGACGTAGTCCAGGGCCGCCCCGAGCCCGATCGCCTGGACGATCGGCGGAGTGCCGGCCTCGAAGCGATGCGGCGGATGGTTGTAAGTGACGAAGTCGCGCGTCACTTCCTCGATCATCTCGCCGCCGCCCTGATAAGGGGGCAGTCTCTCCAGCCACTCGCGCTTGGCGTAGAGCACGCCGATACCGGTCGGCCCGTAGACCTTGTGGCCGGTGAACACATAGAAGTCGACGCCAAGATCGCGCACATCGACGTCGAGGTGAACCGCGCCCTGCGAGCCGTCAACAAGCACGGGAATGCCTCGTTCATGGGCGAGACGGACGATATCCTTGATCGGCGGCGCCGTGCCGAGCACATTCGACATTTGCGTGATCGCGACGATCTTCGTCCGTTCGCTCAGCGCGCGCTCGAACGCCTCGAGCGAGAACGAACCGTCGTCGCCGACATCCACCCAGCGAAGCAGCGCGCCCTTGCGTTCGCGATGGAAATGCCAGGGCACAATGTTGGAGTGATGCTCCATCACGCTCAGCACGATCTCATCGCCCGCGCCGATGTGCCCCAGACCGAAGCTGGCCGCCGCGAGATTGATGGCCTCGGTCGCGGAGCGGGTGAATACGATCTCCTCGTGCGAAGCGGCGTTGACGAAGCGCCTCACGGTCTCCCGGGCGGCTTCATACGCCTCCGTCGCGGCGTTCGCGAGATAGTGCAAACCGCGATGCACATTCGCATATTCATGCTCGTAGGCGTGCGTCAGGCGATCGATCACCGCCCTCGGCTTTTGCGCCGAGGCCGCGTTGTCCAGGTAGACCAGCGGCTTTCCGTAGGGACGCTCGGCGAGGATCGGGAAATCGGCGCGGATCGCCTCCACGTCAAGTGCGCCAGCTGCGGTGCGGACAAATTCGTTCACGCGCCGGCCTCCCTACCCGTCGAACCTTGCTGGCGCTTGGCGAGCCAGACGCTGAGCCGGGCGCGCAAGACGCCGGCCAGCGCCGCGTCCTCGACGCGATCGATGGCCTCGGCGCCGAAGGCCTCGAGCAGCATCGCCTCGGCTTCGCGCCGCGGGATGCCGCGCGCCTGCAGATAGAATACCTGTTCCGGATCGAGCGCGCCGACCGTCGCGCCATGCCCGCATACGACGTCGTCGGCGAAAATCTCCAGTTCCGGCTTCTCGTTCATTTGCGCCCGAGGCGACAAGCAGGATGGCCTGCGACTTCATCGCGCCATCCGTCTTCTGCGCCGCTCGCTCGACGACGATCTTTCCCTGAAAGACTCCGACCGCGTCATCGTCGACGATCGCGCGATAGAACTCGCGGCTCCTCCCGCCGGGGGCGGCATGCACGACCTGCAGCGTCGTATCGGCGCGCCGCTCGCCATCGATCAAGGCGAGCCCGCCCAGCGAAACCCTGGCGGCGCGGCCAATCGTCCGCAAGAAAATCTGCCGGCGGACGAGGGCGCCGCCCGAGACGAGGCCAAAGGCGTTGAGTTCCGCCGCCTCGGCCAATTCGCATATCTGACTTTCGATGTGCAGCCCCGCATCGTCCCCGACCAGCGAGACGTGGGTCGCCTTGGCGCCCCTGCCCAAGGTCATGACCGTCGCCGAGTGACGCTGAACGCCGCTATCGGCGCCCTCGAACACCTCGACGAATGAGGCCTGGGCGCCGGCGTCGAGCGCAATCGCCATTCGCGAATAGACCGAACAAGGACTGCCGCCGCCTTCGGCGAGATGCACGATCGCGATCGGCGCTGCTATTTTCGCCTCGCGCGCAATATTGATAACGCAGCAGCGCGGGCTCAGCGCCTCGTTGAGCGCAACCATCGGGTCATCGGCGCTGAGCGAATCGGCCTCGCCCTCGGCAAGCGTGACGCCGGCGGGAAGCGGATCCGAAAGCTCGGCGACGTAATGACCCCGAAACAGCACGATATGCGCCGCTGCGAAACGCTCTCCGCCGGCGAGCCGGCGCTGCGCGGCGTCGATATCGGCGCGGTTCGGCGGCGGCAGAATCGGCGCCGCATCGGCCATCGCCGCGCGCAAGTCCGTATAGTGCCAGGCCTCGACCCGCCGCGTCGGCAACCCGCGTTCGGCGAAACGCGCGAACGCCGCTTTGCGGACCGGCGAGGAGACCCGCCTTTCCTGCTCGGCGAATTGCTTCGCGAGGGTCGTTTCCGCCGTCGAGTGAGGACTCATATGGACGGTCATCGTCGCCTCAGGCGGCCTCGTCGGCGTAACCGCGATATCCGGTGCGCTCGAGTTCGAGCGCCAGTTCCGGACCGCCGGTCGCGACGATCCGCCCCTTCGACATCACATGCACGACGTCCGGCTTGATATAGTCGAGCAGCCGCTGATAGTGGGTGATGATCAGGAAGGCCCGAGTGGGATCGCGGAGGGCGTTGACGCCCGATGCGACGATTCTCAGCGCGTCGATATCGAGCCCGGAGTTGGTCTCGTCGAGCACGCCGAGGCGCGGCGCCAGCAGCGACATCTGCAGCACTTCGAATCGCTTCTTTTCGCCCCCCGAAAAACCGACGTTGAGTGGACGCCGAAGCATCTCCTGGTCGATTTTCAACGCTTGCGAGGCTTGGCGGACGCGGCGCATGAATTCGGGCGTGGTGAGATCGCTCTCTCCGCGCCCGCGTCTCACTGCGTTCAGCGCCGCCTTCAGAAAGGTCATTGTGCCGACGCCGGGAATCTCGATCGGGTACTGGAACGCCAGGAACACGCCTTTCAGAGCGCGGACATTCGGCGCCAGCTCCAGCAGATTCTCGCCATCGAGCAGAATCTCTCCCGATGTCACCATATAGTCCGGCTTGCCGGCGATGACATAGGCAAGCGTCGACTTGCCCGAACCATTCGGACCCATGATCGCCGCGACCTCTCCGGCTTTCACGCTGAGGCTCAGCCCGTCGAGAATCGGCTTGTCGTGAATCGAAACGCTGAGGTTCTTGATTTCGAGCATCGGACCTCAGTCCTCCCGCGGCGTCTGAGCGGATGAAACCATCGTCATCCGACGCTCCCCTCGAGGCTGATCGAGATGAGTTTCTGCGCCTCGACCGCAAATTCCATCGGCAATTGCTGCAACACGTCGCGCACGAAACCATTGACGATCAGCGCCGTCGCTTCTTCCGCCGACAGCCCGCGCTGGAGGCAGTAGAACATCTGCTCGTCCGAGACTTTCGATGTCGTCGCCTCGTGCTCGATCACGGCGGAGGAATTCTTGGCCTCGATATAGGGCACGGTATGCGCGCCGCAGTCCTGGCCGATCAGCAAGGAATCGCAATTGGTGTAATTGCGCGCGCCGGTCGCAAGCCGGTGAGCCGACACCTGCCCTCGATAGGTGTTCTGCGACTTGCCGGCCGCGACGCCCTTGGAGATGATGCGGCTTGTCGTGTTGCGGCCGAGATGGATCATCTTCGTTCCGCTGTCGACCTGCTGATGGCCGTTGGAAATGGCGATCGAATAGAATTCGCCGCGCGAGGAATCGCCGCGCAGGATGCAGGACGGGTATTTCCAGGTGATCGCCGAACCGGTCTCGACCTGGGTCCAGGAGATTTTCGACCGCGCGCCTCGGCAATCGCCGCGCTTGGTCACGAAATTGTAGATGCCGCCCCGCCCCTCAGCATCGCCCGGATACCAGTTCTGCACCGTCGAATATTTGATCTCGGCGTCTTCGAGCGCAATCAGTTCGACAACGGCGGCGTGAAGCTGATTTTCGTCGCGCTTGGGCGCCGTGCAGCCCTCGAGGTAGCTGACGTACGATCCTTTGTCGGCGATGATCAGCGTCCGCTCGAACTGACCGGTGTTCTTCTCGTTGATGCGAAAATAGGTCGAGAGCTCCATCGGGCAGCGTACGCCCGGCGGAACGTAGACGAACGACCCGTCGGAAAACACGGCCGAATTCAGCGTCGCGTAGAAGTTGTCGGTGATCGGCACGACGGTGCCGAGATAGCGGCGCACCAGTTCCGGATGGTTTCGCGCGGCCTCGGAGAACGAGCAGAAGATCACGCCCGCCTTGGCGAGTTCGGCTTTGAAAGTGGTCGCGACCGAAACGGAATCGAACACGGCGTCGACGGCCACGTTCGGCCTCTCGACCCCGGCCAGGATTTCCTGCTCGATCAGCGGAATGCCGAGCTTGGCGTAGGTGCGCAGAAGCTCCGGATCGATTTCGTCGAGCGACTTCGGCGCCGGACCCGATCTTGGGGCTGCGAAATAATGGATGGCCTGGAAGTCGATCTTTGGGTACGAAACGCGGGCCCATTTCGGCTCTTCCATCGTCCGCCATCGGCGAAGCGCGTCAAGCCGCCATTCGAGAAGCCATTCCGGCTCCGCCTTCTTTTCAGAGATGAAGCGGACGGTGCTCTCGTCGAGGCCCTTGGGGGCCAAATCGGATTCTATGGGGCTGACGAAGCCGTATTTATAGGCCCCGACGTCAATCGAGCGAACGCGATCGACGGTCTCCTGGACGGCCGCCATGAGTGACTTCTCCTCGCCTTGACGGTTTCAAGGACCGCCGGTGGGGGTCTTCGCCGCCCGCTAAGCCGCGGAGCTTAAAGCGGTAGACAGGTGCATATATGGCGTTGATGAGCGCGGATTGCAAATGTTGCAAATCGCGTGAGGCGCTCGCGACTACCCGGGCGGATTGCTTTGGATAAGCGCCGTGGCGGCGGCGCACAAGGCTACCTCACGATTCAATTCCACAATTAGTGATAGTCTTATTCAGGCCGCGCATTGTTGCGCCTACGTCGCCTCGCCCCGCAATTGCGCCGAAAGCCTCCGGAGATCGATCGGATTGGCGTCAAGCTCCGATAAATCGGATCGGCGCGGTTCGTCCAATTTGACCGATACGTCGAGAAATTTCATCCGCATTGGGGTTGCGATCGCCTCGCCGAAGGCGATCGCCTCGCGATCGGCGATCGACGACAGGAAGGTGATTGTGCTGGCTGCGGAAACCCCCGCCGCGGCGCGGATGATTCCCTTGTCGACCTCGTTGGCGAGCCGCATGGCGAACATGGTCGAACATTGGGAAAGCACGGTCGGATCGAGTTCCGAGGGACGCTGCGAGACGACGCCAAGCGAGGCGCCGTATTTTCGCCCTTCCTTCGCGATCCGCCCGATAGCCTGCCTGGCCGGGCCGAACGCCTGTCCCTGGGCGGATGGGATATAGCGGTGCGCCTCCTCGCAGAGCACGTTGATTTCAAAATTCCCCAGGCACCAAAAGGCGATCTCGAAGGCAAGCCGCGCAAGCACCGACACGACCGAGTTAATGACCTCGTTCGGCAGGCCGGCCAGCCGGACGATCGTGATCGGCAAACCCCGGGTCGGGATGCGAAACAGGCGGGATATCACCTTGCCGATGTCATCCTCGACGACCGGCCGGCCGAACATGAACCGAAATCGCGGATCGCGATTGAGGCCTTCCAGCCGGAAGCGCAGAGCCCTCAGATCGGAGCGGGGAAAGCGCTGGTCGAGCTTGCCGAGCCAGTCCTCGATGATGGCGACGACGTCGATGATCCGAAACGGCGTTGGCGTATCGGCGGTCACCGAAACCCCGTCGGAGACGACTTGTCTCCTGACCGCGCTGGCCCCGGTCGACGACCCGATTTCGACGAGGTATTTGGCCCGCGCCATCCGGACGATTTCATAGAGCGCGTCTTTTTCGTCGGCGTGCGGCTGGCGGCCGCTGAACACGACATCGGCGAATTCGTCGAAGCGAAACACCCAGAACGGCAGCTCGAGACTTTCCGAATCGATGATCTGCGCCAGCTCGGGAAAATGCGCGCCATATTCATTGTGCGGATCGAAGATGATGACCCTGAGCTTCGGCCTGATCGCGACCGATTTCTTGAGCAGCACGCTCACGGCGGTCGTCTTGCCGACGCCGGTTGAGCCCAGAACCGCGAAATGGCGCCCGATCAGTTCGCTGACGTCGATGTCGGCGGGGATCGCGTCGTTCTGGCTCAACCTGCCGATTTCGACGCCTTGGCGCCCGCGGAAGCTGTAGATCGCCCGAAGATCGTCGGCGCGTATCCGGTGCACGGCCGCGCCAAGAGGGGGAAACGAGCGAACGCCGCGGGAGAAAACCGGCGCACCCGAGGCGTCGTCAATGATCTCGCCGCTCAATTCAAACGTTACAGAGGCGGTATTGACGTCGGTTTCGCGCCACCGTCCGTCATTGGTGGCGATTTCGCAGACGACGCCGACCAGGCGCGAAGTCCGATGCACGATGGTGATCAGATGGCCGACCGACCAGTCCTCGTCATCTGTCTCCAGCGGGCAACTGATGACGCCCTGGGTCCCGTTGAGGGACACCAGGTGGCCGATGATCCTCGGCGTGTGGCACTTCGCGCCGATCGGGCGCCGATTCCTTCCGAAGGGCGGCCAATTCCGCTTCGAGCCGCTCCCGGCTTATCGCCAGCGGCAGCTTTGGGGCCGGGACGCTCGGCCGCGCCGGGGGCGTCGAATTCGCCAGGCGCAGTGGCGCGGTCGGGTCGCAATGGATGCATGTTGAAACGGCGGTCGCGTCGGAGAAGGAAGTTCCGGCCTGAGTATCCGCGGAAGCCCGTGAACAATTGGGTAATATCTCGTTTCGATTTTTCTGATTTCAAACGACGCCGCGATTTCCGAGGCTCTGACCGCCGCCGCGCCACGCCGCTCCCGACACCGGCGGATATATAACATACAATTCATGTTGTTGTATATCTCTTTCCGGCTGTGAGACGGCGCGAAGCCCCGGAAAGCGACGACGCGCCGAGTCGCAGTTGCAGAAAAAGGCGCCCAACTCCCTGAAATCTCTAGGTCGTCGAACAAAGTGTCGAGGCGGCCAGGGCCGGCCAAGCTCAGGGCGCGGTCTTGATTGCCGGCTCGCTGCCGATCAGACGGGCGAATTGGCGCATGCGCGATTGCAGCCGCTCGCCGCCGAGCGGGGCGAGATCAGCGGGCAGCGTCAAGATCACATTGCCCTTGCCGCAGACCATGGGCGCCCGCGGCAGCACGCCCGGCATCGCAGCCGAGATGTTGTAGGCGACGCGCATCGCGGCGCCGAGATGCGCGCCCGATCGAGCTGGCGGGCGGTGACCAGCGAGCGCGACTGAGGCGAGACGAAATCTTCGTTCGACATGTGCCGATAAGCGGCGGCCAGCGCGAGGAACGCCCGCGAAGGATGATCGACGCCGATGAAGGCCGCGTTGGCCACCAGGTCATAAGCCTGCGGCCCGCGGTAGTCGGGATGCGCGCGCCAGGAGATGTCGGACAAAAGGCACGCCGCGTGACGCAGGCGCCGATCCTGGTCGTCCTCTTCGAGGTGACTGGAACCAATCAACTTGCTGGTCCAGCCGAATAGCTCCTCGCCGTGCTCCGGCGCGCGCGACCTCAATTGGTTGAATTCGCGCGCGGAGACGATCAGCGGGTCCTCGGCCTGCTCCTCGACGGGGAGTTGCGAATAGAGCAGCCCCTCGCGAACGCCGAGAGCCGAAACGACGACTTCCTTCGGATCGGCCTGTCGGATGATTTCCTCGAGCACCGCCGCCCCATAAGCCAAAAGCGGGCGGCGGGCGGCGGACACCGACTCGATCGACATCAGCGCATCGGCCTCGATCCGTTCGACAAGCCGGGCGAATTCGAGCGCGTCGCGCGACGGGATGACGTAATTGTGCATTACGTTCATCGGATATTGTCGCTGTCGCATATGGAGGCGCGCCAGCGCCCGCCAGGTGCCCCCGACCGCGAAAAACGTTCGCCCCGCCAAACCGCGCAACGCTTTGACGCCCGCCAGCGTCTCCCGGACGATCTTCGCGGCCTTTTTCGGCGACCGCTCCGAAAGATCCATCAACGATAAGCCGCCCAGCGGCAGCGTGATCCCCGGCGCGCACCGCCCCCCGCTCACATTCGTCAGCTCGAGCGAACCGCCGCCGAGGTCGCCTACGACGCCGTCGGCATTGTGGATCGAGCTCACTACGCCAAGCGCCGATAACCTCGCTTCCTGCGGACCGCTCAACAGCTCGATCTTGCAGCCGATTGCGCGTTCGGCCCGATCAAGAAATTGCGGCCCGTTCGCTGCATCGCGAACCGCGGCGGTCGCCAAGCTTCGGATGTCCTTGATCTGCATAGTGTCGCAAAGAACGCGAAACCGCTGAAGCGCAGCGAGCGCCTTCGCGATCGCGTCTTCCGGAAGAAGCCCAGTCGTCGCCACGCCTTTCGCAAGCCCGCACAGCGCTTTTTCGTTGAAGGTCGGCGTCGGCGCCCGCGAATGCGATTCATACGACACGAGTCGCACCGAGTTCGACCCGATGTCGACAATCGCCACAGGTTCGCGCGGCAATCGTCGTCGAGCTCGATTGTCCGGCATCGCTATCCTGCTTGAAGACCGCGCCTCACGGGCAGAGCCGTCTATCAGGAGCGTCTGCGGAGCGCCATCGGAAAGGAATCCTTCAGCGCCTTGCCGCGACCCGAGAGGCTCGGGTTTGTCTGGAAATACTTGTGCGCGTTGAACGGCTCTTCACCCTCGGCGGGAACAATCCTCTCGCTCGATCCGTCCGGCAAGACACGAAAGCTCTGCTGGTTGTCCATCAGATTCGCTTCCATGATCTGATCGAGCACATGTTCGTGGACGGTCGGATCGAGAAGCGGAACGAGCGCCTCGACGCGTCGATCCAGATTGCGCTGCATGAGATCGGCGGACGAAATGAACACCCGCGCCTTCCGGTTGGGCAGTCCGTAGCCGGCGCCGAACGCATAAATCCGCGCGTGCTCGAGAAATCGGCCCACGACCGACTTCGCCCTGATGTTATCCGACAAGCCCGGCACGCCCGGGCGCAGGCAACAAATTCCTCGTATAACGAGGTCGATTTGCACGCCGGCGCGGCTCGCCCCGTAGAGGGCGTCAATGATCTGGGGATCGACGAGGGCGTTGCATTTCATCCAGATCTGCGCCGGCTTGCCAAGCCCGCGTAGTCGACCTCGTCGGCGATGTTGCGGAGCAGCGTCTTTTTCAGCGTGATTGGCGAGATTGACATCTGCTCAAGGCCGTCCGGCTCGGCATAACCGGTGATGAAATTGAAGATGCGCGCGACGTCGCGTCCGATCGCCGCCTCGGCTGTGAACAGCGAAATGTCGGTATAGATTCGCGCGGTCACCGGATGATAATTGCCAGTGCCAAGGTGGCAGTAAGTCACCAACGCACCGCCCTCGCGCCGCACCACCATTGAAAGCTTGGCGTGGGTCTTGAGCTCGATGAACCCGTAGACGACCTGCGCGCCTGCCCGCTCCAAATCTCGCGCCCAGCGGATGTTTGCTTCTTCGTCAAAACGCGCCTTCAGTTCCACGAGCGCCGTGACGGACTTCCCCGACTCCGCAGCCTCGATGAGAGCGCGGACAATCGAGCTGTCGGCGGAGGTCCGATAGAGCGTCTGCTTTATCGCGACCACGCTGGGATCGCGCGCCGCCTGACTGAGGAACTGGACCACGACGTCGAAAGATTCGTAAGGATGATGCACGACGAGGTCTTTTTGCCGGATCGCCGCGAAGCAATCGCCGCCATGCTCCTTCACGCGCTCCGGAAATCGGGGGTTATAGGGCGGAAACTTCAGGTCCGGACGATCAATCGCCATGAGTTGCGACAGTTCGTTGAGCGCGAGCATTCCCTCGACGAGTACGATCCCGGAGGGAATAACGTCGACGTCGCCGGCGACAAACGCGCGTAACGATTCCGGCATGCTGGCTTCGATTTCGAGCCGGATGACGGAGCCGCGTCTTCGCCGCTTGAGCGCGCTTTCGTAGAGCCGGACCAGGTCCTCCGCTTCTTCTTCGACTTCGATGTCGCTATCGCGAATGACGCGAAAGGCGCCCTCCCCGACTACTTCATGGCCCGGGAACAGCAATCCAATAAATGCGACGATGAGCCGATCCAGCGTCACGAACCGCGCGGGCGACCCAAGCGGCCCGTCGGGCAATCTCACGAAACGCTCGACACTGCCGGGAATGCGCACGAGGGCGCTCATTGTTCGAGCGTCCTGTGGATTGAGCAGCTCAAGCGCAAGCGTGAAACCGAGATTGGGAATGAAAGGAAACGGGTGCGCGGGGTCGACCGCCAAGGGCGTCAAAATCGGGAATACGTGCAAAAGGAAATAGTCCTGGAGCCACTCCCGCTCGCGACGGGTCAGATCGCCCACCTCCAGGATGACAACGCCATTCGACGCAAGTTCGGACCTGAGCACGCGCCACCGCGCCTGCTGAGACGCCACAAGCGCCGCGACTCGTTCGCTGATGCGTTCGAGCTGTTCGACGGGCGTTCGACCGTCGTCAGAAATTTCCGCGACTCCCGACAGTACCTGGCCGACGAGGCCCGCTACGCGGACCATGAAAAATTCGTCCAGATTGTCAGCCGAGATCGACAGGAACCGGAGCCTCTCAAGCAGCGGATGGTTCAGATTGGCGGATTCCTCAAGAACCCGCCGGTTGAATTCCAGCCACGACAATTCGCGATTGATGAACCGCTCGGGCGAAGACAACAGCGGCGGCAATTCTTCGTTCGCCGCAATGGTCTGGACGCTCGAGAATTCAGTCTCGATTTTCGCGACGCGACGCGTCAA
Organism: uncultured Alphaproteobacteria bacterium; assembly: GCA_963839185.1. Classification (GTDB taxonomy): domain Bacteria; phylum Pseudomonadota; class Alphaproteobacteria; order Rhizobiales; family Beijerinckiaceae; genus Roseiarcus. The sequence continues at coordinate 38,071 of CAWIUD010000056.1, read as the reverse complement.
GGACAACTCCATTTTCGTTCGTCGTCATTTTGGTCCGATGACGGCCCACAGCCAAGCCCCGCTAAACCCCGCAAGTTTGGGCGACCCGCAACGAATGGGCGACGGCGTCCAAGGCTTGCGGATAGATCCGATGCTCCTCATTGAGAACCCGCTCCGCCAAGGTCTCGGCGTCATCTCCCGCGAGAACCGGGACGCGCGCCTGGGCAATGATCGGCCCAGCATCAAGCTCCGCGGTGACAAAGTGAACGGTGCAACCGTGCTCGGCGAGACCTGTCGCGATCGCCCTCTGATGGGTATGCAGACCACGCAGGTCGGGCAGAAGCGAGGGGTGAATATTGAGCAATCGTCCCCTCCATCTTTCGACGAACCCGGCGCTCAAAACCCGCATGAATCCGGCAAGGCAGACGATCTCCGCTCGGGCTTCGTCAAGCCGCGCGCTGAGCGCCGCTTCGAACGCCGCCTTCCCAGGATAGCTCGCAAAGTTGACTGTTTCCGCCGCGACGCCATCGTTGCGCGCGGCCGCAAGGCCGGCGGCCCCTGGCTGGTCCGATAGCACCAGAACAATCTCCGCCGAGAAGTTCGACGCCTGAGCCGCCCTGATCAAAGCGCGCATGTTCGAGCCGCGACCGGAGATCAGAATGACGGTTCGCACCCGGGGGCTCACAGCTTCGAGTCTTCCATGGGTCAAGACGCACCGGCCCTCGGAAGACACGAGCCGTCCAATCAAAACCGGCGACAGACCAGCATCGGCGAGCGCCCCCCTCGCCTCATCCTCGCGTTCCGCGGAGACGAAGACGGCCATCCCGAAGCCGCAGTTAAACGTGCGCAGCATTTCCGCTTCCTCGACGCCCCCGTTCGACGCGAGCCAGGAAAAGACCGCGGGCGGCGAGAAAGCGTCGAGATCGAGCGAAACGGCGAGACGATCATTGAGCACGCGAGGCAGATTATCTGGATACCCGCCTCCTGTAATATGGGCCAAAGCGAGTATCCCTCGCGTTCCGGCGAGCGCTTGAAGGATCGGGCGCACATAGAGCCGGGTCGGTGTCAGCAGCGCTTCCCCGAGCGAACGCGAAGGGTCGAACGGGGCGGGGCATCCCAGGCGAGGCCCGATCGGGCAACGATCCGGCGAACCAGCGAATATCCGTTGGAATGAACGCCGGACGACGGCAGCCCGAACACGGCGTCGCCCGGCGCAAGCCCCGGGCGAGGCAGGAGTCTCCCACGTTCCGCGGCGCCGACCGCGAACCCCGCGAGATCAAAATCGCCGGGCGCATACATTCCCGGCATCTCCGCCGTCTCTCCGCCGATCAGCGCACAGCCAGATTGCGCGCACCCCTCTGCGACGCCACCAACGACGGCCGCCGCGACTTCCTCATCGAGCCGGCCGGACGCGAAGTAATCCAGAAAGAAGAGGGGTTCTGCGCCCTGAACGACGATGTCGTTGACGCACATCGCCACCAGGTCAACGCCGATGGTCCCGTAGGCCCCGCTCTCGATCGCGATCTTCAACTTTGTCCCAACGCCGTCGTTCGAGGCGACGAGAATCGGGTCGACGAAGCCTGCCGCCTTCAGATGAACATCCGCCGAACCCGCCGAGATCGGCTTTAGCGCCGGGTCGGCTGGTCGCGCGAGCAAAGGGCCGTATGCGGTCGACGAGCCGGTTCCCGGTGTCGATTTCGACACCGGCGTCGGCGTAAGTTAAAGGCTTCCTAATCTCCGACATCGCGGCTCCAAAAGCTCTCCGTCGGGGTAATCACTCGCCGATTGAGCGCAAGAGCCCACCGAACGCTTGGCCTCCCAACCTAATCCCATGCGTGTTAACCTTTACGGCCTTCATCCGCTCGAACGGACGAATTGGGAGACTGGGCGATGTCGGCGGGCCACAATACGCGATGAACGTTGTTCAAGTTCTCAACAATCTACCCAATCTCATCACAGTAGCGCGAATGTTGATGACGCCTTTAGCCGTGTTGATGATTATTTCGCAGCAATTCCTCCAGCATTTCTCATTTTTATCCTCGCGGGCGTATCCGATGCAATCGACGGGTTCATCGCGAGAAATTTTGGTCTTCGAACCGAACTGGCGGCCTATCCCTGATCCGCTCGCCGACAAAGCCCTATTGATTTCGATCTACGTTTCGCTCGCCATATACGCAGGTTTGCCGGCCTGGATTGCGGTTACCGTCGTGTCGCGCGACGTCATGATTCTGGTCGCTGTGTTGGTGTCCTGGCTACTCGACAAGCCGGTCGAAATTCGCCCGGTATGGGTATCCAAGCTCAATACCTTCGCTCAGATTGCTCTGGCGGGATTCGCGCTTGGGGCGCGCGCCTATGGCGTTGATCCGCATCCTTTGCAAACCGGCCTCGAATACGTGGCGGCGGCGACAACCATAGCCTCGGGCGGGGTCTATATCGCCCAGTGGCTGGACCATATGGGTCGGTAGGACGGTAAATGCGCCAAAGTGTTGCGGCTTAACCCTTCTTGTTCCGAGCTACGAGGAGGGCCTGGCTTTTTTCCGCGGCGTCCTCGGCTTCCTGGTTCTTGAGGACCGCCCCGCTCGGATCCGACAAACGCTGGGTCGTCGTTGCTCCGTCGGCCGACGCCGGCGCAGCGCTTGTGCTCGCCGTTCCCGGCGATAAACGGCAACGAGCGCGCGTAGGAGACCAGACAGGCGGGAGGGTCGGCTATTTCCTCCACACCAAGATTTCCGGCGCGACTATGAAGCAATGCTGGCCCGAGGCGTGACTTTCCTTAAATCGCCCCGCCGTGAGCCCTATGGCCTTGTCGCGGTGTTCGCCGATCCCTGGGGCGGCAAATGGGATTTGCTCCAACCGGGCCGGGCTGACGATGGGATCCGCGGCGGGCCCTGTGAGCCTGGAACGTCAGGTCCTGTTTTGGGTCGCCGGCGTTGCGGCGCTGTTTTTCGCCCTCTACGTCCTCGGGTCCACCGTGACGCCTTTTGCCGCGGGCATTGCTCTTGGCTATCTTCTCGATCCGGTCGTCCGCAAACTTGAAAGGCTCGGACTTAACCGACTTGGGCGCGTCCCTGCTCATTTTGATCGCATTTGCGCTGTTCGTCGCGATGACACTCGTCCTCGTGGCGACGGTCTTGAGCAACCAGTTGGTATCGTTTCCCAGCATCTCCCGGAGTACGCGAAGCGTTTAGAGGCGCTCGCGGTCGACGAATACAATGCGATCGTCGCCAAATACGGCGGCAGATGGCTGGACGCCTTTGGGCTGCCGGAGCAATTGTCGAGCGCGCAAATTCAGAAGTCCGTCGGCGATTTCGTGGCGCAGAGCGCCCAGTGGTTGCTCGACTCTGCGCGCTCGGTCGTGTGGGGGAGCGCGGCAGTATTCAATTTCCTTTCGCTGTTGATCATTACCCCCGTTGTTGCGTTCTACATCCTCCTCGACTGGAACAGGATGGTCTGCGAGATCAACAGCTCGGCTGCCGCTCGACTATCGCGACAGCTTGCGACGAATGGCCAAAGATGACCACGCATGGGCGGGGTTTGTTCGTGGCCAATCCCTAGTCTGCCTCTTTTTGGGAGTTTGGTACGGCCTAGCGCTTACCCTGATCGGCCTAGATTTCGGGTTTCTAATCGGAGTGCTGGGGGGCGTTCTGAGCTTTGTCCCGTACGTCGGCTCGCTGACCGCGCTGACGCTCTCTCGGTGTCGCCCTCGTCCAAGGCTGGCCAAGTCTGAAACTGTTTTTCTTGGCCCTCGGCGTTGTCGGCTTCGGCCAATTCCTCGAAGGTTACGTACTCTCGCCGAAATTGGTGGGCGGATCCATTGGGCTTCACCCTGTTTGGCTGATGTTTGCACTGCTGGCGTTTGGACAACTGCTGGGCTTCGTCGAACTCATCATCGCTGTGCCGACCGCAGCAGCAATTGGCGTTTTAAGCCGCCATCTCATCGCGCTCTACCCGACCAGCCCGTTCTATCGGGGCCGGTCCACGACCGAGGGACAATGATTTCGCCGCCTCGGCAGTTGACGTTCGCGTGGCCGCACGCGCCCAGTTTCGCGCGGGAGGACTTTCTCGCCGCGCCCTCCAACCGCGAGGCGTTGAGGGCGATTGAGCTCTGGCCGAACTGGGCAAGCCGGATGTTGGTGCTCGTCGGGCCAGAGGGAGCGGGCAAAAGCCATCTCGGAACGATCTGGGCTAATGCTGCTGGAGGACTTACCTTGGACGCGAACGCCTTATCCGAGCAGACCCTCAAGGCTAGCGGCGAGGCCTCAGCTTTGCTGATCGACAATGCTGACCGAGCCGTTGCGGCGGAGGCGCAATTCTTTCACTTGATCAATGCCGCGCTCCAGCAAAATGTCTGGCTGTTGTTGACGTCCCGCGCCGCGCCGGACGCCTGGGGCCTCAATACGCCCGACCTTTTTCGCGACTCCGCTTGGCGCCTGTCGTGAGGCTCGCGGCACCGATATCGAGTTGACAGAGGCAGTCCTCTTCAAACTATTCAGCGACCGCCAACTTCAGGTTGAGCCGCACGTGGTCGCCTTCATCGCTCTGAGGATCGATCGTTCGTTGGGCGCCGCGCGTGAGATTGTCGCCGCGTTGGATCGAGAGGGATTGACGCAAGGGCGCCGCGTAACGCGTGGCATGGCCAGCAATGTATTGCGCAACATCGCGGAGAAGCACGAATCGCCTTAGCCCGGCCACAAAGATATGGTTACGACTTCTTACTAAGCCGGCCCGCAAGGAACTTACGGAGAGGCGCAGTCGATATCGGCCTGATCGCGCAAAATGCCGACCGGAAATTGTGGGAGGAGACGATGCGGAAGTCCCTCATTCTGGTTCTTACAGCGATTGGAGGCGGAGCCAGTTACGCCGCCGGGGTGACGGAAGTTGCTACGGGTCCGAGCACGGATGACCCGTCGACATGGCGCTGGCAGGTTGCCTCATTCTAGCGGATCAGCACGGCGCAGCCGGGCCGGCCATTGCGACCGTCGGCGCGGTCGACGCAAACGCATTCGATCAGCGTTATGAGCGCTTTTCGCCGCTTGGCCTTCCCGAGGGACGACGAACGCGCTCCCCCTAGCAAAGACTGCTCAACGAGGAGGGCTGGACCCGGAGGTTCCGACCGGATCGACATTCGCGGCGCGCGTCCATATGCGGTCAAAATTCTCTTCGAACGCGTCCACCGCGTCCTGGTCGCAAATCAGCACAAGGTCGTTGTCCTGCTTGGCGAGCCCGGAGCGGGAGAAGTTGCCTGAGCCGGTGCGCAATATCGTCCCGTCGATGGCGTAGGCCTTCAAATGCATTAAGACGCCTTCGCTTTTAACCCTCGCGGCCACGTTGGGGTGCGCAAGCAGCGCCTCGATCGCGCCTCCACGAACCGGGCCATGCTCGGCGAATTGCGATTTGTCGAGATAGAGGCGGATAACGACGTCCCGCTCCGCGGCGCTGATCAGCGCTTCGACGATTTGGCGATCGGAAAGAACATAGGCCGCCATATCGATGGATAACTCGGCTCGGCCGAGTTCTCGAGCGTCGAAGCTCTCCAGGTTTTCTTCCGGAGCATAGTGAACCTCGATATGCGCCCTCGTCTCGGCAATCGACGCTGTTGGCAAGATCAGCGCAGCGATATAGACGATGGGCAAACAGCGCGTCGCCACTTGGGCCTCAAAAAATCGAGATGCGCAACCTATAGTTGTGTTGGATTGCGAGGGCAAGCGAGGCGAATCGCCGCGTTCGTCTGGACCGTCAGGACGGTTGGAGGTGATGAACGCGCCCCCGGATATTGTGAGACGTCCCTCGGTCTGCCCGCACGACTGCCCATCCGTGTGCGCCCTCGACGTTGAGGTTATCGCTGGAAACCGTATCGGCCGGCTCTATGGCGCGCGCGACCAGACCTACACGTCCGGTGTCATATGCGCCAAGGTTGCAAGATCAGTGAGCGCATTCACCACCCGGACCGACTGACCCGGCCTTTGCGCCGTGTCGGCCCAAAGGGAAGCGGCCAATTCGCGCCGATCGGCTGGAATGAGGCGTTGGACCTTGTCGCCGAGAATTTTCTAGCCGCTGAGCGCCAGTTCGGACCCGAGAGCGTCTGGCCGTATTTCTACGCGGGCACCATGGGTCTTGTGATGCGGGACGAAATCGAGCGCCTCACCCACGCGAAGCGCTACTCCCGTTTTCACGGGACGATTTCGTCGGCATCGCCTGGCCCGGATATGTCGCGGGAACCGGCCAGCTCATCGGTGCGGATCCACGCGAAATGGCGAAGTCGGATTGCGTTGTCATCTGGGGAACGAACGCTGTCGCTACCCAGGTCAATGTCATGGCGCACGCGATCCGCGCGCGTAAGGAACGCGGCGCAAAAATCGTCGTCGTCGATGTCTACGAAACAGAACAATGCGGCAGGCTGATCTGGCCTTGTGCGTCAGGCCCGGCACGGACGCGGCGCTTGCCTGCGCGGTGATGCACATCCTCTTTCGAGACCGCTTGGCCGACTGGGACTACCTCGAGCGATACACTGACGCGCCCCGCGAACTCGAAGCGCATCTGCGAAGGCGCGATCCGATTTGGGCGAGCGCGATCACCGGCCTTGCGGTCACGCAAATCGAGGAGTTGCGGCGCTTGTCGGGGGACGAAAGCGAAGCTTCTTCCGGCTCGGCTATGGTTTCTCACGCCAGCGCAACGGGGCAGCCAACATGCACGCGGCTCTGTGCATTCCGGCCGTCACGGGCGCATGGGCGCATGAGGGAGGGGGCGCATTTCACAGCAACAGCGGCATCTACAAACTGCACAAAACGATGATCGAAGGTCTGGATCTTCGCAATTCCAGTGTTCGTCGCCTTGACCAGTCGCGCATAGGCGCAATTCTGACCGGCGAAGCGGAGGCGCTGAGGGACGGAGCGCCAGTGAAAGCCATGCTGATTCAGAACACCAATCCGCTTGCGGTCGCCCCCAATCAACAGAAGGTCCGGCGCGGATTTTCGCGTGATGACCTGTTCGTTTGCGTCCATGAGCAATTCATGACCGATACCGCCCGGTACGCGGATATCGTTTTGCCCGCGACAATGTTTCTGGAGCACGACGACATCTACACCGCAGGTGGGCATTCGCATCTGCAATTCGCGCCGAAGGTCGTCGACCCTCCGCAAGGCTGCCGGTCAAATCACGAGGTGCTTGTCGGACTTGCCCGGCGCGTGGGGGCCGAGCATCCCGCGTTCTCGATGTCACCGCGCGAGATCATCGATTGGACGCTGCGCAATCGGGCTACGGCGACCTTGCCGCTCTTGAGGCCAAGCGCTGGCTCGACTTGCAGCCGTCATTCGAGGACGCACACTTCCTCAATGGGTTCGGCTTTCCCGATCGAAAGTTCCGATTTAAAGCGAACTGGACGGACGCCCGGTCGCCAACGATGGGCTCCGGGGCCCATGGCGAGAGATGCCGAGCCTGCCCGACTATTGGCCAATCAACGAAGAGGTCGACCAAGAGCATCCATTCAAGCTTGCAACCTCGCCGGCCCGGAATTTCCTCAATTCGAGCTTCACCGAGACGCGGACCTCGTTGTTGCGCGAGCAACGCCCGGAAGTGCTTATTAATCCCTCCGATGCGGAAACACTTCGGCTGTCGGACGGCGACGTTGTCGAACTCGGCAATGGACGCGGCCAAACGCGCGTGCCCGCTCGAATATTCGAGGGCTTGCGGCCCGGCGTTCTCGTCAGCGAGGGCGTTTGGCCGCCTTCCGCCTTTCTAGACGGATGGGGGATCAACGCACTGGTTGGCGACGACAGCGTCGCACCGCACGGAGGCGTGGCGTTTCATGACGTCCGGGTCTGGGCGCGCCGAGCATGAAGGTCCGCGCCGCTCGCACTTTATTTGCCCGGGCGGCCGGGATATAGCACCTTCCCACTCCCGACGAGCGTGCGTTCCGGCCCGAGAAGAAGACTGAAAAAACCGTCGGCCCGCGAACCGACACCTCCGCGCAGAACCTCGTCGACATGGTTGCAATCGACCAGATTGCAAAGATCATTGCCCGGTATGATCTCAGCGAGGTCGAAATCAGCCACGGCGAGTTGCGAGTGCGCGTGGCGCGTCAGCACGCTCCATTGGCCTACAATATTGGCGCGACAGCCGATCACCCGCGTCCCGCGGCCGAAGCTGGCCACGGACCAGGCGGCGCCGCAGCCGAGGCCGAGCCGGCGTCAGCAGAACTCGCCGGAGCGATAAAATTGCCGATGGTCGGCACCGCCTATCTTCGACCGAGCGCGGAAGCCAAGCCTTTCGTCGAAATCGGGACAATGGTGAAAGCCGGTGACAAGCTCATGCTTGTCGAAGCGATGAAGACCTTCAACGACATCGTCGCGCCGCGGGCGGGAAAGGTCGTACGCATTCTGGTCATCGACGGCGCGCCGGTCGAATACGACCAGCCCCTGATGATAATCGAGTAATGGCCGTGGACGGTCGGGCCGTTTGCGTGCGCCGGGATCCGGGATCTGGCCACGATGTTCGATAAAATTCTATCGCCAACCGGGGCGAAATCGCGCTGCGCGTGATGCGCGCCGCCAAGGAACTCGGCATCGCGACCGTCGCAGTCTATTCAACAGCCGATAAAGAGGCGATGCACGTCAAGCTTGCGGATGAGAGTGTTTGCATCGGCCCTCCGCCTGCGCGCGAGAGCTATCTCAACATCCCGGCGATCGTTGCGGCCTGCGAGATCACTGGCGCCGACGCCGTCCACCCGGGCTACGGATTTCTGTCCGAGAACGCGCGCTTCGCCGATATCCTGGAGGAGCATGAGATCACGTTCATCGGCCCGAAGGCGGAGCATATTCGTCTGATGGGCGACAAGATCGAGGCCAGGCGGACAGCCGCAAGGCTCCGAATCCCCTGCGTTCCCGGGTCGCTTGGCAGCGTTCAGGACGAGGCGGAAGCACGGCAAGTCGCGGCGGAGATCGGCTACCCGGTCATTGTCAAGGCTGCTGCGGGGGGCGGCGGACGAGGGATGAAGGTCGCTCGTCAGCCCGACGACCTCGCCTACGCGATGGGCGCCGCCAGGATCGAAGCCGAGACCGCCTTCGGCGACGATCAGGTGTACCTCGAAAAGTATCTTGGAAAACCGCGGCACATCGAAATTCAAGTGCTCGGCGACGAGCAAGGCAGCGTCGTTCATCTTGGCGAGCGCGACTGCTCACTGCAGCGCCGCCATCAAAAAGTCTGGGAAGAGGGTCCTTCGCCGGCGCTTAATATCGGACAGCGCGACAGCATTGGCGGCATCGTCGTCAAAGCCATGTCGGAACTCGGCTATGTCGGAGCGGGAACAGTCGAATTCCTCTACGAAGACGGAAGGTTCTACTTCATCGAGATGAACACGCGGGTCCAGGTGGAGCATCCCGTCACCGGGATGATTACCGGGATCGACATCATTAACGAGCAGATCAAGATCGCTGCCGGCTCTCCGCTTTGAATCGCGAAAGATGACATTCGAATTCTGGGGGTGGCGATCAAATACCGCATCGATGCGGAGAACCCTCGCACGTTCATTCCCTCGCCGGGCCGCATCACGTACTTTCATCCACCCGGCGGTCTCGGCATCCGGGTGGAATACGTCCGCCTATCAAGGGTACGTGATCCCGCCCTATTACAATTCCCTGGTTGGCAAGCTGATTGTTCATGGCCGAACTCGGACCGAGGCTTTGATGCGGCTGCGCCGGGCGCTCGACGAATTCATCGTCGACGGCATCGAGACGACGCTGCCTCTATTTCGAACTCTGGTGCGAAATCCGGACGTGCAGAATGGCCAATACGACATCCATTGGCTTGAAGAATTCCTGAAAACCGAGCCGGGTTCGCACGAGCAGGCTGCCGGCGGCTGAGCCAAGCCTTCGCACGAATTCCTCAGCCCAGTCGTTGCAAAGCGGCGCGCGCCTGGCTGTTGTTCGGATCGACCGATACCGCGCGCTGGTAGAACTCGACCGCTTTCGCTCGATTGTCCAGCTTCTCGTAGCAGAACCCAAGACCCGCCCAGGCCTCGGAGTTGTAGGCGTCGACGTTCAGCGCCGCATTGAAATCGTCGATCGCCGCCTGGTATTTGCCCGTCGCCATCAAGCTCTGACCCCGCGCCTCATAGGGGCGCCGGCGAACGGGATCGCGATCGATCGCATTGTTGAAATCGGTGATCGCCTGGACGTTGTTGCCTTGGCGCTGATAGATCAGGCCGCGAGCGTGGTATGCCTGCGCGCCCTCGGGATTGAGCTTGATCGCCTGGTTCAGGTCAGCGAGGGCGCCGTTGAAATCGCCTTCCGAGCGCAGAAGATTGCCTCGGCCCAGATATGCGGCGGCGTCGTTGGGATTGACGGTGATCGCTTGATTGAAATCCTGCAGCGCGAGGTTGTCTTTTTTGGTCTGGCGGTAAGCCAAAGCCCGATTGGTGTAGGCGCCGGCGAAGTTCGGGTCGAGTTCGATCGCGTGACTGAAATCGTCGATCGCGTTGGAATAGCGTCCAAGCTTCGCATAGACGACGCCGCGCGTGTTGTAGGCGGCGGCGTCCCGGGGGTTGCGCTGGATGACCTCGGTCAGCGACGCGATGTTGCCGGCGTTCGAGGCCTGAGCCCCGGCGTCCGTTTCAGTCTCCGCGACGTGCGAGTTGAGCGAACCGATCGTCTCGCTGCACGCGCCGAGCGCCAGCGCCAGCGCCGCGACCGCCCATGTCCGGGCTGGCGCTCTGCGAAATCCCGACCGGCTTTCCAACATTCGCGGACCTCCGCGGAGCGCGCATCAACAAGCGCACAACAATCGATTCGAAACCACGGACGCAAGCTAAATATCAAAAACCCCGCCACCGAGGCGGGGTCCCAATAGAAGTTGCGCTTAGCGCGTGCTCAGGATGTCATCCAATGCCGCGCCTGAATTCGGTGTCAGCCAGCCGAACGAGGCGCGCCGGGGACGGGCTTCGGCTTCATCGGCAGCAAGCCCTCACGTTGCAGCTTCTTGCGGGCCAGCTTGCGCGCACGGCGCACCGCTTCCGCTTTTTCGCGGGCCCTCTTTTCCGGAAGGCTTTTCGTAATGGCCGCGAAGCTTCATCTCGCGGAAAATTCCCTCGCGCTGCATCTTTTTCTTGAGCGCCTTGAGGGCCTGATCAACATTGTTGTCGCGAACGAGAACTTGCACGTGGTATCCTGTGTTCCGAGGCCAAGCCTCGACGAGCGCCAATTCGCCTCCCTTTCCGGAGAGAGCGCGAAATTTGCGCCGGCCTCTATCAGAGAGGCCTCTGTTTGTCCAGAGCGGCGGCAGCTCAAGAAGTCACAGTTTCCGTCGGCGGCGAAGGTGACATAGAGAGAGGACCGTCAGGGGTTTTTGCAATGAACAGAATGGACCGGCGGCCGGCCGACCCGGGCGAAGCCAAAGTTGAATTCCTCGATGGCGACTTTCGAATCGTTCGTCCAGGCGCCTATGTGCGATGCGCCGTCACCGGCGAGCCGATCCCTCTCGAAGAACTGCGCTACTGGAGCGTCGACCGCCAGGAGGCCTACGCCGACCCGACCGCGTCGATGATGCGCGAGACCGGGCGCGGCTGATGGACGCCGCGCTCGCGGCGCGGGGGCGGATTTTCGCCGGCTCCACTTCCCGATCTGTCGGCTTTCGCAATTTTAGCGCGGTGCCCTGCTCCAGCGGGTTGCGACCCTGTTTAGCGTCGTGTCCCCCCCGCGCGTCCTCGAAAAAACCATCCGATACTTCGCCCAGCCGATCCCAAGCGGCCATGGCGCCGAGCCCAAATAGGCGCGGCGTCAACCCCAAATCCATGCCAACTTTTCTAGGGGGCGCCCCATTGCGGGGATCCAGGAATCCCAAGCCCTTCCTCGCGGCCGGGAATGCTCCTGGCGGCCAGTTCGCTCCTTGACGCTTCTCCTTTAGGTGAAATGGCGCTCAAACCGGGCGCGCAACTATCTTCTGAATTATGAAATAAAATGGTCCAGTTGGCGAGTAATTTTTACTTTTTTACAAATTTGGCGGGGCCCTCCGTGGGATCAATCCCTAAAGCTAATGGGTCTAATCCGGTGGCGCCTTTTGATCCCAAATTGCCTTGACCGGCCCTAGGATTGCGGCGAAGCGGCCCGCGGCGCTCATTGCTCGGGCACTCCGGCCTTGCGCATGCCTTCGAGAACAGGCTCGAGCGAGGCGAGATATGCGGGGTTGTCGCTCATCGCCGTCCGCGCGGCCGGGAGCGTGATATGGTGAAGGCCGGATTGAGCGCGAGGCCCGCATTGACGCGGAACGCGCCTCTTCAAGTCGGCCAAGATGCGCGAGCGCGGCGGCCAAACGTAAATTGCTCGGATAATTTCGGTTGGCCTCGATCGCCCGTCGAGACCACGCGACCGCTTGCTCGTAACTGCCGAGGTTGCTCTTCGCGATGCCCGCGATACTCATCCAAGACTAAGCCATCGTATCGCGCGGACTTAGGCGCAAGGCCTCGGCAACGTGAGCCTCCGTTTCTTCGGCGCGACCGATGAAAATCTTACCAAGTCCGATTAGGGATGGGCGTGGACAAGATTTCGATCCAGCTCCAAAGCATGTTCACATTTGGCGATGCCCTCTGCAGCGCGCTTGGTGAATATCTCGACAAATCCTAACAGCATGTGGCCAAGCGCGTGGTCGGTCACCGATGACAAGGCTTTGGTCAACTTCGCTTCGGCCTTCGCGAAGGCCGCCATAGGATCGCGCACAAAGAGAATGTGCGCCTTCGAGCACGTCTGCGCGCGCCGATCCAATCAGCGCGTCGATATTGCCGGGATCGGCGGCGAACGCGCGATCGAAAAAGCTGCGCGCTTGCGCGAAATTGTCGGGGGTCATTCCCTTATTGAGCCAAGCCATCCCTTGAAAATAGAGGTCCATCGAGTTGGGGTTCGGGGCCTGTTCCGCGCGCCGCGCCTCGGCGGCGACGATTTGCGGCGTTCAGCGCGTTCGCCAGGCGCGCAACGATCTCGTCCTGCATGTCGAAGAGATCGGCCAGCGGCTTATCGAACCGCTCGGCCCAGAGATGACTGCCGGTCTCGGCGTCGATGAGCTGCACGTTGACGCGCATGCGGTTTCCGCCGCGCTGGACGCTGCCCTCAAGCACGTAACGGACGTTCAACTCGCGCCCGATCTGCTTCAGATCGACGGCTTTGCCTTTGTAGGTGAAGGCTGTGTTGCGCCCGATCACGAACGACCCTCGAATGCGCGAGAGATCGGTCGTCAGGCTCTCCGTGATCCCGTCGACGAAATGCTCCTGCTCGGGTCGCCGCCGATATTGGCGAACGGCAAGACGACCATCGACAGGCGTGGCGGCGCTGGATTTTTCGGAGCCGAGGCCGGCGCGGGCTTCGCTGCGGCGGGCGCGCCGACTTCAAGCGAATAGACCCGGATCGGCTCGGCGATGTTCTTGAGCTGGGTCGGGCCGAGATCGCTGACCGCGAGATCGAGCCGCCCTTTCACCTGCCGATAGGCGTCCTCGGAAAGCCAGATTGCGCCGGGCTTGGCGATGCCCTCCAGCCGCGCGGCGATATTGACGCCGTCGCCCATGAGATCGCCGTCGCTCTCCTCGACCACGTCGCCGAGATGGATGCCGACGCGGAACTCGATGCGGCGTTCCGGCGCGACGCCGGCATTGCGCTCGACCATGCCGTGCTGCACTTCGATCGCGCAACGCACCGCGTCAACCACGCTACGAAATTCGACGAGGCGCCGTCGCCGGTGCGCTTGACCATGCGCCCTTTATGCGCGGCGATGGCGGGTCGACCAGATCGCTGCGCAGCGCCCGTAAGCCGCGCCAGCGTGCGATCCTCGTCGGCTCCGGCTAGCCGGCTGTAGCCGACCACGTCGGCGGCGAGGATCGCTGCGATCTTCCGGTTTTCGGTCATTCCTCCGGCACCCCGGCTTTGCGCATGCCTTCGAGGAGCGGCCGGCGCGTTCTCGTTCCCCTTGCGAAAGCGCCGGATCGAGAAGGCCGGGTCGAGCGCCAGGCCGGCCTTGACTTCGGACGCGCCTCGTCCAGCTGGCCGAGCTGCGCGAGCGCGGCCGCGAGCAAGAAATACGCTAGCGGGATACTTCCGGTTGTCCTCGATCGAGCGGCGAAACAATGCGACCGCCTGATCGTAATTGCCGAGAGCGATCTTGGCGTCGCCGGCGAGTCGCATCCAGTGCCAGGCGAAACTGTCGCGCGGACAAAGGCGCATGGCCTCGTTCCAATGAGCCTCGGTTTCTTTGAAGCGGCCGGCCAAAATCTTGGCGAGACCGAGGTACCCGTGGGCGGCGGCAAGATTCGGATCCAGCGTCAACGCATGCTCGAGTTCGGCGATGCCCTGGTCCGCACGGCTTGGTCTGGCTGAGGACATCGCCCATGAACTCGTGCGCCAGCGCATGGTTCGGACCTTAGAGACAGCACCTTGGCTCATCGTCGCTTCGGCCGCCGCCAGCCGGGCCTCGCGATCGTCCACAGATAAGTCTCGCCCACGAATAGTCGACCGTCCGATCTCGAGTAGCGCGTCGAGATTGTCGGGATTGAGCGCCAGCGCGCGCTCGAAAAAGCCGCGCGCCTGCGTCGATGTTCTCGAGGTTCACGCTGCCCCTGTTGAGCGCAAGCCAATCCTTGAAAATAGAGGTCCATCGAGTCTGGGGTTCGGCGCTTGTTGCGCGCGCCGCGCCTCGGCGGCGACGAGTTCAGTCCCCATTGGTTGGCCAGGCGGGCGACGATTTCGTCCTGCATTTCGAAGAGATCGGCGAGCGGCTTGTCGAACCGCTCGGCCCAGAGGTGATTGCCCGTTTCGGCGTCGATGAGCTGCACATTGACCCGCATCCGGCTCCGCGTCGCGTTGAACAGTGCCTTCGAGCACGTAACGGACGCCAAGCTCCTTGCCGATTTCCCGGGCGTCGACATTCTTGCCCTTGAAAGTGAAGGCGGTGTTGCGCGCGATCACGAACCGAGCCGCGGAGGCGCGAGAGGTCGGTGGTGAGGCTCTCGGTCACGCCGTCGGCGAAATAGTCCTGCGCGGGTCGTTGGCGATATTGGCGAACGGCAACACGACATCGAGAGACGTCTGGCTTCACCTGGCGTCGCCGCGCTCGGCGGCGGCCGCCACTGGCGCGGTTGTCGAGACGGCCGCTGGATCGATTTGCGTTCGACGAGCCACCAGCCGCCGCAAGTCACCAGGACGAGCAGCGCCGGAACCGCGGCGGCGAGCGGGGCCGAGCCACGAAACGCTTCTTCAAAACGGCGGGTCATCGCACGGCTTCACCTGCGCCGGGACGCCAACTTGCAGCGAATAGACCCGGATCGGGTCGGCATGTTCTTGAGTCGAGTCGGGCCGAGGTCGCTGACCGCCAGATCAGCCTCCCTTGACCTGGCGATAGGCGTCCTCCGACAGGCAGATCGCGCCGGGCGCGGCGATCCCCTCGAGCCGCGCGGCGACATCGACGCCATCGCCCATGAGATCGCCGTCGGCTCTCCTCGACCACGTCGCCGAGGTGAATGCCGACGCGGATCGATGCGCCGCTCGGCCGGCACGCCCGCTTTTCGTTCGACGAGGCCGTGCTGCACCTCGATCGCGCAGCGCACTGCGTCGACCACGCTGCGGAACTCGATCAGACTTCCGTCGCCGGTGCGCTTGACGATGCGTCCGCGATGCGCGGCGATCGCCGGATCGATCAGATCGCTGCGCAGCCCACGCAGCCGCGCCAGCGTGCGATCCTCGTCCGCTCCCGCGAGCCGGCTATAGCCGCCACATCGGCGACCGGATCCGCCGCGATCTTCCGGGTTCCCGCCATCGCGAGCCCCAGGCGCGCGCAGCATAGCACGAGGTCGGCCGAAGCCGTCCCCGAGCGAGCCGTCAGCGGATCGGCGGGGCGTACTGGATGCCGCCTTCGGTCCACAACTGGTTGAGGCCGCGCGGAATGGCGAGCTGCGTCTTCGAGCCGAGATCGCGCTCGAACACCTCGCCATAGTTCCCGACCGACCGGATCACGTCGGCGGCCCAGGAATTGGTGAGCCCGATCTGCTCGCCGAAGTTTCCCGCCGTCCCGACCAGGCGCATCACCTCGGGTTTTCGCGATTGCAAGGACTGGCCGATGGTTTTCGTGCCGACGCCGAGCTCCTCGGCGTTGACCATGGCGAAATGAACCCATTTCACGATGTCGATCCATTGCAGGTCGCTCTGGCGCACGACCGGCCCCAGAGGCTCCTTCGAGATCACGTCGGCAGAATGATGTGATCGCGCGGCTTCGGCAGGCGCAGGCGCAGCGCGTAGAGCTGCGAGAGATCGCTCGTCAGGACGGAACAGAGCCCGGCCTCGAGTTCTTGATCGACTCGTCCGTGGATGACGACACGACCGCTTCGAATGTCATCCCATTGCTGGCGAAGAAGTCGGCGAGATTGTCGATGGTCGTGGTTCCGCTCTGCACGCAGACCTTGGCCCCGTCCAGCTCCCTCGCCGAACCGATCTTCATCGCGCGGGGAGCATGAACCCCTGCCCGTCAAAGTAGGTGACGCCGACGAAGGTCAGGCCAAACTCGGTTTCGCGCGACATGGTCCAGGTCGAATTGCGGGAAAGAACGTCGATCTTGCCGTCCTTCAGCGCCTGGAACCGCGCGTCGGCGGACAGCGGCACGAGCTTGACCTTGCCAGGGTCGCCGAAGATGGCCGCGGCCAGCGCCCGGCAAAAGTCGACGTCAAACCCGGTCCACACCCGCGCTGTCAACAAACGAGAACCCTGGGCATCCCTCATTGACGCCGCAAAGCAACGCTCCGCGCGCCTTGATGTCGGTGAGAGTCGGCGACGAGCCCCACGCGGCGGTGGCGCCAGCCATCGCCAGGACCAGCGCCGACAGCGCCCAACGAAGCGGCGCCCTTGCTTGCCCTAGAGTTCCGCGCGGCCGACCCATGCCGAAGCTCGCTTTCACCGTTCCCAAGGACTTTAGACTACCCGGACTTTCGAGACATTGGCAGCTGTCAGCTTAGCCTCAGAAAAAGCATTATCCTCACCCCCGCATCGGAGAAATCCCCCTCCGGGCGTCGACGGCGTCGAAATTCCTCTTGCAATCGGGCCGGTAGATAGTTCATATGTGAACCTTCTCGCCGGACGTCACGCCGCGCGGGCCGCCGACGGCGGATTCCAGCCTTATCCCGAGGACCACAATGCCGACTTACAAAGCGCCGGTGACGACACGCTTTTCCTGCTCAGCGACGTTTTCGACTACGGCAAACTCGCCAACGCGCCGGGGTTTTCGACGCGCCGCTCGACGTGGTCGAGGCGGTGCTGACTGAAGGCGCGAAGTTCGTCGAGGAGGTCGTGCAGCCGCTGAACCGCAGCGGGGACCTCGAGGGCTGCACACGCCATCCGGACGGCAGCGTAACGACCCCGAAGGGTTTCAAACAGGCATACAAGGCGTTGGTCGAGGGCGGCTGGGTGGGCCTTGCCGGCGATCAGACTTACGGCGGTCAGGGGCTGCCGCACTTCCTCGCGGTCCTGTTCGCCGAATATGAAAATTCCGCCAATGTCGCGTTCTCCATGTACCCCTCGCTGACCAACGGGGCGGTGGCGGCGATGATGGTCCACGCCAGCGACGATCTCAAATCCCGCTTCCTGCCGAAAATGACCACCGGCGAATGGACAGGCACGATGTGCCTGACCGAGCCGCAATGCGGCACCGACCTCGGCCTCATCAAGACTCGCGCCGTCGCGCAAAACGACGGCTCTTACGCCATCACCGGGCAGAAGATTTTCATCTCGTCCGGCGAACATGACCTCGCCGACAACATCGTGCATCTCGTGCTGGCGAGGATCGAAGGCGCGCCTGCGGGGGTGAAGGGCCTCTCGCTGTTCGTCGTGCCGAAATTCCTGCCTGCCGCCGACGGCGGCGCAGGGGAGCGCAACGGCGTGGTCTGCGGTTCGATCGAACACAAGATGGGCATCCACGCCAACACCACCGCGGTGCTCAATTTCGACGGCGCGAAGGGCTGGCTGGTCGGCGAGGCGCATCGCGGCCTGCCGGCGATGTTCGTGATGATGAACGGCGCGCGGCTCGGGGTCGCGGTGCAGGGCCTCGCCATTTCCGAAGTCGCCTATCAGAACGCCGCCGCCTACGCCAAGGACCGGCGGCAGGGCCGTTCGCTCAAAGGTCCGACCGAGCCGGACAAGCCCGCCGACCACTTGCTCGTGCATCCCGACGTGCGGCGCATGCTGATGGAAATCCGCGCCTTCAACGAGAGCGCCCGGGCGCTGATGGTGTCGGCCGCGCTCACCCAGGACGAGGCGCGCCACGCGCCGGAAGAGAAGGCGAGACAGGCAGCCGAGGATCGGCTTGGGTTGTTGACGCCGGTCCTCAAGGGCGTGTTCTCGGACTACGGTTTCGCCAACGCGGTCAAGGCCCAGCAGGTGCTTGGCGGCCACGGCTATATCGCCGAATGGGGCATGGAGCAGTTCGTGCGCGACGCGCGCATCGCCATGATCTACGAAGGCGCGAACGGCGTGCAGGCGCTCGACCTCGTGGCCCGCAAGCTGCCGAAGGACGGCGGCCGGGCGGTGATGGCCTTTTTTGGCGAAGTCTCGCAATTCATCGCCGGGGCCAAGAACGACGCGGCGCTCGCGCCCTACCTCGGCGGCCTGCAAGCCGCGCTCGGCCATTTGCAGCAGGCGAGCTTGTGGCTGTCGCGCAACGGTCTTGCCGATCGCGACAATGCAGGCGCGGCGTCCTACGACTATATGCATCTCTTCGGCCTGACCGCGCTCGGCTATATGTGGGCGCGGATCGTCAAGGCGGTCCTCGCGCGCCAGGCGAAGTCGGACAGCAACCCCGCCCTCGACGCCAAATTGACGCTCGCCAAGTTCTTCAACGAGCGTATGCTGCCCGAAACGGCGGCGCATCTGGCGCGGCTCAGCGCCGGCGCTTCGACGTTGATGGCGCTGCCGGCGGACGCTTTCTGACCGTCGGCGCGGGCTCAAGGGAGGTCGCAAGGCGATGGGAGTCGAGGCGGGCGCCGGCTTGACGGGGGGTTGCCAGTGCGGCGCGGTGCGCTATCGGCTCACCGCTGAAGCGACCGGCGCGAATATCTGCCACTGCCGGATGTGCCAGAAGGCAGGCGGCGCGCCGTTCATGGCTTTCGGCGGCGTCAGGCTTGACGAACTGCTTTGGACTCGCGGCGCGCCGAAAGTGTTCGCAAGTTCGTCAATCGCCGAGCGCGGCTTCTGCGCCGAATGCGGCACTCCGCTCACCTACCGGATGCTCGGGCGCGACCGCATATCGGTGACGGTCGGGAGTCTCGACCGGCCCGCCGCCGTCGCGCCGACGATCCAGTTCGACGTCGAATCGAAGGTCGCCTGGCTCGATGACGCGCTCGCGTCGCCGGCCCAAGATCTCGGCAACTTTATGAAGCTCGACTTGGCGGCTGTCGGCAGCCGCCAGCACCCCGACCACGAAACATGAACGCCGCGCGCGGCTCGCGCCGCAAGGAGAAACACGATGGCTGACGCATTCATCTATGATCACGTGCGAACGCCGCGCGGGCGCGGCAAGCCGGACGGTTCGCTGCATACCGCCTCGACCCTGCATCTCGCGGCGACCGCATTGAGGGCGATCAAGGACCGCAACCATCTCGACGAGCAGGAAGTGGATGACGTCGTGATGGGCTGCGTCGATCCGGTCGGCGAAGCGGGCGGCGACATCGCCCGCATGGGGGCGCTCGCCGCCGGCTTCGGCGACAAGGTGCCGGGCGTCCAGATCAACCGCTTCTGCGCCTCGGGTCTCGATTCGGTCAATTTCGCCGCCGCCCAAGTGATGAGCGGCCAGCACGACCTCACGATCGGCGGCGGGGTTGAATTCGATGAGCCGCGTCGGCATCGGGGCCTCCGGCGGCGCATGGCCGGTCGATCCCTCGCTGGCAATCCCCGCCTATTTCATGCCGCAGGGCGTGTCGGCGGACCTGATCGCCACCAAATACGGCTTCTCCCGCGACGACGTCGACGCCTATGCGGTCGAATTGCAGAAGCGCGCCGCCGCAGCCTGGAAGGAGGGGCGCTTCAAGCGCTCGATCGCCCCGGTCCTCGACGTCAACGGCCTGCCGCTGCTCGATCACGACGAGCACATGCGCCCGGCCACCGACATGCAGTCGCTGGCGTCGCTCAAGCCCTCGTTCGTGATCCCCGGCGAGCAAGGCGGCTTCGACGCGGTGGCGATTCAGGCTCATCCCGAGGTCGAACGCGTGATCCATGTGCACCACGCCGGCAATTCGTCGGGCATCGTCGACGGCGCGGCGGCAGTGCTGCTGGGATCGCGCGAGGCGGGGACGAAGGCCGGCCTCAAGCCTCGGGGGCGCATCCGCGCCTTCGCCAACATCGGCTCGGAGCCGGCGATCATGCTGACCGGGCCGGTCGACGTGACAAAGAAGGTGCTGGCCCGCTCCGGCATGACGATCGACGACATCGACCTCTTCGAGGTCAACGAGGCTTTCGCGGCCGTCGTGCTGCGGTTCCTGCAGGCGTTCGAAGTCGATCCGGACAAGGTCAACGTCAATGGCGGCGCGATCGCGATGGGCCATCCGCTCGGCGCGACGGGGGCGATGATCCTCGGCACCGCGCTCGACGAACTCGAACGCACCGGCAAGGGCGCCGCGCTGATCACGCTGTGCATCGGCGGCGGCATGGGAACCGCCACCATCATCGAACGCGTCTGACCGTCGAGCCGGAGACCACGATCATGAACTTCACCAATTTCCGCGTCGAAACCGATTCCGACGGCGTCATGCTCGCGACCTGGGACATGCCCGGCCGCTCGATGAACGTGCTGAACGCCGAAGTGATCGCCGAGATCGGCGCGATCGCCGACAAGATTGCGTCCGACGCCTCGGTCAAGGGCGCCGTCTTCACCTCGGGCAAGGATGGGTTCTCCGGCGGCGCGGATTTGACCATGCTGAAGACCGCGGGCGACGAATTCGCCGCGGCGCGCCAAGGCGGACGGCAAAGAGGCCGCGATGCGCGCTTTCGTCGATCAGACGAAGCAGCTTTCGCTCGTTTTCCGGCGCCTCGAGACTTGCGGCAAGCCGCTCGCAGCGGCGATCAACGGCGTCTGCATGGGCGGCGGATTCGAACTCGCGCTCGCCTGCCACTACCGCGTCGTCGCGGACAGCGACAAGGCGCGGGTCGGCCTGCCGGAAATCAAGGTCGGCCTGTTCCCGGGCGGCGGCGGCACGCAGCGAGTCGCGCGGCTGATGGCGACGCCGGATGCGTTGCAGATGCTCTTGAAGGGCGATCAATTGCGCCCGGCCCAGGCGAAGAAGATGGGCCTCGTCAACGAGGTCGCGCCGGCGGACCAGATTGTTGCGCTCGCCAAGGCCTGGGTGAAAGCCAATCCGGGCGCCAAGGCGCCGTGGGACGATCCGAAATTCAGGCCGCCGTCCGGCAAGGTCTTCTCGCCGCAGGGCATGATGATCTGGCCGCCGGCCAACGCCATCTACCGCCGCGAGACTTACGACAATTATCCGGCGGCGAAGGCGGTCCTCGCCTCGGTGTTCGAAGGCCTGCAACTGCCGATGGACCTGGCGTTGGCGGTCGAGAGCAAATATTTCGCCAAGATCCTGCTCTCCAAGGAAGCGGGGGCGATGATCCGCTCGCTGTTCCTGTCGATGGGCGAGCTCAACAAGGGCGTACGCCGTCCGGCCGGCGTCCCGCCGTCGAACCTCAAGAAGCTTGGCGTCCTTGGCGCGGGCCTGATGGGCGCTGGCATCGCCTATGTGTCGGCCAGCGCCGGACTCGAGGTCGTGTTGATCGACCGCGACCAGGAATTGGCCGACAAGGGCAAGGCCTATTCCGACAAGATCGTGAGTACGCAGGTCGCCAGGGGCCGGGCGAAGACAGCCGACAAGGATGCGCTGCTCGCGCGCATTCACGCCACCGCCGACTATTCGAAGTTGAAGGGTTGCGACCTGGTCGTCGAAGCGGTGTTCGAGGACCGCGCGGTGAAGGCGGAGGCGACCAAGAAGGCGCAGGCCGTGGTCGGGCCGGACGTGATCTTCGCCAGCAACACTTCGACCTTGCCGATCACCTCGCTCGCCGGGACGTCGCTGAGCCCTGAGCATTTCATCGGCGTGCATTTCTTCTCGCCGGTCGACAAGATGATGCTGGTCGAGATCATCATGGGCGAGAAGACCGACGCCAAGGCGCTCGCCACGGCGATGGATTTCGTGCGCGCGATCAAGAAGACGCCGATCGTGGTCAACGACTGCCGGGGCTTCTACGTCAACCGGTGCGTCGGCAATTACATGGTCGAAGCGCACGCGATGGTGATGGAGGGCGTTCCTCCAGCGATGGTCGAGAACGCCGCCAAGATGGCGGGCATGCCGGTCGGGCCGCTGGCGCTCAATGACGAGGTCGGCATCGATCTCAGCTGGCAAATCCTGCAGGCGACCGAGAAAGACCTTGGCGCGAATGCGGTCGATCCCGCCCAGAAGAAGCTGATCGAGACGATGGTCGCGAAGGACCAGCGCTTCGGCCGCAAGAACGGCAAGGGCTTCTACGACTATCCGGCGAACGGGCCGAAGACCCTGTGGCCGGGAGTGGCGAAGATCGTCGGCAAGGGGCTCGACCCCGATTCGATCAGCGTCAAGGACTTGAAGGATCGTTATCTGTTCACGGTCGCGCTCGAGGCCGCACGCTGTTTGTTCGAAGGCATCGTCACCGATCCGCGCGAGGCCGACGTTGGCTCGATCCTTGGCTTCGGCTACGCGCCCTATCACGGGCGGCGCGATCTCGTTCATCGACGGGATGGGGCTCAAGCGGTTCATAGCGCGGGCGAAGGAACTGACGGCGAAGCATGGGCCGCGCTTCGAGCCGCCGGAGAAGCTCGTCCAGATGGCGGAGCGCGGCGAGACGTTCTACGGAACCTATGGCGCGAAGCAGAAGGCCGCGTAACCGGAGGCGACGCTCACGCGTCTCCCCGACGGCGCCGGCTTTTAGAACCCCGGCGCAAAGCGCGCCGCCGGCCGACGCTCGGCGGACGAAATTGGCGCGAGCGATTGATAAAGATCGCTTCCCCCGGGTTTTCGACGTCGATCTTTCCGACCCATGTCTCAGACTTGTCAGAAGGGCTGAGTTGGGGCACGGTTTAGCCGGACCTGCCCGCCCGTCCGTCGAATGTCCACCAAAGTCAGGACGTCATATGATCGGCGCGTATCCGGGAATTAGGCGATGAGGACTACGAGCCGTTGGGCGGCGATGGCGATGTCGATCATCGCAGGGTCCCTGCCAGCCTTGGCCGGCGATGAAAAGCCAGCGTCCGAGCGCGATGCCTATGTGCCGCGTCTGAATGACATGATGGTTGCGACGCAACTCAGGCATTTCAAGTTGTGGTATGCGGGCGCTGTGAAAAATTGGCCGCTGGCGAATTATGAGTTGGCGCAAATTCGAGCGAGCATCGAGCAGGCGCAGAAACTTTATCCAGACAACAACCACACATCAGATATGAAAACGATGACGCCGCCGTCCAATGAACTTGAGAACGCAATCAAGGAGAAGGACAGCGCAAAATTTATGGCCGCCTACTCGAAACTGACCGCCGCGTGCAATGGCTGCCATAACGCTACCGGTTTTGGCTTTATAAAATTAAGGGATCCAAGAATGTCTCCGCTTGAGACATCCCCATTGAGCGACGAATCGTTCTCGGGCAATTGAGAAGCGCCTCAGGCGCCCTTAGCCGTTGCTTCAGTTCGCCCCAGTCTCGGGTTTCGTGGTCGCCCCGCGGCTCGCCTGAAGGTCGCGCGCCTGTCCCGATTGCTTCGGACGGAATCAGAACGGCGGGACCTCCCGCCATTCTCGATCGTTTGCAGCAGCGTGGTCGATGACTGCGAGCCTGCGAAGGTTGTCCTCAGTAGTCCATGCCGCCCGGCGGCATGGCCGGCGCCGGCGTTTCCTTCTTCGGCTTCTCGGCGACCATCGCCTCGGTCGTGATCAGAAGGCCGGCGACGGACGCGGCGTCCTGCAGCGCGGTCCGCACGACCTTGGTCGGGTCGATGATGCCGAGCCCGTACAGGTCGCCATATTCGCCCTTCTGCGCGTCGTAGCCGAACGCATAGTCCTTTTTCTCCAGGACCTTGCCGACCACGATCGAGCCGTCGACGCCGGCGTTCTCGACGATCTGCCGGGCCGGGTGCTGCACCGCCTTGCGGACGATCTCGACGCCGGTCCGCTGGTCGTCGTTGTCGAACTTGACCTGATCGAGCGCCTTGGCCGACCGCAGCAGCGGTATGCCGCCGCCCGGGAGGATTCCTTCCTCGACGGCGGCGCGGGTCGCGTGAAGCGCGTCGTCGACGCGGTCCTTCTTCTCCTTCACTTCGACCTCGGTCGCGCCGCCGACGCGGATCACCGCGACGCCGCCGGCGAGTTTGGCCAGCCGCTCCTGCAGCTTCTCCTTGTCGTAGTCGGAGGTCGTCTCCTCGATCTGCGCCTTGATCTGCCCGATGCGGCCCTGGATGTCGGCCTTCTTGCCTGCGCCGTCGATGATCGTGGTGTTTTCCTTCTCGATCCGCACCCGCTTGGCCCTGCCCAGCATCTGAACCGTCACGTTCTCAAGCTTGATGCCGAGGTCCTCGGCGATCATCGTGCCGCCGGTAAGGACGGCGATGTCCTCGAGCATCGCCTTGCGGCGATCGCCGAACCCGGGCGCCTTGACCGCGGCGACTTTGAGGCCGCCGCGCAGCTTGTTGACGACGAGCGTCGCCAGCGCCTCGCCTTCGACGTCCTCGGCTACGATCAGCAAGGGCTTGCTGGTCTGAACCACCGCCTCGAGCACCGGAAGCATGGCCTGCAGCGCGCTCAGCTTCTTTTCGTGGATGAGGATGTAGGGGTCCTCGAGCTCGGCGACCATCTTGTCGGCGTTGGTGATGAAATAGGGCGAGAGATAGCCGCGATCGAACTGCATGCCCTCGACGACGTCGAGCTCGGTTTCCGCGGTCTTGGCCTCCTCGACCGTGATCACGCCCTCATTGCCAACCTTCTGCATGGCCTCGGCGATCATCTTGCCGATCGATTTGTCGCCGTTGGCCGAGATTGTGCCGACCTGCCCGATCTCTTCCGACTTGGTGACTTTGCGGCTGTTCTTCTTCAGATCGGCGACGATCGCCGCGACCGCGAGATCGACGCCGCGCTTGAGGTCCATCGGATTGGCGCCGGCCGCGACGGATTTCGCGCCCTCCCTGATGATCGCCTGCGCGAGCACGGTCGCGGTCGTGGTGCCGTCGCCGGCGAGGTCGCTTTGCTTCGAGGCGACTTCCCGCACCATCTGCGCGCCCATGTTCTCGAACTTGTCCGCAAGTTCGATCTCCTTGGCGACGGTGACGCCGTCCTTGCTGACGCGCGGCGCTCCGTAGCTTTTTTCGATCACGACGTTACGGCCCTTGGGACCCAGCGTCACCTTGACCGCATTGGCCAAAACCTCGACCCCGCGAATCATTTTATCCCGCGCGTCCTGCGAGAATTTCACTTCCTTGGCAGCCATTCTCTCTCACTCCATAGACATGAGACTGGACAAAGAATTGATCGATCGCCCGCGAAAGTCAGGCGGCTTTTCGAGCCGGCGCCGACGCGCCCTCGACGACGCCCATGACGTCGCTCTCTTTCATGATCAGGAGCTCTTCGCCCTCCAGCTTGATTTCCGTGCCCGACCATTTGCCGAACAGAATCCGGTCGCCGACCTTGAGGTCGATCGGAATGAGCTTGCCGCTCTCGTCGCGGCCGCCAGCCCCCACGGCGATCACTTCGCCTTCCTGGGGCTTCTCCTTGGCGGTGTCGGGAATAATGATCCCGCCCTTGGTCCTCTCTTCGGCGTCGACGCGTTTGACCACGACGCGATCGTGCAGCGGCCGAAACTTCATCACAGTCACTCCTTTTCTTGCTCGTTAAAGAGGCGCCCGCCTCCCGATGGAACATTTGGAAGCCGAAACGATTGGTTCAAGAGGATGGAGAGCAGAAAAATTAGCACTCGATTAGCTATGCTGCTAACACCATGATATCGTTAAGTAAATCGAAATTGTGCGTTGCCAAACAGCCGCCGGAATGAGAAGATTCGCCACCGTCCAGCCTTGGAGGATCCACATGGGCTCAGCCAGCTTCCGCCGCCAGCTCGAAGGGTACGGGCTTACGACCGCAAACATTTTGTATCGCCTGCCCGACCATCCCGAAATCCTCCAGACGTACATCTGGCAGCAGCACGATCTTCATCCTCATTTTCCCGAACTCAGGAAGTTCTTGGACTTCTGGGCCCGCGAACTTGAGGGTCTCTTGCATTCGGTGACGGTGGCGCACGCC
This sequence comes from uncultured Alphaproteobacteria bacterium, assembly GCA_963839185.1. Classification (GTDB taxonomy): domain Bacteria; phylum Pseudomonadota; class Alphaproteobacteria; order Rhizobiales; family Beijerinckiaceae; genus Roseiarcus. The sequence continues at coordinate 11,786 of CAWIUD010000056.1, read as the reverse complement.
CGGTTGCTCAGGCCGGCTGAAATCAAAGCGATCGGCGCGGAATTCCGCTTGAATTGACGGCGATCCCCTTACGGCGGAGCGCTATGGGCTCGGAAGGCGCGGTTCGCTATCCGCGCGGCTACCAGCACTCAAAGCCGCCGTCGACCAGGAGATCGACGCCCGTCACGAATGAGGCCGCCTGGCTTGACAGAAAGATCGCCGGCCCGACGATTTCGTCGACGCTGGCCATTCGCCCCATCGGCGTCTCGCGCTCGAATATTTTCCGCTGTTCGGCGACCTCCGGGCGCAGGTTCATTGGCGTAGCCGTGTAGCCGGGGCTGATCGCGTTGACCCGGAGGCCGCGCCCAACCCATTCCATGGCGAGACTCTTGGTCAGGTGGACGACGCCCGCCTTCGACGTGTTGTAATGGGCCTGAAGAAGCCCGCGATTGACGATCGACCCGGACATCGACGCGATATTGACGATCGAACCGCGCCCGCGTTTGAGCATCGCGCGCCCCTCGGCCTGGCAGGACAGAAACACGCCGGTCAGATTGACGTCCAGCATTCGCCGCCATTGCTCAAGCGGCATATCCTCGGCCGGCGTGGCGTTGGCGATTCCGGCGCTGTTGACGGCAACCGTCAGGGCGCCAAGCCGCGCTTCCGTCTCGCGCACGGCGTTGACGAGCGCCGCGCCGTCGACCACGTCGCCTGCGAGCCGGATCGACCTGCGCCCGAGTTTCGCGATCGCGCTTTCCGTCTCGCCGATGCCCGGACTATTGGGCAGATCGAACAGCGCCACGTCAGCTCCCGCCTCCGCCAGGCCGATCGCGACGCCTTGTCCGATGCCGCTGCCGGCCCCGGTGACAAGGGCGATCTCGCCGTCAAGTTGGAACAGCTTCATTGCCTTGCTCCCGTATTCGCCGATCAGGTCGTGGCGAGTTCCATGACCGCGACGCGGTCCGCCTTCTCGCGGGTGAGAACGCCCCGGTTGCGCCCGCGGCTGAGGACCATGATTCGGTTCGACAGTCCGAGCACTTCGTCGAGGTCGGAGCTGACGACGATGATCGCCATCCCCTGCCGCGCGAGCTCCGCGATCACCTCGTAGATCGCCGCGCGCGCTCCAACATCGATGCCGCGGGTCGGCTCGTCGAGAATGACGACGCGCGGGCCGCGCGAGATGCATTTGGCGATCACGACTTTCTGCTGGTTGCCGCCCGATAGCTGGTCAACGCGCTGCTCCGGCCGTCCCTTGATGAGGAACCGGTTGATCGCGGCGACCGCAAAGCGGCTGACGGCGCTGGGAGTCACCCAGCCGTTAGGCGCGATGCGGCCATAGTTTCCGAGCGCGATGTTCTCGGCAATCGATTGCGCGAGAACAAGGCCTTGCGCCTTGCGATCCTCCGGCAGCAGAACGACGCCATGGTCGAGCGCATCTCGCGGGCCGGTCAATCGAATCTCCTCTCCGTCGATCCTCACCCGCCCCGAGGCGACGCGATCTGCGCCGGCTATGGCGCGGACCAGTTCGGTGCGTCCCGCCCCAACGATGCCAGCGACTCCGAACACCTCGCCGGCATTGACCGAAAAACTCACGTCGGAAAACGCTCCCTCGGCGCTGGTCAGATTCTCAACCTCGATCAGGGCCCGGCCGTCTGCCGGCCGGATATCCGGGAACATCCGGTCAAGAGGCCGTCCGACCATTTCCTCGACCAGGGTTTTCACTTGCATCTGCGCCGTGTCATGCGTTGCGACCAGGCGGCCGTCACGCAAAACTGCGACCCGGTCGGCGATTCGAGCGATCTCGTCGAGGCGATGGCTGATGTAGATGAAGCTTACCCCCTCCGCCTTCAACCGCTCGATCTGCGCGAAAAGACGCTCGGTCTCGTCCCCGCCGAGCGCAGCGGTCGGTTCGTCGAAAATGAGCAGCTTCGCGTCCAGCGTCAGCGCCTTGGCGATTTCGACCTGCTGTTGCGCCGCGACCCGCAGATCGCGGACCAGCATGGTCGGCGGCGCATCGAGTCCCAGCCGCTTGAGTTGCTCGGCGGCGCGCCGGTTCATTCCGGCCCGGTCTATTCGGCCCATGCGGCGCGGCAAGCGGCCGACGAAGACGTTTTCGGCGATCGAGAGATCCTTGAGGAGACGCATCTCCTGGTGGATGAGGCCAATTCCCGCCGAGAGCGCATCCGCCGGCGAATCGGGCGCATAGGGTTCGCCGCGCCACGTCATGGCGCCGGCGCTCGGCGCGACGAGGCCCGCGGCGATCCCAGCAAGCGTGGACTTGCCGGCGCCGTTTTCGCCGAGCAGCGCCAACACTTCACCCTTATGAACATCGAGATCGATGTCCGCGAGCACGGTGATGTCGCCGTATTTCTTCCCGAGGCCGCGCATTGTGAGAATGGCGTCGGCTTCCCGCGGTAGCTGCTTCTCTTCGGTCATGATTCGACTTGGGTTCGAATGGCGGGGCGCCGCTCGATTGCGGCGCCGCGCTTGTGGCGTTCAGCCAAGATTGCGGCGAGGCGAACTAAGGATGCTGGGCGATGAACCCCGCCACATTGTCCTTGGTGGTCAGCGTTGCGTCTTGAAGCTGTTCGGCCGGCACCTTCTTGCCCGCGACCAGATCGATCGCCGCGTCCACGCCCATGCGGCCCATCTTCTGCGTCTGCTGGGTGGCGGTGACGTCAAACACGCCATCGCGCAGCGCGGTGAGCGCAGCCGTATCGCCATCGAAGCCCGCGACCCAGATCTTATGACCGGGATTGGCCACTTTCACCGCCTGCGCCGCGCCAAGAGCGAGCGCGTCCGCCTGGCCGAAAATGATCGAGACGTTCGGGTGCGCCTGCAACAGGTCGGCGGTCAGCTTGAATCCTTCGTCCTGATGCCAGCCTTCGCTCCAGAGTTCCCCAACGACCTTGACGTCGGGATAGGCCTTCAGCGCTTCGGCGCAGCCCTTCGACCGGTCAACCTCCGGCGTCGTTCCCTTTTGGCCGTGAACGATGACCATCTCTCCCTTGCCGCCTGCCTGCTTGGCGATGTAGTCGCAGACCTGCTTCGCCGAGGTTACGCTGTCGGTGGCGATGAACGTGTCGCCCGGCGCGCCATCGGCGTTCCTGTCAATATTGATGACGGGCACGTTGGCGGCCCTCGCGGCCTTGACCGGCACCGCCGCGGCGGTCGCGCCGGCGGGAATGTAGATCAGGGCGTCGACGTTCTGGGCCAGCAAATCCTGGATCTGGCTGACCTGGGTGGCGGAATCGCCCTTGGCGTCGACGGTGATGACCTTGACGCCCTTTGAGGCTCCGTAGGCTTCGACCGATTGCTTGATCTGATTGAAGAAGTTGGCCTGAAGGTTGGCGACGGCGAGGCCGATCGTCTTGGCCTCCTTGGCTTCGCTGGTCGCGACGCCGGCGCTCAAAGCCGCCGCCGCGACGGCGGCGAGAAGTGCTATGCGATGAAATGACATGTGATTTCCTCCAGTTGTGCTTCATCCAGCCGCGACGGGCTCCTCCCCGCCGTAGGCCATCCTCAGCAGTCCTTGCGGACTCCGATTCGCTCACCCCGAGCGAAATGGGCTCTGCCGGCCGACCCGAAGTTCAGGACGGCGCCGGGTTCTCTTCGTGCGCGTATCTCCCTGATCACTGCCGCCGATTGCGCATCGTGTCGGCCGCGACCGCGAGCGCGATGACGACGCCGATCACCACCTGCTGAACGAAAGGCGAGACATGCAGAAGGTTGAGGCCGTTGCGCAGAAAACCGATGATCAGCACGCCGACCGCCGTTCCGCCTATGCCGCCCACTCCCCCTGACAGGCTTGCGCCGCCGATCACCACCGCGGCGATCGTGTCGAGCTCATAGCCGAGCCCGGAACTCGGCTGGGCGGAGTCGAGGCGGGCGGAAAGAATCACCCCCGCGACCCCGGCGAGGGCGCCGCACAGCGCGTAGACGCAGACCGTCGCCAGTTGGACGCGCACGCCCGCGAGGCGAGCCACCTCCTGGCTGCCGCCGATCGCATAGAGCGCCCGCCCATTCGGCCGAAATTGCAGGAAGATCCAGCTCGCCAGGGTGATGAGGACCATGACCCCGACCGTGACGGTCAGAAAGCCGAAATGGCGGGTGATGGCGAGATTGGAGAACCAGTCCGGGAATCCAACGATCTGCTCGCCGTCGGTGATCATGCTGGCCAGGCCGCGCGCGATCGACATCATCGCCAGCGTCGCGATGAACGCGGGCATCCGCAAACGGGTGATCATGAGGCCGGATACGGTTCCGGTGAGCCCGGCCACGACGATCGCGAGCACGATCGCCAAGGGAAACGGCAGTCCGGCGATATTGCCGAGATAGCCCATCACCATCGCCGACAGGGCGAGAATCGATCCCACTGAGAGGTCAATGCCGCCGATCAGGATCACGAAAGTCATGCCGACGGCCATCACGCCAATGACCGTGATCTGATCCATGACGTTCAGGAGATTGCGGAGCGAAAGGAAGGTTTCGGTCGACAGCGAAAGAAAAACGCACATCGCGATCAGACCGATCAGCGGTCCGGTCGCGCCCCACCCGAAGGGGATCACGCTCTTTGCCTTGGGCTTGGCCGCATCCGGATCGAACGCCATCGCCATTGCACCGTTTCCTCGTTCTCTCGTTCGCTCAGTCATCGGTCGCGATCACTCCTCCCGCCGCTACGCTGGAACCGGAACGCCGGCGCCGCTTCGCGACCGGGCGAGCGCCCCTCGCCACGCACGCCGCGCGGCGAGGCGCCGCTCGTCTGAGATCGAGGGCGAAAACGCAGAGCCTGCGCGGCCCATGGCGCGAATCGCGTCGATCGTGAACAGGTTCCCGGCAAGACCGGCCAGATAGGCGACTCCCAGCGCCGACAGCTCCGCGGCTTCGGCTCGAACGACCGGAACGCCCACGATGTCGGCTTCGCTCTGCATGAGATGGTCGTTGCGCGTCGGCCCGCCATCGACATGCAGCCGATCGACCGGCGATCCGCTCGACCGCACGCTGTCGACGACGTCGGCGATCTGGTGGGCGATCGAATCCAGCGCAGCGCGCGCAACCTGCGCCCGGCCCGACCCGAGCGTGAACCCGGAGAGCGTCGCGACCGCTCCGCCGTCCCACCAAGGCGCGCCAAGCCCGTTGAAGGCCGGAACCAGATGCACGCCGCCGGAATCCTCGACGGTCGCGGCGAGTCGCGCGAGTTCGCTGACGTCGACGCCGAGAAGCGAAGCCGCCCAGACCAGGGTCGAGCCGGCAGCGCGAATATTGCCCTCGAACGCCAGCACCGGCGCCTTGATTTGCCAGGCGAGGGTCAGACAGAGGCCGGGGTGAAGGCCGCCGCCGTCGCGGACCCGATCCGGTTCGATCAGCCCCATCACCGAGGAGCCCGTGCCGTGCGTCGCCTTGACCGGCCCCGGCTCGAACGCGCCGTGGGCGAAGAGCGCGGAATGGGAGTCCGCCATGACGGCCCCGATCGGAACGCCATCGGGCATCGGCGCGAGTCCGCGCGCCGCCGGGAAGGGGCCGACCGAGGCGACGACGCGCGGCAGCGAGGCGCGCGGCACGTCGAATATCGACAGAAGCTCGTCATCGAACTCAGCTGCAGCGACGTCGACGAGTTGCGTGCGCGAGGCGTTGCCCGCTTCGATCACCGGCTCGCCGCCGAAGCGCGACAGCAGGAAAGAATCAATCGTTCCGACACAGAGGTCGCCAGCACGCGCGCGAACGCGATCCGGATCGATCCGATCGAGCAGCCATTTGGCCTTGGCGGCGGAGAACATCGGATCAAGCGGCAGGCCGCTCTTGCGACGAACGACCTCGCCGAACCCCTGCGATCGCAACTTGTCGCTCAGCGCTTCGGTGCGCAGATCCTGCCAGGACAACACTGGAGTAAGGGGCGCTCCCGTGCGCCGATCCCAGATGACGCAGGACTCGCGCTGCGTGCTGATCGCAACCGCGATCACACGATCGGCCAGGTCCGGCGTCAGCGTCGAGGCCACGGCGCGTTGCACGCTCGCCCAGATCTCGCCCGCGTCCTGCTCGACCCAGCCCGGCTCCGGCGTCGACTGTCCGAGCTCGGCCTGTCCCCGCGCGACAACCTTGCCCTTTTCGTCGACGAGCAGGCACTTCGTCGAGCTCGTGCCCTGGTCGATCGCAAGGATCAGCGGCCGCGTCATCGCTCACCCGATCAATTCAAGCGCGGCGGCGACGATGCCGGCGCGGTTGAGGCCGAAATGATCGAACAGAAAAGCGGTGTCCCCGGTCGGAGCGAATCCCGACACGCCGAGCATCCGCATCGGCGCGGGCGCATGCCGGACCACAAGCTCTGCGACGGCCGCCGCAAGTCCGCCCTCAATCATCGCTTCTTCGACGGTGACGATGCCTTTCGTCTCGCGCGCCGCGCTGATGATCGCTGCTTCGTCGATCGGCTTGATCGTCGAGATATTGAGCACACGAGCCGACACGCCGCGCGCCGCGAGCTCGTCGGCCGCATCCAATGCGCGCGACACCATCGCTCCGGTCGCCACAAGCGCGACATCCGCGCCCTCGCGCAGCACGTCCGCCCGGCCGAAGGCGAATGCGTCCTTGTCGCCGGCGACTTTCGGAACCTTGAACCGGCCAATTCGCAGATACGCGGGGATTCCGGAACCTGCGGCCCAACGGACCGCCGCACAAGTCTGCGCCGGATCGGCGGGCGAGACGATCGCAAGATCGGTGATCGCGCGGAGCCAGCTCAGGTCCTCGATCGAATGATGGGTTGGACCGAGTTCGCCGTAGGCCATGCCCGGACTCATGCCGCAGAGCGTCACATGATAGCCGTTGTAGGCGACGTCGGCTTTGATCTGCTCGAGCGCGCGCCCGGTCAGGAACGGCGCGGCCGCGCACACGAAAGGCGTGAAGCCGCCGTTGGCGAGCCCCGCGGCCACGCCGACCATGTTCTGCTCGGCAATCCCGACGTTGATCAGCCGGTCCGGAAATTCTTTCTGGAACGCCACCAGATTGCTCGATCCGACGCTGTCGTTGCAGACGGCGACGATGCGATCGTCGGCGCGCGCGAGTTCGATCAGGGTTTCGGCGAAGGCCTGGCGGCAATCGAATGTCGGCGCGGGGGCCGTCGCAGCGACGGTCATTTCACGAGCTCCCCGAGCGCGAGATGAACCTGCTCCGGCGACGGAACCTTATGGTGCCATTCGACGCGGTCCTCGATGAACGAGACCCCCTTGCCTTTGATCGTGTTCGCGATCACGCACAGCGGCTTTCCGGCGCGCGGAGCGACGAAGCGGTCATAGAGCGCGCCATGGTCATGGCCGTCGACCTCGACGGTCTCCCAGCCGAACGCTCTCCATTTGTCGGCGAGCGGTTCGAGACGGTTCGTCTCCTCGGTTCTCGCGCCTTGCTGCAGGCGATTGCGGTCGACGATGGCGACAAGGTTGTCGAGGCCGCGGTGGCCCGCGGACATGGCCGCCTCCCAGTTCGAACCCTCCTGCAATTCGCCGTCGCCGAGGACGACGAATGTTCGCCAGTTTCGACCCGAGAGCCGGGAGGCGATCGCGCTGCCGACGCCGATCGGCAGGCCGTGACCCAGGGGACCGGTGTTGGCTTCGACGCCGGGGATCTTGCGCCGGTTCGGGTGTCCGTTGAGGGGCGAGAGCGGCTTCATGAAGCTCTGGAGCAACTCGGGCTTCAAGAAGCCGCGCAGCGCCAGAACCGAGTAGAGCGCCGCCGAACAATGCCCCTTGCTGAGGATGAAGCGATCACGATCCGGCAAGCGCGGGGCCGAGGGATCAACGTTGAGAACGCCGAAATAGAGCGTGGTCAGAATATCCGTCACCGACAGATCGCCGCCGATATGGCCGGCGCGGGCCTCGGCGATCATCGCGACGACCGAGCGGCGAACCTCGCGGGCGGTGGCGGCGAGGCGGCGGCGGCGCTCCGCCTCGGGAGCGGCCGCGATCTCCGTGGGCGTCGGGCGGCCATCTGCCTGGCGGTCGATCGAAACGGGCGTTGCCAACACGTCACCTTCGGTGTGAATAATTATTCTATATCGGATTTTCGTGCACCGTAGCGAGAGCGCTTGCCGCCGTCAAGCGATTCTTGACCGAGAAATAATAAATTATCGTGCTGCATCGCGAAGAACTGGTTGCTGCGCCGCGGTATGCCGCGCTAAGAAGGCGCTATTTTGCCTCCGTTGCCGGGTGTGGACTATTTGCTGTATTGAATATATATGCATTGCGCGGCCGCCAGGCCGCGGAAGGATTGCAAACGGATGAGCCGGTCTCACGAACTGCGCCTGATGGCGCGCGTCGCCCAGCTCTATTACGAGGAGCACAGGCGGCAGTCGCAGATCTCCGACCTGCTGCACATTTCTCAAGCCACCGTCTCGCGCCTGTTGAAAAAGGCCGAGCTGGAAGGAATCGTGCGCATCACGATCACCGCGCCGCGGGGAACCTACCCTCAGTTGGAGGGCTCGTTACGCGATCGCTTCGGCCTCGACGAGGTGATCGTCGCCGAGTGTTTCGAAGATCGCGAGGAAGCCATTCTGTCGGCGATCGGCGGCGCGGCGGCCCATTACGTCGAAACGACGTTGGGCGACGGCGAGGTGATCGGCATTTCCTCGTGGAGCGCGTCGCTGCTCAGAATGGTCGACAGCATCCACCCGTTCAAGCGCGTCCGCGCCGAGCGCGTCGTGCAAATTCTCGGCGGCATCGGCAATCCCTCGGTTCAAAGCCACGCAACCCAGCTCACCACCCGGCTGGCCGACCTGACCGGCGCCGAGCCTCAGCTGCTGCCGGCGCAAGGCGTGGTCAGCTCCTCGGCGGCGCGGCTCATTATGCTCGGCGATTCCTATGTCCGCGCCACCACCGATCAATTCCGCCGGGTGACGATCGCCCTGGTCGGCGTCGGCGCGCTTCAACCCTCCGTGATGCTGGCCAATTCCGGCAACACCTTCACGAGCGAGGAATTGCACGATCTCGAGACCCGGGGCGCGATCGGCGATGTGTGCCTGCGCTTCTTCGACCAGAAGGGCGCGTCCGGTCGGCGGACCGCTCGACGAGCGCGTCATCGGGATGAGCTTCGATGAATTGAAGGCCGTCCCCCGGGTCGTCGCCGTCGCCGGCGGCGACCGCAAAGTCCAGGCCATCCGCGGCGGCCTTCTCGGCGGCTACGTCAAGACGCTCATCACCGACAAGTTCACTGCGGAGAAGCTGGTCTGAAGCCGCCCGCGAATTCGCCAACCCGCACGAGGAGGACGCATGTCTCGCTTTGATGGAAAAACCGTGGTCATTACCGGAGGCAGCCGCGGCATCGGCGCGGCCATCGCCCGGCGTTTCGCGCGCGAAGGCGCGAGCGTCGTGGTCAGCGCCAATGAGGCGGCGGCGGAAACGGTCGCTCGCGAAATCGGCGCGGAGGGCGGAAAGGCCGCGGCTTTTCTCGCCGACGTGACGAAACCCGCGGACGTCGTCGCGCTCTACGACGAAGCGGAGCGGCGCTTCGGGTCGGTCGACATCTCGATCCAGAACGCCGGGGTCATCACCATCGCCCGAATCGAGGCGATGACCGAGGCCGAATGGGACAAGGTGATGGACGTCAACGCGAAGGGCGTCTTCCTCTGCTGTCAGGAAGCGATCCGGCGGATGCGCAAACACGGTCGCGGCGGCCGCCTGATCAACACCGCCTCCGGCCAGGCGCGACAAGGCTTCATCTTCACGCCGCACTACGCCGCATCGAAATTCGGCGTCGTAGGGATCACGCAGAGTTTGGCCAAGGAGGTGGCGAAAGAGCGGATCACGGTCAACGCGATCTGTCCCGGCATCATCGAAACCGATATGTGGGCCTATAACGACCAGGCCTGGGGGAAATTGCTCGGCGACTACAAGCCGGGCGAACTCATGGCCGAATGGGTGCGCAATATTCCCATGGGCCGCGCCGGGACGGGCGAGGATGTGGCGGGCCTCGTCACGTTCCTGGCCAGCGACGATGCGGCCTACGTCACCGGCCAGACCGTGAACGTCGACGGCGGACTGATCATGTCCTGAGGAATTTCCCCGGCGCGTCAGTTCGCGGCCGGATGTTTGAACGTTTTGATGACGGCCCCACGAGTCGATCAGAAAAAACAAACATTTTCTTTTGACACGCGGCCTTTTCATTCTATAATTCAGAAGGACTGGCTGGAGAGGTCCAAAGGAGCGGTGACGGCCAATTTTCCGACGTTGCCGACCCGGACAAGCCGCTCAAATCGCTCAAAACGGCAATGACCAGGCGCTTGTCAAAAGTTGGCGTCGATGAGCGATTGGCGCCGCGTTTGTTTGGCTTCGGCGCCACGCCGCCTTGCGACGCATGGCCGTCTTTGCGAGCGAAGCGAAGCAATCCAGAGGATCGTAAGGCGCTCTACGATCCGTGGATTGCGTCGTCGCCGCACTCCCCGCAGTAACGGAATTGTGGCCGCCTCCGTGAGAGGTTCGAAGCGGCCGAACCGGCGTTATTTCTTGACCAGGGGACAGGCGGAATCGGCCAGCTTTCCGAACGCCTCCTCGCCGGTCATCGTCTTGAGGACCTTGTAGAAGTCCCAGTCGCCCTTTAATTCGGCAGGCGTCTTCACCTGGACAATGTACATGTCGTGCTCCAGGAGCCCGTCCTGGCGAATGACGGCGTTCTGGACGAAGGCGTCATTGATTTTCATCTTATGGACTTCGTCCATCACCTTGTCGGCGTCGGTCGTGCCGGCGGCCTTGACGGCGTTGAGATAGGTGAGCGTTGCCGAATAAAAGGCGGCCTGTGGGAAGGTCGGCTCTTTCTTGGTCTTTTCGTAGAAGCGCTTGGCGAACTCCCGGGTCCGGTCGTCGAGATTCCAATACCAGGCGGTCGTCAATACGAGACCTTGCGCGATATCGAGGCCGACTGCGTGGATGTCGGAAATCAATACAAGCAACGCCGCCGGCTTCATCGTCTTGGTAAGTCCGAACTCCGCCGCGGCCTTCAGCGAGTTCGACGTGTCGGCGCCGGCGTTGGCCAGCGCGAGCACCTGTGCGCCCGAACCCTGGGCTTGGAGGAGATAGGAGGAGAAATCCGACGTCCCGAGCGGCACCCGAACGTCGCCGACCACGGTGCCGCCGCCCGCCTTCACGACTTCGCTCGCGCCTGCTTCCAACTGCTTGCCGAAGGCATAGTCCGCAGTGAGGAAGAACCAGCTCTTGCCGCCTTGCTCGAGGATAGTCTTGGCGGTGCCGTTGGCGAGGGCCGTGGTGTCGTAGCCGTAATGGATCGTATAGGGCGTGCAGTCCTTGCCGGTGAGCGACGCGCCCGCGGCGCCAACCGCGAAAAAGGGGATCTTTTTTTCCTTGGCTGCGGCGGACATCGCAAGGCTGACGCCCGTGTTTGAGCCGCCGAGCAACATCGTCATGCCGCCCGTGTCGGCCCATTCGCGAAGCTTCTGCGCGCCGACGTCGGGCTTGTTTTGGTGATCGACGGTGAGGAGATCGATCGGCTGCCCAAGCACGGACCCGCCGAAATCCGCGATCGCCATCTTGATCGCCTCGACGCCGCCGGCGCCGATGACGTCGGCGTAGGGTCCGGACATGTCGTCGATGTCGCCGATCACGACCTTGTTCGCCGCGGCGTAAGCCGATCCTGCCGAAAGCGACGCGCCAATCGCGCCCGCGAGCATCAACATCCGTTTGAGCGATTTCATATTGAGTGTACCTCCCTGTCGGCGCGCGATCCGGCGTTCAACGGTCTAAAACCCAATCCCCTTCGGACATCATGCTTGGCCGCGCCGCGCAAGGCAAGCCGCTGTCCTGGCTCAGGACATA
>CAWIUD010000055.1:0-26831 GCA_963839185.1 uncultured Alphaproteobacteria bacterium | reverse complement strand
CGGGACTGCCGGATAACGCTGCGGAAGGGGACCATACGCCAATGAATCGCGTGATCTTCGGCCTCTTGCTTGTTCTCGGCATACAATCGCTGGCGCAGGCCGCGGGCATACCGCGCGGGGACATGTTCTATGGAGTTCCGGCGGAGGAGCGCTGGTCGCCATTCTACCAAAATATGCCGGCATGCGAAGACTCGGGCGTGCTGTCGACAATCACCGGCCGATTCGCTGAGACACAGCGCACATTCTGGAACTCTCAGCTCGCCATTGGCGACTTCGAACAGGTGCGCGAAATCGGCTTCCGGGCCAATGGCCTTTCCTACATTCCCCGCCGCTATTGCGTCGCCCGCGCGACGATGAGCGATCTCAGGCGGAGAACCGTGGTCTACGCGGTCGGCTCTAATTTGGGCATGATCGGACTGACCTGGGGCGTCGAATGGTGCGTCGTCGGCCTCGATCCGGAACATGCCTATGCACCGGACTGCGACGTGATCCGACCAATCATCGAGCGGGAGCTCAGGACAACTCAATGGCTCGGGGATTACGGCCTCAAAGCCCGGTACTGATGCACGGCGACACATCGGGAGGGTCTGACTGTGTCGCGGTTCGGGCTCAAGGCCGTCCTGGGCGCGCTTGGGTTGATTGGTCTCGCAGGGCCGACGCTCGCCCAGAATGCCCTGCCAGCCGCAACCATGCCTTTCGACTACTACTTGATGACCCTGTCATGGTCGCCGGGCTACTGCAACCTCGGCGGCGAGGAGAAGTCGCCCGAACAATGCTCGAACGGCTCGGGCGACGGCTTTGTCGTCCACGGACTCTGGCCAGACAACAGCTTTCGGCCAAACCCGGAGGAGTGCGACCGAAACCAAGACGCCTCGCCTGCGGATCTGGGTGAGACACACGGAGTTCTATCCAAGCGAGAGCCTCGCCGCCTACGAGTACCGCAAGCACGGAACCTGCACGGGTTTGAGCCCACATGACTATTTCGCGACCGTCCGCAGCGTTCGCACGCGGCTCAACATTCCCCCGATGCTGCAGGCGCCGCACGAGCAGTTGCGTCTCTCCCCCGCCGATATTCAGCAAGCGTTCGTCGCAGCGAACGCCAATCTGCGCGCCGACAACATGGCGATCACCTGCAGCGGAGGCCAGCTCGTCGATGTGCGAATTTGCCTGTCGAAGGACCTCACATCCTTTGCGCTATGCCCGAAGGTCGCGCGGCATAGCTGCCAACGCGCGTCGATTGTTGTCGCGCCAATCCGCTGAACGGCGCGGTCGCGAGGCGGTCCGCGCAGACGTCAAGCGGGCAAGCCGGCCATGAACTACCGCCATGCATTTCACGCCGGCAATTTCGCCGATGTGTTCAAACACGCGGTCCTCGCGCGCATCCTCGTCTACCTCTCGCGCAAGGACGCGCCCTTTCGCTTCATCGACACCCACGCCGGCGCGGGACGCTACGATCTTTCCGGCCTCGAGGGGACGCGATCGCCGGAATGGCGCGACGGGGTGGCGCGCGTCCTGACGGCGCGGCCGGGCGCTGAGATCGCCGGGCTCTTGGGCCCTTATGTTCAGGCGATCGGACAGCACGGCGCCGACGGCCGCCCCGCGTCGTATCCCGGTTCGCCGGCGATCGGCCAAGCGCTGATGCGCGCGCAGGACCGGATCGCGCTCTGTGAGGCCAATCCGGAAGAACGCGCCGAACTGGTCGCCGCTCTTGGGCGCGATAGCCGCCTCAGCATTGTCGGCACGGACGGCTATGTGGCGCTCAACGCCTATCTGCCGCCGAAGGAGCGGCGCGGCCTCGTCTTGATCGACCCGCCGTTCGAGGCGCCCGACGAAGCCGAGCGCGTTGTGAAGGCCCTGGCGGGCGCCATTCGCAAATGGCCGGCCGGGGTCTATGCGGCGTGGCGCCCGATTCGCGACAGCGTGTCCGATGCCCGCTTCCTGAACGCCGTCACGGCGTTCGGCGCCCCGAATATCTTGCGGCTTGAGCTTGACGTCGGTCCGGGGCCGATCGGCGCGCATGGCCAGCAACCGCTCGCCCGCGCCGGCCTTATCGTCGTCAATCCGCCCCACACCCTGATCGACGATGCGCGCCTTCTGCTGCCCTGGCTCGCCAAGCTCCTCGCACGGGACGGGCGCGGCGCACATCTCTGCGGATGGCTGACTCCGCCGAAGTGACGCGGCGTTAAGCGCGGCCTTGCCGGCACAGCGTCATTTGGTCTATGTGCGAACCAACGGCGCGCGAGCGGCCGTGAACCGAGCGAGCCTCCGTCAGCCTATCCAACGGAAGCAGGGCGTCCGCCCCGTGCAGTCGGACTCTGCTCGAGATTGATCTTTCTGCTGGGGTCGTCCGATGGCGCTGCCGAACTTGCTCAAAAATAAACTCCGGCTGCCGGTGGTCGGCGCGCCCCTGTTCATCATCTCGCATCCGGCGCTGGTGATCGCCCAGTGCAAAGCGGGGATCGTCGGCTCGTTCCCATCGCTCAATGCGCGCCCCGTTTCGCAGCTCGATGAGTGGCTGCATGAAATCACCGAAACGCTTGCCGCTCATGACCGCGCGCATCCGGAAAATCCGGCCGCCCCCTTCGCGGTCAATCAGATCGTCCATAAATCGAATAGTCGGCTGGAAGAGGATATGGCGCTCACCGTCAAGTGGAAGGCGCCGATCGTCATCACGTCGCTGGGCGCGCGCGAGGACGTCAACGCCGCGGTACACGTCTACGGCGGGTTGACGCTGCACGACATCATCAACGACCGCTTCGCGCACAAGGCGATCGAAAAGGGCGCCGACGGGTTGATCGCGGTCGCCGCAGGCGCGGGCGGCCACGCGGGCTCGATTTCGCCATTCGCGCTGATTCAGGACATCCGCGCATGGTTCGACGGGCCCTTGTTGCTGTCGGGCGCGATCGCCACCGGCCAGGCGGTTCTCGCGGCGCAAGCGATGGGCGCGGACCTCGCCTATATCGGCTCAGCCTTCGTCGCCACGCCGGAGGCGCGCGCACTTGACGACTATAAGCGGGCGATCGTCGACGGCGATGCGTCCCACGTCATCGGCTCGACCCTGTTCACCGGCATATTCGGCAACTATCTGCGCCCTTCAATCGTCAACGCCGGGCTCGATCCGGACAACCTGCCGATTGGAGAGGCGAAAACGATGAATTTCGAATCCGCCGTTGCATCGAAGGCCAAGGTGTGGCGCGACATCTGGGGAAGCGGCCAAGGCATTGGCGCCGTCAAATCGGTGCAGCCGGTCGCCGAACTTGTCACGCGATTGGAGCGCGAATACGTCGAGGCGAAGCGGCGCGTTTGCACGTCGATCTGAGCGCGTCAAGGCGCCGCTGCGCTCAGCGTGGATATCGGGGACAACCGATCGCTCGCCGCCGATCAAACTAGGCGCCAGCACCGTTCGTGAGCATGGTGCGCCGCTATCGGCGCGGACCACGTACGAGTATCATTTCTGATTCGCGTGAGACGTGCGTTCGGCTCACCCCTGAAAGAGAGACACGCACAGCGCCATGGCGACCCTCGACGAATTGCTGCAGCGCCAGTCGCCGCCGCAGGAACGGGCCTATCGCACGCCGCCGCACAACCTCGAGGCCGAGCAAGCCCTGCTCGGGGCGATCCTCATCAACAACGATGCATTTGATCGCGTCTCGGACTTCCTCAGAAGCGAGCACTTCGTCGAGGAGATTCATCGCCGCATTTTCGAGGTCGCGGGATCGCTGATCCGGGCTGGCAAGCTGGCGACGCCGGTGACGCTCAAGACTTTTCTCGGCGAACATGATCTCGGCGGCGTGTCCGTGCCGCAATATTTGGCCCGCCTTGCCAGCGAGGCGACCACCATCATCAACGCCTACGATTACGGGCGCAGCGTTTACGATCTCGCGATGCGGCGCGAGCTGATCTCGATCGGCGAGGATGTCGTTAACGTCGCCTTCGATGCGCCGGTCGATTCGAGTCCCCGCGATCAGATCGAGGAGGCGGAGCGGCGCCTCTACCAGATTGCGGAGGCGGGGCGGTACGACGGGGGCTTCCGGCGCTTTTCCGAGGCGTTGACGACCGCCGTCGACATGGCGGCGAAGGCTTACGAGCGCGACGGTTCCCTTAGCGGCATTGCAACGGGCCTTACCGATCTCGACCGATACATGGGCGGCCTGCAAGCCTCCGATCTCGTGATCCTCGCTGGTCGTCCGGGCATGGGCAAAACTGCGCTCGCGACCAACATCGCGTTCAACGTCGCCAGGGTCTACCAGGCGCGAACGCGTAGCGACGGGGTGGTCGAGGCCGCGAACGGCGGCGTCGTCGGTTTCTTCTCGCTCGAAATGTCCGCCGAGCAGCTGGCGACCCGGATCATCGCCGAACAATCCGGCGTTCGCTTCCTACAAGATCCGCCGCGGCGACATTACGGAGAACGACTTCCACCGAGTGAGCGAAGCGGCGCGGGAGATGCACCAAGTTCCCTTCTACATCGATCAGACAGGCGGCGTTTCGATTGCGCAATTGACAGCCCGCGCGCGTCGGCTCAAACGCCAGCGAGGGCTCGACCTTCTGGTCGTGGACTACCTGCAGTTGCTGTCGGGCTCGCGGTCGCGGGTCGAGAACCGGGTTCAGGAACTGACCGAGATCACGACCGGATTGAAGGCGCTCGCCAAGGAGCTCAGCGTCCCAATTCTCGCCTGCTCCCAGCTCTCGCGCCAGGTCGAACAGCGCGACGACAAGCGGCCCCAGCTTTCGGACCTGCGCGAATCGGGCTCGATCGAACAGGACGCCGACGTCGTCCTGTTCGTCTATCGCGAGGAATATTACCTCAAGAACAAGGAGCCTCGCCCAGGCTCGGAGGAGCACATCGCCTGGATGACCCAGATGGAAAGCGCGCACGGGCGGGCGGAAATCATCATCGGCAAGCAACGGCACGGTCCCACTGGCACGATCGAACTCCAGTTTGACGCCGAGGTCACGCGCTTCAGCACGCTTGCGCGGGAAGACACGATCGCGGAAATCCGATAAGAACGCCCGCGAAAGACATAACAAAGTTGCAATCGTCGCCCCAATGGGGCGACGACCATAAGGCCCCGCAGCCCGCCCGAGGCGAGGGCGCTTGAGTTTGGAGACGCGAATGAAACTGGCTACCGCCCTCAGCCTCGCCGCAGCATTAGTTGGAACGGCGTTTGCCGCCCTTCCCGCGAAAGCCGACGAGTTTACCCCGGCGCAAAAGCAGGAGCTGGGCGCTTTCATCAAGGATTATCTGGTGAGCAACCCGGAAGTCCTGCGCGAAGCCATCGAAGCTCTCGACAAGCACGACAAAGCGGAAGCGGAGGCCCAGCGCCAAAAGGTCGTCACGACCCAGGCCGGCCCATTGTTCAGTTCGAAGTATCAGGCCACGATCGGCAATCCGAAAGCGAACGCCACTCTGGTCGAATTCTTCGATTACAACTGCCACTTCTGCAAGGGGGCTCTGCCGGACGTCACCAAGTTGATGAAGGACGACCCGAACTTGAAGCTGGTTCTCAAGGACTACCCCGTACTGGGACCGGGGTCGGTCGAGGCGGCGAAGGTCGCAAGCGCGGCCCGCAATCAATTGCCAGGCGACAAGTTCTGGGCGTTCCACACCAAGCTGCTCGCGACCCACGGACCGGTCGGCAAGAATGAAGCGCTCGCGGTCGCCCGCGAACTCGGCCTCGACATGGACAGGCTCGCCAAGGACATGGATAGCGCTGAGGTCAAGAGCGGCCTCGACGAAGTCATGCAGCTTGCCGATTCGCTGCAAATCAACGGCACGCCAACGTTTGTTGTCGGAGAAGATGTCGTCGTCGGCGCGGTCGGATACGATCAGCTCAAGGATAAGATCGATTCCGTGCATAAGTGCGGTCGCGCAGTCTGCTGAGGGCGTTCGGCGCCTGGCTTGGCAGCGCGGGATCCTATGAAAGCGCCCGTCCGGAATAGCTTTCTTTGACTGGCGGGGCGCTTCTTTGACCGCATTCCAAGCGATCGTCATGGCCGTGCTGCAAGGCGTGACGGAGCTTTTTCCGATCAGCAGTCTCGGCCACGCCGTCATTCTGCCGCGGCTCCTGAATTGGGGCATCGACCTGAAGGCGCCCGACTGGCTTGCCTATCTGGCCGTCATGCACTTGGGCACGGCGATCGCGCTGTTCATCTTCTTCTGGCGCGACTGGGTCAATTTCGGTTTGTCGTTGATCGACCGGTCAGGCGTGGGTTCGGCGGCGAACAGGAGGGTGTTTTTCTTTGTCGTCCTGGCCACGATCCCGGCGGTCCTGGTCGGGTCGGTGTTCCGGAAGCTCCTCGGCGACGCCTTCGCCACCCCGGCGGTTGCGGCCGCGTTCCTGATCGTCAACGGCTTTTTGCTGTTTTTCGGCGACCGGATCGCTGACAAATCGGTTGGGACGCTGCGTCAGCTCAATTGGAAGGGCGCGCTGGCGATCGGCTTCGCCCAATGCCTGGCGCTCATTCCGGGCATCTCGCGATCCGGCGCGACCATCGCCGCAGGCGTCGTGGCGGGCCTCAAGCATGAGGAATCGGCGCGTTTCTCGTTCCTGATGGGCACCCCGATTATCCTGGCCGCCAATGTCTACGAGGCCCCGAAGCTCATGAAGGAGGGGGCCACGCTTGGGCCGATGGCAGTCCTTTCAGGGATCGTCGCGGGCCTTGTCGCCTACGCAAGCCTCGTCTTCCTCATGCGCTATTTCCGCAGGAATGACTTCGAGGCGATGACTCCATTCGCCTATTATTGCTGGGCGGCCGGCGCCATCAGCCTGGCGATCATCGTCTTCGCGTGAAACCGGGCCCGGCAGGGCTTGGCCCATGGGGTTTGCGCCCTATATCTCGACACACGGGCGCGGAATGCGTCCGGGAGAGGCGCCGCCATGTCGACCATAGAGGTCATGCCTGCGCGGTTGACCCGCGAGGAGACGGAGGACCTGAGGACAGCAGTCGCTTGCCTCGAAGGGACGAGCTTTGCCCAACGCTTGACCGACGCAATCGGGCGCCCGCTCGGGTTTTTGAGCCGCAGCATCCCGGAATCGACCAGGCGGACCGTCGCCCACGCGAGCGAAATCGCCTTGCGGGCTGCGGTGAGGCTTGCGTTCCGCACCATCGACCCCGGGACGTCCGCGAAATCCGCCAACCGCGCCCACAAGCTTGCCGCCGCCGCGTCCGGAGCGCTCGGCGGCGCGTTCGGGTTGGCGGCGCTCCCGGTCGAACTGCCAATTTCGACGACCATTCTGATGCGCTCCATCGCGGAAATCGCGCGTGAGGAGGGAGAAGACCTCAGCGCGCCGAACGCGGCTTTCGCCTGCGTCGAAGTATTCGCTCTCGGCGGCAAGGAAGCGGAGGAGACGGCGTTCGAAAGCGGCTATTTCGCAGTTCGCGCCGCCCTCGCCAAATCGGTGAGCGACAGCGCCCGGTTTGTCGCGCAACAGGGGCTCGGCGCGCAATCCGCGCCGGTGGTGGCCCGGATCATTTCGCAGATCGCGGCTCGTTTTGGCGTCGTCGTGAGCGAGAAGCTCGCCGCGCAGGCCGCGCCGATCCTTGGCGCGATCGGCGGGGCCACGGTCAATGCGGCGTTCGCCGATCATTACCAGACGCTGGCGCGCGGCCATTTCATCGTGCGCCGCCTCGAGCGGGCGCATGGCGCGAGCCTGGTTGCGTTCGAATATCATCGCCTGAGGGGCGAACGGACCGATGAGCGCTCCAAGGAGCGGAGAGCGGCTTCCTGAGCGGTTTCAGGCTGGGCCGGCAGGCCGCCCGATTGAAGCCGGGCTGAAATCGGTCAGGCGCCGGACGACGGCGTCGCCGACTTTTGCCCTGACGCTCGCCTGCATCATCGCGGGGAGCCCAACCGCAAACGCCGATCTGAAGCTGCCGCCCCGGCCGCGCTTCGAGCCGCCGATGCGCTTCGTGCGGGTCGTGAGCTCCGATCCTTCCTGCGTGCCCAATTGCCCGGAATGGATTGCCGCCGAGGGCCGGATCGAGCCCGGCGCGGCGCTCGCCTTCGCCAAGGCGGTGAACGATCTCCACGGCCGGCGGCTCCCGATCCTCATCAATTCCCATGGCGGCTCGGTCGCCGACGCCATCGGCATCGGCGCAATGATTCGCGCGAGGAAGCTCGCGGTCGCAGTCGCGCGGACGCTGATCGCCGATTGCCCCAAGACCGCCCCGAATTGCGGAGAGCCCCGCGGCCAGGCGATCACCGGCGGCGCGGCTTGCGCCTCCGCCTGTCCCCTCATTCTCGCTGGCGGCGTTGAGCGCCTCGTCGGACCCGTTCCCCTGGTCGGCGTGCATCAGATCACCACGGTGACGAAACAGGTCGAGGGCGAGGCTGGCCTGACGACGACGCGGAAATTCTACGAACAGAAGCCCGTCGACGAGGTGGTGAACGCCTATCTGACCCTTATGGGCGTCGGCGATCCGGTGATGAGTCTTCTGCGCAAAACCCCGGCGGCCAGCATCCGCTGGCTGAGCGTCGACGATCTCAAGGCCTCACGTCTGGCCACGGAGGCGCTGGACGCTGCCGAGCCGATTCTCACAAGCGGGGCAAACGGCCTCAACGCTCATGGGTTTGAAGGCGACCCGCCCGCGCCCGATCTGATCAGGGCGGCCGCCGCCAAGCCGCTCGCCGCGCAAATCCGGGGACGCGGGGTCATGCTCGAAGCGACTTTCGCCTATCGCCGCGGCGGAGGGGTGGTCGAGGCCGAGATCGCGGCCCGCGATCCTGACACGCGACAGGCGATCGATCCGCTGCCTTTGGGCTGGACGCTCACCCTGACGTCTGCGGGGGGCAAATCTCTTCAATTGAAGGCGACCGGGACGCCGGCGCGCGCGACGATCCCCCGCGAGCGGTTGTGCGCGCTTGCCGGCGGCGGAAAGCTTTCGATCGCGCTGGACGCTCCAACCCCCGAAGCGCCGCCGGCAGTTTTCGACCTTGGCCAAATCGAGGGCTCGACGCCGGTTGTGGACGAGGCCTGTCCCTGATCCAGGCGGCGCGCGGGCCGTTTCCGCCATTTCAGGCGCTTATAGTTTCAGCCGTTTGCGCCCGGTTTAGCAGTCGCCCGTCGCCCGGGGACTTTTTGCTGCTGCGAGGCCTGGCCGCGCCGATCCCGAGGAACACAGAATGAATTTGTACATTCAAACGATGCAATTTCGCATAGGAATTCAACGTGGGCGACGTCATGGTGAAGGAGGGTGATATCTTCGGCGATGGGGTGGATATTGCGGCGCGTCTGGAGGGTTGGCGGAACCGGGCGGGATCTGCATTTCGCGCGGGATTCACGATCATGTCAGGAAAAATCGCCATTTGAGTTCGAAGACCCCGGCGAGCAACGCGTCAAAAATATAGCGTAGCCAATCCGTATTTTTCAGATGATCCTGGATGGGAGAGGATCGGAATTGCGACCGAATAAGTCTGTGGAGCCGTTGCCGGACGTCGAGGTGGACATACCGTCGCTTTCTGAAGCGCGTCTCTCGTCCCCGCCTCCGAGTCTGGCAGGCCATGGAAATCGAGTTCTGGAACTCAATCAAAAACAGCATTCGCGCCAGCGAGTACGAAGCCTATCTCGATCAATGTCCCGAGGGCAGCTTCGTCGCCCTTGCCCTGGTTCGTCTCGAGGCGATTGGCGAAGACGCCGTTGGCATGCGGATCCGCACGACAGGGAGATTGAATTGTCATTTTGGGAATTTGTCCGCGAGAGCGAGAACCTCGCGCTTGATCCAGGCATACCTCCAAAAATATCCCAACGGTGAGTTCAGCGCACTTGCCCAGATACGCATAGGTGAGTTGAACCCGGAAAGTCAAGCGGCCGATCGAACGCGGGGGATCATGGCGCCAGTTCGGCTTAATCTTGGCCGGAAAACGGGCCCCAGCACTTTCGTGAGCGGGCGCGACCGCTCCATGCGAGGGTCTATAATATATATAAGACGTTCGCGGGAGAGTTGGCATGAGCGTGGCGTTCATTCGTGAAGATAGCGCCGAGCCGCGCAGGAAGCGACCCTTCCCGAGCGGCCGGTTTCGATGCATCCCAATCTCGTGACGCAATCGGGGTTGCGGGCGCTGGAGGAGGCCGTCGCTGACAGCCGGGAAGCGCTGAGGATCGCACATCTGGTAGAAGACCCTAACGAACGCCGTCGCGCGCTCGAACTCGCCGCGCGGGACGCGCGCTATTTCTCCGAGCGTCTTGCGAGCGCGGCGTTGCGATCGGAGCCGACGAGCGCTGAAGTCGTCGCCTTCGGCCACCGCGTCACGATCGTCCGGGACGATGGCCGCCGTCAGACCTTCCGAATTGTTGGGGAGGACGAGGCCGATCCGCGCGCGGGTACGGTCTCTTATGTTTCGCCGCTCGCCAGTCGGCTCATTGGCAAACGCGTTGGCGATTCGGTCGATATGGATGGCCACGAGATAGAGATTGTTGAGATCGTCTAGCAATGTTAGTCAGCGTTTCCATCATTTGCCCGCACGCTGACCGGACGCAGGTATAGTCGGGGCGCGAGTGCGCCGCAGTCCCACGCCCTTTTCACCAGGCCGTCGAGAAGGACGACGGACGGCGCGTAAGCAGGATTTTTGCGGGCGTTGACGCTTAGATCAATTGCGGCAGAGCCTTCCGGCTGATCTTGCCGTTGGCGGTGTGCGGGATTTCGCGAACGAACACGACCCTGCGCGGACATTTGTAAGCGGCCAGATGTCTGGCGCAGTGGGTGAGAACGGCGGCCTCGTCGAGCGCCCGATCCGGGCGCGGCGCGACGAAGGCTGCGATCACGGAAACATCTGCGGCAACCTTGCGCTCCGCGACAGCGGCGTTCGCGACGTCCGGATGGGCCAACAGTACTTTCTCGACTTCGAGCGGCGACACCCGGTAGCCGAGAGCGTTCATCACGTCGTCGTTGCGGCCCTGGTGCCAAATCCAGCCGTCTTCGTCCATTTTGGCGAGATCGCCGCCGATGAACCAATCGCCTCGGTAGGCGGCAGCCTGCTCACGGGGCAATTCAGATAGCCAAGCATCAGGCCCGGATCGCTTCGGTGGACCGCGAGCAGACCCGACGACGCCCGGCGGCGCTGGCGTCGTTCCACCGTCGACAGGCAGAATGGCGATGCGGCGGCCGGTCTGCGGCCGTCCGGGGGACCCCGGCCGGATTGGCTCGCCCGGACGGCTTGAGACGTAGGTCGAGATCTCGCTCATGCCCAACGCTTCATAGAGCCAGGTTCCCGTCGCTTCGCGCCAGCTGGCGAGCAGATCGGGCGAAAGCGCCTCGCCGGCTGAAACGCCATGACGCAGGCTCGACAAGTCGAAAGCCGACGGATCGCTATATTTCAGGATCTGGCGGTACACCCGGGCACGGCGGCGAAAATCGTGGCGCGGGTTCGTTCAATGAGCTTCAGCCAGATCGCCGGATCGCGAACGCCCGTGTAGAGCGCGCCCGTCGCGCCACACGCCCAGGGGTCAAGGACGCCGACCCCGAGCGTGTAGGTCCAGTTGATGTTGCCCGCGTGGAGGACAATGTCATCCCGACTGAGTCCGAGCCAGTCCTTGATCATTGGCTGGCGGCCGATGACGACGCGATGGGCGTGCAATACGCCCTTCGGCTGGGCGGTCGAACCCGAAGTGAAGACCAGATAGGCCGGATCTTCAGCAGCGGTCGCTGCATAGTCAGCCGGAGCGCATTCGGCGGCCAGCCGGCGCGCCCGCGCCAAATCAAACACAAGCAAATGCGAGAACCGCTCGCGCTCCTCCGGCCCCGCGTTCCCAAGAAAGATCGCCCTGGCGTTGGAATCCTCAGCGAGCGAAAGCGCCTCCTCCGCGGTAAACAGGGGCGACGCTGGCTGCGCTACACAGCCGGCGGCGACGGTCGCGAAGAAGGCCAAGATGAAATCGATGTCGTTGGTCGCCCTGATCATGACGCGGTCGCGTTTGCGGAGGCCGCTCTGATCAATCCCGCCGCGAGCTTACGAACTTTCAGATCGAGTTCGCCATAGGTCCAGGATCGGAATTCGGTTGGACCGTCGCAAAGGATCAGCGCTGTCTTGGCGCTGCGCTCGGCCGCCACCCGACCAAGGCAATGCCAGGCCAGATTGAAGGAGCCGGCAGCTGATCGAACCAAGGCGAGGTCCCGCTCGGGTTGTCACGCAAACATGAATTGAAGTCGCGAGTTCTGGAAGCCCAATTTCGGCCCCGGCCACGACGGCTTGCCACGTCCCGGGAACGCTGCGCCCCCCGCGATATATGCTTGGCGCGATGTTGCGACCGCAGCTTGACTTGGAAAGAGTCAATAAACTTGGCCTGTCCAGAGACTCCGGCGCGCGAAAGCCGCTTTCTGCATCACGCGAGCAGTGGCGCCGCGCTCAATCTTTTGCGCGGCAGACGACCTCCAATTTATGCCGCCCGCCGCCCATAAAGCGCGACCGGCCCCCCGGTCCGATCCACTCCCGCCTTGTTTCGCCGCAGCAGGTAGTTGATATGGGCCAGAACTCTCGCCCGTCGCCAGTTCGAGCAGGCCGGAGGTCGCCGTCACTTGACCGGAGTACAGAACGCCAAAAGTATCCACAACCCGGCGGGGCGTCTTGAGAAGATCCATCAGCCGCTCAAGAGCAGCGCGGTGGCCATCGGCGAGTTGATCGAGCCGGCGGTGCAGACCGAAGAACGGCGTATTGTGGCCCGGCAGCACCAGGAGATCGTCGGGCGCCTGGCTCCGGATCTTATCGATTGAAAACGGCCAGTCCCCGAGCGGATCCGCTTCCCGGCTCGATCGGGAGCACCGAGACATTCGAGGATATCCTCGGCAGAATTTGGTCGCCCGAGATGAAGAGCCTCAACGCCGGGCTGTAAAGGCAGGCATGCTCGGGCGAATGACCGCGGCCTGTTATCACCCGCCAATCCAGATCGCCGATACGAAGGACCGCGCCGTCCTCGAGCCGGCGATAGCTCTGTGGGATGGAATAGATCATCTCCCCGTAGAACCCGTACCGGGCGCGGTACGTTTCCAACTGTTCGTCGGTCCACCCGGCCGCACGGTAGAAGCGAATGTTTTCGATCGGCGGCTCACGGCCAATCTCGGCGTGCATCGCGCGCGCCTGCAAATATTCGCGTTCCGGCATCCACAGGTCGCATGAAAATTTGCGTGTCAGCCAGCCAGCCAGCCCGAGATGATCGGCGTGCATATGCGAGACAATGACCCGCGATATCCTGGCGGCGGCGAGCGGCCCGGGGCCGGCGAGAATTCTCCTCCAGGCCTCAATGGTTTCGGGCGTCTTCAATCCGGCGTCGACGACCGCCCAGGAGTTTGCAACGGCGTCGTCGCGAATCGCCCACAGGTTGGCATGGTCAAGCCGGAAAGGCATCGGCATGCAGAATCCAGACGACTCCGGGCGCCACTTCTCGCGCTTCGCCGATCGATGGCGCATCGCTCGGCGGGAATTCCGAGAGCGCGTTCATCGCCGTGTGAGGCGCTGAGAACTGAGCGATGGCCCGAGATCAACATGTCGCCGAACGCAAGCGCCGGTTGTTTCAGGTCGCGTAAACCGGAACGGTTGCGCGTGAAACCGTGATTTCATGTCGAGACGCCCTGCGCGCCCACCTGGTCGATGCAGACAAAATTGAAATCCGTGATCCGACCTTCCCGTTCCTTCGCGAACTCGACCTTCACTCGACTGCCCGGAGCGATCCTGCGCATTGCTAAGTCAAGGTCCGACAAGTCGAGACCGTCGATATAGTTCGCGATCGCTGAAATCCGTGCCGTCCAGACGGACGAAGGCGATCGCGACCGGCGGCTTGCGCTTCCCCTCGAAGCCACGCACGACGATGGTGGAGGCCTCGATGACGCCCTCATGCGCAGCCTCCACCCAAGAATCGCATTTTTCGAAGCTCCGCTCGCAATAGGAGCGCGGCGGAAGATATGTGAGCGCGGACTTGGAACAGCGGGTCGCGAGAATTTTCCCTTGCTTCAACCCGGCCATGAAGCGACCCGCAACTTCGCCGAGCGCATAGTCGTAGCGCAGCGTCACCGTTTCAGCGATTAAGTCGGCTGAGCCGACACTCTTCAATTCGGTCATCCCAACTCTCCTCCTGCCTGCTGCCCGCGAGGCTCGTCGCCGAAAACGGTGCAATTGAAGAACTGCGCAATTCCGCCGACCGCGGACGAAACAGCGTTCTTGACGCCCTTCACCTGCATCTCCCCCGCCTTGCCGCGGACCTGGTTGGCAGCGTCGATCGCGCGCACCAGTCCGGTGACCGCGATCGGATTGGTGCAGAGCGTACCCCGGAGGAATTCGCCGCGACCGCGCCGCCTTCCAGGTCCCAATATCCCTCACGCTCCAGGCGGAGCGCCGTTCCGGAAGCGCAAAACCCAAGCCGCTCGAGTTGCAGCGGCGTCATCACCGTGTACGGGTCATAAAACTCCGTCGCCTGGATCTCTTTGAGAGGATCGCGGATGCCGGCGACACGGAAGCATTCGCTTGCAGCGACCCCTGCCAGGGTGAAGTCGGTGTAGTCGAAGTCGGTGGTCGGCGTCATCCGATCGCCGACCCAATACGTCGTGGTTCGACTCGCCACGCCATTGATGAAGGCGGGTTTGGTGCTGAAGCGCCGCGCCAACTCCATGTTGCCGACGATCATCGCAGCGCTGCCGGAGGAGCGGGGACAGATGTCGAACAGCTTGAGAGGATAGCTGATCATTCTCGACGCCATCACGTCGTCGACCGTGATGGCGCCCTTCAGATGAGCATGCGGGTTCTTGAGCGCGTTGCGGCGCGCCCGGACGGCGACGCGCGCCAGATCTTCCTGCGTAAAGCCATAACGGTGCATATAGCTGGTCGACCAGAGCGCCACGGTCGTATTGGTCGACAGCGGCATGTCGCGCTCGTAGAAAGCGTCGAAGATGAGGTTAAGCACTTTCTGCGCGTCTGGCGTCTCGGCAATTCTTTCGACGCCACGATCAGCACCGAACGGTAAAGCCCCGAGCGCACCAAATTATAGGCGGCCTGAACGGCGGATCCCCCGGTGGCGCCGCCGGTGTGCACCCTCAGCATCGGCTTGCCCGCGCCGAAGATGTAATCGATCGACCATCGATCCGCGTCGGCGACGCCCATGAAATACGTCGGAGCCAACGAAAACACGATCGCGTCGATGTCGTCGGGGGTCATGCCGGCGTCGTGAAGCGCGCCGGCGGCCGCGATCTGCGCCTGCTCGGCGAAGTTGACTTCAGGATGGTAAGTCTCCGAACGGCGTCTGAAAGGCGCCCAGAACCGCGACGGTCTCGGTCATTGCGCGACTCCCATCGCTTCAAACGCCATGACGACATTGCCCTGCTGGGCGATCCCATGGCAGCCGTGCGCGAAGGCGCGTCGCGCCCCTTTCACTTGAACCTCGCCCGCCTCGCGGCAAACCTGCAGGACGGCCTCCACGGCGTTGACGAGCCCGGAACAAAACAGCGGGTATTGCGCAAAGCTGCCGCCCGATGGCGACAGGCTCTCGGGCCGATCGATCCCGAACGCGCGGGCGTATGCGGCTTCATGATAGGCGGTAGGGGTTTCGAGTTCGACGACGTCGAGATCCGCCGCGCTTCCCCACCCGGTCTGTCGCATGGCGCTCGACCAGGCGGCGCGTGCGGAGGACATCGCGCGAAGACGTTTCCTGTCGAGTCGGTAAGACTCGCTTGCCCAGCCGACGCCCGCGATCCGCGCCAATGGCCGGCAACCACGCTTCGTCGATACAAAGTCCTCCGAGGCGAGAACGAGTGCGGCGGCGCCGTCCGAATACGGCGCCCGATGCGCGCTGCGCATCGGCGTCGCCTCAAACGGAGAGCGTCGCACTTCGTCCCCGGTGGGAGCGCGATGCCTCAAGCCGCGCGGATTCTTCGATGCCCGGCTGTAGGCGGCGACGACGCGCTGCGCGACCTCCAACTCGCCGATTCCGAACTCCTCGCTGACGGCCTGCGCAAACAGGCCATCCCCGGCGATCGCGCCAATTCCGAGGGGGCGCGTGTAGAATGGATCGCCCCGCATCCGCATGACAGTCTCGACGTCGGTCTTCGAGGTCTTACACCAGCTCATGACGAGCCCGAGCTGGGACTCGCCAGAGAGAAATCGCGCATAGGCCAAAGCCAGGGCGGATGCGCCGGAGTCCGTGACCTTTATCTCATCGACGCCGTAGCCGCCTGCAGGCGCGCTCATCAACATGCTTGAAATTGGCCGGCCGTCGAGCTCGTCGCAGGCTCCGATAGTCAGGCTGTCGAGCTGGCGGCGGGTGACGCCCGCTCCGTCGAGCGCGCTCCTGGCCGTCGCGTACGCCACTTCTTCCAATCTCAAATGGCGCAAGTTGGCTTCTGCTGGATGCAGAGCGACGCCCAAGACGAAAACTTGCATTACGACCCCGCTGGATCCGTCAAAGTGACCACTTGGTAACTCCGCTTGACTGCTCGGTTACGCTAATATATGAAACGGTCAGAAGCAATAGCTTTTTGGAACGTTCGTGGCGGCGTCGAAGAAGACCTCAGCGCAAAAGGTGGCGGCGGCAAATCGCAACTGGGGCGACGCTTTGCCAACGCTCTCCGAAGCAGCCGATCTCAAGCGGGCATCGATCGTCCGGGTGGCGGCGCAGTGCTTTAATCGCGCCGGATTTCATGGGACGTCCATGGATGACATCGCCGGACGCCTTGGGGTCACCAAGGCGGCGATGTACCGTTACGTCAGCAACAAACACGAGCTTCTGTTTGAGAGTTTCAACCTCGCCATGGATTCCAGCTTCGCCAGTCTGGATCGAGCGGACGCTACTGGGCGCAACGGCCTGGAGAAATTGCGCATCGCGATGGGCGGCTATCTCGCCGACCTGATCGGCCTCCTCGGCCATCCAGTGGTGCTGTTGGAAGAGAACGCGTTGTTGCCGTCTCAATCGCGCGCGATCATTCGGCGACGCGACGAGGCCGAAGGGCGATACCGTGGCTTGATAGAGGAGGGCATTCGTGACGGCAGCATCACCCCATGCAATCCGAAGCTGGCCGTGTTCGCGCTGCTGGGTGCGATGAACTGGGTTCCTAAATGGTATCGGCCCGACGGTGAGTGGTCTGCGGAGCAGATCGTAGATTCCTTGGTAGAGCTTGTTACGCGCGGCATCGCGGCGCGGCCCGCCAAACTCAGGAAGTTATGAGTCGTCAAGATCAGGCGGCGGCTCTCCGATAAAACGATCGAGGGAGGGACGTATGAAGATGGCAAGCATGTTGCGGCTTACGGCCGCATTTATTGCGTTTGGCTGCAGCCTTGGGTTCTCCGTCGGCGCCGCATCCGCTCAGGGCGTGACCGACACGACGATCAAGATCGGCGCTTATGATGCGCTGACCGGTCCCATCCCGCTCACCGGCAAGCAGATGGCCGCCGGCTGGCAGGCGGCCGTGTCGGCGATCAACGAAGCTGGCGGCATTAATGGCCGGAAGATCGATCTCCTGATCGAGGACGACGGCTACGAGCCTTCGCGCTCCATGGCGGCCTCGCGCAAGCTGGTCGATCGCGATCAGGTCTTCTTGATGACCGGCCTTGGCACCCCGAGCACGGTCGTCGCGGCCAAATATCTCGAGGGGGTAGGCGTGCCGCTGCTGTTCCCGATGGGCGCGAGCTCAACGCAGCTCAATGCCGCCGGACTGAAACAGCTCTTCATGATCCATCCCGCCTATATGACGCAGGCGCAGATCATCATCGGTTGGTTGATCGACAACGCCGGCGTCAAAAAGCCCTGTCTGATCTATCAGGAGGATCCAGCCGGCGAAGACCATCTCGCCGGGGCGAAAGCCGCGGTCGCCGCGCGCGGCATGGAGCTCGCGGCGGCTGAAGCGTTCGAACGGGCCCGACGGACTTCTCGGCGCAGGTGCTGAAGACGAAGGGTGCGGGGTGCGATTTCATCTACACAGCCGCAACGTTGGAAGCGGCCGCGCGAATGGTGACGGCGGCCGATCGCATCGGGTTTAAGCCGAAGTTCGCCGGCTTCACGACGCAGGCCGACGCAACGCTGATCAAGTTGCTGGGTCCGCTCGCGGAGGGATTCTACGCGGCGGACATCCTGCCCCAGCCCGACGCGGACGACCCCACTGTGAAGAAGTTCATTGCCGACCTCAAGAAATCGTCGCCCGACATCGATCCGACATTCTTCACGACTTATGCCTATGCCGCGATGATGCTCATCGGGGAGGCCATCAAAGAGGCGGGCGACAAGCCAACTCGGGAAGGCGTAGTGGCGGCATTGGAGAAGTGGGACCCGAAGCAGTCGGCGCTGATGGGGCCAGTCACATTCTCCAAGGACAATCATGACGGCAAGCGCACGCTATACATGATCCAGGTGGATGGCGGAAAGTGGAAGAAAGTATCCGACTGGATCGGAGCGAAATGATCCGATAGCGCCTGGCGAGGTCGCGCGGGAATGGATCAGGCGGTCATCAACGGCTTGGCGGAGGGGAGCGTCTACGCGCTCCTCGCGCTTGGTCTGATCTTCATCAACCGGATCACGCAGGTGGCGACTTTTGCGCACGGGGAGGTCGCCACGTTCGCAGCATTCGTCGGCTATACCGTATTCGCGAAGACCGGCGCGCCCCTGTTTATCGCCGTCGTTTGCAGCATCATCGCCGGCGGCGCTCTCGGCTACGCGATCGAATGGATTGTCATTCGTCGGGTGCAGGGCAGCGGCCTGCTCGCAACCATCATTGTCACGCTGGGTCTCTATTTCGTTTTGCACAGCTCGATCGTCGCGATCTGGGGACCGGAGGTGCGGACCTATCCGGCGATATTTGGCGACAACACTTTGCATTTCGGGGGTGTCGCGGTCTCCTCGCAAAATCTCGGCGTCATTGCCGCCGCCTTGGCGATCGCGCTGGCGCTCGCCGCTTATTTGCGCTGGACACCCACTGGCCTCGCTTTGCGCGCGATCCGCAAAACCGCTACGGCGCCAGGTGATCGGGTTGAATCTGCGGCGTCTCAACGCCATCACCTGGATTATCGGCTCTGCCGTCGGCGCGATGGCCGGAGTCCTAGATCGCTCCGCTGACTTTTCTCAACTCGAATAATGATGGCCTCGCCGCTAATCAAAGGCGTTTTGGCGGGGTCGCGGCGCTCGCAGCGGTCTCGACAGCCTGGTCAGCCAGGCCTTTGTGGGTGGATCTGCTAGCTCGGCGTAACCAGAGAACGTTCTGGTCGTATTCATTCTCGAACACTACCTCAAAGACAGCATCGCATTTTTCTTCGTGTTCATTGGTTG
Organism: uncultured Alphaproteobacteria bacterium; assembly: GCA_963839185.1. GTDB lineage: Bacteria > Pseudomonadota > Alphaproteobacteria > Rhizobiales > Beijerinckiaceae > Roseiarcus. The sequence goes on along the minus strand of CAWIUD010000055.1, from coordinate 7,599 downwards.
CTGCTTGGTTCCAAGCCCCCTAAGGGCCTCTTTCGCAAGCAGACGATGGAGAAGGGATGTGAACCAGGACCCGTCTGCTCGGCTTGGCCGCGCACTCGCAGATTGCCGCCTTCGTTCCACTCGGGGTGAGCAGCTTATTGGCTCTATCTGTACACCTTGATCGGGGCCTTACGCTGTCGTCGCGCTTGGAAGGCTGGAATCTGCTCACCAGGCTTGAGCGGGCAGCTTCACTTGGGCGCGCCGGGTTCTTTGCGATCGGCGCCTTATGTGTCGGGCGTGCTGACCGCCAAATTCGGGGATATCCTGTTTCCGCTCGCGGCGGTCCTCGCGGTGGCGGCGGGCTTGGCTATGCGGTCTGCTGGTTTAGCATTCCGGCCGTTCGTCTCCAAGGCCTTTATCTGGCCATAGCCACGTTGGCGTTTGGCATTGGCGTTGAGCGCGCGATTTATCACTTCAAGGGTCTTACCGGGGGACCGTACGGATTGACAATCGACGCTACCAGGGCGTTCGGCTTCAGCGCCGGCACGCCGCTTGAGCTCTATTACCTTGTCCTGGTCGTCGCGGTGATAAGCGCGGCGTTCGTCTTCAACCTCGCGCGCTCCGGCCAAGGCCGGATGTTGACCGCGATCCGCGACAGCGAACTCGCCGCCGCATCCAGCGGGGTCAACGTTGTCAGAGTGAAAATGATGACGTTCGCTACGAGCGCGGCGCTCGCTGCGCTCGGCGGAGTGCTATATGGGCCAGCCTTGGGCTTTATCAGCGTCGAACAGTTCACGCTCTGGCTTTCCATCACCTTCATTTCGATGATCGTCGTCGGCGGCCTGGGCTCGATCGCGGGGTCGTTTCTGGGAGCGGCGTTCGTGATACTACGTGCCGGAGTTGTTACGCGGCTTCGGCGCCTACTACCAAATCGTCTACGGCCTCGCGATGATACTCGTCTTCGTGGCTTGGCCGACGGGTCTCGTGGGTCTGTTCGAGTTGATCGGGCAGCGCCTCGGGACTCGGCGCGGCGACTGCGTCGCCTGAATTCGCCTCATCAGACAAGCCGAGAGGACACCGATGAACGTCTACCCAATGCGAGAGCGCGTGCTCGGGCGTCTTGCAGCGGATAAGGCGGCTGCGCACGGCGACCGGCCATTCATCTATTTTCAAGAGCGCACGATCTCCTATCGTGAACTCGATCTCGTCTCCAACCGGCTGGCGAACGGGCTCGCCGCGCTCGGAATCGGCAGGGGAACGCACGTCGCTTTGATGATTGAGAACAAGCCGGAAATTATCCTTTTGTATTTCGCTCTGGGCAAACTCGGGGCGGTGTCGGTTCCGGTCAACACCGCGGCGAAAGGAGAGTTGCTCGCCTACTATCTGACCCAGTCCAACTCGGAGTTCATGATCGCGGACGGCGGCATCGCCGATCGCGTAATCGAGGTCGAAGAGCGAATCCCGCGCATCCGCCGCATGCTGGCGATAGGGAAGTGCGGATTCGGCGGCCTTGTCGCGCGCGGCGCCGAACCTTTCCGTAGCCGACTATGCCCTCCTGCTCGAAGCGTCGGATGAGCCGAGAACCGAGGAGATCCGCTTCAGCGATTTGCATTCATTGATTTATACCTCGGGCACCACAGGCCCCTCGAAGGGGAACATGTCGACCCACTGTCACGCGGTCAGTTGCGGATATGAACTTGCCGTCAACTACGGTTATCGTCCCGACGACGTGCTCTATGTGTGCCTGCCGATATTCCACGGCAACGCATGGCTGTGCAGCGTGCTGCCCGCCTTCGTCGCCGACGCGGCAGTCGCAGTGTCGCCTCGCTTTTCCGCCTCCTCTTTCTGGGAGGATGTCCGCCGCTACGGCGTTACCCAATTCAATTCGCTTGGCGCGATGACGAATTTCATTTGGAGTCGTCCGCCCAGCGCCAGCGATCGCGACCATAAGGTGCGGCAGGTTATGGTTGTGCCGACGCCGAAGCAATTCTTTCGAGAGTTCCAAGAGCGGTTTGGCGTCGCCTTCACGTCCGTCTACGCCCTCACCGATTGTGGCATGGTGACCGTGCGCGGACCAAAGGATCCGCCGGAGAAATGGGCATCCGCGGGCAAGGCCTGCGAGGACGCCGAAATTCAGATCGTCGACGACGACGACTTTGAAGTTCCCCTCGGCGCGACCGGCGAGATCGTCGTGCGGAACAAGACGCCCTGGCTCTACTCGCAGGGCTATTACAACATGCCCGAAGCGACTGCGAACGCGCGCCGGAATCTCTGGTTCCATACCGGCGATCGCGGCTACCTCGATGAGGATGGCTACCTTTATTTTGCTGACCGAAAGAAAGACGCGATACGGCGCCGCGGAGAGAACATTTCTTCCTACGAGGTCGAGCAGATCATTCTGAAACATCCCGCGGTGCTGGAGGTTGCGGCGTTCCCCGTGGCTTCGGAGCACAGCGAGGACGAGGTGATGGTCAGCGTCGTCCCTCGCGAAGGCGTCCCGCTGAACGAGGCTGCCGTCGTCGAGCACTGCCGAGACAATATGGCCTACTTCATGGTCCCGCGTTTCGTTGAAATCCTGGCTGAATTGCCGAAGACCATGACGGAGAAGGTCGAAAAGTACAAACTGAAAGAGGCCGCAAGTTCCCGGTTCGCCGAAATCTGGGACCGGGAAAAAGCGGGCATCGTCATCAAGCGATGAGCCAGAGCCCGCTGCTTCGAGCCGATCGGATTTCGATGCAGTTCGCGGGCCTGCGGGCGCTGAACTCGGTCAGCCTCTCGGTGGGCTCGCGGCAGATCGTCGGATTGATCGGCCCGAACGGATCGGGCAAGTCGACGCTCATCAATATTCTCTCGCGCGTTTATCAACCGACCGACGGACGCATTCTCTTCGAGGACCGCGACATCACCGACATTCCGCAACACCGCGCCGCGTCGCTGGGGATCTCGCGCACGTTCCAGAACGTGAGGCTGTTCGCGACCATGTCGGTTGGGACAATCTCGCGGTCGGCGCCACGCCAGCCCTGACGACCGGGCTGCTCGGCGCCGGATTGACCCTGCCCTTCGCGCGACGCGAAGAACGCGCAATCGCCGGCAAAGCGGCCGACGTTGCTGAGCTGCTTGGGCTGGGCCCCTACCTGCAGCGTGTCGCCGGCAATTTGCCCTACGGGCTGCAGAAGCTGGTCGAGCTTGGACGAGCGCTGATGCCCGATCCCTCGGTGATTTTTCTCGACGAACCAGTCGCGGGAATGAATCCTGCCGACAAGCAATTGCTGATCGCGGCGCTGTCGAGAATCAGACGGAGCCGCGACGTCTCGTTCCTCCTGGTGGAACACGACATCGGCTTCGTCATGGCCTTGACCGAATATCTCTACGTCCTCGACTTCGGCAAGTTGATCGCCGAAGGGCCTCCCGAACACGTCAAGGCCGATCCGAAGGTAATCGCGGCCTATCTGGGCGGAGGCGGCCGTGCTGAAGGTTAGGACGCTATCGGCGGGATATGGCCGGGCCCTCGCACTGCACGACGTGTCGCTGGACGTCGCAGCGGGCGGACTGACGACCGTCCTCGGTCCCAACGGCGCGGGAAAATCGACGCTGTTGCGGGCGATCTCCGGTGTGATCAACATCCGGGAGGGTTCGATCGAGTTCGAGGGCGAGCGGTTGGACAAACTGAATCACACGAAATTGTTCGCCGCGGCATAGCCCATGTTCCAGAGGGGCGGCAGATCTTTCCCGAACTCTCGGTATCGGAACATTTGAGGCTCGGCGGGATTGCGGCCGGCCGATCGGCGTCGCGCCCGGAGGTCGAGGGGTTCGTCTTCGAGATGTTCCCTCGTCTGAAGGAACGCAGGGGTCAAGCAGCGGGCACCCTGTCGGGCGGAGAACAGCAAATGCTCGCCTTCGGACGAGCCCTGATGTCGGAACCGAGGCTGCTGCTCCTGGACGAGCCTTCAATGGGTCTCGCACCGATATTGGTCGAGCAGATGCTGGGTTCGGTTCGTGAACTTATTCGTCAGCGCAGTCTCACCGTTCTTCTGGTCGAGCAGAACGCGCGGCTCGCCTTGAGCATGGCGAACGTCGTCTACGTTCTGGAGAACGGAGCCGTGGCCTTCACGGGATCGCGTGAAGAGGCCGAGGCGGCGACTGTGATCCAGGACCTTTACCTTGGGGGGCCGAGCAATGTCGCCTAGGCGCGAAACCAGGAAGCTCATTCCCCTCTCCGAGGCGGCCAGGCTTGTGTGTGACGGCGACACGCTCGGCGTCGGCGGCATGACGCTCTATCGCAAGCCAATGGCTTTCGTTCGTGAACTCGCGCGCAACAAAGTCAAGGACCTGACGTTGCTCTCGTTCACGTGTTCGTTCGAGGCTGAACTCCTGGCGGCCGCGAACGCGTTGGCGACGCTTCGCTCCTGCTACTTCGGCCTCGAATACCTCGGATTGGCCCCGATTCTGCGGCGCGCGATTGAAGACGGCGCGATCCGGGTCGTCGAGGAGACCGAATATTCGATTGCGATTGGTTTGCAGGCCTCGCTGATGCGTGTCCCTTATCTTCCCTCGCTCGATTGTCTCATCGGCACCGACTATTTTCGCGTTCGCCCCGACTTGAAGCGTGCGCCTTGCGCGGTGACTGGGGAAATGCTGACCTGGTTTCCGGCCGTGCGCCGCGGATATGCGTCATCCACGCGCCGCTTGCCGACGAATTTGGCAACGTCTGGCTCGGCGGCCAGTACTGCGTCGACGCCCAGATGGCGATGGCTTCGCAGACAACGATCGTGACCGTCGAGCGTGTTGCAGAGACTGGGGAAGTCCGTGCGGCGCAAGGCAGCGCTTCGCTGGCGTCATTCATGGTCGACGCCGTCGTCGAGACGCCCGGCGGAGCTCATCCGACCAGCTGCTACCCCGATTATCCGGTCGACGTCGCGCATATCGTCGGCTATCTCAAACGGGCGCGGCGCGGCGCGGCGTCGGCCTATCTCGAACGATATGTCCACGCCCCCGTGTCAGGCCTCGATTATCTTACGCGCGTTCTGGAGGACAACAGTGTCGGGAGTTCTAAGCCGCAGACCGTCTCCGAATGGATGGTCGCCGCGATCCTGCGCGAGATCGAGGACGGCGATGTGTTGCTGGAAGGCATTGGCACGTTCCTTCCGACCTCCGCCTACATGCTCGCGCAAGCGACCCACGCGCCGCGCGCCGTCCGCCTCTGTCCGGTCGGCAACGTGTTCGTAAATGAGCCGCATCGGCTATCGCTCGCCGATTACGAGTTCGAAACGCTGCGGCGCGGCGTGAGCCGTTTCACGTACTGGGACGTCAACGCCGCCTTTCTGCCCCGCTTCATTCCCGGCGACCGCGGCAAGTGGAAAGAATTCCTCCGCCCGGCCCAAGTGGATCGGACGGGACGCACGAACAATGTCGTCATCGGGCCATACGAGAGGCCGAAGGTGCGGCTGCCCGGAGCGGCGGGCCTGCCCGACGGCGTGCCGGTCGAACCGGCGCTCTACATGTACGTACCGCGGCACGACCGCAACGCGTTTGTTTCCAAGCTCGATTTCGTCAGCGCGCCCGGCCTCGAGGAGGGCGCGAAGCCACACCTGGTCGTCACCAACCTGGCGGTGATGCGATTTACGGCTGACGGCGCGCTCGAGGTCGAGACGATCATGCCGGGCGCTTCTTTCGAGGAGGTCCAGGACAATACGGCGTTCGATCTTCGGCGCCGGCCGGCGACGATCCCGTTTCGCAAGCTCTCGGAGAAACAACTGGCAATCCTCAGGGACGAAATCGACCCACAGTCGCTCCGAGACCTCGAGTTCTACCTCGGCGAGGATAGACTGTCTCGAATCGAGAGGATCGCCGGCGCTGACGACGCACATCGGAACTTGGTTGGCGCGCTCGCGTCGATCGTCCAACGGTGCAGCGCCACGGCGGACGCCAGAGCCAAATCGCAGTCGGCGGCCGCGGCGCGCCACGCGATTGGAGAGCAAGCGCGCTGAAACACTCGCATCAAAGGGGCTCGAGCGGCCAGACAAACCGGCGAATGGAGCAGGAAGGGCGGCTGCCCTCGGATCACGCAAGACGCGCCTGCCGAAACCCTAGAGCATGACGCATTTTGATGGAATCGGGATTCCCAGAATCGGGTGAGTTCTGATTCAAGCTTCTTGCCGGGGAGCGAGGCCGGCAAGGATGACGCGACCCTATTCGGTTGATCTTCGGGAACGGGCGTTGGCTCGGGTTGAGAAGGGCGAGACGCTCCGCTCGGTTGCGGCTTTGTTTGGGATCAGCCCGTCGTGCATTTCGAAATGGGGGACGCTGAGGCGACGCACTGGCGACGTCGCGCCGGGCAAGGTCGGCGGCCACAAGAAGCGCGCGTTGTCGGGCGAGGTCGCCGAATGGCTGCGCGCACGCATGCGGGCGTCAGCGTTTACATTGCGCGGTCTGGCGGCGGAATTGGCCGAGCGTGGCGTGAAGACGGAAGCGCGCGCGGTTTGGGTGTTCGTCCACGCCGAAGGGCTGAGCTATAAAAAAAACGCTCGTCGCCTCGGAGCAGTCGCGCCCCGACGTCGCCCGAAAGCGAATGCGGTGGAAGGCGCGCCAGGCCGGCGTCGATCCTAAACGCTTGGTCTTCGTCGACGAAACGTGGGTGAAGACCAACATGGAGCCGTTGCGCGGCTGGGGCCCGGAGCAGGAGCGCCTGCGCGCGCCTGTCCCGCACGGCCATTGGAAGACCCTGACCTTTGTCGCCGCGCTCCGCCATGACCGCATCGACGCGCCCTGGGTGATCGACGGGCCGATCAACGGCGAAATCTTCAGCGTTTACGTCAAGAAGGTTCTAGCCCCGACCCTTGTCCAGGGCGAGATCGTCGTGCTCGACAATCTGGGAAGCCACAAAGGAAAACCGGCGCGCGCCGCCATACGCGCCGCCGGCGCTCACATGCTGTTCCTGCCGCCCTACAGCCCCGATCTCAACCCCATCGAGCAGGTCTTCGCCAAGCTCAAACACCTGATGCGAAAAGCGCGCCCCCGAGCCTTCGACGAAACATGGAAAACCGTCGGCCAAACCCTCGACGCCTTCGCCCCAGACGAGTGCGCCAACTACCTCAAAAACTCAGGATACGTTTCCGCCTAAAGGAGTCGTGCTCTAGGGCGACCGGCAACCATTCGTCCGGAAAATTGGAAACACGGTCTGGGTTGGACGCCGATTCCCGGTCCCGCAAGGGCGGACGCGAACGCTTCGTCGCGATGGCGCGGCGCGATCGTCTGACAGTGAGGTAGTGGCTCAGATTGCTTCAGTTCGGCGAACTTCGTTCGCCGGAGCGCGAGGACTTCACCGATCAAAGAGGAATGGCCGGTCGCCATGGGCCGCGCGGTTCGACGTTATGATCCCCTATGTGCAGAAAGGACTCGATGACTTCGTCGGCAAGCTTGTCCCGGAGGCGCACATCGGGGAATGATCCGGCGCGAATACGAGGGCAAGACGCCGCGCGAAAATCTCGGTTTTGCCGAGACCGGAAAATCGCTTCTTTGGTTGAGCAATGCGAACTATACGGGCTGGCCCGAAAACGGGCATGGTCGACCTCATCAGCGCGTGATCGAGGAACCGAAGTTGGGGCGTTTGGATGACTGCTC
>CAWIUD010000054.1:0-77434 GCA_963839185.1 uncultured Alphaproteobacteria bacterium | reverse complement strand
CTTGACTTAGGAGATTTCGGTGTGTACCGATTCCGCCGTCACATCGAAGGATGCGGCTGGCGTGCCCGAATACGAAGTCAGCATCACGCCCGAAATGATTGAGGCTGAAGCGAACGCGATATGGAAATTGCGGGGGACGTATTCCACCTGTTGGCGGTGAAGCTCGCGAGATAGCGAGGGCCGTTTTCTTGGCCATGGATTTGGTTCGAGGTGAAAGAGCGCCCTATTCCAGTTGCCTGGAATAGCGCGATAAGCTCTCGGCCCTCCACTCCGAAAGAGCAAATTCCTTGATCAGTGCTTTTCCACGCAATTCGGACGCCATCGGATTACCGGTGTAGAACGCTGCGGTCATTCGCGTCCCCTCAGTGTCGGTCTGCATTAGAGCCGGAGTATGAACCGCCAAGTCGCGCCGTCGGCTTAGCTTATCGGCTTCCGTTAACAGCCAAAGTACATCATCCGCGCCTGTCTTCGGCAGCGATGCAGCCAGAGGATGAACTTTCAACGCGCCCGCGTCGATCGCGGCGCGTAGCATTCTTCGTTGCGCTTTGTCATTCGGCTCCGAAAACCAAATCGCCATGAGGATGTTAGGAGATGTGGTTGGCATGGTAGCGGCAAAGAGGCGCGCAAGGCGCCCTTGCAGGTAGTTCCAAGCATAGGCAACTTTTCCGACGGCTAATACGTACTCTGAAAACCTCTCATGAGCTACGTCCGCCGTCGGAATGGGAATTGTTGCCACGCAGTCCCCCTACCGATTTTCGCCAGAGTTTGCTAAGGTCGGCTCGTGAAGAACAACGCCGTTGATGAAAGTTTTTATAGCGACGCAGAGAGCGCCCAGCGCTATCGCGACACTCTCGCTAAGGTGCTGGCGGCGAAGCCAGATCATAAGCGCAATGTGAAATCGGACGCCAGTCCGAAAAGGCGCGGACGCCCGCCGAAGCCGAGAAGACCAAAACCCGCCCAGTGAGGCGGGTTTTGGTTGTAGGAGCGCTTGATGCCGCAAGGATCAGTCGCTGAAGACCCAACGATAATAGCGCTCAGGAACGCCCTTACGGCGCAAGCTCTCGCGATCAGCCGGGGGGATTTTCCATCTGACCATCTTGTCGATGTCATATTTCAGTGCCTCCCGGACAATCTTGTCCATCCGGTCCTCGTTCCCGCACTTGGGGCAGAACCCCCAGTCTCGCCGTATCCCTCCATTCCGACTTTCACAGGTACACGGCATTTGCTGCAGACTATTGGGCGCTGCTCGTTCATCAGTTTCTCTCGTCAGAATCCGCAGCTAATCCTTCGCCCAACGCTTCCGTGGTCTGCCGTCGGTCGACGACCAGGTTTCTCCGATGGAGTCCAGACCGACTTGGCCGGTCCTCGATTTTCAGTGAGCAGGCTGATGATAGGTCAACCGCTTGCCTTCGATGCCCTTAAGCGTCTTGGCAGCGCGCTCGTCATCTTCGACGCCAAGCTTGGAACGATTGTTGTAACGGAAATCGAACTCTTTCAGGTACCGATGCAAGTGGGCCTCGCTGATTGAGTGATAGACGCCCGTGATCCCGCGCTTGAAAATCGAATAGAAGTTCTCGCTGACGTTGATTGAGACGACGCGGCCTGTGCGCCCTTCGGTGTAGGCAAATTCGTCGCGTGAATGATCGACGGAAGCATGCGACGCGAACTCGCGGCCCACTTTCACGTAGACGCTCGACTGTCTGTCATCAAATGCTCTTGCGGCTCACATGCTTGACGATAAGCGGGCGCACGGTCTTGGCCGTCACATTGGCGACATGGAACGAGCGGGCTTTGCCATCGCGCTCAATCAGCGAGACAACTGCTTTCTTCGGCGCCGGTTCGTCGTGAGCGCGGTTCTTGCCCTTGCCGCCGACATAGGTTTCATCGACCTCGACAATCTTGCCGGAACCGCCGAGCGGGGCGGCTGGCGTATCGTCGCCCATTGCTTCGCGGATGCGATGGCAAAGAAACCACGCGGTCTTGTATGTCACGCCGAGCATCCGGTGCAGTTGATGAGCGCTCATGCCCTTCTTGCTTGACGAAAGCAGCATCATCGCCATCAGCCATTTGTGCAGCGGGATATGCGAACGCTCCATGAGGGTTCCGGTCCGGCAAGTGAACTTGTCGGCGCAATCGCGGCATAGGAACATCCCGGCTTGGGTTCGCCCGGCCATCCGCATGACGTTTAGTGAACCGCAATGAGGGCAAACGACGCCATCCGGCCAACGCGAAGCTTCGATATGCTCGCGGGCGGCGTCCTCATCGTGAAAGTGCGGGGCGGACATGTTGGTCATTGGCGTTTCTCCAATGACTTCAATGTGTCACAGCTTTCGCACTAAGTCAAGTATATAATTGCCGCTAAAGCGGCAACTCGGCCTTCTCCCGTGACCGATGGGCGCGCGGTTGGAAGTCAGTTTGAATTGTTTATAAATTGGCCCTGGACTATTGTCCCTTTGACGTGTGTTTGACACCCGTCAAATCCGCAAGGCATGGCCGCCTCGCTCGGAGGCCTCTGAGCATCCTCACGCCCCAGCCGACATGAGGCAGTCAATTGTCATTGTCACACAAGATTTGGCCAATCGTTTGGTCCGTAAGGACGCCGCCATGAAGACAGTTGCTTTCCTCGGGTTGGCGCTGTGTCTTGGTGGGCTGGTGGCGGCACAGTCGACTGTTGTTCACGGCGCGACGCCGGTGACGACATACCACTACGATATTTCGCGCAGCGGCTGGAATAACCAAGAAACAACACTGACCGCGGCAAGTTTCCCGACCAATTTCGGATTGCTTGTGTCGAACACAACGTTCGACGATTTGATCGATGCGCAACCGCTTGTGGTGCCGGGCCTGACAATCACCGGCGGCACGCATGACGTGGTCTACGTCGAAACCCAGTCCAATACGGTCTATGCGGTCGACGCCACGACCGGCGCTATCCTGCTCAGCCGGAATCTCGGGCCTCCGGTTCCGGCGCCGGCTGGATGCCCCAGCATTCCGGAGGTCGGAATCACCAGCACTCCGGTGATCGATCTCGGCTCCCAGCAGATATTTGTCATGGCCTATGTTAATGGCGCAACGGTCCCAAGCTATCAGCTCCATGCGCTCAGTCTGACCACCCTGGCCGACAATCCCAATTCTCCCGTCACTGTCGCCGCATCGCACGCTTTGACCAACGGGTCGAATTATACCTTCAACGCTGCGGTCCAGCAGCAGCGGCCGGGACTGCTCGGCATGAATGGAACGATCTACGCCGCGTTTGGCAGCTTCTGCGACTTTGACGCCAGCCTTTCGCGAGGCTGGCTGTTGGGATGGACGGCAAGCAATCTCGCGCCGATCGCCACCAATCGATTGAACGACAGCCAGGCGACGTCTCCGACCAACTGGTTCTTCACTTCAATCTGGATGTCCGGCTACGGCCTTGCCGGCGGCACGGACGTCGCCAGCGGCGGCGGCCCCCGCATCATGTTCTCGACCGGAAATTCCGACTGTAATATCTACGTCAACCCGATCCAATGCCCTTCGACGTCAACTTATGACGGGGTGACGAATATCCAGGAGAGTGTCGTCAAGACCGATACGACAGCGACAAACATACTGGGCATTTTCAGCCCCCCGCCGGCGGTTGTGCTTGCCATGGATGCGCAAGACTTGGACATGGGGGCGGGCGGGGTGATGATGCTTCCGCCCCAGAATGGCAACATTCCCGATTTGGCGGTAGCCGCCGGCAAAAACGGACGGCTTATGCTCCTCAACCGCGACAACATGACGGCGCCGGTCGAACTCGCACCAATTGGGATCATGCTGGTGCGGACCCTCCTTCTTTATCGGACCAGACAGCGTTCAACGCATCGTCACCAGCCAGGGCAACGCGTTAATGACTTGGCAGCTGCTCCTATCGCCCGGGCCTCATCTGGTCGAGGAGGGGAGCGTGAGCATTCCGGTCAGCTATCAAGATCCCGGGTTCTTCACCACGGTTTCGTCGAACGCCGCCCAACCCGGAAGCGCCATTATTTGGGCAGTCGGACGTCCCACCACGTCGACGACCCTGGCGTTGTACGCGTTTGCGGCGACTGCGTCGACGGGAACCTACAAGCTATTGTATTCAGGACCGGCCGGGACTTGGCCCGACACATATCACAACGCCAACGTTGTACCGGTTGTCGCCAACGGAAAGGTGTATGTTGCCTCCTACAAAACGCTCGCGATTTTCGGCGTCCCCACCAGCACCTCATCTACGTCATCCGCCGCTCCTGCGGCATTGGCCGCGCGATTGCCAACCGCGCTGCCGACAGCTTCGCCCAACAGCCCGCACGTTGTGACCGGGGTGCTGACAGAGGTCACCGGATTGACGCTCACGCTCCAGGCGCGCGGCGGGGAGAGCGTACAGGTCGATGCTTCCCAGGCCTCAAAGAACCAGCAAATCTCGGGTCCGCTAACCATTGGCCAAGGGTTCACCATCACCGGCTCATCGACAAACGCGATCGGCGCGCTTATCGCGACGTCGGTCATCCGCGCAAAATCGGCATCGAGCAGTTCATGGCCGGCTGACCATTGAAGGCGCCACTGACGGGATTGAATGAATAAGTCAGGCTCCGTCAGAGTTTATCTTGGACCGACGAGCATGCTCTCCTGGCACTGCAGCAACTCTGGAGGCGATCCACTATGATGTCTCGAATTATCTTTGTCGCTTTTGTCGGCCTTGCCGCTTGTGCAAGCGTCGAGACGGCGTCCGCCCAGCAGAGCTCGGTGAATGTCGTCACTTACCACTACGACAACCTCAGGACCGGCTGGAACCAAAACGAAACCGTTCTAACCACCAGCAATGTGAACTCCTCGACGTTCGGCCCCCTGGCGCGGGTCGCCCTTGACGATCAAGTGGACGCTCAGCCTCTGATCGTGAATAACGTGGTTTACGTCGCGACCGAAAACGACACGGTCTATGCGATCAACGCCAGCACCGGCGCCATTCTCAACAGCAATCATCTGGGCGCGCCGGTCGCGATGAGCAATCTCCCCGGACCATGCAACAATAACGGGCAACACGTCGGAATCAATTCAACGCCGGTCATTAATGCCGTAGCAGGCCTGATGTGGGTTGTGACCTACACGTGGGAAAATAACGCCCCCGTCTTCCGGCTTCACCTGCTGTCGCTCACCAACCTGACCGAGATCAAGAATACAATCATTACGGCGTCTCACACACTGAGCGACGGTTCGGTTAACAATTTCAACCCCCAATATCAGCGGCAGCGTGCGGCGTTGCTTTTGCAGAACTTGAATGTGTATGCGGCTTTTTCAAGCTTTTGCGATCTTGGCGGGAACAATTCACGCGGCTGGATTCTGAGCTGGCAGGCGGAGACCTTGACGCCGCTGGCCGCGAACGAACTGACCGACACGCAAACTTTAGCTCAAACTCCTAACGGCAATTCTAACGTTTTCCTGTCGTCGATATGGATGTCTGGTGATGGAATCGCTTCTGATTCCTCAGGCGACCTTTTCTTCACCACCGGAAATTCTGACACGGTGCGGACGGACAACCTTCAAGAGAGCGCGGTCAGGCTGTCGTCTGACCTGACCACGGTCAAGGATTTCTTCACGCCTTACATCTATTCGGCGCTCGACCTCAACGATGGGGATTTCAGCTCGGGCGGCATAATGTTGCTGCCTGCCCAGAGCGGTCCGGTTCCGAATCTCGCGGTCGCGGCCGGAAAGTCCGGGTATTTATACATCATGAACCGCGCTCTGGGCTCGATGGGCGGTTATGTCGCTGGCGGTCCGGACGTCCCGAAGGAAATCACGCTCGGTCCTTGCTGGTGCGGCCCGTCGTATTTCGCTGGATCCGATGGATTTGGGCGCGTGGTGACAAGTCAGGGCGACGTCCTGGATACTTGGAGAGTCGACACGACCAAGAGCGTCCCGCTGATTCTCGAAGGCACAAGTTCTTTGGCGCCCGATGTCCAGGATCCTGGCTTCTTCACTTCCGTCTCTTCGAACGGCACGCAAGCGGGCTCGACCATAATCTGGGCAGTCCAGCGGCCAATATCGGCGACGACGCCCACTGTGACATTGTACGCGTACAGCGCCACCCCGACGGTTGGGGCTCTCCCGGTCCTTTATTCAGGGGTCGTCGGACCTTGGCCCAATCTCAACGGCAACGCCAATCTCGTGCCGGTGGTTGCGAACGGCAACGTCTACGTCGCAAGCTATCAGTCGCTGTCGATTTTCGGACTTTTGTCGTCGTCCACGTCTTCAGCTGCGCAACCTCTTGTCGCGCCGGGCGCGACGTCGCAAGCCCTCGTCCAGGCGAATACGCCTGCAGCGTCGGGGAGCGGGTCGCCTGTTGGACCGCGCATTTTCGGGACGGTCACCAGCGTGACCGGGGATCAAATCGACGTTCAGTTGCGCTCGGGAAAGACTGTATCCGTCGATCTCGCTGACGCGCGCAAAAATTTCCTGGCGCTCACACCAAACGTCGGAGAGAACGTCGAGGTGAGAGGATCGATCGGATCGGGGGGCTCCCTGACTGCCACATCAATGGTTCGGGCGAAGACGCCGCCGACATGGGGGCCAGACGTTCAGTAACGCAACGCGATCCGGTCCGACGAAATGCTGGCATGGATATCGCTGAAAGAACCGGCTTCTCGCCGGGGTCGGCGGCAGCCGCAAGTGGGCCGAACCGCATTTTGGGCCCTCCGAGACGTTGCTCCAATCCTGGGTTAAACACGGCGTCAATCGCAGTCTTCGCTTGAAATCGGATCGCCGCAACGCCATGAGAACCGAGACTTTAGCCGGAGTTCTCGGCCTCGCGTTGGCGCTGCTGTGTCTGCTCGTTCCTTGGGCCTGTTCGAACGCCCAATCACTGGATGACACGGCCAGCCGAATTCAAGCCAAGATAGCCCAGGTCGGCGCTGGCGCTACGAAGCTCCACGAGTTCCGGCGGCGACGTGTCGTCGATCCAAGAATTGATGCAGCAGGTCGACAAACTGCTCAATAGCGGGAACATCGCTGGCGCCGAAGAGATCCTCGACAAGCTCCTGGCGAAACTCGGGACGCCTGCGACGGGCGCCGCTCAGGCCTCTGCGTCTCCGGCCGCCCCCGCCGATTGCGATTCGCGAAAGCCGATGACCGTGACCGGACAGGTGACAGTCGATCAGGACTGCACCGTCGGCGGCGATCTAACGGTGAAGGGCGACGCTATTCTGCATTTCAACTATCGCGGCCCGAACGGTGGCCGTCTCCTCGTGCGCGGCAACGTAATGGTGCAGGACAAGGCGACGCTGTGGGTCGAGGGTCGGCCGCTGGGCCGGGCGGTCTTCGTGGTCGACAACGAGTTCAGCCAGCAGCATTCGATGACTTCGACCGATGATGCGAAGATCAAGTTGGACTATGTCGAATTTCGCACACACCCAGCCGAGGACCGCGGCAAGGGAAGCGTTTATATGAGCTATGAGGCGCGCGGCCGTTCGTCTTTCGCGGCGACTGAGTCTACGCTCCCGCCTGAGGACTCCTGGCTGCTCGCCAATCTTCACGATTCGGCCAAATTGACTGTCGTCGACACCGCGCACCTGCCAACCGAAATCTATGTCAACGATTCCTCCTCCGCCAAGATCAGCGGAAGCGCGACGAGAACCGGCGTATGGCTTGATGGGGACGGCGCTTCGGGAGATGTGCAGCTTCCCAACGTGCACGGTCCTTTCTCATGGCGGGCCGGCGCCGGCGCCGGCCTCAATGTGGGCTGGTCGCTCGAGGTTGACGACGCGCAGCTCGGGCTCGGCATTGAGATCAAGCCGACGTCAAGGCTCGTGATCCAAGGCAACGGCGGTCGCGCCCCCGCGACCGGCGAACTCAAGATCTCGTATTACGTCGTCGGCTCGCGCGAAACCCTGGATGGTCTGAAGAGCGGACTGCAGAACGGCAAGGTCAGTGACCAGTTGACGCTCAACGAAGTCCAACTCGGCCCCATCGCCTGGCAGATTTACGCCGGAGACAACGCCGATTTGACGATCAAGAATTCGACCATCAACGAAATCGGCATTTTCGGCCGCAATGCGAAAGTGGAGGTCGAAAATTCGGTGCTGCAGCTCGCCGTGCTCGGCGCGCTCGGGCCGGACAGCTCGCTCGAAATTCGCAATTCCGAAATTTGGAATCAGAGTATCGAGGCGGCGAATAAAGGGCGAGTGACGATCGCCGACAGCAAAATTTTCGGCGCGCTCTTCCGCACCCGCGACAGCGTCTCGAAGATTTCGGTCCAGGGCGGGGCGTTCTACGACAACCCTTCCGGCTGCACCCCGTCCTCGATGGTCGAAATTGCAACCGGCCAGCCAAAGTGCAATCCGTTCAGAACCCCGGGTCCGCCGAGTTCAATGGGCGCCGGCGCAATCGAGTGCACGGGAACGGCTGGATGCACCTGGGGGCATTAGTCCAGCGAATATCGGATCCCTAGCCATATCCGCCGCTTTAGCATCGCCTCCAAATCTTTTCAGGCGGTTGCGACCCGGTTTAGCGCCGTCCTGCGGTCGGTGGATTTTGGGAGCGGGCAAGACCAAATTACTACTTGCTATACCTGTGGATAAATTCGCTCCACACTCAAGTTCGCAACCGTGGCCGCTGCTGATGAGTCAGCGGCCAAGGAGTTGGGCAAGCTTAGGAGATAACGCGTTTCCCTTGCAGCCTTCCGAGCAGGTTCCTTGCGTAATACTTAACTTCGTCGCCAGCTGGCGCACGGTTCAGCGGGTGGAGCATGTTGTGGATTGCCAGATTCCGCGGCCGCAGTTGGCAGTTGCCGCACTCGCAGGACATGAGCCGCTCGCTCGGCTTGGGCAGCGATCTCGCCGCCGTGCGGAATTCGCCGTAATCGTCTGACGCCCATATGTCGGAGAACCTGCGTTCCTTGGTCACCTGCCCGATCGGCGACGCGCACTGGCAGCAAGGCATGACGGAGCCATTGCCGAGGATCACGGTGAAATACCAGCCCACGTAGCAGGGAACCACCGGCGATCCCACCATCTCGCTCGGCATATAGGGCGGGACGGTAATGGAAAACGACTCGAGGTTATTCTCCAGCCCCAGTTCAAGCGCCCTCGCACGCACGCCGGGCAGGGACGCCTGGAGTTCCGCATACTGCTCATCGTTCAGGGCGAGGTCCTTCGTTCCATCATGGATCACGGTGTGGACGAACTGGACTTCCTGAGACCCGATTTCATGCGAGACCTCGACCATCTTGTCGATTTCGAAGTAGTTCTTCGACGTGATCACGAACGAGGGGGTGATCAATGGATACTTGGCTCCCGCCGCGATCTTGCAGTCGGCGAGGAAGCGTAGGTTCTTCTTCACCTTGAGGTAGTCGGCGGGCGTCTCGGTCACATGGATGTTCGGGTAATTCTCCGGCGACCCGGCGTTCAGCGAGAGATTTACCCGTTCAACCCCCAATGCGACCATTTCCTTGGCGACAGGCTCGAACAGCCGCGCTCCGTTCGTGCAAACCACGAGATGCATGCCACGCCCCTTGACGTAGCGGATCATGTCAACAAACGAGCGATTGAGGAGGGGCTCGCCGCGCCCGATCATGTCAATGCGGCGCGTGCCCGAGGCGTAGAGGTCGTCAACGATCCCTTTGAACTTGTCGAACGGCATCACTCCCGCCCGGGTCCCGCCGAAGCGATCTGCCGTTCGCTCGTCTTCCCGTCCCTTTGGCGGATGGTCCCAGCAGAACACGCATTCATGATTGCAGGGGTCGCTGACTCCGATCTGCGCCTGGATGGGCCCGACCGGCGCCCGACCGCCGGTCAGGCCCAGACTGCCCGCAGCCACCATCCCGTACTGCTTGAATTGTTTGACATTTTCACCGAGCGACTTTATGGAAGGCATGCGGTAAACCCCCAAAATGACCTGTCCCAAAAAAGGACCAAGCTTGGATTCTATTCTGAACGTATAACGTTGTATTTGTCAATTTGCTTTTGACTTTTGACGCTCCGCCGGGGTCGAGATTCGACCGCGAGGCGAGATCGCCTGCGATGTGCTTGGCTTTCGAGGATCGGCTCAAGTTAACGCCGAATCCGAAGCTAGACGATGATCCTCCAGCACCGAATTCAAATACTTGCCATAAGCGCTCTTTCCGAAGCGGCGGATGATCGTCTCGAATTGGGCGTCGTTGATGAAACCCAGATCGAAGGCGATTTCCTCTGGGCAGCTGATCTTCGTGCCCTGGCGCTGTTCGAGCGTTCGAACGAAGCTCGCCGCGTCGACCAGGGAATCCGGGGTTCCCGTGTCGAGCCAGGCGAAACCGCGCCCCAGCCGTTCGACGTGCAACGCGCCTGCTTCGAGGTAGATGCGGTTGATATCGGTGATTTCATATTCGCCGCGCGGTGATGGCTTGAGCGATTTAGCGATTTCAACGACTTTCGAGTCGTAGAAATAGAGCCCAGTCACCGCCCAGCTTGATCTCGGCCGGGTTGGCTTTTCCTCGATTGAAACGGCGCGCATGGCGGAATCGAACTCGACGACCCCGTAGCGTTCCGGGTCCGGCACGCGGTAGGCGAAGACGGTCGCGCCGCCCTCGCGCTTGGCCGCGTGTCGCAACAATCCCCCAAGGCCCGCGCCGTGGAAGATGTTGTCGCCGAGCACAAGCATCGCTGGACCGCCGTTGATGAACCCTTCGCCGATGATGAAAGCCTGGGCGAGCCCGTTCGGCGAGGGCTGCTCGGCGTATTCGATCCGCATGCCCCAATCGGCGCCGTCCCCGAGCAGGCGGCGGAAGAGCGGCAGATCGTGCGGAGTGGAAATGAGCAGGACTTCGCGGATGCCGGCCAGCATGATCACCGAGAGGGGGTAGTAGATCATCGGCTTGTCGTAGACCGGGACAAGCTGTTTCGATACCGCCAAGGTGATCGGATGCAGGCGAGTGCCGGCGCCGCCGGCCAGAATAACGCCCTTCAATTCGCAACTCCGACCATTGCCGCTGACGCCGCTGCCGGCGGCGCGTCCGGACCGAGCACGCCCAGGCGCTCACCCGCATACACTTTTTCGCGAAGCGGGCGCCACCACCATTCGTTATCCAGATACCAGCGGACCGTCTTCTCGATGCCGCTGTCGAAGGTCTCCTGCGCCCGCCAGCCGAGCTCGCGCTCGAGTTTCGAGGCGTCGATCGCGTAGCGCAGATCGTGTCCGGGCCGGTCGGCGACAAAGGTAATCAGCGATTCGTACGGACGGTCCATCGGACGCAAACGGTCAAAAATTGAGCAAATTTCACGGACGACATCGATGTTCCGGCGCTCGTTTCGACCCCCGACATTGTATTTCTCTCCAAGCCGGCCCCTTTGCGCGACGACGTCGAGGGCGCGCGCGTGGTCTTCTACGTAAAGCCAATCGCGGATGTTGAGGCCGGCGCCATAAACCCGCAGCGGCTTTTTGTGCATGGCGTCGAGGATGACGAGGGGGATGAGCTTTTCAGGAAAATGATAGGGGCCGTAGTTGTTTGAGCAGTTCGAGATAACCGCCGGGAAGCCGTAGGTGCGCGCCCAGGCCGAGACGAGATGGTCCGACGCCGCCTTCGACGCCGAATAGGGCGAACTGGGATCATAGGGCGTCGTTTCGACGAACAGGCCTTCCTCGCCGAGCGAGCCGTAGACCTCGTCTGTCGAGACGTGCAGGAAGCGGAAACCCTCGCGCCTGGGCGGCCGGAGCGCAAGCCAATAGGCTCGCGCGGCTTCGAGCATCGAGAACGCGCCCATGATATTGGTGTGAACGAAAGCGTCGCTGCCGGTGATCGACCGATCGACATGGCTCTCGGCGGCCAAGTGGATCACGTGATCCGGCTGGAAGGTCTCGAACGCCTCGGCCACGGCCCGCCGGTCGCAGACATCGATCTTGGCGAAGCGGTAGTTGGGCGCATTGTCGATCGTCGCCAGCGACTTGAGATTGCCCGCGTAGGTGAGCGCGTCCAGGTTGAGCACCTCTACGCCCTCGCCGACCAGATGACGGCAGACCGCCGACCCGATAAATCCAGCCCCGCCGGTCACCAGTACTTTGCGCTTCATAAGTCCCCCAAGCGGTATAAAATCCGCGCGCGACGTTTTATTTCGCCGGCGGCTTTCGCGTCGCCCTGCCGAGCGATCACGAAATGAGCCGCGCGCAACACTCTGCGAGCGATGCCCGCCAACAAGGCAGCCGCAATCCGTATACACGACTAAGTTTCTCGTTGTCGAGGCGTGAATTGGCCGGACGCTGGGCCGGGGTCGGGTAATCGGCGGTCGAGATTCGCTTGACCTTGGTTGGACGGCGACCGCGCGCCGCCGCTTCGTGGAAGATCCCCTCGGCGAAATCCGCCCAGGTCGCTTCGCCCCCGCCCGTCATATGGAAGGTTCCTCGCAGCGCCGGAGAAGCGTCCGCTTTCATCTTCGCCGCGATTGCGACGAGCGCATCAGCGATGTCGAGGGCCGAAGTCGGACTGCCGCGTTGATCGGCGACGACGCCGACCTCGTCGCGCGTCTCGTTGAGCCGAAGCATCGTGCGAACGAAATTTGCGCCAAACGGACTATAAACCCACGCGGTGCGCAAAATGACGCTGTCGCGGCAGCGCTCGGCGACCAGCTTCTCGCCGATCAGCTTCGAGCGGCCGTAGGCGCTGGCCGGGCCGGTCGGATCGTCCTCGCGATAGGGACGGTCGAGCGTCCCATCGAACACATAGTCGGTCGAAATATGGAGGAGCGGAACCTTTAGCAGGGCGGCGGCCTCCGCCACATGGCCCGCTCCCTCGCCATTCACCCGAACCGCGAGAGCTTCCTCCGCCTCCGCCTTGTCCACCGCGGTATAGGCGGCGGCGTTGATCACCACATCCGGCCGCGCCGCTTTAAGCCCGGGGAAAACAGCGCCCCGGTCTTCGAGATCGAACGCTGGACGGCCAAGCGTTATGATCTCGATCTCCGGTCCGGCCCGCTCGACGAGGGACGCCGCGACCTGACCCTTCGATCCGGTGACCGCAATTCTGATCATTCGAACACTTCGGGAGCGTCCTTGAGATGCGGCCAGCGCCGGTCCTTGTCCGACAGCGCCGGACCTTCCGGCGGCAGCCGCCAATCAATGGCGATTGCCGGGTCGTCCCAGGCGATCCCCCGGTCATGCGCCGCCGAGTAAGGCGCCGTCGTTTTGTAGACGACCTCGACGTCTCGGTTCGAGCGTCACAAAGCCATGGGCAAAACCGATCGGGATCAGCAACTGACGCCAGTTCTCCGCCGAGAGCTCGACGGCGACGTGTTTGCCGAAGGTCGGCGACGATCGGCGGATGTCGACCGCAACGTCGAGGATTCGCCCGCGCACGGCGCGAATGAGCTTGTCCTGGGCGAACGGCGGCGATTGGAAGTGGAGCCCGCGCAAAGTTCCGGTCGTCCGCGACAGCGAATGGTTGTCCTGAACAAATGTGAAATGAAGACCGGCTTTCTCCCAGGCCCGTTGGCTGTAGACCTCGGAGAAAAAACCGCGCGCGTCGCCATATTTCTGCGGCGTCACGATTTTGACCGCCGGAATCGGCGTATCTTCGATTTGCATTGCGCATCCCACAAACATCGGGCGCAAACCCAACCACAGACGGCCGGTGCGGCCGTCTTCGCTTGAAGTCGCCCCTCGATGTCACCCCCGTGAGCAAGTCTTCGGCGGCCTGCCGTCGCCGGGTGCTCATCCCCGTAAAAATATCCGGGAATCCGACGTTGGCAAGCCCGGTCTGCCAGATCGTCGTCTTCATACTCAACGCGTATGTCTAAACAACGCTGGGAGGGCTCTCAGCTTGATCGGCGCGGGCCGCGGCGTCAACCCTTCCGCGAGGCGCGCGCGAGGCGCATAAATTCGTTGGCGCGTTCGGGATCAACCGGCTTCCAGGTGTCGCCGTCGACCTTCAGCGCCGACCCGACGATGATTCCGTCGGCGACTTCAAGCACGTCGCGGATCGTCGCGTGCTTGACGCCGGTGTTGGCGAGCACCGGCGTTGCCGGCAGGGCGCGCTTGGTCGCTTCGAGATCCTCCATCCGCGCGGCTTCGCCGGTAATTGCGCCGGAGACGAGGATCGCATCGGGAATCGACGAGAAGACCGCGCTCCGGGCCCGGTCGGCGAGGCTGCGCTTATCGAGCGAGTAGGCGAATTCGGCCGATACGTTGAACAGGAGCGCGAGATCGCCGCGATCGAGCCGCTTGCGATAGCGAAGGGCAGCGCCGGCGTCCGGCGTCCAGAAGCCCATATCTGAGGCGTACGAGCCGGTGAAGATCTCGCGCACGAAAGCCGCGCCGGTCGCCGCGGCGACCGCGAGCGTCGACATCGGGTCCCACAACACGTTGACCCCGAACGGCGTCGCAAGCTCGGCGCGCAGCCGGCCGATGACATAGGCCATCGTCGCCGCCGCCGCCGCGTCCGCTTTGAGTTCGTAGGGACGATCGTTCTCGTTGCCGAACATCACGGCGTCGAACCCGGCCGCCTGCAACGCTTTCAGATCCTTGCGCGCGCCCTCGACGACGCCCTCGATTCCGGCCTGAGAATCGAACAGCGGGGCGCCAGGCGAGGCCGCGAGATGGACCATCGCGATGACCGGCTTCACCCGGCCGAACACCCGGCTATAGTTGCCGCTCATTCCCCGCGCGCTCCCGCAGCTTGCTTACCCGCCGAAGAGCCTGCGGACGTTGACAATCTCGACCGAAGCCATTCATCTCCTCGAAGCGGGCGCGCGCCGGCGCGCCGTCTGCTGAGCGAGAACGTATTGCATCCCCGTCGCAGCGTCGAGGCGCGTCGCGCGACCCTCGCCGGCGCGGCGCCAATCCCAAGCAGACATGGCGCCGACGCGAAGCCAATGCCAACTTTCCGGAATAGGCCCCCATTGCCGTTTTTAGTGAAATCAATGACTTAGCTATGACGGAATGACGCGCTCGCTGTCTGACCCGCTCGTTGCGTGGGCCAGGGCGCTTTTTCTGAATTATACAACGCGTCGGTCCGCTCGGCGAGAAATTGTTCGTTTCTTAAGCATTTTGCAACGCCGCGTCAGGATGGCCGGAACATGGGCCCGGTTGATCGAAGACGTACTCTGGCCAAATTCACCATCGTGCGGGGTGAGCCCCGCTTGTGATCGAGACCGAGGACTGATCGAAGCCGCGCGGCCAAATATTTTCCAGATATACGCCGTGGGTCGTGAGATTATAAACCGCAAGGGCTACGCAGTAGCACTCCTCCATAAACCAGCTTGCTAGAACTGTGTGATTGACGCGGCCTTTGCGGAGAAGGTAGTCACGGGCAGGATGGGCGCCTTTCGCAAACGCATCGCGGGCGAATCCTACAAGTGCTGGCAGGACGAATGATTTCTAGGGCGAGTGCGTGAGGCGCCGCTTCCGAATCTTGCCACGATCCCTGCTCCCCGTGGGCATCACTTTCCTGTTCTTTAGGCATGCCTTGTCCTCCTTTTCCGGCAGAAACAATGGGTAGCCGATATTTGCCAGTGCGGCACTGTTCGTGCGGGCGCGTCTCTCGAAAGCTGAGCTTGACGAAGAGAATGATCGAGAGGACGTCGGCTGTGGACGCGGCAGCGGCCGCGTCCGCCGCGCTCAGCGAGCGCGGCTACAACCCACGGCTCCTCAAGGAATACTCGGCGGGCTCAAGAGGCCAAGTTCGAATGACCCAGCAGGTAGTCACTTGATGACAGGGTTTCATAATCAGTTGTCGACGCAGATGAGCGCAACGAGCCTGCGACCACATGTCGCCGCCGCCCGGTAGGCCCGCAAGGCCTGCGGCGTGAGGAGCCTATCGGCCGGGCCTCCGTGGGTCGCGTCCGCGCCGCACAGCGACAATCTCGGCCAGGATCGAGAGCGCGATCTCCTGGGGGCCGATGGCGCCGAGGTCGAGCCCGGCGGGCGAGCGCACAGCGGCGAGGCGTTGGCCGTCGACGCCGCGCGCCGCGAGCGCGGTCTTCAGCGTCTCGGCCTTCAGCTTGCTGCCGACGAAGGCGACATATCGAGCGTCGGTCGAGAGCGCGGCGAGCAGCGCTTTCTCATCGCCCCGGCTTTGCGTCGAGACGACGATGAAGCGCTCGCCGTCGTCAACAGCCGGCAGCGCATAGCCGTCGATGCGCCGGTCAACCTCGGGGTAGGCGCTTTGCTCAGCAGCGGGCGCGCAAGCGGTGACGGAAAACCCAAGGCGGCGCGCGAGCTCCGCGACCGCGACCGCCACCGGGCTCGACCCGCACAGCACGACCTGCGGCAGCGGCAGCACCGGCTCGACGAATATGTCCATCGTGCCTCGGCTCGGGCAGGTGTTCTTGGCGAAATGCACGCCCTCGCGCTCTTCGCCGGGCGTCACGCCATGCTCCTGCAGGACGTCGGGCGGCTGCACGGAAATGAGCCGCGCCTGTCCATCGGCGAGCGCTTCGCGCGCCGCCTGCAGCACCGCGCCGCGCGCGCAGCCGCCGCCGATCCAGCCCTCAGAGATTGATCCATCGGCGCGGATGATCGCTTTTGCGCCGGCTTTGGCGGCGGTCGCCGCGACTGTGCGGACGACGGTGGCGAGAACGAACGCCTCGCCTTTGGCCTTCAACAAGGGCGCGAGTTCAAGAACGTCCGGCTCGCGTTCCATTGCGTCATATCCTCGACAGATAGGGCTCGAGCGCCGCGAGGCTCTCGAGGTTGTGCGCCGGCGCAAACAAGTCGACGTAGGGCAGGGCCGCCTGCATGCCGCGCGCCGTCGGCGCGTAGTCGCGCCAGCCGATGAGCGGATTGAGCCAGACGATTCGGCGGCAACGCCGCGCGAGACGCTGCATCTCGCGGCCGAGGCGCTCCGGTTCGCCGGTGTCGTAGCCGTCGGAGACGATAATGACAGCGGTGCGCGAATTGATGACGCGCTGCGCATGCCAGTGATTGAAGGCGCCGAGGCTTTCGCCGATCCGCGTGCCGCCGCCGATGCCCTGCGCCATCAGCGCGAGCCGGTCGACCGCGCGTCCGACATCGCGCTCACGCAGCGCGCTCGAAACCGGCACAAGACTGGTGTGGAAAACAAAAGCCTCCGACTCGCGGAAGGCGTCGACGACGGCGTGCAGGAAGCGCACGAAAAAGGCGGTGTACAGCTCCATCGAACCGGATGCGTCGAGCAGCAGCACAAGACGCAGCGGACGACGCTTGCGTCGCCGCCACACGAGATCGATCGGCGCGCCGCCGTGGGCGACGCTGCGGTGGATTGTGCGCCGGATGTCAAGCCGCCGGCCGCGGCGCCGCGTGCGCCAGCGCCGCACGAGTTGCGCGCGCATCCGCCGGGCGAGCCTTTCGGCGAGCGCGTGGACTTTCGCCGTCTCTTGCGGGTCGACAATGTGCCGGATGTCGCGGCTCGCCAGCGCATGGGCAGGCGAAGCGGCGTCGCGCCGGTCGCCGCTCGTCGATGCCCCGCGAGCTTCGTCGTCCCGAGCGCCGCTTTCGTTCGGCGCCGGCGGCGCTTCCGGCGCAAATCCGCTCGGCAGCGGCTTGCGGCGCGCCGTGTTTGCGCCGGGGGCCCCGGCCAAAGGCTGGACGCGCCGCATGCCGACGTTGAGCCAAAACGCATCAAACAGCGCGTCGAAGCGCAGCCAGTCCTCGCGCCTGGCGCAGAACAGCGCCCGCAACGACGCTCTGAGAAGCGCGGGCCGCCGCCCGGCGGGCGACGCCAGCACGGCGAGCGCATCGCGGCTCTCCGCGAGGCCGACGGCGAAGCCGTTGTCGCGCGCCAAAGCCGCGAAAGCCGCGACCTTCGCAGCGGGCGCGCGATCCAAATCTTGGCTCTGAGCGCGATGGGCAGTCGTCGACATGACGGGCCTCATGCGACCTTGCCGACGAGGCGCTGCACCGCCTCGCGCGTCAGGCGGGCGCGGTCCTCGTGCGTCTTGAGCAGGCAAATCAACGTATCGTGGACGATCTCGGGCGAGTCGCGCAGGTCCTCGATCGAGAGCCCGGCGAGCGTGGCCGCCCAGTCGAGCGTTTCCGCGACGCCGGGCGTCTTGCGCAAATCCTCGCGACGGATCGCTGCGACAACGCGGGAGATTTGTGCGGCAAGCGAACTGCCGACGCCGGGCGTTCGCGCGAGGATGATCGCCGCTTCGCGGTCGACATCGGGAAAATCGACATAGTGATAAAGGCATCGCCGCCTGAGCGCGTCGGAGAGCTCGCGCGTGTTGTTCGAGGTCAGCACGACGCGCGGGATGGTCGTGGCGGCGATCGTGCCGAGTTCCGGGATCGAGACCTGGTAATCGGACAGGAGCTCGAGCAGGAAGGCCTCGAATTCTTCATCCGCGCGATCGACCTCATCGACCAGAAGAACCGGCCGCTCGGCGCGACGGATCGCCGCCAGCAACGGCCGTTCGAGCAGATACCTCTCCGAGAAAATCTGCTCTTCGATCCGCTCAGCCGTTTCGCCCGCGCCTTCGCGCGCCTTGATGGCGAGGAGCTGGCGCTGATAGTTCCATTCATAGAGCGCCGCGTTCTGGTCCAGCCCCTCGTAACATTGGAGGCGAATGAGTTCGGCGCCGTGCACCGCCGCCAGCGCCTTGGCGACCTCGGTCTTGCCGACGCCCGCCTGACCCTCCAGCAGAAGAGGACGCTTGAGGAAATCCATCATCCACAACGCCGTCGCCAGATCGCGATCGGCGATATAGCCGACATCGGCGAGGCGTCCGGCGATGTCTTCCCGCGCGAGAGGAGGCATCAGCGACCCTTCCGGCGAACCTGCCGCGCCCCACGCCCTACGTGTGCAGGCCCAAGTTCTCCGCCACCGTCCAGGTGCGCCAGTGATCGTGCGGCATCGGAATATGCGTCGAGCCAAGGAAAGCGAACGCGTCGTTGATCGCGTTGGCGAAGCACGGCACGCCGCCGACGTTCGGGCTTTCGCCCACGCCCTTGGCGCCGATCGGATGGTGTGGCGAAGGCGTCGTGGTCCAATCCGTCGTCCATTTCGGCGTCTCGACCGCCGTCGGCATGAAGTAGTCCATGAACGACGCGGTCAGCACGTTGCCGAACTCGTCGTAGCGAAGCTC
This sequence comes from uncultured Alphaproteobacteria bacterium, assembly GCA_963839185.1. GTDB lineage: Bacteria > Pseudomonadota > Alphaproteobacteria > Rhizobiales > Beijerinckiaceae > Roseiarcus. The sequence goes on along the minus strand of CAWIUD010000054.1, from coordinate 58,421 downwards.
CTGGCCCATTGCGATCGCGAAAGCTTCGGTCAGTCCGCCGTGCACCTGACCCTCGATAACCATTGGATTGATGCGCGTGCCGCAATCGTCGAGCGCGTAGAAGAAGCGGATCTTCGTCACCCCGGTGTCGACGTCGACGTCGGCCACGCAGATATAGGCGCCGAACGGATAGGTCATGTTCGGCGGATCGTAATAATTGACCGCCTCGAGGCCCATTTCCAGGCCCTTGGGCACGGAATTATAAGCCGCCCAGGCGAGCTCTTTCATCGTCTTGAACCGCTCGGGCGCGCCCTTGACGCGGAAGCGGTCGACGTCCCATTCGAGGTCGTCGTCGTGAACCTCCAGAAGATGCGCGGCGATCATCTGCGCCTTGGCCTTGATCTTGCGCGCCGCCATTGCGGTCGCCGCGCCGGACACCGGCGTCGAACGCGAGCCGTAAGTGCCCAATCCGTAAGGGGCCGTGTCGGTATTTCCTTCCTCAATTGTAATGTCGTCGGCAGGCAGGCCGAGTTCGCTGGCGATGATCTGCGCATAGGTCGTCTCGTGGCCCTGGCCCTGCGATTTGGTGCCGAGGCGCGCGATCACCGAGCCGGTCGGGTGGACGCGGATTTCGGCGCTGTCGAACATCGCAATGCCGAGAATGTCGCAATTCTTCGATGGCCCGGCCCCGACGATCTCGGTGAAAAACGAGACGCCGACGCCCATCAGCTCGCGCGTCTCGCCGCGCTTGAACGCTTCCTGCTTCGCCTTCTGTTCGGTCCGCAACTTGGCGTAGCCGACCGAATCCATCGCCTTCTGCAAGGCCACGTGGTAGTCGCCGGAATCGTACTCCCAGCCCAGCGCCGACTGATAGGGGAACTGCTCCCGCCGGATGAGATTCTTCATCCGCAAGTCCGCCGGGTCCATTCCGAGCTTCTGGGCCAGGATGTCCATCGCCCGCTCGATGCAATAGGCGGCTTCGGTGACGCGGAACGAGCAGCGATAGGCGACGCCGCCCGGCGGCTTGTTGGTGTAGACGCCGTCGACCTCGCAGTGCGCGACCGGAAAGTCATACGAACCGGTGACGATGTTGAAGAAGCCGGCCGGCCATTTCGACGGATCGGCGCAGGCGTCGAAAGCGCCGTGGTCGGCGAGCACATGCACGCGCAAGGCGGTGACCTTGCCGTCACGCCGCGCGGCGATTTCGGTCGTCATGTGATAGTCGCGGGCGAATGAGGTCGTGGAAAGATTTTCGATGCGGTCCTCGACCCATTTGACCGGCCGGCCGGTGACGATCGAGGCGACGATCGCGCAGATGTAGCCAGGATATGCGCCGACCTTGTTGCCGAAGCCGCCGCCGATGTCGGGCGCGATCACGTGAATCTTGTGCTCGGGGATCTTCGAGATCAGCGACGCGACCGTGCGGATGACGTGCGGCGCCTGAAACGTGCCCCACAGGGTCAATTCGCCGCGCACCTTGTCGAAAGACGCGACGCACTGGCAGGTTTCGAGCGGGCAGGGGTGCACCCGCTGATAGGAGATCAGCTCCTTGATCGTCACCTCGGCCCGCTCGAAGGCGGCGTCGGTCGCGCTCCTGTCGCCGATCTCCCAGGTGAAGATATGGTTGTAGTGCTTGCGGGTCCCATGCGCGCCTTCGGTCTTGTCCTTGATATCCTCGCGCAGGAGAGGGGCGTCGGGGCTCATCGCCTTGAACGGGTCGATAACCACCGGCAGCGCTTCGTAGACCACCTCGACAAGATCGACCGCGTCCGCCGCCGCCTCGCGGGTCTCGGCGACCACGAAGGCGACTTCCTGATTCTGGAACAGCACTTTCTCTTCGGCCAGCACCGCCTGCACGTCGCCGGCGAGGGTCGGCATGTAATGCAGCCCCAGCGGCTTCAGCGCCGCCGCGGTCAGGACAGCAAGCACGCCCGGCACCTTCATCGCCGCAGACGTGTCGATCGATTTGATCCGCGCATGGGCGTGCGGAGTGCGCACCAGATCGCCGTAAAGCGTCCCCGGCAGCCTCAGGTCATCGACGTAGTTGCCCTTGCCCTGAACGAAGCGGATGTCTTCGACGCGCTTGCGCCTGCAGCCGAGGCCCTGAAGCTTTTCGGCGCGCTCTTCCGATGTCGGCGTGAGGTCGTTCATTCCGCTGCCTCCTGGAATTGCGCGCCGCTAAGCTTGGCGGCGGCGTATTGAATGGCCTTGACGATGTTCTGGTAGCCGGTGCAGCGGCAGAGGTTGCCCGAGACGCCAAGGCGGATTTCGTCTTCGCTTGGGTTCGGGTTCTCCTGCAGCAGGCGATAGGCTCGCGTGATCATGCCGGGCGTGCAGAAGCCGCACTGAAGCCCGTGCATTTCGCGGAACCCTTCCTGCAGCGCGTGCAGGGCGCCGTCGGGGGCGGCGATGCCCTCGATGGTAAGGATCGAGGCCCCGTCGGCCTGCACGGCGAAGACCGTGCAGGATTTCACGGACTTGTCATCGAGGTCGACCGTGCAGGCGCCGCAATGGGTCGTCTCGCAGCCGATGTGGGGCCCCGTCAGGCCAAGATGGTCGCGCAGGAAATGGATGAGCAGCGTGCGCGGTTCGACCAGGCCTTCGACCGCCTTGCCGTTCACAGTCATCGATACATGCGTCTTGGGCATCGGAGTCTCCGGCTTCAGCGGGCGCGCAACCTGGCGCGCTCCAGGGCGCGCGCGAGCATCACGCCAGCCACTTTGGTGCGGTATTGCGCCGGGCCCCGGGTGTCCGACGCGGGCGCAGTGATCGTCTCGGCGGCGGCGACGGCGCGCTTGACGGTCGCGGCGTCGAGGCTCGATCCGACGAGAATCCGCGATGCTTCCGCCGCCCAGAGCGGCGTCTCTGCGACATTGGTGAGACCGATCGAGCAGGACGCCACGCGCCCGTCCGCCATCGTCAGAACGACCGCCGCGGCGGCTGTGGCAAAATCGCCGACCTTGCGCTTCAGCTTCTCGTAGGCATAGCCATGCCCGGGCGGGGGCGCGGGAACGCGAATCGAAGCGACAATCTCGCCGGGCTCAAGCGCAGTGAAATAGGCGCCCTGATAGAAGTCGCGAGCGGCGACCCGGCGCTCGCCGCCCTTGCCGACCAGTTGATAGGTCGCGCCAAGGCACATCATCACCGCGGGCATGTCATTGCCGGGATCGCCGTTGGCGACGTTGCCGCCGATCGTCCCGAGGTAGCGCACCTGGGGATCGGCGACGACCTGCGCCGCTTCCACGATGATCGGCGCCTTTGCGCCGATGAGAGCCGACCCGATCGCCTCGTTCTGGGTGGTCATCGCGCCGATGACGATGTCCGAACCGTCCTCGCGAATGCCCTTCAGTTCCGCGATCCCGGCGAGATCGACGAGGTCGGAGGGCTTGGCGAGCCGGAGCTTCATCATCGGAATGAGGCTATGGCCGCCAGACAGAGGACGCGCATCCTCTCCCAGGTCGCCCAGCAAAGCGACGGCTTCCGAAATGGACTTCGGACGGTGATAGGCAAATGCGCCAGGAATCACTTTGTCCTCCCTTGCCGCGCCCAAAATCGGCTTTCAGTCGGCCGCGGTCCAAGAGGCGCGTTCGTGCTGGGCTTTTTCCGGCGAGCCAAGATCGCGCTGGACGCTGGATTCGGGCAAGCCGCCAGTCACGGGAGAGGCGGTTCGGGCGCGAACTGCGGAGCCGGCGCACGAAATGCGTCAGGATGACTGACGTGACGCCGGCTATTCCGCCGCCCGGTCCATGCCGGCGAGTCGCGCCTTGATCTGGCCGATGCGGCTGCGACTGACAGGAACGCTGTAGCGCTGCTGGGCCGCCAGTTCGATCAGCCCGCTGTCGCCGCTGAATTTCGCGCCATCGACGCGCGAGATATTGACGATATGGCTGCGATGCACCCGCGCGAAGCGCTTCGGGTCGAGACGCTGCTCGATCTCGCCGATCGAGAGCGAGCAGAAATGGGACGTCGCTCCGTCGAACACGTGCGCGTAATGCGCGTCGGCGCGGACGGCGACGATCGAATTGACGGGAACGTAGTGGGTCAGCCCGTTGCGTTCGACGGGAATGTGGCTCGCGGCGCGACGCGGCGGCCCGCCTGCACCGCCGAGCGGCGAAAACGTGCCGATCCCCTCGATAACCGGTTCCGCCGGCGTCGGTGCGGGCGATCTGGCCGAGGCGTCACGCGTTCGCCCGCCCCGCTCCGGCACCAGCAGCAGCAAGAAGCCGCCCGAGACCAGGAAAGCGACGATGGCGACGATGACCGCCAGCAAATCGGCAGACAAGGCCGGCGCCGCGACCGGCCCGTCGTTCCGCGGATAGAGCGAGAGCCCTGTCGTCGCCAGGTAGTGCATGCCGGAGATGGCGAGGCCGAGCGCAGTGGCGGAAAACGGCAGCGAATGCGACGGAGAGGCGAAGGCAAGCCACAGCGCCAATCCCGACGCAGCGATCGCCACGGCGATGGCGGCGAGGACAAACGGCGTCGAATTCGCCATCTCCGCACAGGCGCGTAGCGTCTGCATCCCAATGTAATGCATTGCGGCTATGCCGAGGCCCATGAACGCCGCCGCGGCGCCGATCCGCGGGAAGGTTGGAGGACCGACGCTCACCGCGAGCACCGCCGCTCCAACGACGATGACGCAGACCAGGAACGAAAGCAGCGTTGGCACGACGAGGTAGTCGACCGGAAACGGCGCTCGCTCCGCCAACATTCCGACGAAGTGCATTGTCCAGACGCCGAGCGCGAGCGAAATCGCCGCGGCGGCCAAGAGCACGCGCCGCCTCGCCCCCTCGGCCTGGGCCACCTGGACGGCAAGACTCAGGCCGACATAGGAGCCCTGAACCGCGAGCGCGACAGAAAGCGCCACCAGCCATGGAGAATATGAAACGGGCATCAGTCGCCCTCGGGGATCCGTCCCTGCTGTCGCGAAGCTTTTGGCGTCGGATTGTAATACAGATCGCCGAAGCGAGGGAAGTTTTCGTATGTTTTCCGATAGTTCGAAGTATTCTTTCGTAACTAACGCTACAGTCTTCGCGGGGCTTCTGGAGGTATCGCGACCGCCGATCGAACTTATCGCAAGCTTCCGCGAGATCCCTGAACATCGCACTCGGAGCGAAACTGCGAGCGGTCGGGCTTCAGATCGAGTAGCGGCGTTCCATCGACGCAATCCAGCCCGCGGACCCTCAACACAGGCCCCTCACGGCCGACGAGGGTGACAATCGAGGCGCCGATCGGGTTTGGCCGCACAGGAGAACGGATAGTAAACGTCGCCCTGGTCGCGCCGTCCCTCGCCGGACTCTGGCGCACAAGATCGCGGCGCGATTCGTGGAGCCAGTAGAGGACTTCGAGGCGCTCGAAGTCCTCGATCCCTTCGAGCGCCGCGACCCACGGCTCGACCACCTCGATCCGGCATTCCGGACCATCGGGCCGGCCGTAATGGGGGCATTCCTTCCGAGAGGCCCACGGCGTTCGGATCACGCCGATGAAGGTAAGCCCGGCGTCGATCCGCCCGGGCCACGCGACCGCGACCTCATTCGGGCGGATTTCGGTATGCGCGCCATGATCGATCATTGCTTGGCGATCCCTCTTGATGCAGATTTGCATCAATGTCGACTTGAGGCCAAGCGCCGAGGGGCGACGATCCGGCCGGCGTCGCTCGGCGCCGGCATAAGGAGGACAACATGGCGAAGGGTCAGTTGAGAGGAAACAAGGAAGCCAAGAAACCGAAGGCGGACAAGCCCAAGGGTTCGGGCTCCGCCTACAAGCAGTCGCAGGGCAAGGGCGGTCCGGTTTTGAGCGCGCCGCCGACCAAGAAGGGCTGACTATTCGGCCGAAGCGCGGGAGTGGCGCGGACTGGGTCGTCCATCCGACGATGCCACCCGCGAAACGTCGGGCGAACAATACGTGCAGGAAGGCCCGGCGCCCGGAGGTCAGCGCTCAAACCCTCGGCCGGGTGCGCGGGTTGTTTTCACGAATTAATGACTAACCGGGCGTGGAACATCGGGTGGCGTGGCGAGTTGATCGCGGACCATTTCCTAGAAGGGAGTCCTTCTATGGCAGTGATCCGTCCCTATCATCACGGCAACCTGCCTGCAGCGCTCACGGCTGCAGCCCGTGAAATCCTCGATGAAGGCGGAACGCACGCAGTTGGATTGCGTGAAACCGCGCGGCGCGTTGACGTCTCGGCGACCGCCGCTTACCGCCATTTCGTCAACAAGGAAGATCTTCTCGCCTCGGTCGCCACCGAAGGATTTCGGGAGCTCGGCGCGGCAATGGAGGACGCGGCGAAGGGTGGCGTCGAGCTCGGGGCCAATCCTCTTAGCCGGGGAGGCTTCGCTTACGTCGAGTTCGCGGCCCGCAACCGAGGGCTCTTCCGACTGATGTTCGGACCGAGCGTGCTTGAGCGGAGGAAATATCCTGCGCTTAAGTCGGCGATCGCAGCGGTCTCCGCCTTCATGTTGCGCCATGTGGAAGACCGCGACCGGCGTCCCCGCGAGCGGAACGCCGCGGCGCTTGCGGCCTGGGGCCTTGTCCAAGGTCTTGCGGATCTCATCGTCGACGGGTTCGTTTCCGCTCGCGGATCTCATACTCGACGGGCGTTTCCCGCCCACGCGAACGATGGCCAAGGAGATTCTCGCCAAGACGAGGCTACCGAGGGAACCGTCATTCGATCCCGTCGCTCACACCAAATTTTGAGAGCTTCGTCGGCGCTGCATGGGAGGGAAGCCCCGCGCCGCGAGGCGCAGGGCCCCCTCGCGGGCCCAGGGGTTTCTTGCGGAAAATAGGCCCGCCGAGCGCCCTTAAGGACGTGACGTGGATCGGGCTCGACCCCGACGGATCCAAAGGAGGGCGAAAGCACGGCCGCGGCGCATCTCGCCCACCTGAACTGTCGAAGCCGCACCCGGACGTCACGCCGCGCGCGACCTCCCATAGTGCTCGCTGATCAGGTGACGGAGAGCGCGGCCGCCTCGCCTTTCGCCTTGCGATAACCGGCGAACCCGAGCCCGGCGAAGCCCAAGACCATCAACGCCCAGGTGGAGGGCTCGGGGATGCAGGCGGTGGCGTTTATGATGTTATCGCCCAGCGTGACCGCGCCGTTCAGCGCAATCGCTCGGCCGTCAATGATGGTCGCGCCGGTGGTCAAGGTGTCGCTCGCGACGGCGATGATGGTTCCCTCGAACGCCGTGCCGGTACCGAGCGTTGCCGAGCTGCCGACATCCCAGTAGACTTGGCAGCTGCAGTCCGCTGTCGTCGTGACAACGGCCGAATTGCTGGCGGTGGTCAGAGTGCTGCCGATCTGGAACACGAATGGACCGGAGCCGGTGAGGGTCAGCGTTCCCGTCAACTGAGCCGACGAGTTCGAATTTGTAGACCCCCGAGGTCAGGTCCAGTCCGCCCAAATCCATGCCCGTCAAATCTTGTGTGGGCGCCAGCCCCGCAATCGCATTGTACGCGGTCGTAGCATCGGTCTGAGCCTGCAGGGCGACGGCGTCAGCGACGTGCATGGTCCCATTGACGACGCCCGGGGGGAAGCCAGTGACCGACGTGCCCGGAGAGAGCCCCAAATCGCCGGTAAGGACGGAATCGCCGGTATTGGTCACCGTAGTGGCGGCCAAGACGGCGAATTGCGCCGCTGTGCCAAGCGATATTGTTCCCGCCGCGGCGGGAACAATGCCCGCCAAGCTAACCGCCGCGACCCACCCGAGCAAATGTCCCTTCATCGCAATTCTCCTCCGACCCGCGCTCAATTCGTCAAGAACTCCGCGAATACGCACCGCGCTCGCAGCAACAAAAACCCCGGAACATTAGTGAATCCAGATTCAGGCTTTGATGTGGCGAAAAAGCGGCCGCAGATTAAATTATGAGATTCCACTATCGAAATTATGCCGAACCGGGGATAAATGCCTAGCAAATGTGCTGACGCGCCGCAGTAACTGCGTTAACATCCAGGGCGGCAGCCTTCGGACGCAAGATCTTTGGCCGTGCCCTGGTTACGCCACTCGAGTGCCCTACTTGGCCTATTGCCTGCGAGCGCGGGCTTTACACCAGTCCGGTTGTATTCGGCCTCCACGCGCAATTCAAGCCGAACCGATAGAACAGAATACGCGTAAGGGCGATGCATGATCCGCCCGCGACGGCTCGCCTGGTCGCACGAGTCGACGCGCTCACGCTTGTTTCGCGGCCGCCGATTGGCGAAAGTCGACCGCCTTCTCCAACGCGAGCAACGCCGTGAACGCTCTAATCATCGGGCCGATGATCTTTCTTTTGCTGCTCGCCTCGACGGCGGTGGGGATCGTGCTGTCGCGCCGGCTGCCGGCAGCCCATCTCGATCGAGACTCCAAAGACGCGATCCGCGTCTCGACGGCGGTCGTCGGGACGTTGTCGGCGTTGGCGCTCAGCCTCCTCGTCGCCTCGGCGAAGACCACCTACGAGAACGCTCGCCAGGAGCTCCGGACGTCCACCGCGCGGATCGTGCTGCTCGACCGCGTGATGCGGCAATACGGTCCGGAAACCAGTCAGGCGCGGAACCTTCTTCGTACATTTGTTGAAGATCGCCTGAAAACTGTCTGGAATGATGATCCTTCAAACGAGAATCCTGACGACGCCGGCGTCGAGCCGGTGCAGGAGGCGCTGCGGGCGCTGGCTCCCAGCGACGCCTCCCAGCGGTTGTTGCAGGCGCGGGCGCTGCAGGTCAGCGGCCAGATCGCCGAGGCGCACTGGATCCTTTCGGCGGGCGTGGGCGGGAGCATACCGACGGCGTTCGTCGCCGTGCTCGGATTGTGGCTATGCCTGTTGTTCGTCACCTTCGGACTCTTGGCGCCGGCCAATTGGACGGTCGCCGTGATCCTGTTCGCCTGCGCGGTGTCCGTGTCCGCGGCGATGTTTCTGATCGTCGACATGGACCATCCCTATAAGGGGGTCGTCCATGTCTCGGACCAGCCGCTGCGCCTGGCCCTCGTTCGCCTGAATCAGCCCTGACGAGCGCAGCCCGGCGCTCCCCGTCCCAACGGCGCAAAGACGCCGGTCTGTCAGCCGCCGAAATAGCTTGGCCGGTCGAGATCGGCGATGAGGCCGGGCTCCATCGGCCGCCAACCCAGGAGTTCCCGAGTTCGCTTGCTGGAGGCCGGGCAGTCGATCGCCGCAAAATGCGCGAACCAGCCAAAATGCTCGGCGGCTTCCTCGGGGGTCTTGCTGACGACCGGAAGGTTGAGGCGGCGGCCGATCACGCCGGCGATATCCCGGAACGGCACCCCCTCGTCCGCGACCCCGTGGTACCGAGCCCCCGCGGCCCCCTTTTCGAGCACGAGACGGTAGAGCCTGGCGGCGTCGAGGCGGTGTACCCCGGACCAGCGGTTCAGGCCGTCGCCGACATAGGCCGAAACGCCCTTTTCACGGGCGAGGGCGATGAGCAGCGGAACGAAGCCGTGGTCGCCGTCGCCATGAACGGATGGCGAGAGGCGCACCGAGGACGCGCGGATTCCCCGCGCGACCAGCTTGTCCGCCACGTGCTCGGAAGCGCGAGGGAACCCGTTGGGATCGAAAGCGGGCACGAAATCCTCCGTCGCGAGGCGACCCGGCGAAACGAGCGCGGTCCCGGAGGTGACGATCAGGGGGCGCCCCGAGCCGGCGAGCGCGTCGCCGAATGCCTCGATGGCGCGCTTGTCGATCTCGCAGTTCTCCCTGAATTTTGAGAAGTCGTGGATGAACGCGGTGTGGATCACGCCGTCCGAGGCCCGGGCGCCGGCGATGAGGCTGTCGATGTCGGTGAGCTCGCCCCGATGCGCCTTGGCGCCCATCCGCTTGAGAGCGTCGGCGCCGGCCTCGCTGCGCGCCAGTCCCGTGACCTCGTGCCCCGCGTTCAGCAATTCCGGCACAATCGCCGTCCCCACGAAGCCCGTGGCTCCCGTCAAAAAAACACGCATGATGTGATTCTCCTGCTAGAATGGGTGTCTGAGAATAATCCTATCAGATTAGTCTCGCGAGAGCAATATGTCATCGATCCGCCTTTTCATCCTGTCGTCCTTCGCCGAGCATGGTCCCATGCACGGCCATCTCCTCCGGCTCGTGGCCGAGCGGATGCGGGTTCCTCTTTGGACCGACATTTCCGTCGGCGCGGTCTACGGGGCGATGAAGCGGCTCGCCGCCGAGGGGCTGTTCAGGGAATCGGGCCGCGAGCAGGAGGGAAACCGGCCGACCCGCCAACTCTACGAGATCACCGAAGACGGACGGCGCGCCCTTGCGGCGCTACGGCGCGAGGGCCTGAGTGAAGTCTGGTTCAAATTCGATCCCTTCGACCTCGCGCTTACGCGAATGGATCCGGGCGCTCTGGAAGCGCTTCCCAACGTCCTCGCGGAACGCCTCGACAGAGCGCGGGCGTTGCTTGCGGAAAGCCGACGGGTCAATGAGGACTCGCGCGACTACGTCGGCTTGGCCAAGCAATGGGCGCTGCGTCACACCGAATACCGGCTCGAGGCGGAAGTCGCTTACCTCGCCGATCTCCTGACCGCCGCCGCCGACATCGTCGCCGATGAGCGCAACCCGCGTCCCCGAAAGGCGAAGGCGCGCTAAACCTCGAACCGGCGCGAGCTTGACGCGCTGGTCGGACGAGGCGCATCCGGTGCGCCCTGGATCCGGGCTTCGCAGCCGCCCGCCCTGAAATGAGGACGCCTCTTGATGATGGAAATCAATATTCCCGAAGTGGTCGCCGAGGTCGCCGAGGCGTTCGGGCGCTACGAGCGCGCGCTGGTCTCCAACGACGTCTCCGAGCTCGACGCGCTTTTCTGGAAGAGCCCGCATACCTTACGGTACGGCGTGACCGAAAATCTCTATGGCTACGACGCGATCGCCGATTTTCGCAGCAAACGGCCGGCGATCAACCTCGACCGGCGGCTTGAAGAACACCGTCATCACCGCCTATGGCCGCGACTTCGCCACCGCCAACACAGAATTTGAGCGGGGAGGCGCGGCGATTCCGGGCGGCAAAGCCAAGTCTGGCTGCGCACCGACGCCGGCTGGCGGGTCGTCGCGGCGCATATCAGCTTGCTGGCTCCGTCCAGTCCGCCGCCAGGGGGCAAGGGCTGAAGAGTCTCAGCGATCGGCCCGAAGCCGCTCGAAAATCTTCGCGACCCTCCGCGTCGACGATGCGCAAGCCGATCGCCTGCGGCGGCCAGGCCGCATCGGCGGCGGCGCGGATCGCGCTCGTCGCGTCGGCAGCCCGAAGTTCGCATTCGCTGAGAATCGTCGGTCCAAGCTCCGTAGCGACGCCAAAGAATTGAAGCCGGAACGATTGGGGTCTGGCAGCCAGAATCCTCTCCAGTTCGCCGACCTGGTCAACCTCGGGAAAACTGGCGCCAGGCGGGAAGGGGCCCGACGGTCGGCGTCGATCGCCGTTCGCGTCGAGGGATCGCTGACCCCCCGGCCGGTAAGCCGGGCCACGATCCCGGCAACTTCGCCCCAGCGGGCGGCGGCGCGCGGGTTGCTCGCCTGGCGCTCGCGGCGGCGCGCCTCCGAATAGGCGTGGGCCCGATCCTCGGCGACCAACGCTGCCGCCGCGACCTCTAGCGGCTATATCGTCGGTGTTCGCGGCCGACTTGGGCGGGACGACAGACGCGAGTCGAGCCGGCCCGGAACGCCCGGACAAGGGCGGAGCGTCGTGACGACGAGCCTGGCGGCGCGGTCTTCTTGCACGAAGGGACATCGGTAATCCGCCGCGAGCCATGCCTGAATTGAAGTCGCCGTTTTCAGATTCGCCACAACCTCAATCGGCGAATCTCACGCGGCCTTGTTTGATTCGGAATGAAATGCCAATGAGCTCAGGAGTCAAGCTCCACAACCGGATGGTTCACATCCTGATCGCGGCTATCTCGTCCGGGCGAACCAAAGGCCCGCCCCGCATCGCGAAATCTTGGTTTAGCAAGCAACACGGCGGTGGGTCAGGTTATTCGTAATTCCCTTGAGAGGACGGCGATTCGAACGACAGATGTCGCCGTCGCGGTTGAGCATGCCGCGCTTTCGCCTAGCGAGGGCCGTCCTTCCCGCCATAGATCGCGCCGCTGAGGAATTGCGGCCAGTCGCGCTCGAAGAACGGCGGATCGTCACGCGCTCGCCGCCGCACCGGTCGTTCGTCACAGGAGAAGCGTTCGCCGTCGTAGCGAACGAAGATCCGCGTTTCGCGGTCGCGCGCGCGCTCGGGCAGGAAGCGAAACTCGGTCAGCGGGCCGTTTTGCGTCATCGGCGTCAGCTCGCCGTCCGGGTCGCAAATCGCCCGCGCGCCGCGACTCCCGCCGCCGGCGCGAAGATAATGGTCGAGGGCGGTAAGGACCGCTTCGGAAGCGATCGCCATGTGCCGCCACTGGACCGCGCGCGCGGCTTCGTAGGCCCGGCCGCAGGCGACGCCCTGGAGTTTGATGCGCGCGTTCAGCGCGCGGGCTCCGTCGAGGGCCTCGCGCACGCCCTCGGCTGTGCAAATGAAGCCTGCGCTGTCGCTCATCCGCGCCTGGACCTCCCGCTCGATGACCGGCGGGGAGAGCGGGCCGTCAGCGCGGAGCGCGCTGACGACGTTGGCGACGCCGGCCTCGATCAAGGATAAGGGCGGCGCGACGGCCTCGCCCCTGCGGCCGGTCGCGGCGATGTGCTCGGCCGCCCGCGCGCCAAACACCTGTCCCGAAACGAGCGCGGCGCCGCCCGGCCGGGTCACGCCATGCGTGCCCGCCGCTTCGCCGACCGCGTAGCACCCTGCGAGGCTCGTCTCGCCCCAGACATTGACCGCGAGGCCGCCGTTCATGTGCTGGTTGTTGACGGCGAATTCGAGGGGATCGCGGGTGATGTCTTTCTTGTAACGCCGGTAAAGTTCGATCGAGAGCGGATTCATCTTGCGCAAGCGGTCGATCGGCGATTCGAGCAGCGCGCCGCAGTTTCCGAGATAGGCCCGTACATCGGCGTCGAGCCGGTCCAAGGAAAACGCGACCCCGTCCGCCGCCGGGGCAGGGTTGCGGTTGAAGTCCATCAACACCCGGCGGCCGGCCCGTGACTCGCGATAGATCGCCAAATCGACCAGGCTCGATCCGAAATCGAGCATGCGGGCCGAATGGAAGGGCCACTGATAGCCCTTGCGAAAGATGTTTGACGCGACCTCCTGGGTCGTCCGGTAATAGTCGTTGAGAAAGTCGCGCTCGCGTCCTTCGCGATCGACCGAAAAGATGCGCGGCATGGCCTGGACGTATGTGCCCGACAGGTTCCACGGGAACCCGTCGCGGCTCGTCCCGATGCCGAATTGGCTCTCGGTCAGATTGACCGCCTCGATTCCGGCTTCCAGCGCCATTCCCAAGGCCCCGAAACATTGTTTCGGATAGACGCTGTCGCGGTAGAGCTCGCCCGGCCCTCCAGCGGCGATAACGAGCGCGCCGGTGAGGAAGATAAGAAGGCCGAAAGGATTGTCGGCCGATCGATCCTTCGGCCGCATCGCGATCAGACCAACGGTCCGCCGCGGCGGGCCCGCATCGACGAGAATGCGGGCGCCGATCACGCCGTTGAGGACCGGGACGTCGAGCCGGATGGCTTCCCGCGCCAGCGCCTGCACCATCAATCGCGAGGTCCGCGGACCGCAACTGGTCGCTCGTCCGGCCTCGTCGTGGTCAGTCTGATAGCGAAGAACAGCGCCGAGCCTGTCCTGGGGGAGGGGAAGGCCCATGAATTGAAGCGAGGCCAGCGCCCGCGGCGATCCCACCGCCTCGACATAGGCGACATCCTCGTCCATCGCGCCGCCCGCGCCGAGGGCATCCGCCATCGCGTTGAAGTCGTCGCCTCGACCGCCCCCCGAGGCTGCATGCAGGGTCTGCTTGTCGGAGCCCGAGCAAGCCGAGGTCCCGCCGAACACATTCTGCGTGGCGACAACGACATCGACGCCGCGGCGCTTCAGCTCGACGGCCGCGCGGAGGCCCGCCGCGCCGCTGCCGAGCACCAGGGCCTCGCAGCGAAGCAAGGGGATATCGCTCTCGCCGGCGCGAACGCTATCGTTGGCCGCCCGCATCGGCAGGCGTCTAGGCATGTCGACGTCGGTCAGCCCGTCGAGAATGGTCCGAGACAGTTCCGCCGCCACGATCGCTTTCCTCCCCGATTTCGCCATTGACGAGGCTTTTCGGATCGTCTAATGAGATTTTGTCACGTTCCAAATCACAAGTCCAGCGTTGACGGCGTCTCTCGCTAACGTCTGGGAAATGTGGCGTGACGAATAGTCTGTGCTGGCTTGGTACGTTCCAAAAAATGGCCTAGCAATGTCTGACGCGACGCGTAGGGAGGAGGCAGGCGGACGGCCCGGTCGGGTGACGATCGTCGATGTCGCGCGCCGCGCTAAAGTCTCGAAATCCACAGTGTCGCTGGTGTTGTCGGGCAGCGATCTGGTCGCCGCGAAGACGCGCGAGCAAGTCAATCGCGCGATGCGGACGCTGGGCTATGTTTATCATCGGGGCGCGGCGAGCCTGCGCGCCGCATCGTCCGACTTCGTCGGCATGGTCATCAGCGACCTCAACAATCCGTTCTTCGCCGAACTTGCCGCCGGCATCGAGGACGCGCTCTATCATCTCGGCTTCACCCCGATCCTCGCCAACACCAACGAAGACACTGAGCGCCAGGCCCAGGTGCTGCGCGCCCTCAGAGAGCACAATGTCGCAGGCATCATCATGAGCCCGGCGCTCGGCTCGGATTCCTGGACGCTCGCCCAGCAATGGCCGGATGCGATTCCAGCCGTGATCACCATGCGCCGGATGATCGGCAGTCCATTGCCGTACATTGGGCCCGACAATTGCAAGGGCGCCCGCGCGGCGGTCGATCATCTCCTGCGGCTGGGGCACCGCCGTATCGGCTTTCTCGGCGGCGACCGGACTTCGACCGCGCAGCAGGAGCGCGTCAGCGGTTGGCGCGACGCCTTGAACGCCGGCGGCGTGCCCGCCGACCAGGCGCTGATCGTCGAATCGGCGCCGACCAGGGCCGGCGGGCGGGTCGCGGTCGAGCGGGCCTTGTCGCTTGCCCGACCCCCAACGGCCGTCCTTTGCTACAACGACGTCGTCGCCATCGGCGCAACGCGCGAACTCAGTCTCCGGGGGATCGTTCCGGGACGCGACTTCGGCGTGGTTGGCTTCGATGACATCGCAGAAGCGGAATACAACGCGCCGCCGTTGACGACGGTCAACGCGGACGCCCATGCAATGGGCCGGCGTTGCGCCGAGAGTTTGCTCGGACTCATCCGGCGCGAAGACCCGGCCGGACTGTCGTTCGCCGGGGAGGCGCGCCTCGTGGTGCGGGAAAGCTGCGGCGCGCCATTCCAGAAGAGGAAAGCCTCGTGAGGCGCGGCCTCTCATCCTTCCTGACGGGCGCGATCCGCACAAGCGGCTTCGCCCGCGACGCGCGGCTCCGAGCGGCGCACCGCCATCAATTTGAAAGCTTGAGGCGAGAATGGCCAGGCCGAAAGTTCTCAGCGCCGCGGAAGCCGCCCGTCTCATCCCGGACGGAGCGATCGTCACCGTCTCGTCATCGTCGGCGCTCGGCTGTCCCGACGCGATACTGGCGGCGATCGGCCAGCGCTTTGACGCAGAAGGCCATCCGCGCAATCTGACGACGCTGCATCCGATCGCCGCCGGCGACATGTGGGGCGTCAAAGGGGTCGATCATATCGCCAAGCCCGGCTGTCTCGCGCGGGTGCTTGCCGGCTCTTATCCCTCCGGCCCATCGTCGGCCGAACCCCCGCTGATCTGGCGGATGATCACCGAGGACGCAATCCCGGCTTACAACGTGCCGAGCGGCATCCTGTTCGACATTCATCGCGAAGCGGCGGCCAAGCGGCCGGGCGTCCTGACCAAGATCGGAATGGACACCTTCGTCGATCCGGCTCGCCAAGGTTGCGCCATGAACGCCAAAGCCGCAGCTGACCCTATCGTCTCGCATGTCGAATTCGCCGGCGAGGACTGGCTGTTCTTTCCGACCATCGTCCCTCAGGTCGCGATCATTCGCGCCACCACCGCCGACGAACGGGGCAATCTGTCCTACGAGCACGAGGGGGGCATTCTCGGCCCGCTCGATCAGGCGCTCGCCGTGCGCAATAACGGCGGTCTGGTGATCGCCCAAGTGAAGCGCCTCGCGGCGGCGGGAACGTTGCGGCCTCACGACGTTGTGGTGCCGGGCGTTCTGGTTGACGTGATCGTCGTCGCTCCGGATCAGCTCCAGACAACCCATACGCCATACGAACCGGCGATCTCGGGCGAGATCTTCCGCCCGCTCGCCTCGTTCGAGGTTCCGAGGTTCGACGTCGCCAAGGTGATTGCGCGCCGGGTCGCTCAGGAACTGCGAGACGGCGACGCGGTGAACATCGGCTTTGGCATTTCCGCGAACGTGCCGCGCATCCTGATCGAAGAAGGCCGGCACGGCTCAGTGACCTGGGTGATCGAACAGGGCGCGGTCGGGGGCGTGCCCCTGCTCGATTTCCAGTTCGGCTGCGCCTCGAACGCCGAGGCGATCGTGCCTTCGCCGGCGCAATTCACCTACTTCCAGGGCGGAGGCTTCGACATGTCGCTGCTTTCGTTCCTGCAAATCGACCGCCTGGGCTCGGTCAACGTGTCCAAGCTCGGCGTACGCCCGCACGTGACGGCTGGCGCGGGCGGTTTTGTCGACATTACCGCGCGAGCCAAGAAAATCGTGTTCTCCGGCTATTTCACCGCGGGCGCAGGGCTCGCCATCCACGACGGCGCCCTCGTCATCAAGAAGGAGGGGCGGGTTAAGAAGCTCGTGGGGGAAGTCGAACAAGTCTCCTTCTCCGGCGCGCGGGCGGTCAGTCAGGGCCAGGACATTGTCTACGTCACCGAACGCTGCGTGCTTCGGCTCGAGCGGGAAGGCGTGACCGTCACTGAGCTTGCGCCCGGCGCCGATCTCGAGCGCGACGTGCTGGCGCAGGCTGAGTTCCCGCTACGCGTCGCTCCGCGGCCTGAGGACGATGGACGCCGCGCTGTTCCATCCGGCGCCAATCCATCTGACGCTGAAGCCTGCCACGGAGCTTGCCGCGTGAGCCCGTTCGTCGAACTCTCCTTCGAGGGGCCGCTTGCCCGTATCGTGCTGAAGCGGGCGGATAAGCTCAACGCCCTCGACCGCGCTATGATCGATGCGCTCGACGATGCGGCTCGCGCGATCGACGCTTCGCGCGATTGCCGGGTCGCCATCCTCACCGGCGAGGGCAAGGCGTTCTGCGCCGGCGGCGACATCGCCGCCTGGGGCGGCCTGCCGGCGCTCGATATGTGGCGCGACTGGACGCGCGCGGGCCATCGCGCCTTTGAGGCGCTCGCCCGGCTGCGTCCGCCGCTGATCGCGGCTTTGACCGGCCACGCCTTCGGCGGGGGCCTGGAGCTTGCGGCGGTCGCCGATATTCGGGTCGCCGAAAGCGGCATCAAGCTCGGACTGCCGGAATTGGGGCTTGGCATGGCCCCCGGCTGGTCAGGCACGCAGCGGCTGGTGCGCCGCTTCGGCGCGTCGGTCGTTCGCCGAATGGCGCTCGCGGGCCGCGTCTTCGCCGCCGAGGAGGCCTATGAACTCGGCCTGGTCGACGAGGTGACGCCTCGTGGCGAGGGGCTGGCGCGCGCCGAGGCGATCGCCGCCGATATTGCGAGGCGTGGCCCGGTCGCCGTGCAGATCGTCAAGGCGATGATCAACTGCGCCGAGGGCGAGGATCGCGACGCTCCCATCGAAGGCCTTGCGGGAGCTCTCACCGCTACGACCGAGGACCTCGCCGAGGGCGTCGCCGCGTTCCGCGAAAAGCGCGTCCCGAGCTTTGCCGGGCGATAGGAGGGTCCGCGAGCTTGGTCGGAACGCTGTGAACGTTTACACTGAGGAGAAGACGCTTCACGTCCGCAAAAAGTCGCAAATGCGCTGAGGGCTGCCGCGCGCACTGCGCGGGTTTGAATCGGGAGCCGCGAGGCGGCTCACTGAGACGGCGCCGGACCGTATCCGGCGGGAGAGTAACGAGCTGGAAGGGTAGACAATGAAGTTTCGCACCATGTTGAGAGCGAGCGCGATGGCTGTGTCGGCCGTCGGATTCGCAGTCTCGGCCCAGGCGGCCGACGTCAAGGAAGTCCAGATGCTGCATTGGTGGACGTCGGGCGGCGAAGCAGCCGCGCTGAACGTGCTCAAGCAGGACCTGGCGAAGGAAGGCTACGCCTGGAAGGATGTGCCTGTCGCAGGCGGCGGAGGCGAAGGCGCGATGACGGCGCTGAAGGCGATGGTCGCGGCCGGCAATCCACCGACCGCCTCGCAGATCCTCGGCTATTTCGCGATCGACTACGCCGAAGCGGGCAAGCTCGGCGACATCACCTCGCTGGCGAAGAAGGAGGATTGGGCTAAAGTCGTTCCGACCGCGCTGCAGAAATTCACCACCACCAACGGCAAGTGGGACGCCGTTCCGGTCAATATTCATTCGGTCAATTGGCTCTGGATCAACAAGGCCGTGATGGATAAAATAGGGGGCACGGAGCCGAAGAACTTCGACGAATTCGTCGCGCTGCTCGACAAGGCGAAGAAGGCCGGCGTCGTTCCGCTCGCGCTCGGCGGCCAGCCGTGGCAAGAAGCGACGATGTTCGACTCCGTCGTCGCGTCGACCGGCGGCATCGACTTCTACAAGAAGGCGTTCATCGATCTCGACGAAAGCGCGCTGAAGTCGGACACGATGAAGAAGTCGTTCGACAATCTCGCCAAGCTGCGCGGCTACACCGACCCGAATTATGCCGGACGAGACTGGAATCTCGCGACCGCCATGGTCATCAAGGGCGACGCGCTCGTGCAGGTGATGGGCGACTGGGCGAAAGGCGAGTTCAAGGCCGCCAACAAGGAAGCGGGCAAGGATTTCCTCTGCTATCGCTTCCCCGGCACCGACGGCGACGTCATTTACAACACCGACATGTTCGCGATGTTCGACGTACCGGCCGACCGCAAGGCGGCTCAGCTCGCGCTCGCCGACGCGACGATGAGCATTCCCTTCCAGTCGGCTTTCAACGTCGTCAAGGGCTCGGTGCCGGCGCGCATGGACGTTCCGGACACCGCTTTTGACGCGTGCGGCAAGAAGGGCATCGCGGACGTGAAGGCAGCCAACGCCGACGGGAAATTCGTTGGTTCGATGGCGCAGAACTACGCGCAGCCGCCGGCGGTCGCGGGCGCCTACCATGACGTCGTAACCAAGTTCTTCCACGGTGAAATCAAGAATTCCGATTCCGCTGTGACGGAGCTGGTGAAGGCGCTCAACAACGCCAAGTAAGGCGATCGTCCCTCCTCCGCCCGCACGGAGGGGGGCTTTCTCTCGCAACGATCAAGGCCAGGATTTCAGGGGCCGACGATGACTGTAACAGTTGCGCCAATCGCCGTGCCGGACCGCGCGGGGGTGCGTTCGTTTCGCGGACGGTTCCAGGACGCTCTGCCGAAATTGGTGCTCGCGCCGTCCTTCGTGCTCGTCTTGTTATTCGTCTATGGCTTCAATCTCTGGACGCTGTTTCTGTCGTTCACCAATTCCAAGGCTTTCGCTTCAACAAAACTCGTTGGGCTCGCGAACTACCAGAAACTCTGGAACTGGACGTTCGAAACGGACCCGCCATCGAGCTGGTATACGGCGATCGTCAACATGGGGCTGTTCGGCGGGCTCTATGTCGCGTTCTGCCTGATCCTCGGCCTGACGCTCGCGATCCTGCTCGATCAGAAAATCCGCGGCGAGGGCATCCTGCGTCCGATCTATCTCTACCCGCTCGCGCTGTCGTTCATCGTCACCGGCACGGCGTGGAAGCTGTTTCTCGATCCGCGGCATCGGCCTTGAAAAGGCGGTCCATGATTGGGGCTGGACGAGCTTCAAGTTCGATTGGGTCGTCAATCCGCGAATGATGATCTATTGCGTGGCGATCGCCGGCATCTGGCAGACCTCCGGCTTTGTGATGGCGATGTTTCTCGCGGGTCTGCGGGGCATCGACGGCGAGATCCTCAAAGCGGCGCAGATCGACGGCGCCTCGGCTTTCGCCACCTATTGGCGCATCGTCCTTCCGATCATGCGGCCGGTGTTCCTCTCCGCGATCATCGTGCTCGCCCATATGGCGATCAAATCCTATGACCTCGTGTTGTCCGTGACCGGCAAGAACCCGGGCGGAGCGGCCGAACTCCCATCGACGTTCATGTATTCCTACACCTTCACCCGCAATCAGATGGCAGTCGGCTCGACGGCCGCGGTCATCATGCTGATGACGATCGCGGCGATCATGGTCCCCTACCTCTATTCGGAACTGAGAGAGAAGCGCCAATGAGCGCCGCCGATCTCGTCGTTTCGGCGCCGGTCCGCGAACCGGCGCGCCACTCGATCACGACGCGCGTCGTCATCTACGGGCTGCTCGCCTTCTTCGCGCTGATCTACATCGTGCCGCTCGTGGTCATGGTGATGACGTCGCTGAAGCCGCTCGACGAAGTGACCGGCGGCAACATGTTCGCGCTGCCGCATAGGCCGACCTTCGATCCTTGGGTGCAGGCCTGGGGCGAAGCGCGCATCGGCGTGTCCGACACCGCCGGCATCAAGGGCTACTTCTGGAACTCGATCAAGATGGTCGTTCCGGCGGTGCTGATCTCCACGCTGCTCGGAGCGCTGAACGGCTATGTGCTGACGAAATGGCGCTTCCCTGGCCACAAGCTCGTCTTCGGCATGATGCTGTTCGCCTGCTTCATCCCGTTCCAATCGGTCATCATTCCGATGGCTGTGATTCTGGGCATGCTTGGCAATCTCGGCAATCGTCTGATCGACCTCACCGGCCTCTCGTTCGGGTTCGGCAATTCGACGGTCAACCTGGTCATCGTTCACGTCATCTACGGACTCGGCTTCACGACGCTCTTCTTCCGCAACTACTACGAGGCGTTCCCCACCGAGCTCATCAAGGCGGCGATGATCGACGGCGCCGGTTTCTTCCAGATTTTCCGCCGCATTTTGCTGCCCAATTCGGCGCCGATCTTCATCGTCACCGTGATCTATCAGTTCACCAACATCTGGAACGACTTCCTGTTCGGCTCGACGTTCGCCGCCGGCGATCAGTCGCCGATGACGGTCGCGCTCAACAATCTCGTCAACACCTCGACCGGGATCGTCGAGTACAACGTTAATATGGCGGCCGCGATCATCGCCGCCGCTCCGACGCTAATCGTCTACATCGTGGCCGGCCGCTATTTCGTGCGCGGCCTGATGGCCGGCGCGGTGAAAGGGTGACCCCATGGCCTTCCTCGAAATCAACGCCTTGCGCAAACGCTTCGGGTCGCTCGAAATCCTCAAGGGCATCGATCTGACCCTCGACAAAGGCGGGTTCCTCGTGCTGGTCGGTCCGTCGGGCTGCGGCAAGTCAACGCTGCTCAACACCATCGCCGGCCTCGAATCGATCAGCTCGGGCGAAGTGCGCATCGATGGGCAGACGATTAACGATCTGCATCCTTCCAAGCGCGACATCGCCATGGTGTTCCAGTCCTACGCGCTCTATCCCAACATGTCGGTTGCGCAGAACATCGCCTTCGGCATGGAGATGCGCGGCGTGCCTAGGCCGCAGCGCGACAAGGCAGTGGCGGAGGTCGCCAAGACCCTGCAGATCGAGCATCTCTTGTCGCGACGTCCGAGCCAGCTTTCCGGCGGCCAGCGCCAGCGCGTCGCGATGGGCCGCGCGCTGGTGCGTCAGCCGCGGGTGTTTCTGTTCGACGAGCCGCTGTCCAATCTGGACGCCAAGCTCCGGGTCGACATGCGAATCGAGATCAAGCGCCTGCATCAACAGACCGGCGCGACCATTGTTTATGTGACGCACGACCAGATCGAGGCGATGACGCTTGCGACGCGCATCGCCGTGCTGAAGGACGGCGAGCTGCAGCAAGTCGGCAGCCCGAGCGAAATCTACAATACGCCGGCCAATCTGTTCGTCGCCGACTTCATGGGGTCCCCGGCGATGAACCTGCTCGAGGGCCGGGTCGCGCGAGCCAACGGCGCCGCCTCGATCGTCTTCGAGCGGACCGGCGCGGAGCCGATCGTGTTCGCGGCCCCGCCCAGCGCCGACGCGAGCAAGCTCGAGGACGGCAGCGCGGTGATCTTCGGAATCCGCCCGGAGGCGGTGAGCGACCTTGAGAGCCTCGACCGCAACGCCAAGGCGGTGGCGAAATTCGACGCCAACGTCGAAATCGTCGAGCCCGCCGGTTCGGACACCTTCGTCGTGACCAAAATCGCCGGCAAGGAAGTGACCTCCCGCATGCGGGCCGACGCTGACGTCCGGGTGGGGCGGGCGCATGCCTTCGCATTCAATCTGGACAAGGCGGTGCTGTTCGATCCGCGGAGCACGCGGCGGATCTGACGCCGGGCCCATCGGAGAGCGCGAGCGGCATGGCCGGCACGGAAACCGTCGACGTCGCGATCATCGGCTCCGGCATGGGCGGCGCGACGCTCGCCGCCGGCCTTGCGCCGACCGGCGCCGATATTCTCATTCTCGAGCGCGGCCAGGTCCTTCCCGACAGCATGGAGGCGCGGGACGCGCGCGCGATCTTTCAGCGCGGCCATTATCGTCCGCGCGAAACGTGGATCGACGGCGCCGGAGCGCCGTTCAATCCCGGCAATTATTATTACGTCGGCGGCAACAGCAAGTTCTATGGCGCGGTGCTCATGCGCTACCGGGCGGAAGACTTTTCGCCTACGGAACTGGCGGAAGGCGCAACGCCCGGATGGCCTTTTCCCTACGAGGAGTTGGAGCCGTGGTACGGACGGGCCGAGGCGCTCTATCAGGTGCGCGGCGCGCTCGGCGAGGATCCGACCGAGCCCGCGCATTCGACGCCCTATCCGCACCCGCCGGTCCCGGACGAACCGGCGATCGCCAAGGTTCGCGAGCGCCTGAAACGCGTTGGACTGCACCCGTCCTCGCTACCGCTCGGGATCGACATCGAAGCCTGGCTGAGGCGGGCGCCGACGCCGTGGGACGCATTTCCCGATACCCGCAGCGGCAAGATGGACGCCGAGACCTGCGGCCTGAAGGCCGCGCTCAAGCATCCCAATGTCAAGCTCCGCACTGGCGTTGAGGCGCAACGTCTCCTCGTCGAAACAGAGCGGCAAGCGCATTCGCGGCGTCGAGTACATCCAGGGCGGTGAGAAGCGGACGTTGAATGCGAAGATGGTGGCGCTCTGCGCCGGCGCGGTCAATTCGGCCGCTCTGCTGTTGCGCTCGCGAGAGGGCGGGCTCGCCAATTCGTCCGGCGCGGTCGGCCGTCATTTCATGAATCACAATGCTTCGGCGGTACTCGCCGTCGATCCGCGCACGGTCAACAACTCGGTCTATCAGAAGACGTTTGGCCTGAACGACTTCTACCTCGGCGACGGGCGCGGCGGCGGGCGGCTTGGCAATGTCCAGCTGCTCGGCCGCGTCACCGGCCCGGTCCTCAAGGCCAATATCGCGTTTGCGCCCGAGTGGGGCTTGAGCCTCCTCAGCCGCCGGACTGTCGACTTCTACGCGATGAGCGAGGATCTGCCGAACCCGGAAAGCCGCGTCACCGTGGAGGGCGCCCAGATCAGGCTCGACTGGAAGCGCAGCAACTGGAACGCGCACCTCGAGCTCGTCAAACGATTGCGCGAGCGTCTGAAGGCCGCCGGCTATCCAATCGTGCTCGCGCGCGCCTTCGATCGCCGCACGCCTTCGCACCAGTGCGGGACGGTGAGGATCGGGCGGGATCCGGGGTCAGCGCCGCTCGATCCCTATTGCCGCGCCTGGGATCATCCGAACCTCTTCGTCGTCGACGGCTCCTTTCTGCCGACTTCGGCGGCCGTCAATCCGGCGCTGACGATCGCCGCACAGGCGCTTCGCGTCGCCGATCACATCGCCAAGACCGATCTCTGACGAGGCCCGCATGGCTTATGACTTCATCATCGTTGGCGGCGGTCCGGCCGGCTGCGTGCTGGCCAACCGCCTCAGCGCCGATCCCTCGATCAAGGTCCTCCTGTTGGAGGCCGGGGGAGGAGATTCCAATCCGCTGTTTCGGATGCCCGCCGGGTTCGCCAGGATGACGAAGGGCGTCGCGAGCTGGGGCTGGAGCACCGTGCCGCAGAAGCATCTGGGCGGACGGGTCATTCGGTACACGCAGGCCAAAATCATCGGCGGCGGCTCGACGATCAATGCGCAGCTCTATACCCGCGGCAACGCCAAGGACTATGACGCCTGGGCGAGCGAGGCCGGATGCAAGGGCTGGAGCTACCGCGAAATTCTGCCCTATTTCATCCGCTCCGAGGACAATCAGCGCCTCGTCAACGCCTATCATGGCTATGGCGGGCCGCTTGGCGTCTCCTACCCGGTCAATCCGCCGCCAATCAGCTTCGCCTTCATTCGCGCGGCCCAGGAGGCCGGCATTCCATTCAATGACGACTTCAACGGCGCGGTACAGGACGGCATCGGCCATTATCAGCTCACGACCCGCAACGCCGAACGCTCGTCGGCGGCTAGCGCCTACGTCAGGCCGGTTGGAAAAGCGTCCGAACCTGACTGTCCGGCTCAACGCGCAGGCGCTCAAAATCGAGATCGAAAGGGGCCGCGCGGTCGGGGTGACGGTCGCCGGCGCCGTGGGTCCAGAGACGCTCAGCGCCGACCGTGAAGTCATCGTCAGTTGCGGGGCGATCGGCTCGCCGCGCCTCTTGCAGCTCTCAGGCGTAGGCCCCGCGGACGCGCTCAGAAACGTGAGCGTGCCGGTCGTTCACGATCTGCCCGGCGTCGGCGCCAATTTCCAGGACCATCTTGACCTGTACGCGATTTGCGAATGCACCGGCGATCACACCTATGATCGTGTCGCCCAGCCCCATCGCACGCTATGGGCCGGGCTCCAGTATCTTCTGTTCAAAACCGGGCCAGTCACGTCGACGCTGTTCGAGACCGGGGGGTTCTGGTACGCCGACAAGGCGGCGCGCTCGCCGGACATCCAGTTTCATCTGGGCTCGGCTCTGGCATCGAGGCGGGCGTCGCGCAAATGCGCAATCCGGGCGTCACGCTCAATTCCGCTTTCCTACGCCCCCGCTCGCGCGGAACAGTTCGCCTCGCCAGCGACGATCCGAAAGCCGCGCCGTTGATCGATCCCAATTATTGGGCCGATCCATACGATCGCCAATGCGCCCTGAACGGTCTGAGGCTGGCGCGCGAGATCCTGCGCCAGCCGGCCCTCAAACCTTTCGTGCTTGCCGAACGGATGCCCGGTCCGGATGTCGAGACGGACGAGGCTTTGACCGAGTACGCCTACCGGTCGTGCAAGACCGACCACCATCCGGCTGGAACCTGCGCTATGGGCATCGGGGAGCAGGCGGTCGTGACGCCCGATCTTCGGGTCCGAGGCCTGGAGGGCTTGAGGATCGTCGATGCTTCGGTCATGCCTTTTGTGCCGTCGTGCAACACCAACGCGCCAACGGTGATGATCGCGGAAAAGGCGTCCGACGTTATTCTCGGACGTCCTTCCCCGCCGTCGGCCATGATCTGACAGCCGCGGCAGGGCGTTGCTACGCGCTTAGGCAAGACCCGCGTCGGACAGCCGCAGTGCGCGGCGCCGGCCGGCAAAGCCGAGGCTGGCGAAGCCCAGTCCCATCATCGCCCAGGTCGACAGTTCGGGGGCCGCGACAACACTCAGCTGTCCGACC
Organism: uncultured Alphaproteobacteria bacterium; assembly: GCA_963839185.1. Classification (GTDB taxonomy): domain Bacteria; phylum Pseudomonadota; class Alphaproteobacteria; order Rhizobiales; family Beijerinckiaceae; genus Roseiarcus. Next base: position 32,770 of record CAWIUD010000054.1, on the reverse strand, counting down.
TTGGCGATCGGATAGTTGCCGCTTCCAACCGACTCGTAGAGCGAGTAGTTGCCGGGAAAATTGCCAAAGAGGTTCCAGTAGCCGCCCGGATTCTGCGCCGTCGTGAACAGGAGGCCGTCGATGTCGAACCGCGTGTTTGAACTATAGAACAGATTGTTGTAGATGAACGAGCCGTCGGGGCTATACGCCGCATTGGGAAAATTGGGATTGGCAGTGATTCCATTGATCGTCTGATCGACGATGCCGGAAATCGCGCCGGTCACTGCGACGACTTCGTCGGAAGAGTTGACGGTGAGCTCGCCCACAACCGACAGATCGGCGTCGGAAGATTCGAAAGCGAAGCTGTACATGGTCGCGTTGGCTGCCGATACGGAAACAAATGCGGCCATCGCTAACCCAACAGACATGGTTACGATAGTCTCTTTCATGGTACTCTCCTGTCTCAGCGGTGCTTAACATTGCAGTGAGACTACAGTTGTCAGGATCAATACCTCGATCCATTTTTATTAAATAGACCGATGACTGCTGATTGGCAAGTTTATGCCGTCAACTTGGTTAGATTCGCAATAACGGCAATCGCGCTAAATTGTAATCGAATTGCTACCTGGGATTGTGGACGCTCTCGGATATCTCGGCAGGATATGGCGCGGATTGCCTGGGGCAGGACGACATGATGTATCTGCCCGCGCCGACGTCCCGATGGGAGAAGTTTTCGTGAGCAGCCATCCAGCAGTCGCCGCTAACCGCACAGCCGTCGTCACCGGGGCGGCGAGCGGCATCGGGCTTGCCGCTTCGGCAAAATTCGCTTCGCTTGGCATGAAGGTCTGCATGGCCGACGCCAACAGCGCTGCGGCTCGAGGCCGCCGCTGCGAAAGTTCGCGCCGGCGCGCCGAAGCCCGGCGACGTGCGATCCTTTGTCGTCGATGTCGGCGATCTCGAAGACGTCCAGCGCTTCAAGTCTGAGGTCTACGATACGTTCGGCGAGGTCGCGCTCCTGATGAACAACGCGGGCGTCGGCGGCGGGGGCGGGGTGTTCGGCGACCCGGCAAGCTGGCGGCGGGTCATCGGCGTCAACCTTTGGGGCGTCGTCAACGGCGTCCAGGCGTTCGGTCCGGCGATGGTCGGGCAGGGCTCGTCCGCAGCGATCGTCAATACCGGCTCGAAGCAGGGCATCACCTGCCCCCCGGGCGACACGGCCTACAATGTCTCCAAGGCGGGGGTGAAGGTGGTGACGGAAGCGCTGGCGCATGAGTTGCGCAATACGCAAGGCTGCCGCGTCACCGCGCATCTCCTCATTCCGGGCTTCACCTTCACTGGAATGACGGCGGGTTCGCGGACCGAAAAGCCGCCCGGCGCATGGACCCCCGAACAGGTCGTGGATTTCATGCTCGCCTCGATGGCCGCGGGCGACTTCTACATCCTCTGCCCCGATAACGACGTGCCGCGGGAGTTGGACGAACGCCGCATCCTGTGGGGCGCAGGCGACATCGTCGAGAACCGGCCGCCGCTCTCGCGCTGGCACCCGGACTATAAGGACGCGTTCGCCGAATTCGTGAAGGCCGGCGGCCTCTTGACGGGCCACCGACGCAACCGGCTGCTCGCTCTTGCCGCGACTCAGGGGCCGCGCTAACCCCAGCGAATGGCCAAGCCTGTTCCCCCGCCGCCTTCGCCGCCCGCCGAGCCGATCGACGTCAACCTGCGGGACGCGCTGGAGGAGCGCTATCTCGCCTATGCGCTCTCGACCATCATGGGCCGGGCGCTGCCCGACGCGCGCGACGGTCTGAAGCCAGTGCATCGGCGCATTCTTTACGGCATGCACATCCTCAAGCTCGATCCCGGAACTGCGTTCAAGAAATGCGCCAAAATCGTCGGCGACGTGATGGGCTCGTTCCATCCGCATGGCGACCAGGCGATCTATGAGGCGCTGGTGCGTCTCGCCCAGGATTTCGTCTCGCGCTATCCGCTGATCGAAGGGCAGGGCAATTTCGGCAACATCGACGGCGATAACGCCGCCGCCTACCGCTATACCGAAGCCCGGATGACCGACGTCGCCCGCCTCCTCATGGAGGGGGTGGAGGAAGACGCCGTCGACTGGCGCGACAATTATTCCGGCGACACGCAAGAGCCGATCGTCATGCCCTCGGCGACGCCGAACCTGCTCGCCAACGGCGCGCAGGGAATCGCGGTCGGCATGGCGACGTCGATCCCGCCGCACAACATCGCCGAGCTTTGCGACGCGGCGCTCTATCTGATCGCCCATCCATCGGCGGACGCCGAGGCGCTTGCCGAGTTCGTGAAGGGTCCCGATTTCCCGACCGGCGGGGTCGTCATCGACGGCAGGTCTTCGATCATCGAGACCTACCGCACCGGCCGCGGCGCCTTTCGTCTGCGCGCCCGCTGGCGCAAGGAGGACGCGGGCCGCGGCGGATGGGTCGCGGTCGTGACCGAAATTCCCTACGGCGTGCAGAAGTCGCGGCTGATCGAACAGCTCGCCAATCTGCTCAACGAGCGCAAGCTGCCGCTGCTTGCCGACGTGCGCGACGAGTCGACCGAGGACGTGCGCATCGTGCTCGAGCCCAGGACCCGCGCGGTCGAGCCGGAAACGCTGATGGAATCGCTCTTCAAGCTGAGCGAGCTCGAGACGCGTGTTTCGGTCAACATGAATGTCCTTGTCGACGGCGTCACGCCCCGGGTCGTCTCGCTCGGCGAAGCGCTGCAGCAATGGCTCGACCATCGCCGCACAGTGCTTGTGCGCCGCTCGCGCCATCGGCTTGCGGCGATCGACAAGCGGCTTGAACTGCTGGCGGGCATGATCATCGTCTTCCTCAACCTGGACGAGGTCATCCGGATCGTTCGCGAGGACGATGACCCGAAGGAAGCGTTGAAGATCCGCTTCGCGCTGAGCGAACCGCAAGTCGTCTACGTCCTCGATACCCGACTGCGCAGCCTGCGCCGCCTCGAAGAAATGGCGCTGCGCAAGGAGCAGGACGACCTCACGAAGGAGAAATCCTCGATCGAGGCGCTGCTCGCCAGCGAGAAGAAGCAATGGCAGATCATCGCGGTCGAAGTCCGCGACGTGAAAAAGAAATTCGGGCCCGACACCAAGCTTGGCAGGCGCCGCACCAGCTTCGAGGCCGCGCCGGATGTCATTGTCGCCGACCTCGCCGAGGCGATGATCGAGCGCGAGCCGCTGACCGTCGTCGTGTCGCAGAAGGGCTGGATCCGGGCGCTCAAGGGCCAGGTGGCCGACCTGTCAGGCGCAACCTTCAAGGGCGACGATGCGCTGGACACCTCGTTCTTCGCCGAGACGACCTCGAAGATCCTGGTGCTGGCGAGCGACGGCAAGGTCTTCACGCTCGAGGCCTCAAAATTGCCCGGCGGGCGGGGGCAAGGCGAGCCGATCCGTCTGATGGCCGACATCGACGAGAGCGCGGCGATCGTCGCGGTCTGGCCCTATGCGGCGGGCGCGAGGCGGCTCATCGCCTCGAGCGACGGCAACGGGTTCCTCGTCGGGGAGGACGAGCTTCTGTCCTCGACCCGCAAGGGCAGGGCGGTCCTCAACGTCACGGCGCCGGCCACCGCCGCGCTGATCGTTCCGGCGGCGGGCGACCATGTCGCGGTCATCGGGCAAAACCGCAAGCTCATCGTCTTTCCGCTGAGCCAGCTCAACGAAATGGCGCGCGGCAAGGGAACCCGCCTCCAGCGCTACAAGGACGGGGGCCTGTCCGACATCAAGGTGTTCGCCATGTCCGACGGCCTGACCTGGCGCGATTCGGCGAGCCGCACCTTCACCGTCGCCCGGCCGGACCTCAAGGAGTGGATCGGCAATCGCGCCGAAGCCGGACGCCTGCCGCCGAAGGGCTTTCCGAAGAACAACCGGTTCGAGGGGTAGGGCGGAGGTCGAAGATTTCGCGATATTTCTGTATCCCGACTTGCCGGTTGTTATAGTACACTTCGCCGTCAATGAATTGCCCAAGTCTTGGCCAATCCTGCGTGTTGAGGCAGGCAATGCAGTCCCGATAGATTTCGGAGAGCTCGGCTTCAGTCATCGCAAAGCCGCTCCGCTTCGGTTCCGGCTACAAGGGTATGCCGCCAAAATAGCCCCTGTGTCGCGCCGCGGGCAGGCGAGCTTTCGCATCCGGGCGCCAAGTCGCATTGAGCGAGCAATCGTCGTTCTTATTTCTCCGGCAATCCGGCTTTGCGCAGGACCTCGACATATTCGGTCCCTGCCGGCTCGATCAGCGGAATGATGTCTTCCCTTTCGACCGTGTCGTCGCCGCCCGACCTTCGATAGTCGGCGACGACCGCCTTCGCGCGCTCGGTCTCGCCCAGCCGAACCAAGAGAGCCGCGTACAGCACTGGAAATTCTGCGCTCCTTTCCCCAAGCACATCAGTCGCTTCGTGGTCGCGGCCGGCGACATAATAGGCCCAGGCCAGATTGGCGCGATACCGTGACGGACCGTTCGGGTCGTGCTCCAGACCGGAGCGCGCCCACGCGATCGCCTCCGCTCCGTGCCCGGCGTTCGCCAAAATCCACGAAAGGTCGCTTCGGCAGTCGGAGTCGTAAGGGGCGAGCTCGACAGCCTTGCGGGCCTCGGCGACCGAACGCGAAAAGTCGTTGTCGCGCCATTGATACAGGAACGCCATCAGCCAATGCGCAAGCCAGTCTTCCATCGGAGAAAGCGATGGCGCTGAACGCGCTTGGTTGGCGAGGACCCATGCCTGTTCGATATCGGGGCCCGGGTCGGAGTTCACCTGGTTCATCGCCATCCACAAGTGGGTCCACGCCAACCTGAGGCGCAACAGAGCAGAGTTCGGGGTAACGCCCAAGACCCTCCTGAAAAACTGCTCGGGCGTTGAGGATGTCAGGCAAAGTCGAGCGTGAATATAACGACATCCCGCGCAGGAAATAATCGTACTCGCTGAGTTCGACGCTCGACTTGCGCCACGCGACTTGCTCTTCGTTAACATCAATTTTTCCGCGAAGCCCGGCGAGAAAGTCGTAGATGAAGCGGGAGACGTCTTCCCGCAGTCCGACGAAGTCGTTCCCGGACGAATCGAACACTTGTGACCACACCGCCGTTCGATTCGCCCCGTCAAAAAGCGTCGCAGTGACCCTTAGTCGATCGGCCAGCCGGTCGACGCCGCCCTGAACGACATACCGTGCGCCGGCGAGGCGCGGGGCCTCCACGGCGCTCGGCGCCGCTTCGCCCGCGGGAGCATCCGCTGCAATGACACGCAGGCCGGGATGGCGCCCAAGAACGCGGCCGCTTCCCGGGCGAGCATGGGCCCCAGGTAGTCCATCTTGATGTCGCCGGTCAGGTTTGCAAACGGCAATACCGTCACGCTCGGCAGTGGAGTGGGCGCCGGTGGATTCGCCGGCCAGCGCCCCCACAAGCCGGCAAGAGTTCAGGGATAGCGCCAGCCCAGCCGCGGTCAGGAGGTAAGGCAGGCGCGCCCGCGGCCCAGGCGCTGCGCGAATGTTCGGCGGATCGTTGGATGTCTCCTGAAGGTCCGCGCGCGCGTCGGCGGGTTTCACCTCCGGCGCCCATGGCAAGGTCAGCCCGTCGAAGCGATAGCCTTCCCCAGGCACGGTGATGATGAGACGAGGGCGTTTCGGATCGGACTTATCTTCCGACGCAATCGGCCAACGACCACATCGACGTTGCGGTCGAACGGCGCAAACCGCCGGTTGGCGATTGCGTCAAGCAAGCTTTCACGAGACGCGACCCTGCCCGGCCGGCTGACGAGGAAACGCAGAAGAACGAACTCGCTGCGCGTCAGCGCGACAATCTCGCCCGACTCGCGAGCGAGGACGCAGGCGTCGAAATCAAGAATGAACCCCGCAAATCGCAGAGGCGGTTTGGGTTCAACGGAAGGAACTGGGCACCCGATCGTCTCCACAGGCCGCTCGCCGAAACGAAACAGGAAGACACTAAAGCGGACGGCAAAAATTTCAAGCCTGCTGTCCGTCGCGGCGATTGGACCATTATCCAGTCAAATTACGCAGAATTTTTACATAGCCAACAGCCTGATTTACGGCTCTTTCACCAGGACGACATTCGTTTGTTACAAGTCCGAGTCACAGTGGCGTCTCGCTTGGGGGGCGGATATCGCCCACCGATCCCACAGGCGTGTTTATCGAGTCGCCGCCGCTCCTGTTATTAAGGAAGCGGTCTCGTTTTAGCCGTGGCGGCGAACATTAGGGGGAGCGCGGCGGAGGCAGGCCGACTGGACCCACGGGCCACATCCCGTGAGCGTCTCGGATCGTCTTGCCTCCGCCGGCAATCGGCCGCGGTCCGAACAACGTTCAAAGAGCGCGTCACGGGAGCGCCGCGCCGCGCCTTGCTGTCCTGACTTGGCCCGCGACGGCCGCCGGCTACGACGGTTTCAGGCTCCCATGATCAGCAACTCCTTCCGAAGCGGGTGACGCTCGCCCGCCTCCCGCGCAGCCTGTGAAATTGCTCGGGCCCTGCCGGCCCCGACGCTCCCCGTCTTCTCTGCTAGACTTCGTCCGAGCGGGGGTCCCACGCATGCAATCCTCCATCAACTACCGGCTCGGCACCCTGTACTCGCTGGTCACGGCGGTGCTTTACGCGACGCAGGAGCCCTTCTCGTTTCCCGCCGCCAGGCATCTCAGCACGCTGCAATTCGTCTGCCTGACCCAGATCGCCTTGCTGATCTCCATTCCCCTGGTGTCGGGGGGCCCGGCCAGCCGCCGCGATTTCGTGGCGCTGATCACCGATGTCTCGAATTACTGGAAACTGGCGGTCATTTTCGCGATCGGAATGAGCGGTCTTTTGCTGTATAACATCGGCCTCAGCAACGCCCATCCGATCATCATCTCGACAATTCTGAACCTGTCGCCGTTCTGGGCGGCCGGGGTGGCGTTGATCCTCACCCGGGTTCCGATCCCGGTCTCGCCGGCGGTCTTTTTCAGTTGCTTCGCGGGCGCATTCGCCGGGGCGATGGCGGTCGCCTGGAGCCAGCTCGGCGACGCCAACCGGCCGTCAATCAGCGAATTGGCGGACAACTTCCTGCATGGCAGCTGGGTCTACGCCATTCCCATACCGCTGTGTTCGGCGCTGGGGGGAACGCTGGTCGGCAAATGGTTCTCAAAATACCAGGAATCCGCCGCGGTCACCGCCAATTTTTTCGTAGCGAACTTGATCCTGATACCGTCGACCCTGTTCATCCTGTACCGGCGCTCCGAGCTCGGCTTCGAGGGCCAGTACGTAGCGCTCGTCCTGATGATCGTCGGCACGATCATCGCCGCATCGGTCGGCCGCGTCTTCTATCAGATCGCGCTGACCGCCACCGGCAACGACAACGGCTTTGTCACCATGTTCCTGAACCTCGTTCCAGCCCTGACCGCCCTGATCTCGCTCTTGCTGTCGTGGTGGATCGCCGATCTGCACTTTGCCGCCGATCCGATGTTCTTTGTCGGCCTGGCGCTGATCGGAGCGTCGCTGTTGATATTTTCGCTGAAGTCCTGGCGCCAGCCGGTCCGCCGCTCCTGAAGCCCGACCCACATCTTGTCGATGATCGCCGAGACGATTGCGAAACCAAGGCCGCCGTTTGTCAGCCGCTTACGCGCTCAGCTTCAAGCATTCCGAAACGATTTCAAAGCGATCCTCGCCTATCGGAAAGGCCGGCAGCGCGGCGGCGCGTCAAAGGAGTAGGCGATGGCGATGGCAATTCAATTCTTGCGGAGCGAAGACGGCGCGACGGCGATCGAATATGCGCTCATCGCAAGCCTCATCGCGCTTTTCATTGTCGCCGCCGTCTCGACGGTCGGCACGCAAGTCAGCACGGTGTTCACGGAAGCCGGCGCGGCATTGAAATGATCGAGGCGGCGGGTCGCTCTTCGCGGTGCGTCGTGCCGCGTCAGACGCCCTGCTGCGCCTTCGGCCGGCCGAGGGTGATGGAGAATGGGCGGCCGGCGACCGCGCCGCCGAAGGCCGGCGTGATCTTGAGCGGGAGACACGAGTCGACCGCGCGCTCCGCCTGATCGAGAAAAGTCCGCCGCAATTCGGCGTCGCCCTCCAAATGGGTGAAGCTGATCCGCGGACGCCCGAACAACGAGCCGTCGCGCTTCATCGTGAACAGGATCGTCACCTGCGAGCCTGAGGCGATCGGCGTCTGGGCGAGGCAGCTTCCAAGCTCGCGGCGCAATTCCATCAATGTGTTCGCGGGACTCGCCTCCTGGGCGGCGGCGCCGCGCATGACGAACAAGGCCGCCAACGCGCAAGCCCAAGTCTTGGCGTTAATCCGCATCAGACTTTGCGGCGACTTGGGAACGACGCGCAACGCTCACCCGAATATCGCCTTGCGCCGCGCCAGGCTCTCCGGCGGCCACAGTGTTTTCGAAATCGTAATAGGCCGTCGAACGCCGGAACGTCCGCCGGCAGAGCCACCCAGGGCAGCTTGGAGCGGGTGTAGATATGGACGTCCGGCGGGAGCGCCGACGGGTCGTCGAGCGTGCCGACCCGGACGAAGGAGAGCGGCAGAACGCCGCCGTAGTGGCTCCAGACGGCGATCTTGCACGTCGGGCAGCGATGGATGACATGCGGGCGTCCGCTGTCGGTCGGGGCTGGAACGGCTTCCGTCTCGCCGGACAAAATCTCGACCCGGTTAGTCTCGATCAGCGCGTTCAGCACGAACGCGCTTCCCGTCTGCCTCTGGCAGTCCCGGCAATGGCAGCAATGGACGATCATCGGGGCTGACGCGAGCCGGTAGCGCACGTGGCCGCAGGCGCAGCCGCCTTCGCAGGGGAAAGGCATCGGAGACCGCCTCGTGAGCCGCTTCGCCCGCGATGTTCGAACGAACCGCGGCAAAGATCAATGCGGCCGCGCCCGCGGTGACGTATGGTGCGCTCGGGTCGAGGGCGGGCCGCCCGGACGCGGGGCGTCATGCAGGACACAATCGCCAAACGCCGGCAGGCTTACGCCGCCGAAATCACCCGGCGGTTCGGCGTGCGCGATCCGCGGATCGAAGCGGCGTTCGCCGCCGTGCCGCGGGAAGCCTACGCCGGTCCCCCTCCGTGGTTCATCGGTTCCGGCGGCTTTGGCTTCAGGACCGAGAGCGATCCGCTGCGCCTCTACGACGACGTGCTGATCGCCATCGATTCGGGGCGGGGCATCAACAATGGGCAACCGTCGCTGCATGCGCTCAGCATCGAGGCGCTTGAACTCAAGGACGGCGACACGGTCGTGCATGTCGGGGCGGGGGCGGGCTATTACACCGCAATCCTCGCCCGCCTCGTCGGCGCCTCGGGCAGGGTCTTCGCCTACGAGATCGAGCGCGACATCGCGGAGCGGGCGCGGGCGAACCTGGCCGGGCTTCCCGAGGTCGAGGTGCGGGCGCGCTCCGGCGCCGAGGGCGATCTGCCGAAAGCCGACGCCATTTACGTCAACGCCGCCGCCTCGCATCCGCTCAGCGCCTGGCTCGAGGCGCTCAAACCCGGCGGCCGGCTGATCTTTCCGCTCCAGGCGACGCATGCCTCGGGCGCGATGCTGAAGATCACGCGGCCCGAGACGGGCGACGTCTGGCCCGCCCGCTTCCTGTCCCGCTGCGTCTTCATTCCGGCCGCGGGCGCGCAAGACCCGGAGATCGGCCGGCGGCTCAATGAAGCCTTCCGCCGCGGCGGCTCGGAGCGCGTGCGCGCGCTGCGCTTCGGCTCGCCGCCCGCCCGCTCCGACTGGCTGCGCGGCGACGGATGGGCGCTGTCAACCGAGGCGGGGGAGTGGTAGTGGGCCAGTTTGAACTACAGGTTTGGGCGGAAAGCGGACCACTTTTGGACCTGGATTTTTGCACCGCGCACCCCAATCACTCCGTTCAGGCCGGATTGCGGCGCAAAAGTCTTGATTTCTGCACGGGCAGCGATTGTATCGTCTGCAGTCAGGACACGATGCGTTCAGCCGTAGCAAGATGGTTCCAAAACCCTTCAATCGCTGCAATTGCCGCCGTATAGTCCGCTTCGGTGATGAAATGCTCAAGTTCAAGACCAGTTTTCATGCTTCATCACGTTCACGCAGCGGCGCATTCGCTCAATCGCATCGAAAATTCCCGTTGGCAGAACCACAGAAAACGAAGCTAATATATCTCGGATGCGATCAGTGAAGGGGCCGGGTTCCAGTTTTACAGCGCCGCCATTTCGTAGTCCCATCGCGGGGAAGTAAGCTTTGCAGTCCTTTTCCCACAGGTGATATTCACGCATATAGACACCTTGGAAAAGAGTCTCGGTAACCCAAGCTTGCATAACGCCTTCCATTTCCAAAGTAAGCGGATCACGCCCCAATAATTCGAGATTTATCTCATGGATTTGTTTGATCCCTGTGATCGTATATTCGACAGCGTTGCGCCGATGACTTACCTGTATATAGTTCACCGCGGCAGCTGATGATTCATTGAATTTCCTGCGTAGCTCCATTGAGACGGTCTCTCGTCAGTTGCCGCCCACCACAAGGCATAGCCTTTTTGTGTAATATGGGATTCAATGTTCAACGGTGGAATTCGGAGGCGTGCAAATGGGGCTGTCCGATCTTTTTAGAGGGCGGGGACCGACAGCGACCCCCTCAGTAGCGACGGATAAGCCGCCGTCCGTCAACGATGCTCCGCCGCCAAGTTCGGCAAAGGTTTCGCACGAGCCTTTGAAGTTCAAAGAGGGAAAGCCGTATCTCGCCCTCATTGGGCAAACCTTCGACGTGTGGGGCGTCGTCGAAGTCGTCGGCAACTCACGATCACATATTGCCGTGAAAGAGCTTCCGGCGGCAATTCTCAAGAGAATAGGGCTCATCGGCCTTGATGAAGTTGCCGCTATCGAGCGCAAAATTGTCCTGACGCATACCAAGGGGTTTCACGAAGCGCCCCGCGAAGACGCCCTAAATCTCATAACTATCCTCAGCGACAACCTCACCTCGTACAACGAAGAAATGAAAGAACGGCTTGATAACGCTACTCAAGATTATGGCGATGACGCTAGAGGACTTCGCGAATTTCTGCGCGACATTAAAAAAGAATATGCGGAATATTGGGCGGAGGAAATAAATAAGTTTAGAAACGAACTGCTGCCACAGGCCGTGGCCGATTATTGGGAACGTCAACGTGACGAATCGAGAGGCATCGCTGAATTAGCCGAGCGGGCGCGGGTTCGGGCGCTCGCAAAGATACGTAAGCCTTCGTAGAAAAAGCAACGCCCCCTAGCCCGGCGTCGCGCCGTCTCTCAAAATCTTCGGTTTTGCGGCGTTTTCGAGTGGTGCGAATTTCTTGTTTCTTGCACCACCCGCAATGTCGGCTTTGGGTCGGAAGCCGAAATTAAAAATTGACCCACTACCGGAGGATAAACCGGGCGGCGCTGCAAGCGGCGCGGGGCTGCGGCGATCCCCGCAGGCCGCGAGGTTCTCGCCCTTGCGCCGTGACGACGTCCCCGCTACGTTTTTTTGTCCCCGTCCGACGCCTCAATCGGCTCGATTGTTCGCTCCGGGCTGGGCGAACCGACACGCCGCTTGAGAGCGGTCCGCCCCGCTTGGAACTTAAGGGATAAGCCGCGCCATGAGCGATCTTGCCGACTCGATCCGCACCATCCCGGATTATCCAAAGCCCGGGATTCTGTTTCGCGACATCACCACGCTGCTCGGCGATGCGCGGGCGTTCCGCCGCGCGGTCGACGAACTCGTGCAGCCCTGGGCCGGCGCCAAGGTCGACAAGGTCGCGGGGATCGAGGCGCGCGGATTCATCCTCGGCGGCGCGGTCGCCCATCAGCTTTCCGCCGGCTTTGTGCCCGTCCGCAAGAAGGGCAAGCTTCCGCACTTCAAGGTGTCGATCGCCTATTCGCTCGAATACGGCCTCGACGAAATGGAGATGCACGAGGACGCGATCGCCGCCAACGAGCGCGTCATCCTGGTCGACGATCTGATCGCGACCGGCGGGACGGCCGAGGGCGCGGTCAAGCTCCTGCGCAAGCTCGGCGCGAACGTCGTGGCGGCCTGCTTTGTGATCGACCTGCCCGATCTGGGAGGGGCCAAGAAGCTGGAGGCGATGGACGTGCCGGTCCGTTCGCTGATCGCCTTTGCAGGACATTGAGCGGGACTTGCCGAGCATTGCCGAAGTTATGCTTCAGGAAAGCTGCCTAATCTATTGATTTAGAAGCAAATTGTCGGTCTCAGCCTGAGAAACGGCAAATGTGTTGCAGAAAAAGGCGCCCAAGCCGTTGAAAAGGCTGGGCGCCGCAACGAACTTGCGCCCTGGGGAGGGCCCGCGCCGGCTCAGACCGTGAAGCTGACCCCGCAACCGCACGAGGCGACGGCGTTTGGGTTCTTGACCTTGAACGACTGGCCGATCAGGTCGTCGACGAAGTCGAGTTCGGCCCCCTTCAGCATTTCGAGCGAGACCGGATCGACGATCACGGTCGCGCCGTCGCGGGCGACGACCAGATCGTCGTCGGCGCGGCTCCTCTCGACGTCGAACGCATACTGGAACCCGGAGCAGCCGCCGCCCTTCACCGAAATGCGCAAAGCCGCGCCTTCTTCGCCCTTGAGGATCGCATTGAGCCGCCGGGCGGCGCTGGCGCTGATGGAAACGCCGTCCGAGGTCTGGGACGCGGCTTCGGTCATCGTCAAGGTCCTCTTCGCCTCCGGCGCGCAAGCCGCGCCTTTGCCATTCGTCCCTCTTAAGATATGGACGCCGCGGAAAAGCGCAACATCGAGGAGATATGGCGAGCGATCCGGCCGAACGAGACCGTGCGCCCTATGCCGCCGGCGCGCCGCGCTCGCGCCGGCGCCTCATCGCCGAGCCGCCCTCGTCGACGCGGACCGAATTCCAGCGCGACCGCGACCGAATCATCCACTCGACCGCCTTCCGGCGGCTCGCCCACAAGACTCAGGTGTTCGTTCATCACGAGAGCGACCACTTCCGCACCCGCCTCACCCATACGATCGAGGTGGCGCAGATCGCCCGCGCCCTCGCCCGGGCGCTGAGGCTCGACGACGATCTGGCCGAGGCGGTGGCGCTCGGCCACGATCTTGGCCACACCCCGTTCGGCCACACCGGCGAGGACGCGCTCGACGCCTGCATGGCCGACCACGGCGGCTTCGACCACAATAGCCATGGGCTGCGGATCGTCACCGAGCTTGAGCGCCGCTACGCGGCCTTCGACGGGCTCAACCTCACCCAGGCGACGCTCGCCGGCCTCGTCAAGCACAATGGTCCTTTGCTCGACGCGTCAGGCCGGCCGGTCGGCCCGCGCGGCGTTCCCGAAACGATCGCCAGCTACGACCGGATCAACCCGCTCGATCTCAGCCTTTACGCGAGCCTCGAAGCGCAGGCGGCGGCGATCGCCGACGACATCGCCTATGACGCGCACGACATCGACGACGGCTTGAGCGCGGGGCTCTTCACGCTCGCCGAGATCCGGGCGGCGGTTCCCCTCGTGGAGACGGTGGTTCGCGAGATTGAGACCCTTCATCCAGGGCTCGACACGGTGCGCGTCATCCACGAGCTTTCCCGGCGCCTCATCACCCTGTTCATCGAGGACGCGATCGGCGAGAGCCGGCGGCGCATCGCCGAGGCGGAAGTCGAGAGCCCGGAGGCGGTCGCCGAAGCGGGCAGGACGCTGGTCGGCCATTCGGCCGGGATCGAGGCGGCCGACCACGATATCAAGGCGTTTCTCTTCGCCAATATGTATCGGCACCCCGACGTCATCGCGGTGCGCGGGCGGGCGGACGCGGTCGTGCGACGCCTGTTTGAGGCTTATATGAGCGACCCCGCCGCCATGCCGCCCGACTGGGCGGCGAAGGCAGGGCAGGGCGAGCGCGCGCGTGCGGTCGCCGACTATATCGCCGGGATGACCGACCGGTTCGCTGTCCACGAGCACGCCCGTCTTTTTGACGGCGTCCCGGACTTGCGTTAGAGGCGCCCCGACTTGGCTCGCCGGGCGCGGCACGCGCCGACGACGTGGAATAGATGAATATTTTCGCAGACTTCGAGGCGCGGATCGCCACGCTGATCGAGAAACGGATCGGGGCGGGCGAGCTGCCGCGCGATCTCGACCTTGGGCGTTTCGTTGTCGAGCCGCCGCGCGAGGCCGCGCACGGCGACCTGTCGACCAACGCCGCACTGGTCTATGCCCGCGAAGCCAAGCAGGCCGGATCGAACGTGCGCGCGCTCGCCGCCAGCCTCGCGGCCGATCTTGCGCGCGAGGCCGACGTTCACGCGCCGAAGCCGCGGGGCCGGGCTTCATCAATATTGTGCTCAAGCCCGAGGTGCACGAGCGGGTCTTGCGGACCATCCTGACCGAAGGCGGCCGCTTCGGCGCTGGCGCGCCGAGTTCCGGAGGGCCGGTCAATGTAGAATATGTGAGCGCCAACCCGACCGGGCCAATGCACGTCGGCCATGCCCGCGGCGCGGTGTACGGCGACGCCCTGGCGAATCTAATGGTCTTCGCGGGCCAGGACGCACGCGCGAATATTACGTCAACGATGCGGGCGCCCAGGTCGATATGCTCGCCCGGTCGGCCTATCTGCGCTATCGCGAAGCCCTGGGGGAAGATGTCGGCCCCATCCCAGAGGGACTCTATCCGGGCGACTACCTCAAACCAGTCGGGGAGGAACTGGCCCGCGAGTTTGGCCCAACGCTGAAAGCAAAGTCTGAGGCGGAGTGGCTGCCGCTGATTCGCAATCGCGCCGTCGACGCGATGATGACGATGATTCGCGCCGATCTCGCCGCGCTCAACATCGCGCACGAAGTGTTTGCTTCAGAGCGGGCGCTGACCGGCGCCGACGGCGGCGAGGACCGGGTGCGCGAGGCCATAGAATGGCTGCGGTCGGAGGGCCTCGTTTACGAGGGCCGGCTGCCCCCGCCAAAAGGCGCGCCCGCTGAGGATTGGGAGGATCGCGAACAAACGCTGTTCCGCTCGACCCGTTTTGGCGACGACGTCGATCGGCCGTTGATGAAATCCGATGGCGCCTACACCTATTTCGCCAGCGACATCGCCTACCACAAGACCAAGATCGACCGGGGCTATCGAACCTTGGTCGACGTATGGGGCGCCGACCACGCGGGCTACGTCAGCCGGATGAAGGCGGCGGTCGCGGCGCTATCGGGAGGCAAGACGAAGCTCGAAGTGCGCCTTTGCCAGCTCGTGCGTCTGATGCGCGCCGGCGAGCCGGTCAAAATGTCCAAACGTTCCGGGGACTTCGTGACCCTTCGGGAAGTCGTGGATGAGGTCGGCGCGGACGCGGTCCGGTTCATCATGCTGATGCGGAAGAACGACGCCCCTCTGGATTTCGATCTGGCGAAGGTCATCGAGCAGAGCCAGGACAATCCGGTCTTCTATGTGCAGTATGCGCACGCCCGCGCCCGCAGCGCGCTACGCCAGGCGAAGGCCGCTTTTCAGGACTTCGATCTGCGGCCGGAGGCTCTCGCTGAGAGCGACTTCTCGCTGCTGACCGACGGCGGCGAGCGGGAGCTGATGCGGATAATGGCGCAGTATCCACGTGTCGTCCTTCAGGCGGCCGAGGCCTACGAACCGCACCGCATCGCGTTCTTCGCCCATGACCTCTCGACTCAGTTCCATGCGCACTGGAATCGCGGCAAAGATTCGCGCGGTTTGCGCTTCGTTAATGAAAGTGAACGAAAGATGTCGTATTCGAGGGCGTCCTTGGTAACGGGGGTCGGCCTTGTTTTGGCCTCCGCCCTGTCAATTTTAGGGGTTAGCGCGCCCGAGGAGATGCGTTAGCGGACTGTCGTGCAGGCGGCGCATGCGGCGGGCGCGAAGGCGCGCCCCGCGTTGGAAGAGGACAATATGAGCGTTTCCGGGGCACGGGCGGCCGACGACATCAATCTTGACGAGTTTGAGAAGCGCTTGCGCGCTGCGGGGGCGCTGCAGACGAATGCGGAGGATCCGCTATCGGAATTGTCACGCATTCTCGAAGTTTCGCGCCCCGGTTTGTCAGCGAAAGCGCCCTCGGGGCAGTCGGTCGTCGCTCACCCGGTCGAGGTGGTGACGGAGGATTTGCAGGCGGTCGAATTCGGGGAGATGAGGCCCGCGTTCGACGAAGGGCATGACCCTGTTCCCGAAGGCGATGAGGCAGAGGCCGAAGCGCCCCCAAACGTATGAATCGGACTCTTCCCGCCGCCCCTCACATTGAGAATGGGCCTGAAACCCCCGAGGAGCAGCGCCCGCGAGCCTGGAAGCTCAAGGTTTCGGCGCTCGCGCTGGCGGGCGTCCTGATGATCGCAGGGGTGGTCGCTCTCAAGGGCGGCGTGCCGGGTCTCCGGAAGCAGCCGCCATTCATTGCGGCCGCGCAAGGGCCGACCAAGGTGCAGCCGCCCACCGACGAGACTGTCACGGCGGCCAATGACGCCGGGAGCTCCCTGCTCAAGGACAGCGGGAAGCCCGCTGCGATCAAAGTCGTCAACTCCGAGGAGCAGCCGGTCGATTTGAGCGCACAGGCGTCGCTCAACGCTCGCGCCCTCCGCAACGGCCGCCAATCCGCCGGCAGCCGTCGACGAGGCGAAGCCTGCGGGCGGCGCATCCGCGGCCGCTCCATTGGCGGCGACCGTCAACACGCCGCTCGTGCCCCCGCCGGTCGCCGCAGCGCCGCCGCCGATGGCGTCGCAGTTTCCCGATCCCAAGCCCGTCCGCGACAGTACTCCTTGCGGCCGGACGGAACGCCGATTGCGGCGCCGCTTCCCGCCAGCCCGGACGCAGTCGTAACTCCAACGCAGAGCGCCCCGCCGACGCAATCCGCGAAGCCCGCGCCGAAGGCGAACGATGCGGCTGGGGCCGCGCAGCCCTCCACCCCGAAGCTCGATTTGCCGACTAAGCTTTCAGGAAAATCGTCCGCCCGCGTAGTGGTCGCCAAGACCGACACGACCGCGCCCGACGCCGGAGCGCAGACGCCGGGCGAGCCGGCCCAGGCCGGTTCGCCGCCAAGCCCGAAAAGGCGCCGAAGAAGCCCAAAGCGCCGGCCGTCGCCGATACGACCGGAACGGCCGCGCCGGTCGATGCGGCCCCGGCCACCGCTTCGGGCGGTTGGGCGGTTCAGCTTGCCGCGCCGAAATCGGAGGCGGAGGCCAAATCCGCGCTGGACCGGCTCAACGGCAAATATGGAGCCGACCTCAACGGTTCGACGATCGGCGTGCACAAGGCCGTCGTCAATGGCGAGACGATCTATCGCTTGCGGGTGGTCGGACTTACCAAAGCCGACGCAGCGGCGCTTTGCGCACGCCTGAAAGGCGAAGGCGGCGAGTGCTTCATCGCCAAGTGAGCCCGGCCCGTTCACGCTGATTCCACCAGACGCCTCGCGGGGAAACCATGCCGAAGGCCTTTGTCTGCGGATGCGCGGCGCTCGCGCTGAGCGCGGCCGAACGCGACTTCCTCTCCCGCGAGGACCCCTGGGGTCTCATCCTGTTTAAGCGCAATGTCGCCGACCGCGATCAGTTGCGCGAGCTGACGCGCTCGTTCCGGGAGTGCGTGGGCCGCGCTGACGCGCCCGTCATGATCGATCAGGAGGGCGGGCGGGTTCAGCGGATGGCGCCGCCCGAACTGGCGCGCCTACCCCGCCGCAGCCGCAATCGAGGCAGGCCTCGGAGTCGGACGCGGCGAGGCCGCAGCGCGGCTTGTCGCTCGCCTCATTGCCCATGATCTCAGGGAAGTCGGAATCACTATCGATTGCGCGCCGGTGCTCGATGTCGCCGAGGCCGGAACGCACGCCGCGATCGGGACGAGGTCGTTCTCCAGTCAACCGGAACGCGTCGCTGCGATGGGCCGGGCGGTTGCCGAGGGACTGCTTGCGGGCGGCGTCGCTCCGGTGATCAAACACATGCCGGGTCATGGCCGCGCGCACGTGGATAGCCATCTCGACCCCCCTTCGTCAAAGCGTCGCGCGACGAGCTCAAGCGGGACTTCGCTCCGTTCGCGGCGCTCAGGGACTTGCCGATGGCGATGAGCGCACACGTCGTCTTTCCTGCGATCGACCCCGATCGTCCGGCCACTAGTCGTCGGCTGTCGTCATGGCGTCATGCGCGGCGAGATCGGCTTCGACGGTCTCATCATGAGCGACGACGTGTCGATGAAGGCGCTGAGCGGACCCTATGAGAAACGCGCCGCGGCGATCATCGCAGCGGGGCTCGACATCGTCCTGCATTGCAATGGCGATTGAAGAGGCTCGCGCAGTGGCGTCGGCAGTCCCCTTGCTTTCCGGCAGTCGCTGCGCCGGGCCAACGCGGCCCTGGCCACATCGCGTCGCCGAAGCCGTTCGACGCGGAGCAGGCCGCAAACGAGCTCGTCGGCCGTCCACGAGGCGCTCCAGGCAGGCTCAGTTGTCGTCCACCCACCGTTCGCGTCACGCGGCGTCGTGGTGACGCGGTTTCGTCCTTCCGACTTCGAACGATAGAGCGCGCGTCGGCCCGGCGGTAGAGCTCGCGGCGTCGCCTTCGCGCCGATTCGGCGAGACCGATCGAGACGGTCACCGAGACCGCCGCGCCCGCGCTGCCCATCGCGAATCTCCTTGCTTTGAATCGGCTGGCGCGCGCGCTCGGCGATGCGGGCCGCGTGCAGCGCCCTTGACGCCCGGCATCGACGACGACGAACTCCTCGCCGCCGAGCCGGCAGAGGAGGTCGCCGCCGCGAACGATCTCGCGCATCCGGGCGGCGAACCCGTTGAGCACCTGATCGCCGGCATCGTGGCCGTACGTGTCGTTGACGCGCTTGAAATGGTCGATGTCGAGGATCATCAGCGTCAACGGCTGGCCGCGATGCGCGCGTTCTCGATCATTGCGGCCAGACGGGTTCGAGGCAAGCGGCGGTTGTTGAGCCGGTCAGCGGATCGTAGAGCGCCATTTCCATCGATTGCTGCACGGATCTCGCGCAGCCGGTCGGCATAGCGCTTCTGGCGGATATTGTGTTCGCACGCCGGGCGAGAAGCTCGTTTCGATCAACCGGGCGGGAGAGGTAATCGTTCACGCCGATCTCCAGGCCGCGCAGCACCTTCTGGCGATCCTCCCGGCCCGCGATCAGGAGAATTGGCAGATTGCGGGTGCGTTCGTGGAGCGCGCCTGACTGCAGAGCCTCAAGCCGTCGAAGGCCCCAGAGAAAGAGCTGACGATCAAGAGGTCGACGTTCTCCTCGGATGCCTTAGCAAGTGCTTCGCTCCGGCGTTCGCTCAGGATGACGTCATGGTGCGGGCTCAGCGCCTCGACGGTGCGCTCGACTGAGCTTGGGTCGCCATCGACCAGCAGATTTCGCCCTCGCTCCGACGCGATCCGGCGCTCAGCGCTTCCACCGGCTCGACCGAGCCAATGCGCCGGCGCTATGGCCGCGCGGCCGCGCAACTCGTCGATCGAGAACTTGAGCCGCGTCAGCGACCGCACGCGGGCGATGAGCGCGGCTTCATCGATCGGCTTGGTGAGGAAGTCGTCGGCGCCGGCTTCGAAGCCGCGCACGCGGTCGGCCGGCTGGTCGAGCGCGGTTACGAGCACGATCGGAAGATGGGCGGTCGGGCGTGGTCTTCAATCGCGGCAAACCTCGAAGCCGTCCATGCCGGGCATCATCACGTCCAAAAGCACGATATCGCACCCGCCTTGTTCGCAGATCGCGATCGCCTCGGGGCCATTCATCGCGGTCATGACCTCGAAATATTCGCGGTTGAGACGCGCTTCGAGCATCCAGAGATTGGCTCGGATGTCGTCGACGACAAGGATGCGGGCGGTCATGCTGGCTTTCGGCTCCAGAAAATGATCGATGGTTTCCAAGAACTTAGCGACCGAAATCGGCTTCGACAGGTAAGCTTCGCAGCCGCCCTGGCGGATCTTCTCCTCGTCGCCCTTCATTGCGAACGCCGTGACGGCGATAACGGGATCGTTCCAGTTGTTCGTCGTCCTTCAGCCATTGCGTGACCTCGAGGCCGGAAATCTCGGGCAGCTGAATGTCCATGAGGATCAGGTCGGGCCGGTGCTTGCGCGCCAGGTCGACCGCTTCGATCCCGCTGCGCGTCTGCATGATTCGGTGCCCGCGGGTCTCGACGAGATCGTTGAACAGCTTCATGTTGAGTTCATTGTCCTCAACGATGAGCACCGTCTTGGGCATGGGGCCTTCCATCAGCCGCGAATTCGGCTGGCTCGCCAGGAACACTAGCGCCGAGACATTTACGAAAGGAAAATCGGATATGCGCCGATCCCCGGAACGCGCCAATCAGCAGGGGCGGATTTCAACCGAACGCTGGCCGTTTCGGCGCTGACCTTTCTCGCCGCCGACGAAAGAGCGGCTTCACAGGTTTCTTGCAATAACAGGGCTCGGCCCGCACAACCTACGCAGCGCCGCGGCGGATCCGGCTTTTCACGGTTCGGTGCTTGAATATCTCGTCGCCGACGAGCAGCTTCTCGCGGCTTCGCCGCCGAAACCGGCTTAAAGCCGGAGGCCATAGCGCCAGCGCGCCAGGCGCTTTGCGGGCCGATGGCATTGGCGAGCCGTGACGGAATCGCGCGCGGTCAGCCTCTGCCGCGACTGCCTGAGGCACTTGCGGGCGGCTCGACGCGCTGCGCGCATTGTGGATCGCCGCGGACGCTCGATCTTGACGCGGCCGCCGGTCTCGAATCGCCCATGTCGATTGCGACGCGTTCTACGCCTCGATCGAGAAGCGCGACAACGCAAGCTTCAGGGACCAGCCGGTCATTGTCGGCGGGTCGGGGCCGCGGGCCGTGGTCGCGACGTGCTGTTATATCGCCCGGACCTTCGGAGTCCGGTCGGCGATGCCGATGGCGCGCGCCCGCGCGCTCTGCCCCAACGCCGTCATCGTGCCGCCCGACATGGCGAGATATGCTCGGGTTGGCCGGAGATTCGCGCCCGGATGCTGGCGCTCACGCCCTTGGTCGAGCCGGTTTCGATTGACGAGGCCTTTCTGGACCTGACCGGTTGCGCGGGCTCCAACGGCGCCGGAGCGGCCGAAACCCTGCCGCGGTTCGCCCGTCGGTCGAGGTCGACATCGGCGTGACGGTTTCCATCGGCCTCAGCTACTGCAAGTTCCTGGCGAAACTCGCCTCCGATCTCGACAAGCCGCGCGGCTTCGCTTGGCTTCGGCGGGAGGAGGCGAAGGCCTGGCTCGCGACGCAGAACATTGGCCGCCTATGGGGCGTCGGCAAAGTGGGTCGGCAGCGGCTCGAACGCCTGGGATTTCGCCTGATCGGCGATCTGCAGCGGATCGACGAATGGGACGCCGCCACTCGGCTCGGCGAGGACGGTCGCGATTCTGGCGGTTGGCCCAGGAACTCGACGACCGCCGGGTGACCGCTGAGCGCGAAACCAAAAGCGTCTCGAGCGAGACGACGTTTGACAGCGACATCAGCGACAAGGCCGAACTCGTGAGCGTTTTGCTCCGCCATTGCGACCGCGTCGCGGCTCGGTTGCGCAGGGAGGGGCTCTCGGCGCGCGGCGTGACGCTCAAATTACGGTTGCCCGATTTCAGCCTCCGCACCCGCAGCCGCGGCGGCCTCAAGGCGACGCAACTTGCGCCCCGCCTCTTCGCCGCGGCGCTCCCGCTTCTCGAGGCGCAACCGGACGGGGCGGCCTATCGGCTGCTCGGCGTCGCGGCGACGGAACTCGGGCCTGCCGAAGGGGCGGACGAGGACGACCTCATCGCCACGGATGGCGGCCGAGAGAAATCGCGTGAAGCTGCAATCGCAAACCTGCGCGACAAGTTCGGCGGGCCGCCGTCCAGCGGGGCCTCGCCTTTCGGCCCGCGCCGCGGAGGCCATGAGGTTCGAGCTACTTTGCGCAGGCCGAGACCGGCAGAATCTCGAGTTTGCGCAAGTGGGCGTGCAGGGCGAACGCGCCGTAGTCGAGCTTCAGGCTACCGGAAACGCCGTTCTCATACAGGTCGAAAGACAGGGTATATTCGGGGGCGAGTCGGTCGCGGCCTCGTCGAAATAGGAGATGACGACGGGCCAGCGGCGTATCCCGCCGAGTTCCGAGGCCGTTTCCGCGTCTTCTCCCGGCTTCGTCGCTTCCTTTCCGACCACCGACATGGTGGCGAAGATCTTCGCGCCGGTGTCGGAGCCGTCGTAGACGCGCGCCTGGATCGCTCCGCCGCCGTGTTTCGCCGCGTCGATCAGACGCTCGATGTGCTGCGTGGGAAAGAGGACGTCGCGGCCGAAATCAAGCGTTTTCGTCTGGGGCTTGGTGAGCTGGACCCGCAAGTTGTCGTCGGGCCCGCGGGTAGCGGTTCCGGCGACCGGCGCGGTCTCCTGCAGCCCGTGGAGTCGATCTGGAAACGCATCGACTTCCCGTCCGCGTCCTCATACGACATGGCGTTGACCTGCATGGACAGCGGATCGCCCTCGCTGCGCTCCATCTCAGTCATTTGGCGGAAGTTCGACGTATAGCCGTCGCAGGCCGAACCGCGAAATTCGTAGGCGATCAGTCCGCTCGCCGATACTGGCGACTGCGCGGCGCCCGGCGAGGGGTTTGAGGAGTCGACCAGCGAGATGTCATAGGCGGCGCGATGCGAAGCAAGCGGCAGAACCGGCGAGGCCTCCGCAAAGGCGAGGCCACAGCGAAGACGATGACTGCTGCGCTGACGGCGGATCGAGATGCCATGGCCTCTCCATGGGGCTGATGCGAGCGCCAGACTCCGCCGGGTTTTCGGCGCTTTCGTGACGCTGAAGGTCAGGCGCTAGAAGCGGACAAGTCCCACTCGCTCAACGGCCATCGTCCGGCGCGACAGGTCCCCACGCCTGTTCGAGCGGAGGAGAGTCGTCGAGCGGATCTTCGTCCGCTCGGAGCGCGGGAGCGTCGCTCGGCTGCGGAACGCCATAGCCGCTGGGCAACTGGCCGTCAAACAAGCCCGCGCCTTGAAGCTCGTCGAGGCCCGGAAGGTCGCCAATCGCGTCGAGCCCGAAGTGGACGAGGAACTCCCTCGTCGTCCCGTAAGTGATCGGCCGGCCGGGCGCCTTGCGCCGACCGCGCATGCGCACCCAGCCCGCTCTCCATCAGGACGTCGAGCGCGCCCTTCGACACCGCCACGCCCCGAATCTCTTCGATGTCGGCGCGCGTGACAGGCTGATGATAGGCGACGATGGCGAGCGTCTCGATCGCGGCGCGCGAGAGTTTGCGCTTCTCCGCCCTTCGCGCGCAAGCGCCCAGCAAGATCGCCGGCGGTTCGGAACATCCATCGGCGGGCGACCCGCACGAGATTGACGCCGCGGCCCTGATAAAGCCGTTGCAATTCTTCCATGACCGCGCCGACATCCGCGCCGTCCGAGAGGCGGCCGGCGATCGCGGTTTCGTCGACCGGCTCGGCGGAAGCGAACACCATCGCCTCGGCGATGCGGACGTCCTCCGGCGTTACGCCGGCGCGACCGCGTCGAACAGACGGGCGACATTGTCAGTGTCGGTCACTCGGCCCACGGCGCGCCTCATTGCTAGCTGGCGGAGATGATGCCGCCTCGGCCGGCGGCGGGGACGCGAGCGAAGGAATCACGCGGCGCGCTCCTCGGCGGGACCGGCGACCACGGCGCGGAGCCAGATCGGCGCGAAGGTCTTCTCCTGGCGCAACTCGATCTTTCCTTCCCGCGCGAGTTCGAGCGAGGCCGAGAAGGAGGAGGCGCGTGCGGTTCGACGCATCCCGGGATCGGCGCAGGCCGCAAGCAGAAAATCGTCGAAGGCCGTCCAGTCCGCCTGACCTCCGACGACGCGCGCCAAAGCCTCGCGGGCATCGGCGAGCGACCAGACGACGCGCGCCTTGAAGCGCACGCGCGCCCGTGCGTGCCGTTGCGCCTGCCGGGCATAAGCCGCCAGAAGGTCGTAGAGACTGGCCTGATAGGCTGGACGCGCCACAGGTCCGGCGCCTCCGGCTCCCCCCGGGCGAAGAAGTCGCGTCCGAGGCGAGGCCGGTTGACGAGCGATTTGGCCGCCTTGCGGATCGCCTCAAGCGCCCGAAGGCGCTTGGCGAGCGCGTCGGCAAGCTCGGAGGCGTCGAATTCCTCCTGCCGCCGGGGGCGGGAAGAAGCAGGCGGGACTTCAGGAAGGCGAGCCAGGCGGCCATCACCAGATAGTCGGCCGCCAGTTCGAGCCGCAGCGTCCGCGCCGCCTCGATGAACCGCAAGTATTGCTCGGCCAGCGCCAGAATGGAGATGCGCGCAAGGTCGACCTTCTGCCGCCGGGCAAGCTCCAGCAGCAGGTCCAGCGGACCCTCGAAGCCGTCGAGATCGACCGTGAACGCCTCTTCGCCGGTTGCCAGCTCGGCGTCGAAATCGACTGGAATCGCTTTTGCTTGCGCCACGAATCACCTCTGTCGCCATGCTGACCCAGCGCCGGGCGCGGGGCAAGGGCCGAACGGCGCGAGCTGACAGGGGTCGATGGCGCGACGATCGAAACGCCAGCCTATAAGTCGAAGTAAATGTCCCAACACGACCAAGTCGTCGACCGTATAAATCCCATTATTTGCTTTACGTAACGTCAGGCTTAACTCTATCCATTTAGGTAAATACGCGGAACTTGGCTAAAATAAGCTGATTATTGTTGTGCCGCGGCCGCGCAGGAGTATCCTCAGACCATCGGCCGAGACAAAAAGGCAACGAGACGCCCTGCGGGGGCCGGATCCGCCGCATCTCCCGGATCCTGCGGGGCTGGCCGGCACGAACGCGAACTGGAGTGGCCTCCGCGAAGTCGCGTTCTGCCGGCCTCCCTCTCGGCGCCAAAGCGCTCCAAGTCAGTAGCGGCGAATGAGACTGACCATCTTGCCCTGCACCCGGACCCGGTCGGGCCCGAATATCCGGGTCTCGTATGCCGGATTGGCGGCTTCGAGCGCAATCGAAGCCCCGCGCTTGCGCAATCGCTTCAGCGTCGCCTCCTCCTCGTCGATCAGCGCGACCACGATGTCCCCCGTCTCGGCTGTGTCCTGCTTGCGGATGATGACCGTGTCGTTCTCCAGGATGCCCGCCTCGATCATCGAATCGCCGCGCACCTCGAGGGCGAAATGCTCGCCGCCCCCCAGGAATTCCGGGGGCATGGCCAGGGTCTGGGTCCGGGTCTGAATGGCCGAGATCGGCGTGCCCGCCGCGATCCGGCCCATCAGCGGCACCATGACCGCCTGCCGGTCGTCGGTCTCGCGCGCGGAACGCCGCCGGACGCAGGCGCCCGAGATTGCCAGGGATGACGCTCGGCGAGAATTTCTGCGCCCTCGGCGCGGCGACCGTCGCGGATTCGGGCAGCCTCAAGCACTTCGATCGCCCGGGCGCGATTGGGGAGCCGCCGGATGAAGCCGCGCTCCTCAAGCGCCATGATCAGGCGATGGATGCCGGATTTCGAGCGCAAATCGAGCGCGTCCTTCATTTCGTCGAAGGACGGCGGAACGCCCGATTCCTGCAGGCGCTCGTGAATGAACCGCAACAATTCGCTTTGCTTTCTGTGTCAGCATCATCGGTCTCCTGAGGACCATCGCGATTCGGCTTCAATCTGGTCGCCGAACGCAGAATCACGCCCCGGCGTAAACAAATCACGAACAATGGCGTAATCGTTCACGCTGTGTTCGGCAAGCGGATTTTACCGGCGCGCGCCGAAGCTCGCGCCAACCCCAAGCCCGCATGGCGCCGAGGCCAAGCGGAGACGGCGCCGGCGCCAAGTTCATGCCAACTTATCGGAATAGGCGCCCATTGCGGTTTTGAGCCATTATCCGTCGTCTACGTCCTTTATGCAAAGAGGAATTCGGCCGTTCGCGTCGCATCGGTTGTCGTTCCCGGCGCCCCGCCGACTTGGGCGACGCCAGTCTGGATTCCGTTGATTTGCGCCTGTCGGAAATGACACTTAAGCCATGCGCAGAATTGAGCGCGATATTAGCATGAAGCACCGATTTTCAGAAGGCAGAAAGCAATCCGAACATAAAGAATTGTAAATGATATCAGTGACTATAATTATTTTATATAAAGTCAAACATGAATCTCTTATCTCCCGCGCCGCACGTGTAAAGCCCGGTCGGCCGTCCCTCACTGCAGCCGCATCTCCTTCGGCTCGTCCTCGATGATCAGGGCGGCGCCGGTTGCGTCCTGGATGTCGCGGATCGATACGCCCGGCCCAAGCTCGCGCAACGCAAGGCCGTGATCGGTCGGCTCGATTACCGCCATTTCGGTGACGATGAGGCTCACCCGGCGCGTCGCGGTCAGCGGCAGCGAGCAGCGCGCGACGATCTTGTGGGCGCCCTTGGCGGTATGGGTCATCGCCACGATCACCCGCCGCGCGCCGCAGACGAGGTCCATCGCCCCGCCCATGCCCGGAACCATCTTGCCGGGGACCATCCAGTTGGCGAGATAGCCGCGCTCGTCGACTTCGAGGCCGCCGAGCACCGTCATGTGCAGATGGCCGCCACGGATGAGGCCGAAGCTCATCGCGCTGTCGATCGAGGCCGCGCCGGGCATCGCGGTGACGAAGCCGCCGCCCGCGTCGGTGAGATCGGGCGCCTCCATGCCCTCCGGCGGACGGGGCCCGAGGCCGATGACGCCGTTCTCGGCCTGGAAAAAGACATGCACGTCCTTCGGCAGATAATTGGCGACGAGGCTCGGCAGGCCGATCCCGAGATTGACCAGCGTGTCCGGCTTGACCTCCCGAGCGACCCGGCGGGCGATGATTTCCTTGGCGTCCATCAGAAGGCCCTTTCCAGGAGGTGGGTCACCAGCACGCCCGGCGTCTTGACGAGGTCGGGCGAAATGACCCCGACCGGGACGATGATCTGCGGCTCGGCGATCACCACGTCGCCGGCCAGCGCCATGGTCGGGATTGAAGTTGTGGGCGGTCAGCGAATATTCGAGGTTGCCGTAATAATCGGCCTGCTTGGCGGCGATCAGCGCGAAATCGCCGCGGATCGGCGTCTCCAGCAGGAACGGCTTGCCGTCGACTTCGATGATCTGCTTGCCTTTCTCGACCAGCGTTCCGATGCCGGTTGCGGTCAGGACGCCTCCGAGGCCGACGCCGCCGGCGCGGATGCGCTCGATCAACGTGCCCTGCGGCACGAGGTCGACCTCGATCTCGCCCGCGATCATCTTGGCCTGGGTTTCCGGATTGAGGCCGATATGCGAGGCGATCACTTTGACGACCGCGCCGGCGCTGACCAGCTTGCCGATGCCCCTGCCGGGCCAGGCGGTGTCGTTGGCGATGACGGTGAGGTTCCGGGCGCCGCGCCTGACCAGCGCATCGATGAGGCGATGGGGCGATCCGACCCCCATGAAGCCGCCGATCATGAGCGTCGCCCCGTCGGGGATCAACGCGGCGCCGGCGTCGGCGGTTATCGCGGCCTTCATGTCTCCCGCCCCCGGTTTACGTCGTTACGCTCGGAGAACGAACGCAAGGAGCGTGCCGCAGCGGCGGAACCTTCCTCATCCGGCGGGCTGACGCCCGCCACCTTCTCCCCAGCGGGAGAAGGGACGGCGCTATTGCTGCCCGTAATGGCGCCATCGCGAGCGGGCGCGGCGGCGGATCGTCTCGGGCGATCGGGGCTTGGGCCCGGGCGTGACGCTCTGGCCGCCGAAAAGATCGATGGTCTGTCCCGAGATATTCGCTCGGGGCCATTCGTGTCCTTCGCGCTTGGCCGCCGGCGAGGAGGCGGGCCCGGAGGGCGGATTGGCGGCGATCTGCTCTTCGAGCGTCTTGAGATCGGCGGAAGCCGTGAGCCGCCGCGGCCGAGATTGCTCGGCGGAGGGCGCGGCGGACACCGCCAATTGGCTCGCCGGCTTGGACGCGGGCGGCGGCGCGTCGGCTGCGGCGGCGGCTTGCGGCTGGGCGACGGGTTGCGGGGCCGGCGGCTGCGCCGCGGCTTGCGACGGAGCGCTCTGGGCGCGGGCGGCTTGCGGAGGCGAGGCTTGCGGCGGCGCTGGTTCGCGTCGGCCGTCTGCGGCGGCAGCCGCGTCGGGCTCGCCGCTGGCTCATTTGCCCGGAAGCGCGGCGCCGGGGCGGGAAGCGGGGGCGCCTGGTAGGGCTCGATCTGCACCGTCGCGGTCATGCCGGCGACGAGCTTGACCCCCTCGGGAACCTCATCGATGTGAATGCGGACCGGCACGCGCTGGGCGAGGCGCACGAAGGTGAAGATCGGATTGACCGAGGCGAGCCCCGAGGCGTCGGGCGCCGCGTTCGGGACGTCGATGCCGCGCGCGAGCCCCTGAACCCTCCCGCGCAGCAGGGGGCTATATCCCATGAGTTTGATCGTCGCCGCGTCGCCTTCATGGATCCGGCCGAGCGCCGTCTCCTCGAAATAGGCGTCGACCCAGTACGAGTTGGAGTTGACGACCGAAATCTGCCGGGCCCCCACATCGGCATAGTTCCCAAGCTGGGCGGTAAGATTGGTGACATAGCCGTTGACGGGAGAGCGGACGCGCGTGCGCCGGAAATTGACTCGCGCCTGCTCGAGGTTGGCGAGCGCCGACTGGTAGGACGCCTCGGCGGTGGCCGCCTGGCTGATATAGGTCTGCCGCTCCTCCATGGTGACCGCGATGTCGTTGAGCTTCTCGCGCCTGATCATTTCGGCGTTGGCGTTGTCGGCGACCGATTTCGCCTGCTCGACCGCCGCCTGCGCCTGACGGACGGCGATCGAATAGTTCCTCGGGTCGACCAGCATCAGGAGATCGCCCCTGTGGACGAACTGGTTGTCGGCGATCGGGCAATTGCACGATTTCGCCCGCGACCTGGGGGCGACCCTCACCACATAGGCGCGGACCGCGCCGTCGCGCGTCCAGGGCGTGCCCATGTAGTATTGCCAGGCCGCCAGCGCGAGCACAGCTGCGCCGCAGACGACCGTGGCCGTGATGAGCACCGGCAGGACGCGCAGGGACGACAGGAACGACCGGCGCCGGATCGCCGGCGCGGTCCCGACGTCGTTGGCTTTCAAGACGTCGTCGGCTTTCAACTCGACGCGCGGACATCACGGGCCCCAGCGCGCAATCACGAGGACGATCGAGGAGACGATCATAACATAGAGCGCCAGCTCGAACAGCGCCGGATGCCAGACCTGCTCGTTCAGGCCGACGCGGTCGCCCACCCGCCGCAAGACAGAGATAGATGACCCAGGCGACGGCGAGGATCACCGCGATCGGCGCGACGTAAAGCCCGAACAGGTTGATCTCGTTGAATCTCATCGGACAGCCCGCTCGTCGAAATAGGAGGCGAATTCGGCGAGCTGCCCGCAAATCACCAGAATGCTGGCCCTGAGGCTCAAGAGGATGCGGCTCGCGGACCTCGGCGCGGGGCAGGGCGGCGAGCCGGCGGTCGATGTCCTTGAGGCGCTCGATCGCCTCGCTCGCTTCGGCCTTCGGCGAGCGCGGCAAGCGCCGCGTCCACTGCCGCGCCCGGGACGAACCGCGGCGCGACATGGCGAAGCCGCACGATCTCCTTGCCGACCGCGACGGCCGCGGCGAGTTCGGCGCGTTCGACCGGCTCGGCCTGGCCGGGCATCGCCAGCAAGCGGGCGACGCCGCGGCTTTCCCAGTCGTCCTGCCTTCCGGGCGAGGCTCGTTTGGCCAGCCGCCTGAGATCGGCGAGCGTCAGCGCGAGCAGCCTGCGGGTGCGGATCGCCGGCGACAATGGCGGCATAATGAGCATCGCGAGCGTCCCGACCGCGATGCCGGCGAGAATGGCGATCGCGCCGTTCCAGAACTGCGACGCGTCGTAGGTCATCCCGTTGGTGATGTTGAGCATCGGCAGGAAGTTGACGCTCGCCGCGAAGAACAAGCATCGGGTTCCGCGCCCGCGCGATCAGAATCCCGAATGGGACGAGCACCAGTCCCAGGACGAGGCAGAGACTGGGGAAAGTCGTCGCTTTCGGAAGGACCCCGAACACCAGGGCGGCCGCGACGACGGCGCCGAGCACGCATCCCTGGAGAAACGACATCGACGCGGAATAGGCGACGTCTCCCTGCAACGGCAAGAGAACGACGATCACCGCGCAGAACGTGATCGCCGTCACGCCGTTCGGCCATGCGCTCGCGATCCAGAACAGCGACATCGCCCTGACCGCCACAAGACGCGCACCGCATTGATGAAAGGCGGCAGCCAGTCGGGGACATGCAATCGCGCCGTTCCCCTGACCCCGACCATGTCGCGCGGGTCGATCACGCCGGCGAGGCCATTGAGAGCGCGCGCCATGCCGAGCATGCCGGCGGCCGCATTGTCCGCCAGCAGCCTCTGCAGTCGGCGTCTCGGCATTGAAGCGGGTGAGCGACCGCGCCGCCGAGCAGCACGCGTCGCGCAACTCCGCGGGCTCCTCGGCCGAGCCGGTTGCGTCGGGCGAAAGCCGCTCGCGCGGCAGCTGTCATGAACGGCGTTGGCCTCGCGTCCGGTCGCCGAGTTGCCGTTGAGCTCGATCTCGAACGCGACCTTGCGCCACGCCGAAAGCGTCTCCATGAGGCCGGCGACCGCCCGTTGCAACGCCGCCGAACGATAGCGCAGGTCGGACGCCTCGCCGATCGCGGCGTCGATCATCGGATCGAGCGCAATGACGCGCCGCAAGAGGTCGCGCCGAAGCGCCTGAAACTGGTCGAGGCTGGAGCCGGCGTCGACGAAACAGTCGGCGAACCCATCCATGATCGCGGTCGACAGGGCCGCGAATTCCGCCGCCAGTTTTCGCCGCGAATGGCCGAGATCGGTCAGGGCCAGCACGACGCCGGCGCAGACGATGCCGATGCAGATCTCGATCGCGCGATTGATGGCGAAGATCGAGACGCTGCCGTTCGGCGGTCCCGACCGGCCCGAGCACGTCGATCGCGATAATCGCGGCCGTGTAGCCGGCGAGGGCCGCGGCATAGGCGGCGAAATTGCGCAACAGCGTCGCGACGAAGGCGGAGGCCGCGCACCACAGCGCGAGGCCGATGAGAAAGCTCAGCCGATCCTGGCGGCAAAGCGCGGCGAGGATCACGATCGCAACCGCGCCGATCACGGTTCCGATCAATCGGAACATCGATTTGCGCAGCGACGCCCCCAGCACCGGCTGACAGACGAGCGCCGCGGTCGTCGCCGCCCAGGAGGGCTCGCTGAGCTCAAGCGCGAAGGCGACGTAGAACGAAAGACAGACGGAAGCCCAGAGCCTCAGGCCGAACAGGATCGCCGGCGTCGCGTGCGCAGCCTTTCCGCGAGCGAAGCGCCGCAGGTCTTGCCGATCGTGGGCTGGGCCGCGTCATGGCCCAAGGATCATATCACGGCCGAGCAGGCCGCCATCGACATAGATGATCTGCCCGTTGACGTAAGCCGAAGCGGGCGAGGCGAGGAACACGGTGACGCCGATGAGGTCGTCGGGCTTGCCCCACCGCCCCGACGGCGTGCGGCCTTTGACCCAGGCGTCGAACTTCGGGTCGTCGAGCAGCGCCCTGTTCATTTCGGTCGCGATATATCCGGGCCGATCGCATTGGCCTGGATGTCGTGCGCCGCCCATTCGGCGGCCATGGAGCGGGTCAGCATCTTGATGCCGCCTTTCGCGGCGGTTAGGGCGAGATCGTCGCTCGGGCGACCTCGCTCGCCAGCGAGGCGATGTTGATGATCTTGCCGCCGCGCCCGCGCGCGATCATGCGCCGCGCGGCCTCGCGGCCGACCTGGAACGAGCCGGTGAGATGGATCTCGACGACGCGGCGCCATTCGTCGGTCTTGCAATTCGAGCATCGGCTTGCGGAACTGAATGCCGGCATTGTTGACGAGGATGTCGATCTCGACGCCCTCGGCGTCGAAATGCTCGAAGGCGCCAAGGACCGCGCTTCGTCGGCGACGTCGAACGCGCGCGACGAGACGCGGTGGCCCGCCGCCGCAAACGCCTTCTCCGCGGCCGCGAGTTTCCGCTCGTCCCGGCCGTTGAGAACGATCGCCGCGCCCGCCTCCGCGAGACCCCGCGCCATCCCGAGGCCGAGGCCGTCCGACGAGCCGGTGACGAGCGCCGTCTTGCCCGTGAGATCGAAGAGTTTGGGCGCGGTCATCGCTTACTCCATAGAGGCCGGGCCGGGCTGCCGGGCGCGACTCGCCGTCACAACGCGAGTTCGACCCGCACCGGCGTATGGTCGGAGGCCTTGTCGCGCGCGCGCATTTCCTTGTCGATGGCGACATGATTCCAGCCGGTCGGCGGCCTGGGGAGAAAGGAGCAGGTGATCGATGCGGATGCCGTTGTTCTTCTGCCAGGCGCCCGCCTGATAATCCCAGAATGTGTAGAGGCCGCCGGCGTCGGTCGTCGCCCGCAGCGCGTCGGTGAAGCCCAGCGCGAGCAGTTCCCGGTATTTCGAGCGCGTCTCGGGCAGAAACAGCGCGTCGTTGACCCAGTCCTCCGGGCGCGCCGCGTCGCGCGGCTCCGGGATGACGTTGAAATCGCCGGCCAGCACCAGAGGCTCCTCGTATTCGAGCAGCATCCGCGCGTGGATGATGAGCCGCTCGATGAAGGCGAGCTTGTAGGGATATTTCTCCGAAGCCGACCGGATTGCCGTTCGGCAGATAGATGCAGGCGACCCGCACGACGCCGCTTCCCGCCGGAATCACCGCCTCGATATAGCGCGACTGCGAATCGTTCTCGTCGCCCGGAAGGCCGCGCGCGACCTCGAACGGCCGCTTGGAAAGCATGGCGACGCCGTTGAATGTCTTCTGGCCGTGGGTTTCGATCGTGTAGCCGAGCTCTTCAATCTCCATCCGCGGGAACTGCTCGTCGAGGCACTTGATCTCCTGCAAGCAGAGCACGTCCGGCTGCGCCTCCTTGAGATAGGCGAGGAGGTGGGGAAGCCTCTGGCGGACGGAATTGACGTTCCAGGTCGCGATGCGCAAGCGGCG
>CAWIUD010000053.1:0-90030 GCA_963839185.1 uncultured Alphaproteobacteria bacterium | reverse complement strand
TGGCTCGACGCCCGCAAGGCGCTGCTCGCAAAGGAGCGCGCCTTGACCCACGAACTCGACGCGCTCCGCGCCGAGCGGCGGGAGTTGCCCTGGGTCAGGATCGACAAGCCTTATGTGTTCGAAGGGCCCGAGGGCAAATGCTCACTCGGCGACCTGTTCCGCGGCCGCAGCCAGCTCACCATCTATCACTTCATGCTGACGCCGGGTTCGGACCATATTTGTCCCGGCTGTTCGTTCATCTCCGATCACGTTGACGCCGCGCGGCAGCATTTCGAGCATGCCGACCTGTCGTTCACCGCGGTCTCGCGCGTGCCGCTTCGTCGGATCGAAGAGGTCAAGCAACGGATGGGTTGGAAATTCCCCTGGGTCTCATCGCAAGGCAGCGACTTCAACTTCGATTTCGGCGTGTCGTTCAAGCCGGAAGACATCGCCGCGGGCCGCGCGATCTACAATTACGGCACAGTCATCCAGAGGAGCCAGGACATGTTCGGCGCGAGCATCTTCGTGAAGGACGACGGCGCCGTTGACCATACCTACTCGACCTATCATCGCGGCGCCGAGCTGCTGATGGGCGCGTTCAACTGGCTCGATCTCGTGCCAAACGGCCGCAACGAGGGCGGCGGCGTCATGAACTGGGTCAGGCGCCACGACGAATATTGAGCCGGACCATGCCGCCTCACGAAGGCGACGCGAGGGTGAGCGAGCCGGTCGATGCGTTGAATTGAAAGACGTCGTGCTCGCCCGAAGAACTCGGCGAAGTCGAGGTGTCCCACCAACTTGCCCGCCTGCAGGAAGTCGACGATCGCCGTCGTCGTTCCCGAATATACAGTCTTGATCGTGTCGCTGGTCGCGAGGCCGCTGACAAAGACGAAATCGTTCGCCGCGAAGCCGACGATATGGGCCGCGGGCAACTGACTGCCGACAAGATCCAGCGTCTCCGACTTGGCGCCGGCGACAAAAACCGGCCGGGCGGAGGCGTCCGACGCTCGAGCTTCAACGTCCCGCCGCTCTCTATGATCAGGTTCCCTGTGCCATTGACGACGCCGGCGAAGGTCAGCGTCCCCGCGTCGAGAATTTTGCCGGTGCTCCAGACCGTTGTCCCGGCGAAGCTCGCTGTGGCGCCTGCCCCAACGGAGAGCTTGCCCGAGCCGCCGACCGCGGCCACCGTTCCGCCAACGCTGAGGCCCTTGCCGGTAAGTGTCGCCCCCGAACCGACCACACTGACGGTACCCGTCGAGCCCGACGCCGACCCGATGTAGAGCGCGCCGATTCCGCCGGTGAGCGCCTTCGCCGAGTTGCCGGCATTGATTGTCAGCGTCCCCGTCGCATCTTCGCCCACGATCAATGCGCGGCCCCACTGCAGGCTCGCGGCGCTCGCCGCGGTGTTCGTGCCTAGGGTCACCGTGCCGCCGGCATCAGCCCCGATCGTCATGACGCCGTCGACTTCGAGGCTCGTGTTTTGACCCGCCACCGAAAGCCTTCCGGCGCCGCTGTCGCCCACAGTGAGCGAATTCGAAGCGAGCCATGATCCGCCTGTATTGAGGGACGCCGTGACGATCGCGCCGAGCGCGACCGATCCGATCGTCGCCTCCTCGTTCGTCGTCAGAGTAGCGCCATTGGTAATCGACAGCGATCCGGTTCCACCGGCGCCTATCGTCAGCTCGCCGGTCGTCGCCGACGTCGCGGCGCCGTCCAACTTCAGCGACCCTGTGGCGCCGAGCGCGCCGCCGATCTCGATATCGCCCGCGTCCAACGACGAGCCCAACTGCACGAGCGCCGCGCCTGTGCCGGCTTCGCCGATCGTCAGCTTGCCTGAAACGTCGAGCGAACCCGAATTGACGGTCAATCGGCCGGTCGAGTTCTTTTCCGCGCCGAGCGTCATGTCGCCGTCGACCGTGGCGTCGCCGCCGCTAATCACCATTACGCCTGCACCCGATTTGCCGAGCGTCGCATCGCCGCCGACCTCGAGGTCAGACCCCGGATCCCCAATCAGGAGACGCCCCTTGCCGCTGGCTTCGTCGCCGATCGTGAGGTCGGAGGCGACATCGATCTCGCCGCCCGATAAAACCTCGGCGCCAAACATCGGCGGCGCGCCCGTCGGCGTCGCAGTGCCGGCGCCGCCGACCGTCAGGTTGCCCGCCTGAAACAGAGACCCGTCGCCAGTCACGGTCAGCGTGGCCATGGCCGTAGCCTCGTCCGCAAGCGTAACATCGCTTGCGGCGGCGTCGAAGGTGGCGCCGGCGCGGACCAGCAGGGCCAGTGCCCGCTACCCCTATCGTCACGTCGCCTGTGACGTTGACCAAGGTCGTATC
Source organism: uncultured Alphaproteobacteria bacterium (assembly GCA_963839185.1). GTDB lineage: Bacteria > Pseudomonadota > Alphaproteobacteria > Rhizobiales > Beijerinckiaceae > Roseiarcus. Next base: position 87,718 of record CAWIUD010000053.1, on the reverse strand, counting down.
CCCAGCCAGGTTGAGCGTTCCATTGCCCATCGCTTGCAGACCGAGTTGGATGCCGTCCAGCGCGTTGACCGTGATGCCTCCATTGAGCCCCACGGTAACCGTGCCTCCGACGCCAATTCGCCATTCGTCGCGAAGGTTCACTGTCACGCCGGCGTCGTCGACCGTCATCGTGGCGTGGCTGCCTTCCTCCTGACCCATGACGAATGCCCCGTCGACGTTCAGCACGGCGTCGTCGGAGATCGTCAACGTGGCGGAGCCGTCCTCGCCGAGCACGAACTCCCCGGTAACCGTCACCGTCGTGCCGGGGTCCTTGATTTCGATCAAATCATCTTTGGTTTTGCCGACGAACAGGTTGTCGATCGTGGTGCTTCCTCCCTTGGCGGCGTAGAAATCCGCGCCATCGTCGATTGTCAGCGCGCGGTCGAATTTGAGCGTACCTCCGTAGGATTTCAACCACGGTTCCGTCGCCGGTCGCCGACGCCACGCCTGTGATCGTCGCCGTTCCGCCGTTGATCTGAAAACTGTCGGAAAAATCGAGCTCCGGGGTCGGGCCGATCAGCGTCATGGTCGTCGCGGTCAACGATCCGCTGTTTACGGCGACATAACAAAAGCTGCTATAATCGCCGCTCGGATCGCGCTCGATGGTATTGGCCGTGACCGTGGCGCCTCCCACCGCGCCCGCGAACCACAAGTCGGTGGTGACAACGCCGTCGTCGAGATTGCATTGCTCGAGGATGTGAGCAGTCAACGAGAGGCCTTCGAAAATCGTCGACTTAGCGGTACCGACGGTATTGTGGCCGCCGGTCAGATCGCCGCCAACGAGTTTATCCGTGACATTGATGTCGCCGTCGATGCCGGTGTCGAAAGCGTTCAGGTTTGCGACCGTGTCACCATCCACCGTGATGACGCCGTTGTGTTCACAAAGGCCGTTACCCGGCCCCGGAAAGCCGTTGTTGGTCATGCCGTCCGTAGTATTGACCCAATTGCTTTGATCGTCGAACAAGCCGTCGTCATCGCCGATCCAGGTGTAGCTCGCCACTCGTCCGCCTCCTCAGACACGGGCTAAAAGCCGCGAGTGTAGGGTTTAGCAGAATGTTAAAATCCTGCCAAGTCGTCGGCTAACGCTACACCCCGCCGCCCCTCCATCCGACCTCGGATCGTGCGTAGCCGCGATGGCGCCCTTCGGCTTCGCATCAGCGCCCCCGCGTGGCCGAAGGCGTCGCCGTCCCCCGGCCCGCGCCATTCGATTTCGTGCCCCGCGCGAGCGAGGCGCGCGCGACCGCATCGTCGTAGCCCGCCTCCAGCTTCACGCTAGCGCTGGCCGCGCCCCAGGCCCGGCCGAAGATATGGCGCGGCGCGGCGACGGCTCGGCGAGCTTCGCGCCGGCGGCGATGCGGGTGAACGCCTGCGCCTGGAACTGCGGCTGGCCGTCGCCGCCCATCGCGCCGTAGGACATCACGCGCCCGTCGTCGAACGCCGCGAGCGGCGGGTTCAGCGTATGGAACGGGCGACGGCCGGGCCGAGCGAATTGCGCGCCGCGGGATCGAGCGAGAACGAAACGCCGCGATTCTGCATCAGCACGCCGGTGCGACCGAGCAATCGACATGCGGGCCGTAGGCGTGGCTTCCGCCAAGCTTGACGATTGTGAGGCGGGCCCGCCACGAGCGGGGCGCCTGCCCAAGCTGCGGCCCCGTCGCGCGCTTCGCATAGGCCATTTACGGCTGGTCCTCGGGCGCCCGCAAGCCAGCGCGCGACCGATCCGCCGGCGAGACGGCTCTGCTTGACCCTCCGCTTTGTTCCGACCTAGCGTCGTCTCGGCAAGCGCCCGGAGGAACTGTGAGCGTCGCCATAGGCTGGGATATCGGCGGCGCGCATCTGAAAGCGGCTCGCGTGAAAGATGGGCGCGTCGAAGCCACTGTTCAGGCGGCGACGCCCCTCTGGCTCGGACTCGACAGCCTCGAAGCCGCGTTCGAGGCGCTCCGCGCTCAGCTGGGCGAGGCTAGCCAGCACGCGATCACCATGACCGGCGAATTGTGCGACGCCTTTCCCTCGCGCCGGGAGGGCGTCGCGGGCCTCGCCGCGATCGCGGCGAAACACCTCCCCGCGGCGAATTGCAGCCTTTATGCAGGCCCCGCGGGCTTTGTCGCGCTCGGGGAAGCCGCCGCCCACGCCGCCGACATCGCCTCCGCCAATTGGCACGCGAGCGCCGCGCTCGTCGCGTGCAAGCTTCGAGACGCGCTGTTCATCGACATCGGATCGACGACGGCCGATCTCATTCCCATCGTCGCCGGCCGGGTCGCGGCGCTCGGCTATGGCGATGCGGAGCGGCTTGCCGCCGGCGAACTAATCTATACCGGCATGACCCGCAGCTTCGTCATGGCGATGGCCTCCCGCGCTCCGTTCCGAGGCGCCTGGACCCCGCTGATGAACGAATATTTCGCCAGCAGCGCCGACGTGCATCGCATTCTCGGCGCCTTGCCGGAGGACGCAGACCAGATGGCGGCAGCCGACGGTCGCGAGAAAACCGTCGACGGGTCGCGCGCGCGCCTCGCCCGGATGATCGGGCGCGAGGCGGACGAAGGTTCCTCGCCCGAATGGGACGGACTTGCCGCCTGGTTCGCCGAAGCGCAGATACGCGACATCTTCGACGGCGCCGCATTGCGCCTGTCCCGCTGCGATCTGGCGGTTGGGGCGCCCGTCGTCGCCGCCGGCATTGGCGAAGGCGTCGCGGCCGAGGTTGCGCGGCGCCTCGGGCGACCATGCATCAAATTTTTTTCGTTGATCGCAGCTCCGGCGGAGGCCTCGCATTGCGCCCCGGCTGTCGCCGTCGCATGGCTCGCCGCAAGGGCGTTCAGCCCATGACCGGGCGACGGCCCCGGCGGCGCCACGCGGGCCGCCGAGTTGTCGTGTGATATTGAGGGGCCTTGGGAGTGCGAATTATGCGCTTGGTGAGCGTGGTATGCTGCCTCGTCGTCGCCGGAGTCTGCCGTCGCGAACGCCGCCGGGGCTATCGCCGCGAACGCGCCCACGAACGATTATCCGACCTCAGCGCGCGCCGACTATGTGTTCGCCTGCATGAAGACCAATGGCGACACGCAAGCGGCGCTCGAGCAATGCTCATGTTCTATCGACGTGATCGCGTCGCTGCTTCCCTACGACGCCTATGTGGCCGGAGAGACGGTCGCATCGATGGACCTGGCGGTCGGACAGATCGGCGGCATGTTTCGCGGCGCGGCGGCCGCGCGCGACGTCCTCGCCCAGTTGCGCCGCGCACAGGCCGAAGCCGAAGTGCGCTGCTTCTAAGGTTAAACGCGGGCTCTCCTACTTGGGTGGAGAGGTCCCGGGGTCGTTAGCCTGGACGCAGGTGAACACGAATCCGGTAATTGCGCCGCCAGGAACTGTATCGACTGGGACAGCGCCGTTGGCCGCCGCCTTACAGTTGTCGAGACTCGCAAAGGTGCCGACATGCATCCAGGTTGGAACCGGCCCTGCTCCACCAAGACCGACCAAAATCAGCCACCAGACAACCATTTCAGTTCCTCCTTCCGCTCACGCACACGACGCAAAGATCTCGGGTTCCGTCTGCTCAATGTAACCCGCCGTGACTTCGCCCGTGCCGGTTGCGGTTGTGGCCGCACCCGCAACATAAAGGCCAAGGAATTCCTCAAGAGACCTAACAACATCTCTCTTAGAGGTCTCTTGTGGACGACGCTGTGCTGACGATCAGGGAGTAGAGAAGACGCGTCGTATAAGATCGGCCGTCGGCGTCCATTTCCCATTCCATTATTTGCAGAAAACAGTAGGACAAACCTGCGGCGCTCAATTGGATATGTCTTTGACCGCGCCCCGTCAGGCGCGGTCGCCATCGGCGGGCCATGATCCGGAAAAATGAGCGCCGTTGCTGTCGCCAGCTTCAACGCGAATCGTCTTCGCTCCGTTCGGCGTGTAGTTGAAGCGAAAGTTTGGATCCTCGGAAATCGAAATGCCGCCCTCCATGGAAAAGATGAGGTCTTCTCCCTGGTAGACGGCCAGCCGATCGATATAGCGCGCCGGGGTGTAGAGGTGCGTGATCTGATCCATTTGCATGCCCGAATTGTTGGGATGGCGCAGCATCACCAGCGCGTCCCGACGCCCGTCGGCGCCGCCGGGAAGCAAGCGAAACTTCATCTGGCCCAGCGTCGCGTCGGCTTCGTCGGGACTTTTCACCATCGGGGCGGAACAGCCGCCGGCAGCCTTCACATAGCGCGTGGTCATATGCAGGCTGCCGTCGCTCAGCTCGGCGACCACGTGCACATTCGTATAGGAATTGACCCGCACCCGCGTGGCGATGCTCGTCACCTCGGCCTTCTCGCCCAGCCTGAACGTCGCCGCCAGCGGAACCGGATTCTCATCGATGATCAGGCTCACTCTGACCACGCGGCGCGAATCGCCCGGCTGGGCGTGAAGGGTCAAGGTCATCGGAACCAGGGCGGCGTCCTCGGCGCGTTGAGGCGCGTCGAGCGATACGATCGCGGGATCGTCCACGATGGATCGATCCTGAAAGAAAGTGCGCGCCAAGTCGGGCCAGGAATCAGCGGGCTGAGCGGATTGCGCCCGAGCGCCCGAAATCAGCGCGGCGATCGCCAGGCCGGCGAAGCCGCCGCCGGATAGCCATGTCTTGCTGCTGAGTCCACATGCTTCCCTCTTGCTTTGATCGAGGCCGCCGCCCGGCCGTCAAGGCTGGTCCCACTCGTACTCGGCGTATGCTGCGGTGGCGTTACGCGCATTGTAGTCGTTGAAGAGGCGCCACTTGTCTTTTTCCGACTGCCCGGCGTCTTTGGCCGCTTGCGACATAGTGTCGCCTCTTGCGATCTCGGCGCGGACATCGCCGGTCAGCCGCTCGAAATAAGCGCGCTCGGCGTCGAGGGCCTGCAGGCCATGGCGCGACCAAAGGCCCGTGGCCCGGAACGACCCGTAGGGCGGGAATCGTCGCGAGCCCGCCCATGTCGGCGAGCCATCCTTTGACCGACCCGTCGATGATCGGGATGTGGCCGACGAACACCATGTCGCCGGCAAACAGCGTCCGTGTCGCGGGATCGTACACCGTGAGATCGCAATCGGTATGAGCGGGCGGCCAGGCGCGCAACTCGATCTTGCGTCCGCCGAGATCGAGTTCGCTCACGTCCTCAACGAGCAGCGTCGGCGGAATGAGGCGGACGTCCTTCATCAAGTCGTCGCCGATAATCGACCGGAACGCCTTGAGATAGAAGGCGCCATGCGCCTCGAGCGAACGCGGCAGATTGTGGTGTCCGACGAATATCGGCGCCGGTCGCCGACGAACGCTGCGTTGCCAAAAATGTGGTCGGGATGAACGTGGGTGTTGATGACAAAGAGAATCGGCTTATCGGTCACGCGCGCGAATCGCCTGAAGCAGCCGCTCGCCGACCGCGACGCTGCCGCCGGTGTCGACCACCGCGACGCCTTTGTCGCCGACGATGAAGCCGAGATTGGCGATGTCGCCCTGGTTGGCTTCGTCCATCATTGCAATGGCGCCCGGGTGTCCGAAGACCCCCGGCGCGATTTCCTGAACGGCGAACGCCTCCGCGGACCAGGCGGCGTCAACCGGCTGCGCGAAAACCAGCGATGCGGCAAACGCGGCGCGCCAAGCGAAGACGGCAACCGACTTGAGAGCTTGCAATGGCGAACACCAACGCTCGAACCGATCGCATGTAGGCTGCCCGGCGCCCATGCGCAACATGGACGAGGCCCACGCAAATTCCATTCGTGCAGATTTCACTTGCGCGTCAATTGCGACCGACATATTGTCGTGATGTTTCCGGCTTCACGGGCGCTGCAGGAACGGGAGCCTCGGCGCATCTTTCGAAGGCAGGCGAGATTTCCCAGGCGGAAGTCGCTGTTCGTCTCGCCATGTCGTGACACGCTGCCGGAAGCGACTTCCCAATGTAGTGTCGCCGCGATGCGACGAGATAAGGCGATGAGTCGCGTTAACTCGGCGTCGTCAGGAATCGAAGGGTTTACGGGAGGATACAATGCGCAAACTTTTGCTTGCTAGCTGCTTTGGCGCTGCGGCCTTGTTCACGGCCGGCTACGCGATCGCAAACGATGAATTGGCGAAACTGTCCGCCGACCCAAACCAATGGGTGATGCCGCGAGGGAATTTCGCGAGCACGGCCTATTCGGAACTCAAGCAGATCAATACCGACAACGTCCACAAGATTGCGCCGGCCTGGACTTTCTCGACCGGCGTTTTGCGCGGCCATGAAGGCGCGCCGCTCGTCATCGGCGACGTGATGTTTCTCCACGCGCCGTTCCCCAACACGGTCTTTGCGCTCGACCTCAACAACGACGGCAAGATCCTGTGGAAGTACGAGCCCAAGCAGGATCCGAACGTCATCCCAGTGATGTGCTGCGACACGGTCAACCGCGGCCTGTCCTATGCCGACGGCAAGATCTTCTTGCATCAGGCGGACACGACGCTCGTCGCGCTCGACGCAAAGACCGGCGCGGTCGTGTGGTCGGTGAAGGACGGCGATCCGTCGAAGGGCCAGACCGGCACAGACGCCCCGTTCGTGTTCAAGGACAAGGTGTTCATCGGCGTGTCCGGCGGCGAGTTCGGCGTCCGTTCATGGGTCAGCGCCTACAACATCAAGGACGGCAAGCTGGTCTGGCGCGGCTATTCGATGGGTCCTGATTCCGACACGCTGATCGATCCGGAGAAGACGACCGCCCTCGGCAAGCCGGTCGGCAAGAACTCCAGCACCTCACCTGGGAAGGCGATCAGTGGAAGATCGGCGGCGGAGCCACCTGGGGTTGGTATTCCTACGATCCCGATCTCAACCTGATGTATTACGGCTCCGGCAATCCCTCGACCTGGAACCCGAAGCAGCGTCCCGGCGACAACAAGTGGTCGATGACCATCTGGGCGCGTGACGTCGACACCGGCGCGGTCAAGTGGGTCTATCAGATGACGCCCCATGACGAGTGGGACTATGACGGCGTCAACGAAGTGATCCTCACCGACCAGAAGATCGACGGCAAGGATCGCAAGCTCCTGACGCATTTCGACCGTAACGGCTTCGGCTACACGCTCGATCGCACCAACGGCGATTTGATTGTCGCCAACAAGTTCGATCCGAAGGTGAACTGGGCCACCGGCATCAACATGGACAAGGCTTCGCCGGACTACGGAAGGCCGATCCGGGTCAAGGCGATGTCGACCGAAGCCAACGGCGAGGACGTCAACTCCAAGGGCATCTGCCCGGCGGCGTTGGGCTCCAAGGATGAGCAGCCGGCGGCCTATTCGCCGCAGACCGAGCTCTTCTATGTGCCGACCAACCACGTCTGCATGGACTACGAGCCGTTCAAGGTCAGCTACACCGCGGGTCAGCCCTATGTCGGCGCGACGCTGTCGATGTATCCGCCTGCGGGCGACAGCAACATGGGCAACTTCATCGCCTGGGACGGCAAGACCGGCAAGATCGTGTGGTCGGATCCCGAGCAGTTCTCGGTCTGGTCAGGCGCTCTGGCGACCGCAGGCGGCGTCGTTTTCTACGGCACGCTGGAAGGTTACCTGAAGGCGGTCGACGCGAAGACGGGCAAGGAGCTCTACAAGTTCAAGACTCCGTCCGGCATCATCGGCAACGTCATGACCTACGAGCACGGCGGTCGCCAGTATGTGGCGATCCTGTCGGGCGTCGGCGGTTGGGCGGGCATCGGCCTCGCGGCCGGTTTGACCAAGCCGACCGGACGGTCTCGGCGCGGTCGGCGGCTACGCGGCGCTGTCGAACTACACGGCGCTGGGCGGCACGCTCACCGTATTCGCTCTGCCGAGCGACTGAGCGGCTGACTGAGTCTCCCTGCTGAGAACGGGGCCCGGCGCATGCGCGAAAAGCACGCGCCGGGCCCTTTCGTTATGGAAACCTCGGCCTCGGAAAAATCGTGACGATGTCCAAAGTGAAACTCGCGCTTGCGCTCGCGCTCGTTTTCGTCCTGCCGCTCGTCGCCCGCGCCGACCCGCCGGGAAATCCGGCCGCGGTCACCGACGACAACGGCATGTGGCGGGACAAGAACGGCGATCCGACCTTCAAAATGGACGCGGATGGGACTGTCGACTGGTATACCTATTCCGGCTTCCGCCGCTATCATTCGGAATGCCACGTCTGCCACGGCCCCGATGGGGAGGGTTCGTCCTATGCGCCGGCGCTCGCCGATTCGCTGAAGACGATCGGCTATGCCGAATTTTTCGGAATTGTCGTCGGCGGCAAGAAAGACCTCGGCGCCGGCAAGGAGAAGGTCATGCCCGCCTTCGCCGACAACAAGAACGTGATGTGCTACCTCAACGACATCTACGTCTACCTGCGGGCTCGCTCCCAGGATGCGATCCCGCGCGGACGCCCGCCCAAGCACGCCGACAAGCCCGCCGCCTTCGACGAGGCCGAAACGAAATGCATGGCTGGCGACTGATCGCAGTGGCGAAAGCGTTGAAGTCGCTTGCGCGCTCGGAATTCTCGCGCTCATCGGCTTCGCGCTTTCCGGCGCCGTGCCGCGCGCGCAGGACGCGCGACCGGAAGATTCGATCGAACTGATCGATCCGCACGTCTTTCGCGCCTGCGCCGATCCGCGCAATCTTCCTTTTTCCAACGAAGCCGGCGAGGGTTTCGAGAACAAGATCGCCGAGCTTTTCGCGCGCAAGCTCGGGAAGTCGGTCGCCTACACGTTCTATCCCGGCGCGACCGGCTTCATTCGCAACACGCTGAATGCGCATCGCTGCGACGTCGTCCTGGGAATTGCGCAAGGCGACGAAATCGTTCAGCCGACCAATCCCTATTATCGAACCGGCTATGCCGCGGCGTATCGCAAGGGCGGCCCGTTGGAGGGGCTCAATTCGCTCAACGATCCGCGTCTGAAAACGGCGAAGATCGGCGTAATCGCCGGCACCCCGCCCGTGACCTTTCTGGCCGCGAATGGATTGCTCCCCCAAATCAAGTCTTACGCGCTGGTCGTCGACACGCGTTTCGATTCGCCGACCCATGACATGATGGACGACCTGGATCGCGGCGACATCGATGTCGCATTGCTGTGGGGCCCGATCGCCGGATACTACGCGTCAAAGGCCAAGACAGCGACGACGGTTACGCCGCTTTTGAAGGAGCAGGATGGCCCTCGCATGGTCTATCCGATCGTCATGGGCGTGCGGCATTCCGATCAGAACTGGAAGCGGACCCTGAACAAGCTGATTTCCGAGAATCGAAGCGAGATCGAAGCGATATTGATCTCCTATGGCGTTCCCTTGCTCGATGAGAACGACCAGCCCATCACGCGCTGACGGATCATGAGGGCGCAATTCGCGATCGTCGTGGTTTGCGTGGGGTTCATGCCCTTCGCGGCGCTCGGCGGCGAAACTGAGCCCGATTCCTATCGCATGGAGAATTATCGGTCGCCGACGCCGGCAACGCTAGCCGGCGCGCGAGTTTTGACGACCGACGAAGCGCACGAGATCTGGCGCAAGGGCGCGGCCGCTTTCGTCGATGTCCTGCCGCAAGCGCCCCGCCCCGCCAATCTCGGCCCCGAAATCGTCTGGCGCGACAAGCCGCGGTTCGATATCCCTGGCAGTCTCTGGCTGCCCGACACCGGATATGGCGCGCTCGCCCCAATCATGGAGTCGTATTTTCGCGCCGGCCTTCGAGAGGCGACCGCCGATGACCCGGGTAAGGCGATCATCTTCTATTGCCTGCGCGATTGCTGGATGTCCTGGAACGCCGCGAAGCGCGCGATGGCCTTTGGCTATCGCAGCGTCTACTGGTACCCGGAAGGAACCGATGGTTGGTCGGCGGCTGGTCTGCCTCTCGAAGAGCGAAAACCGGAGCCTCGCCCCTGAAAATCCCAGCGCAAAGCCGGCTCTCACAGGGCTTTTTGCACGGCGCGCGCGATCGAGCCGATGCGCTGCTCTATCAGGTCCGGCGTCTCGCAGACATAGCTGACCATCTGGCGACGATCGTCGAAAACCCGTATGTCCCATTGCAAGCGCTCTTGCGTGTCGGCGCCGGCCGGCGTGCGGGCGTCCTGGTCCTTGTCGGCAGATTGTTGAACCGCCTCGCTCTCCGCTCGAATGCGATCGGCCATCGTGCGCTGTTTGCGGCCAAATCGCTCCAGGCCGTCAAGAATTTGAGATCGTCTGTTGCGTCAAATCCCGGAAGGCCGCCGCGAACGCGCTGAGCAGCTTCGAGTCGGCGTCGGCGCCGCCCTTGGCCTTGAAGTCGGCGATCGCCGACTCGACGTCGGCGATTGGGATCCGCCGCTCCGTCATTTTGGCCACCAGATCCGCGACATCGCTTTCATTGCGCCAGTTTTGCGAATTCAAATCGAGCTCAGGCCCGGCCCAGACCTCGGCGAGCGAAAAACTCGACACCTTGGTCCGGTGACAGGGCCAATCCGGATCGGCCGTCGGAGGTTGCGCGATCGCCGTCGGCGGCGCCAATGCGACCAGTGTCGCAATCGCGAGAACGGCGCGGAGCGCAGCGTGCATTTGCGTTTCCTCTCACCGGCGAAGATAGGATTGGCTGCGTTTCCAATCAAGCCGACGCGTTCCACGGAAGCGCCGCTCAGTGCATCGTCCGGCCCTAATAGACGCGCGAGCGAGCGGACTGTTGCCGATCGCGTTGTTTGGGAGGCGACGCGATGACCCGCATGCTGGCCAGCGTCGCCAACTCCGCGGAGGCGCAGGTTGTCCTGCAGCTTGGCGCCGACCTCATCGATCTGAAAGATCCGGCGCGCGGCGCGCTCGGGGCGATCCCAATGGAGACGGCGCGCGAAATCGATGGAATCCATCGCGCGGCGAGTCCAGACAAGCGCGACGCTCGGCGATCCACCTTACGATGGGGAACAACTCCTCTCGCGGGCGAGAACGCTGGCGGCGATGGGCGTGGATTACCTTAAGCTTGCGGTCAATGCCGAGACGCTCGCATCGCTTGGCGATTCCTTGACGCATTCGGCCCACGAAATCGCGCTCGTCGGCATCCTGTTCGCCGATGAAGAGCCGGACTTCACTCTTCTTCCCGCGCTGGCTGCGCTCGGATTCAAGGGCGCGATGCTCGATACGAGGGACAAGTCGCGCGGCCGTCTCCTCGCTCACCTCGATGTCGCGCGGCTCGAAGACTTCTGCGCGCGCTGTCGAGCGGCGGATCTCACGAGCGGCCTCGCGGGCTCGCTCGAGGCGCCCGACGTCCCTCGCCTGTTGCTCGTGCGGCCCGACGTCCTCGGGTTCCGCCGAGCGTTGTGTCACGCGCACGATCGGACGAGGCGCGATCGACCCGCAGGCCGTTGCGCTCATCCGCGATCTGATCCCGCGTGAAAGGCCGAGCCCGGACGCGTCTGCAAAGATCGATTGGCGATTGCTCGCTCGCGGGATCATCGGCGGGCGCGACGCCGAAGGAGAGGTCGACCGGGTGTTCGTGCGCGACTTTGTCGTTCCCGCGCAGATTGGCGCCTATGATTTCGAGCGCAGCTTGGAGCAGCGGGTAGTCTTCGACGTCGAGACCCTGGTGCGACGCGCCGGCGCGCAATCGGACGATATGCGCTCGATCTTCTCCTACGACATCATCCTCGACGCGATTCGGCTTGTCGTCGGTCGCGGCCATGTCGATTTTGTCGAGACCCTGGCCGAGGACGTCGCTTCGATCGTGCTGCGGCATGCTCGCGTGCGAAGCGTTCGCGTCCGCGTGCAGAAGCTCGATGTCATCAAGGGCGCGGTCGGCGTCGAAATCCGTCGCGAGCGTGGAGCAAGTTCTGCCGACGCGCGAACCCTCGGGGCCGCCGCGAAGGCGACGACCCATTCGAGGATTGATCGAAGCAGTTTGGCTTTGAGGTTGATTGGTCGGCCGCCCGCGCCAGATTCGGAAAAAACAACATCTTCTTGCCAATCGACCCCATGTATTCTATAATTCAGAATACCGTGCGCCCGGAACGGGCGTCAATTCACGAAAGGGACCATTCACGGAAGGAGGCCGTGAGAGGAGAATTGCCCGGCGAGGGGTTGTCCGGCGGGTCCGGCGGCGACTAAGCGCTTGGGATCGCTCAATACCGCAATGGGCGCTCTCTTGTGAAAAGTTGGCATGGATTTGGGGTTGGCGCCGCGTCTGTTTGGGATTGGCGCCATGGTCGCTTGGGATTGATTTGTCGAAGGATGAAGTCTTTCTGCGCCGATTGGACGCGGCGAGCGCGCAGGCTCAGGCCAGCGTGCGCGCCAATTCAAACGCCTGACGGAAATCCAGGCGAAGCGCGGTCTTGCTGTCGGTCATTTGTTTGAAGAGCCCCGATTCGGTTCGATATTTCACGTTGCCGATCGCGAGCGCGCCGACGCCCAGCGCGCCGTGATCGCCGAGCGGCGCGCGGTTGGCGTTGACGTCCAAGCCTTCGACCCCCAGCGGCGGCACCGCGTTGACGTCGGCGACGACAAGCAATTTCGTCGCGGTCGCGATTTGCGCCGCGTCGAGCACCCGTACGCCGGCCTTCCCCGCGCAGAGCGCCACTTCGGTCGCGGCAAGGATCGACGACTTTTTCTCCGGCGTCGACCCGTCAGCGATCGCAAGGTCGACGCCGAACCTGCGTTTGATCTCAGCGGCATGACGCGCAACGCGCTCCGTTCCATCGTATCCGACCAGCGTCACCGATGCGCCCTCGAGCGCGCCGATGACGCCCGACGCGGTGCCCACAACCCCGGTCGCGCCGAAGACGGAGATCGCCGCGCCGCGAAGCTCGCGATTCTTTGTCTCTCGGAGCGTCCTTTCGACCACGGCGATCATCGCGGCGGCGGTCGTGAACGAGCCCGCGGGGTCGGCGAAAAGCGAGATCTCGAACGGTTTCAGGAGAGACTTGGCTGCGGCGTCGAGCATGTCGAGGGCCAGAAAAGCGTCCTTCCCGCCGATGAATACCCCCGTTCGCGCCGCATCGCGCGGGGATCGCGAGAACATCGCGTCCTGAACCAGCGCGGAGATTTCGTTCACCGAAACGTTGTCGTAGGGAATCGCCGCGTCGTAACCCGCGTCGATCGCCATATTGACGTCGAAGGCGCTCATATGGGTCAGCGGCGTCACCATGTGCAGAATGTTTTTGGCCATGATTCCTCCGAACCGATTATTGAATTGAAACGTCTTCTTCCTCGCGGATCTCCGCGCCGCGATCGCGCGCTTTGCAGATTTTGAGCTCCAGCCCCTGCTCGCCGTTGGCGGCGAGCTGCCTCACCAGGAATTCGGCGTAATCAGGGTCAGGCGCGAACGCGAAGCCGGTCGGTCCCCACGAGCTCTGGCCAATCCCGCTCGCGCCGTGCGTGGCCAGTCGTTCGGCCGCTCTGCCTACTGCTGCGCTCGTAAACCGGCCGCCGCCCTGGACTGGAGCAAAATGGTCGCCAACGATTTCCTGAATGCGCGACACGCCTTCGCCGAAAGCCGCGAAATCCCCTTCGGCCGCGCCCGGAAGGACTTGCATCAATGTCCGTCGGCAGGTTTCGCCAGCCAGCTCGGCTGGAAAGTGTGGCAGCCGCGCGAACGCCTGCCTTTCCGCATCGCCATGCGCGCCTTCGACGCTCCGGTCAAGCATCAGAAGAACCCGCCAATCCGCCGGAAACGTCATGTGCGCGACGACTGGCGGAATTTCGGTATCCGGGCCCCGTCCCGCGTCGACCACCATGCCGCCGCGCTCGAAGAGGGCCGCGCCGACCCCCGAGCGTGCGCCGCGATCGAGCCGCCGCGCATCGCCGGTGGCGTCGAGTGGCAGCCCCGCAAACCGACGAAACGCCGCGGCAATCGTCAGCGCGAGCTGAGTCCCGGAGCCGAGCCCTGCGTGCGCGGGAATGGCGCTTGAGATGACGAGCTTCTTCGCCGTATCGAGTCCGAGATGTTCGGCTATGCGAACAGCAAGCCGCGCGCCCCGCTCGCGCTCCTCTCCCAAAGTCTCGAAGCGGACGGCTGAGCGAACCTGAACGGAGGTCTCGAACGCGTCGATGGCGAGACCGATCGACCCAAATCGGCGGCCGAGGTCCCCGTTGAAATCGAGAAAGCCCAAATGCAGGCGCGCCGTCGTCGTAACCCAAACGCCTTTCAAATGTGCGCCTCACTCCAAGATCAACCCACCCGATTTTCGCAGGGCGCGAGTTGACCGGAACATTGCGAAACTTTGGCGGCGTTTGCCAAGCGGAGCTGCGTCGAGAAATCCGTTGGCGTGCCCCGGCTGCGAGGCTTCCTCAGCCATCCCGACGATGCGAACTCGAAATGTTGTGCCAATTTGCGGAAGATGTCACAATCGGTCCCTGAAACAACAGTGCAAGTCTTGCTGGAAGGCAGGTGAGCGATGGTCGAACTCATTCTAACGGTCTGCGCGCTTGCCGCGCCGAGCCAGTGCGAAGAAAAGCGACTGCAGTTTGTTTCCGACGGGTCGCTGATGCAATGCATGATGCAGGCGCCGCCCTATCTCGCCGCATGGTCCAACGAGCATCCCGAGACGCGTGTGGCGAAGTGGCGATGCGCTTTTCCGGGCGCTGACGGCCAGAAAACCTGATCGACGATTTCGGTCGTCATGCGACGGCGCGACGTAAGCATCGTCCTTGATTTCTTTTGGATCGACCATCGATCGCCCGCGCCGGCGGGCGAGGTTATCCTGATCTCGCACAAAGAAAACGCGCAATGCGATTCCTGGGAGGCGCACTCGCGGCCGTGCTGGCGATAGCCCCGGTCTCAGCAGTCCACGCGCAGGACGCGATGCGGGGCCTCGACATGTCCTCGCCGGATATGACGATGCCTGAGATGACGCGCGCTCAAGTCGAGGCCGCGCTGGCGGCGGCGCCTGCGGGGCAAGGCGCGGATCTGTCAGGAAAGCGGCTTTCCGGCCTTGATCTATCGGGTCTCGATTTGTCCCGCGTGAACTTGCGTGCGGCGCGGCTCAACCACGCAAACCTCTCGCACGCGAGGCTTGACGGCGCGACGCTCGACCAGGCTTGGGCGCTCGGCGTCGATCTCACCGGCGCCGATCTCGTTAAGGCGAGCCTGTTCGCAACCCAGATGGCGGGCGCGCATCTGGACGGCGCCGACCTCTCGGGGGCGCGCATCACAGCCGACCTGACCGGCGCCCGCCTCGTCGGCGCCCGACTCGACGGCGCGGATTGCAGCGCGGACGAGAAGAATTCAGTCGATGGGCCTCATGCGCGCGACGTTCAAATCCGCCGATCTCAGCCGGGTCGATTTTTCGCATGCCAATCTCGCCCGGGCAGACCTGCGTTTCGCCAAATTCTCCGGCGCGAACCTCGCCGGCGCCACGCTGCGCGAGGCCGACGCGAGCGGCGCCGATCTGCGCGGCGCCCTGATCGAGCGCGCCGACATGTCGGGACTTGATCTCGATTCCGCGCGCATCGACAGCGCGAGCGCGCCGCTCTTCGCGAAGGCGGTCAACCTCAACCGCGCCTTCCGCGACTGAAAACGCACGGCGCGCCACGCCGGGCTATTATGGCGCATCCTTGGCGGGCATCCGCGGCGGGGCCAACGGCGTGAAATTGATGTTCTGGTTCTCTCCGTGCGCAAACGCCGGGTCGAGCGGGCCCCCTGAAGATGGATCACCGCCGCCCGTCGTCGTGATCGACGAGGGCGTGACCTCGCGGGCGGTCGCGTTTGAGTCGCCGCCCTGGCCATTGCCGATAATCCGCGGTGCGGCCGCCTTGCGGCTTACCATCCGCGCTCGCCCTGATCGCGGCCTCGGTCTTTTCCGCAAGCTTCGCGTCGTAGGGCAGACGATAGGCGCGCGGCACGCCGCTCGGAAAATTGTCGTCGTCGAGCGCCTCGATCCAAAGATGGATCGCGCCAGGATCGCCGGCGACCGAATGCGGTTCGACGATGCGCGCTCCCAGGAGTTTGAATTTGGGCGGCAGCGGGTCGATTGACGACCACCCCAGCAGGCTGCGGGTCGCGAAAAAACTCACGATATAGAAAGAACTCGTCAACACGATCGCGGCCGCCTTCATCGGCCAAGGGATCCTCGCGAAGACACAGATCACAAGCAGGAGAACGCCGAGCAGGGCGTAGGCGATCGACAGCCAAAGGATGACGGCGCCAAGAGAGGTCATAGCTTCCTCACGTAGCCGGTCTTGGGGTCAAGATTGGCTCCATTCTGATTGACGTTGCGGAAGGTCTCCATCAGCGATTTCTGTCGGCTATTGACGTCGATCACCTTGCCCTCAGCGTCGAGGGTGAACCGCACCGCGGTCTTTTCGTCGCCCGTGTGATCGACGACGACAATGTTGTCGAAGACGACCTGGGTGGTCGGGTTGAGCTTCTGCACTTTACTGTCGCCGGCACGGGCAGGCCGGTCGTAGCCTGGAAATGGCTGACGTTGACGGTGTATTCGCCGGCAATGACCCCGCGGATTGTGACGATCTCCTCGCGTATAGGCGAGGGGATTTTCTTGCCGTTGACGACGATGAAGTCGTTGGCGCCGCCGCGGTCGTCGCGCTCGAGCACGAGGAACCCGGCTTCACGATGCCGGTACCACGCGATGTTTCCGGCGGGATCCTGCACAAAGAGATCGAGATCATCGGGATGATTGTCCGGCCAATCCATCGTGATGATGAATTCCGCCTTCGAGTTGATCTTGCCGTCTTTGGCCTCGGGCGATATCGCGAGGAGGGCGATAAAAAATAGAAATGCGACAACCTGCAGCGCCTTGAACAGCATCACGCTAAAAGGATCGAACGGCTCTTCGCGCGGGTAGAGGCCGAATTCATCGATCATACGAGCGCTCCAGCGCCGGCACGACCCGCGTCTCGGTGAGCGCGAGCGCGCCCGAGAACACGCGCGCCGTCGCCGCGTCGAGCATGTAATACTGGATCTTCAACAGGATCGAGCCGACGAGGCCTGCGAGCGTCGTATACATCGCGACCGCCATGCCGTCGCTCATCAGCCCCATCGAGGATTTCATCATCGACTTGTCGCTCGCGTCGAGCCCGGCGATCGGGGCCAGCATGATGATGAAGCCGATAATGGTGCCGAGCAGGCCGAGCTTCATTAACGTGTCGCTCGCGAAGGCGCCGAAACCGTTCGAACCGCGCAGTCGATCGGCGAGACCGCGCAAAAGCAACGTCTGATCGAGACGCCGCTCCCCTTGCATCTGCGCCTTCGTTGCAAGGTCGCGGATATGCGCCGTGACGAGGCCCCGGGGCAGCGCCCCCTGCCCCTCCACGGCGACGCCACCCTCGATGATCGCGAAGGATGGTCCGCCGGCTGCAATCATGCTCGCTGCCCGCCGCGCCGCGTCACCTTCTCGCGCTATGGCGACCGTGCGCCACAGGCAGTGCAACGAGGCGCCGATATAGAGCACAGCGATGATCGAGGAAAGATAGGTCCGGTCGGATGCCACCATCAACCGCAAGAGGCCATACCGCCAGAGCAGAACGGCCGCGAACAGCGTCGCGCCGGTGAAAATCATCCAGCGCAGCAGGGGCGCGCGGTCTACCGCGGATCGCCGCGCCCGCTCTTTTCCTGCGACAAAGCGATGGCGCTCATGGCGGCATACTCCCTCCCGTTGCATTATACGGCGCGAACTGGCGGACCGACGGCCTCGCGACCATTATTACCGGGCCTAAGCCCAAACGCTGCGCCCGATTCCGGCGAATGCTATCGCGTTTCTCCAGGACGCCCAAAACGATCGTAATCAAAAGCCTATTGCCATCTCTCTCCCGACGTCGACGCCGCGCAGTCGCCGTCAACGACGCGGCAGTAAAATCTCGCCTTTACCCAGCGCCGCGAGATCCCCCGCGAGGCGCCTCAACGGCAGCCGGAAAAGTCTGGCTAGCTTCGCGCTGAATTGGGCAATGTAATTGGCCAGAAGCCGAGCCGCGACGAGGTCATGCTCGCCGCAATCGGCGAATGTCGGCGAGAGCAATGTCGCGCCGCGTCCCAAAAGGATCGTGCCGCGGTCCATCAAATAGCCGGGCAGGTCGCCTGCCTCGCCGCGGATCGCCAATGTGCCTGCGATCATTCGGCTGCCGGCATAGGCGCCCGCGGCGCCTTCGACCAGAACGGCGCCGCGCCTCAACCTATCGCCAGCGCGCGGGCCCACGTCGCCGCGCACATGGACCACGCCGCCGCTCATCCCGACCGTCTCGCCACTTAAAGGGCCGGCAAGCCGTTCACCCGCATCGCCCTCGATCTCTAGCAGTTCCGCCCTTCATGCAGGAAGCTGCAAACGGGCCCGCGTCTCCCCGAATGGTCAATCGTCCGCCCGACATCGCCCGCCCGGCTTCGACGCCGACCTCCCCTTCGACCACGACGCTTCCCTCCGTCATGCCCATGCCGACGCGATCGAAACGGGCTTCGCCCCCCTCGATCAGAATTGCGGCGGGATCGCCCTTACGAATACGAAAAACGTCTCCCGCAGTGACGCGCTCGCGGGTTGTGCCCAGTTCGATCCGGGCTATTTCCTCCATCGTCTTGTCCTTGAGATTCCCAGGGGTCAACGGCGACAGATCGAGGCGCTGGCCCGGCGTCGCGCGACAGGTGAAGGTCAGCGGCCTCACGCCAGCAGTTCCTTGAGGTGATAATGGTGACGGCCGAGCTTGCCGCCGTAGTTGCCGGCGCCGACGCGAGTGGCGCCGCGCTTCGGACCAAGCTCGACAATCGCGGCGAGCCCCGTGCGCATCGCCTCGGCTACAGCGGCGCTAGTAAGTCCGTCGATGACGATTTCCAGCACCGAAACGATCTCGGGGCCGAGAGCGCTGTCGACTGCGCCCTTCAAAGTCGGACAATAAGCGTCGTTGGTCGAAGCGCTCGCGCCCTTGTATTTCGAACCGACTTTCGATCCCGAGCGGACAATTCCGCCCGGAAACGGCATGATGACGTCATCGACTGCGCGCATCGCCTTGATCGCGGCCTCCGCCGCGGCGAGGGTCTTTGCTCGGCTTGCGCCCATGATCAGGAGATTTCCGCCGCCGACCGCGCTCTTTGTGAGGGAGGTGGTCGACTTGCAAACGAACTCTCCGTCCATCACCGGCACGCGCCAGTAGCGCCGCGCTGCCGAGCTTCTTGGCGATCTGCCAGCCATCTCCGAAAAACCGGATGGCCGCGCCGAGCTTGAGACTTCTCCTCGCCTTCCATTCCGGCATAACAAGCCGAGCCAGGGCTCGTGAGCACACATTGACCGACGCGGTTTTGCAATTGCCGCTGCAGCTCCGAAGTCGACACCGCGAACAGGAGCACTCGGACGCCTGGCCGCCCGTCCGGCGTTTCATTCGGCGCTACCAGGCGATCGATGCCTGCCTCGCAACCGCAGGCAATCACCGAGGTCGCGAAGCCAGTCATCGTTGTAGCCGCCTGCGCGGCCCAACGGACAGTCGGGGCGGTGATGACGAGCGCGGTCGCCCGCATGTCAAAAGCCTCGGCGAACGTGTCGTCGATGGCCACGCCGTTTTCGATCAGCGCGCGCATGCGACTGTCTCGAACGGGTGCGGTCGGCCGAGCGCGCCCTCGGGAACGCGCATGAAGTCGGAGGAGAGCCCATAGCGGCCGTCGTAATATTGCATCATCCGCTTCTGCATCGAGGCGTCGACGCCCGGCGTCAGCTGCAGCGCGCGGCCGAATTGATAGTGCGTCACCGACCCGTCGCGCACGACAAGATCGCCGTCTTTGTACACCAGCGCCGCGGCCCGGAACATCTGAGCGACATCCTTGCCGGGGCGATAGAGCGCGACGTCGGCGCGCGCGCCGACGCCGAGATGGCCGCGATCCGGAAGGCCCAGCAATTTGGCCGGCGCAGCACGCGTCATCGTCGCAATCTCGTAGAGCGTATATTCGCGGGTCAGCGACGGAAGAGTCGTCACAGCAGCCGCCTCGGTCGGCAGCCGGGAAAGCCACTGAGCCCGCAAATCTTTGTCCATCAACAAAGCAAATATTTCAGGATAAGCGGTGAACGGAGCGCCGTTCGGGTGATCTGTGGTGAAGAAGACGCGCCAGGGATCGTCGATAAGCAGGAACAGCTCCAACCCGACAGCGAATTGCACCGCGTTGTGAAAGCTTCCCGCGCGATATTCGTAAGGTACGATGCCGCCGCCGTTCGAATCGCCGTCGATGATGGCGTACTTTTTGGGACGCGCCTGACCACGGGCGGCGAATTGCCTCAGCACGTCGGAGGAAATCGTCACCGTCTGCCCGAACATCACCTGCCCGACGTCGACGGTGACGTTCTTGGCGGCGTTGATGGCTTCCGCAAGTCGAGGGGCAGCGGACGAAAAGCCCTGCGGCCCCTCAGCGCCGTAACCATAAAACTGAAGATGGGCCAGGTGCAGCGGCAGGTCGTCCGCCGCCGCAATGGTCGTCAACGCCGTTTCAACATTTCCAGCCAAACCCAGATTGTTGCAGTGGACGTGCAGCGGATGCGGCGCGCCTGTCTCATGGACGGCTCTCTGGAGGGCCTTGACGATCTGCCGGCTTGTCACTCCGTAAGAAGGGACAACGTCGTCAAAAGAGAAGCTGCGGATATTCTCTTTGAACGCCGCGACGCCTCCGGCGTTGATCACCTTAATGCCCAGCGCCCGCGTCGTCTGGAGGACCCAGGCGACATGATCGCGGATCGCGCTCGCGCTCTTCCCCGGCGCGCAGGAGGCCGAGCACGAAATCGTCGTTCCCGAGAATGGTCAGGATGGCCTTGTCAATGATTGGAATGTCAGCAAGTTCGAGATGCGCGTGCAGCGCGTGATGCGGCGCGACAGCCGGCTCGACTACGGTGGTGAAGCCCATCTGCGCATAGAGACAGCCGGTAGCGAAGGTGGACCAGCCAGCTTCGGAGAGCGGCGTCGCTGCGGACCGTCGGGCATGAGCGTGATGCTGCTCTGGCAACAGGAGGCGGGCGGTGTTCACGTTTGCGCCCGCGATATGCGAATGGATATCGATGCCGCCAGCCATCGCAACGAGGCCCGTCGCGTCTATCGTCTCGTCGGCTTTCGCATCTCTCTGTGGTGGCGCGACAATCTGCTCGCCGCGCATCCAGAGATCTCCGATTTCGTCGCGCCCATTGGCTGGATCAAGGATGCGGGCGCCTTTGATGCGGATCAGCATGGTCAAGCGCCCGCATTCTGGAGGGAGGCCGCGATACGCTCCAGAGTCGCGGCGACGCTCGGCGCGTCGCTGCGCACCGAGGAGGTCGCGGCAATCAATGTCCCGGTATCCGACGAATGGACGACCGCGTCGTGATCGACGCCAGGCCGTCCGATAGTAATACGAACGTTCGGCTCCTCGTCGAAGCGCGCGCCCGGCTCGCACAGGGCGATGAACTTCAGCGTCCTCGGCCAGGCCGGCGGCGGCGCTCCGAGAGCGGAGATCCACAACGCACAATCGGTTTCTCCAGCCGCAACGAGCCGTTCGGCGTCGTAGCGCCAGGGATCATGTCTGGGCGCGCCAACGCCGAATCCGGTCCGCATGGGAAAGCCGGTCATCCAACCGCAAACCGAAGCACGCCCGCCGCGTTGTCGGGCTGAGCGAGCGGCAAGGTCGAAAACCGCGTTGTTTCGTTCAAGTCACGAACGAGACCATTGAGCATCTCGAGAGCTAGCGCTTCAAGACGCGCGGCGTTCCAAATAGCGACCCCGAAACGGGCGCCCTTCAGCACCTCGGCCAGCGTGTCGAGCTTCGACGAAGGAATCTTGGTTCGCCCGATATGGCGGGCTTTGATCCGTGCGCGCAGCGCGGCAAGATTGGCGGCAAACGTCGCGCCAACGCCCGCCGAGATTACTTCAAGTTCGCCGTGGAAACCTGCAATTCTTGCGCCGGCGGTCGGCGCCAGCCAAAGGATGCGCCGCACGATGTCCATGTCGTTCGGCCGTGCCGGCAGACGCAACAGGCGCTCATTCAGGGCCGGCCACGCTTCGAACAAGCCGTCCCCGACGAGCAGAACGACGTCCGCGCGGACACGTGCTTCGCCGGGAGTGGTAAGCATGACGCCGGTCTCGCGCAGACAGTCGAGGTCGCGGATCACCGCCGCGGAATGCATGTGGTCGACAACGCCGCCGACCCGCCCGGCGAGCGCGATAGCCGCCCTGGCCCCGTCGATATCTGCGCCTAGTCCTGCGATAAGCGGCTGAGCGCTCTGCGCCAAAAGGCGAGTCGCGGCGGCGGCCGCTTTGTCGAATGTCGCCGGCGCGCCATCGATCCACGCTGGAGCTTCGGCGTAGATTCGATCTCCCTGCGCCACACCCGCCGTCCGCATCGTCCCTATGAGCCCAAAAACGTCATGATCAGTCTCGCCCAATAGCTGGCATCGGAGCCTCGCGACATTCTTCTCGATGACATGCCTTGACGGCCTCCCAGTCGAGTGGCGCGCCGCGCCAGAGACCCAATCGGCCATTCTAGATTCAGACCGTCGACGAATAAACACCGCGCCGCAACACAACAAATCGTATTCGCGCGACACCAATAGCCCCTTGCTTTCGTGACTTTTTGGCGCTTTCGACTGGACAGATCGGAAGCCAACGAGTTCAATCGACTCGCGACAGATCGCCGTCGACCGAACGCGCAATAGCTCACGCCGAGGAAATGTCCGCCGTGGCCGCCCAAGTTCGCCCCGCCTTTGCCGCCATGCGCCCCTTACCAGCGGGGTCGCGGCTCTCCTTCCATGTCCACAGCAATCGGGCATATGTCGGCTGGGGCAACCGTTGACTGAGCGCCCTTCAATCATCGTCGTCGCGCATTCCGCCCGCGCGCTTGCCGCCTCCGCGGTACGCGCCGGATTAACGCCGCTTGCGATCGATGTTTTCGGCGATTGCGACACGACAGAGATGAGCCCTGCGGCTATCAAGCTCGAAGGCGGACTTTCCGGTGGAATGACGCGGGACAAAGTGGCGAGCGCAGTCAGAGACTCTGGTCGGCGACTATGATCCCGCCGGGTTAGTCTATGGCTCCGGCTTCGAGCGCCTGCCGGAAGCGATTACAGCGATTTCCCTCATGACGCGGATTTTCGGTAACGACGCCGCAACGCTTGAACGGGCGAAAGATCCGCTCGCCCTCGCGCAACTTTGCGAAGTGAATGGCATCAGGCATCCGCCGATCGCGTTTGCGACGCCGGACGAACCCGAAGGCTGGCTGATCAAGCGCCGCGGCGGCGCAGGCGGCGCTCATGTCACGGCAGCGACGCGTGGGGAGCCAGCGCCCGAGGATTGCTATTATCAGCGTCGCGTCACTGGCCAGAACGTTTCCGCGCTGTTCACCGCGGATGGCGAAAATGCGGGAATCATTGGCCTTAGCGTGCAATGGAGCGCCCCGACGCAGACGTCCCCGTTTCGATACGGCGGCGCGGCAGGACCGGTCGAGGTCGGCGCCGAAGAGACCGAAGAAATCGCTCGCGCCGTCGCCTGTGTCACCTCGGAACTAGGCGCTTGTTGGCCTCAACAGCGCGGATTTTCTCGTTTCCGGCGATGCGGTGTGGCTCATCGAAGTCAACCCGCGGCCCGGCGCGACTCTGGATGTGTTCGAACCCAACGACTGTTCGTTGTTTACGCATCATCTCGCAGCCTGCGAGGGCCGGCTGATGTCGGTTCCATCGGGCTTTGCCTTCAAGGCTGCCGAAGTCGTATATGCTCCTTTCGACATCGTACTCGACCGCGGATCGGAATTGGCCGGATTGGACGGCGGACCGACCGTCGCCGGGAACACACATCGCCGCCAATGATCCCCTGTGCACCGCACTTGCCTCCGGACCAACGGTCGATCTCGCGCGACTTCGCGCCAACGAACGGGCGCGAGGGATTGTCGCTGCCTTTCAGAACTCGAAACAGTGAACGTCGTCGAGACCATAAGCGTCAATCGTCACGCGGCCGAGCTTACCGCTCAGCTGCTTCGGGATTCCACCGTGCTGAACATTGGCTTTGCGCGCGGATCGCTCGGTGAGACCGTGGTCGATGCCGGCGCACGCTGTCGGGGCGGCGTCGAATCCGGACTACGCATCGCGGAAATCTGCATGGGCGGCCTCGGCAAAGTGCGACTGGCGCCGGATAGCACAATCCCGCGCTGGCCCTGGACTGTCGCTGTAAGCTCACCGCAGCCTGTTATCGCGTGCCTCGGCAGCCAATATGCGGGTTGGAGCCTTTCGCACGGAGCGGGCGAAGACGCCTTCTTCGCGTTAGGGTCCGGTCCCGCTCGCGCGCTGGCGCAAAAGGAGGTCATCTTTAACGATATTGGTTATCGGGACGAAGCCGATGTCGCGACGCTCGTCATCGAGGGCGGACGTCCCCCGCCGCCCGATGTGGTGGCGAGCGTGGCGCGCGACTGCGGGGTCGCGCCGCCGGCCTTGACGGTGATTTACGCGCCGACGCAAAGCCTTGCCGGGAGCGCGCAGGTGGTTGCGCGGGTTTTGGAAGTGGCGTTGCATAAAGCCCATGAGCTGAAATTCCCTCTCGAGCGCATCGTCAGCGGTATGGGCGCAGCGCCTCTTAGCCCACCTCACCCCGATTTCGTCACAGCAATGGGCCGCACCAACGACGCGATCATTTACGGCGGCCGCGTTCAGCTCTTCGTCACGGGGTCGGCCGGGGACGCAAAAGCTCTTGCAGAGGCGCTTCCGAGTCAGGGCTCACGGGATTTCGGCTCGCCGTTCGCCGAGATTTTCAAGCGCTTCAAGGGCGATTTCTACGCCATCGACCCGAGGCTATTTAGTCCAGCGGAGGTCATCGTCACCGCAATCGAGAGCGGGAAGAGCTTTCATGCAGGCGCTTTGAATTGCGAATTGCTCGATGCTTCCTTCGCCTGAGACCGCACCGAGCCGCTCCGGCGGCCCCACGATTCTTGTCGTCAGCGATCAGCAGGATTGGCACGCGCGCCAAATGGAAGCCGCATTTGCCGCGGCTGGCGCGCACGCCGCGCGGATCGATCTTGCCGATTGCGACTTTGACACACAAAGTCCGAGCGGCTTGGCGCTGCCTCTCCTAGGATCGCGACTACCGGACGCGGTCCACGTCCGTACGTTGTCGGCCGGCTCGTTCGAAGCGGTCACCAAACGCCTCGGAATTCTGCACGCGCTGACTGATCATGGAGTTGTCGTTTGGAACGATGCGCGCGCCATAGAACGCTGCGTCGACAAGTCAATGACCAGTTTCCTGCTGGCGCGTGCTGGCGTGCAGACGCCGGCGACCTGGACGATGGAATCAACCGAGAGGGCGCGCGACCTGGTCAGACGCGAAGCATCGCGTGGCCCGCTGGTGCTCAAGCCCCTGTTCGGCGCGCAGGGGAAGGGCTTGCGCCTGATTCGCCGGGCGGAGGACCTACCCGCGGCCGAAGCTGTCGCAAGCGTCTACTATCTCCAGCGATTTCAGGCGAACGGGGCTGAGGACTTCCGAGATTATCGGCTGTTTGTTCTGCGCGGCCGCGTCATCGCCGCCATGATGCGCCGCGCCTCGACATGGATAACCAATGTCAAGCAGGGTGGCCAACCCGTGGCTGTTGCGCCTGATCCGAAGATGGAGCGTCTCGCCCTCGCGGCGGCGAAAGCGGTCGGCGCGATGATCGCCGGCGTCGACCTGCTGGTCGGCGCTGACGGCGCGCCCACGGTGCTCGAGGTCAACAGCATGCCCGCATGGAGCGGTCTGCAAAAGGTCAGCGCGCGGAATATCGCCAAGGCCATTGCTATGGATTTGATGCACGAATTGACCCGCCGTTCAACGCTGCGGCAGGTCCCGTGAATCTTCGCGACGATCGTGTCGCGGCGGCATATGTCGAGGCATGCGAGGCCGAACTCGACGCGCCAAAACCGGGCAACGTGCATCGATTTGCGCCGGGTCACGGCATGAGCTTGGAGGACTTCGTTCGCAGCGCCGAGGCGAGCGCGGGCCCGATCGCGGCAAGGGGAGGGAGTGTCGGGGTCCGCGTCCGGGAAGCGGTCGCCGCGACGCTCTCGGCGGTTGGTCAGAACACCAATCTTGGCATCATCTTGCTGTGCGCGCCGCTGGCCGCGGCGGCGGAAGCCACGCACTCGCCGCTACGCCAAGCGCTGGCCGGCGTGCTTCACAGTCTCGATCGGGCGGATGCGGCAAACGTCTTCTCGGCGATCGCCGCCGCCAATCCCGGCGGCCTGGGCCGAGCGACCCGGCACGACGTGAATGGGCCAGCGACGGCAACCTTGCGCGAGGCCATGGCGGAGGCTGCGGATCGGGATCGCATCGCGCGGCAATACGTCACCGACTACGATGATATATTCTCGCTCGGCCTGCCGGCGCTCGCGGCGGCGCATCGCCGGCACGGTGACCGGCGCTGGTCGACGCTCGCTGTCTATCTGGCGTTTCTCGCTGCGGCGCCCGACACGCATATTGTGCGCAAATCGGATGCCGCAACCGCGGAGACGATTCGGCGCGAGGCGGTGATTTGGCGCGACGCGTTGATGAGGGCTCCCGATCCAGCGGTGATGACCGAGGGATTGCTCGGCTGGGACGCGGCGCTCAAATCGCGGGGCATTAACCCGGGAACGAGCGCGGATCTGACCGTCGCGACGCTATTCGCATCGAGACTGTCCTCGATGCGCCTCGACAAATGCGCCGGTACCATCTTGCTCTCCCGCCCCAACGATGATTGAGTCCGGCTTACGGGACATACCCGTGACTATCCGGCCAACCGATCTCGCCGAAAGCGGGATGCTGACAACAAGGATAGCCAGTTCGCCTCGTCGCAACTGGCGGGGGGAGATGCGGTTTGGCTCTATCCCAGGGAGGAATTGGCATGGCAAAAATTGACAGACTTATGGTTGGCGAATCGCTTGTCGGGGACGGCAACGAAGTCGCTCACATCGACCTCATCATCGGGCCGCGGGGCAGCGCGGCGGAATCGGCTTTCGCCCACGCGCTGACCAACAACAAGGACGGTTTCACCTCCCTGCTCGCGGTTGTCGCGCCGAACCTCGCCGTTAAGCCCTCGACGGTCATGTTCAACAAAGTGACGATCAAGGGCGCGAAACAAGCCGTGCAGATGTTCGGACCGGCGCAATATGCGGTCGCCAAGGCGGTTGCGGACAGCGTCGCCGACGGAACAATTCCCGCGGACGAGGCTGACGACCTGTTCATTTGCGTCGGCGTCTTCATCCATTGGGAAGCGGCCGACGACAAGAAGATCCAGGACTTCAACTATCGCGCCGTTAAAGAATCGATCGAGCGCGCCGTCGCCGGCAAACCGACCGCAGCCGAAGTCGTTTCTCAGCGCAACACCGCCAAGCATCCCTTCGGCGCGCCGACCTAGCTGCGCCGGTCATCGGCTTCTCTGTACCGAGGCCTGCACGCGGGAAATCCATCTTCCCGCGTGCATTCTGTCTTGTCCGGACGCCCAAAACGACAAGCGGAAGCGAAAAGCGTATGACCAGCGGCGAAGCCAAACACGTCCGTGAAATCGCGGCCAATGCTTGCCGTCGAAGCCGCGGGCATTTGCTCGGAACCGATCGGACGCGCGCTGCCCGCTTTGCGATTGGGGCATTCCTGATCCTGATTTGCGTTGCGATCGGGGTTCGGACCGCAGCGGCCCAGGCCCCATCCGACCAGGTCAAAACGGTCGCCTTGCTCGGCGTCCAATTCCTGAATGACAACGAGGATCGTGAGCCGACGACCGATGCGGAGCGGGCGCGCCTCGCCGCGATCAAAGACCTCTTCAAATCAGAGCTCGAGGCGTCCGGCCGATACAAGTTCGTTCCGATACCCCCTGACGCCGCTGCCAAAATTGCCGCCGGACCGGAGATTGGCAATTGCGGCGGCTGTGAGTTCAAGTATGGCGCTCAATTGCGAGCAGGCTTAGCCGCATGGATCGTCGTTCAGAAAGTGTCGAATCTGATTCTCAACTTCAACGTCTATGTGGCGGACGTCGCGGCCAATAAACTGGCGTTCGCCCACAGCGTCGACATTCGCGGCAACACGGACGAATCCTGGACGCGGGGAATGACCTATTTGGTGAAGAACTATGTGCTCGCGGACCCATTGTGATCATGCTTGACCGGGAGGACCGGCGATGGCGGTCAGGACTGCGCGGTCGCTCTTTGGCGTCGCCCTCCTCGCAACGAGCTTGGCGTGCTCGGCCGTACCTGCGTTCGCCCAAATTCCCGGCGACAAGATCAAGATTGGCGTTCTGAGCGACTTCTCCGGGCCGTTCGCTGACCAGGTTGGAAAGGGCTCGCTCGTCGGCGCCCAAATGGCGGCCGACGACTTCGCCAAAGAGGCGAGCGGGCTGACAGTCGAGATTGTCTCCGCCGATCATCAGAACAAGCCCGACATCGGGGTCGCGATCGCGCGCCGCTGGGTGGACGAGGAGGGCGTCGACGCAATCGTCGACGTTCCCAATTCCGGCGTCGGTCTGGCGGTCAACTCGCTGATGCATGAAAAAAACCGGGCGATGCTCGCATCCGCAACAGCGACCTCGGACTTGACCGGAAAATTCTGTCAGCCGACGACCGTGCAATGGGCGCTCGACACTTGGGCGCTCGGCTCGGCCGTTGGCCGGACGATCACCCAAATGGGCGGATCGACCTGGTTCTTCATCAGCTTCGACTACGCCCTCGGCAAGGCGTTGCAACGCGACGCGACCGAAGCGATCGTCAAGGCGGGCGGCACGGTGATCGGCTCGGTCGGCCATCCCCTCGGCGCGACGGATTTCGGCTCCTACCTCTTGCAGGCGCAAGCGTCGGGGGCCAAGGTGATTGCGCTTGCCGACACCGGCGCCGACGCGATCAACGCGATCCGCCAGGCGGCCGAGTTCCAAATCGTCGGACCCAACGCGCGGCTCGCGGCGCTGTTCCTCCAGATCACCGACATCGACGCGCTGGGGCTCAAGGCGGCGCAGGGCCTGATTCTGTCCGAGGCTTTCTACTGGGATCTCGATGATTCGACTCGCGCCTTCAGCAAGCGCTTCGCTGAGCGCATGGGCGGCAAGATGCCCACGGAAGACCAGGCGGCGGCCTATTCTGCGACGCTCGCCTATTTGCGCGCCGCCAAGTCGGCGGACACCGTCGAAGGCGACAGGGTCGTCGCCGAGATGCGCAAGGCCCCGATCGACGATCCGCTGTTCGGCCATGTCGTCGTGCGCATCGACGGGCGCGCGACCCATCCGATGTATGTGTTCAAAGTCAAAACGCCGGAGCAATCGAAGGGCCGGTTTGACGTCTATGACCTTGTCGAGACGATCCCGCCCGAGGCGGCCTTCCGCCCGCTCGACCAGGGCGGCTGCCCGCTCGTGAAGCCATAGCTTTTCCTGCGGCTGCGTCGCGTTCCGCCCTGTTAGCGTCGCGCCCCAATCAATACAGGCGCTTGCAACCCGCTTTAGCGTCGTCTCGTCGTTTGCCGCCTTCGGAATCCGGGGAGCGCGCAGCCACTCATGGCAAAGGCGAGGGGTGTTATTACATAATCGATAAGTATTAATGCGTAGGACATTGTCGAAATGCTTCGTAAGGCTCCCGCTGGGACGACAGCCTCACAAAGGATCGGTCGCCTCAACGGCGGCGCTTAAGAGCACGATGCGCTCGGAGGGCGTCGGCGCACTGAAGAGGCCATTTTTCCACAAACCAATCCCAAGCGGCCATGGCGCCGAGCCCAAACAGACGCGGCGCCGATCCCAAATCCATGCCAACTTTTTCCAAGGGGCGCCCATTGCGGTATTGAGCGATTCCAAGCGCTTAGCCGTTGCCGGATTACGGGACGGCTGCGGGCCGGATAATTCGCTCCTCAACGCTCTCCTTTCGTGATCTCTCCCGTTCCCGAACGGGCGCCAATTCCGCGCGCAGTCATATTCTGAATTATGGAATAGACGGGTGCGCTTGGCAAGACAATGTTGTTTTTTCTGAATCGGGCGCCAGGCAGCCGACGGATCAACCTCAAAGCAAATTGCCTGTAAGCCTCCTGCGAAGACGGCTTTCCCGCGCGAGATGGCGGCGCTCCAGCCGCGCGACCCGGAGCGGGCCCGTGGCAGATTGTCGCGCCTTCCGACCCGCGCAGATTCCTGTGGACGGTGTGCGTTGAATCGTCTGGCGTTCCGCTTCGGCGACGTCTATTGGCTCAGGAACCTTCAGAGGGCGCAATGGCCCTAAGCTGGGGAGGCAAAGAATGAAATTAATGATGCCGTTTTGTGCAATGATGCTGCTTGGCGCCGGATCGGCGCATGCTCAGGTCGACTTGACCACCTATGCGGACGCCAAGGGCGATCTGGACGTTCAGAAGCTGACATGCGCCCAGCTCGCCAACACCTTCCAGGAAGACGCCGACTTCATGACCGTCTGGTACAGCGGTTGGTACAATGGCCTGGCGGGCTACAGCAAATTGAAGGTCGACCGCGCCAAGGAGCTGGAGCACCGGGTCATCGTCTATTGCAAGGCCAATCCGAAGACGAAGGTGATCACCGCAATGGACATCAACATCAAACAGATGCGCAAGGAACTTGGCATCAAGGTCAACGACGAGAAGTAGCTTAAGGCTCGCGCGCGTTTAAGCGTGTCCCGCGGACCGTCTCCGGCGCGCCGTATCGAACTCCTCTAAATCGGAAAGAGAGAAAGCAATGGTTGCCTGCAACACAGGGCATGGGAGCGTGCTGTCGAGGGCGCTCGGTCGGGTCGATTTGCGGATCGCGCTGATCGCGGCGGGGGCGCTCGCCGCGTCCGTTTCGGCGTCTCAAGCGCAGGTCGAATTGAAGACCTACATGGACGATAAAGGCTATCTCAACGTGCGGGCGCTGACCTGCGCGCAACTCGCCAACACCTTCCAGGAGGACGCCGATTTCCTCGGCGCCTGGTACAGCGGCTGGTGGAACGGCCACATGAAGCGACATTCCATCAATGTCGCTCGCGCCAAGCAGGGCATCCACGAAGTCATCGTCTACTGCAAAGCCAATCCGGACGCCAAAGTCGTCGACGCGGTCGACGCCTATGTGAAAAAGGTGCAGGCAGGCGGTCAGTGAGCGAGGTCAACCAGCGCGCCCTCAGCGGGCCGCCTGCGGTTGTTCGCATCGGTGAGACAGAAGACCCGGACGGTCGTTGGCGCATAACGCCGCGGCCTTCACGGGCGGCAGCGGACTTGATCCGTTTCGCCCTCGGGCGTCTGAGCCTCCTGCCCGACAGACGGGCCGGCGTGCTGGCGGGCGCCGCCTCCCGGTCGCGAGCCGAAAAAGCGACTGAAAAAGAACAGGTGTGAGCCCGAATTCTTCGTATGGCTCCATCTGTTGACGGAACCCGAGGTCCATCTGTCTCTTTATATGGAATGTGGATTAGCAGACCAGAAATCGCGGAATTTCGAAATATCGCGGCGGTCGATCAATCGCCCCTCTCTCCTTTGACGGAAATGCCGCGTAAGTCGATGCGGCGTTCCTTGATTGCCTTCGTTCGCCCATCTTTCGGGCGCCCGGCGTTTATCTCGCAACCCAAGACGCGCCTTCCGAAGAGTAAGCGATTTGCGCTGTCTCCCGGTGTAGCGAGTAGGAAACCCATATGGAAGCGCCTCCCCTCGAGCGACAACTGGTTGCGATACTCGCCGCCGACGTCGCAGGCTATAGCCGCTTGATGGGCATCGACGAGGAAGGAACACTGGCGACTTTGTCGGCTTTTCGCTTGGTCACCGATGGTCTTATCTCGCAGCATGGGGGAAGAATTTGCGGGACCGCCGGCGACAGCGTTCTTGCCGCGTTCAGCAGCGCGTTGGCCGCGGTCCAATGCGCAATCGATATCCAGAACGAACTTGCCCATTCAAACGATGCCCTGGAGGAACATCGTCGCATGCAATTTCGCATCGGCATCAATGTCGGCGACGTCATGTTGAAGGACGGGGACATTTTCGGCGATGGGGTGAATATCGCGGCGCGTCTGGAGGGATTGGCGGAACCCGGCGGGATCTGCATTTCGCGCGGGATTCACGATCATGTCATGAAAAAATTGCCGTTTGAGTTCGAAGACCTCGGCGAGCAAAGCGTCAAGAATATAGCGCAGCCTATCCGTGTTTTTCGCCTGATTCTGGACGGGCGAGGGTCAGAGTTGAGCCCGAGCCAGTCCGCGTCGCCGTCACCGGATGTCGATGTCGATTTGCCGTCGCTTTCTGAAAGCGCGGCTGTCGTCCCCGCCTCCGATCCGCAGGCTGTGGAAATCGAGTTCTGGGATTCAATCAAAAACAGCATTCGCGCCAACGAGTACGAAGCCTATCTCGAGCAGTATCCCGAGGGCAGCTTTGTCGCCCTCGCCCGAGTTCGTCTCGAGGCGATCAGGGAAGACGCCGCCGGCATGCGGGATCCGCATGACCGGGACATCGAACGGTCGTTTTGGGAGTCGGTCCGCGACAGCGACAACCCCGCGTTGATCCAGGCCTATCTCCAAAAATATCCCAACGGCGAATTTAGCGCGCTTGCCCAGATCCGCATGGGCGAGTTGGCGCCAGAAGGTCACCGCGCGATCGAAGGCGGGGAATAATATCCGTTCAGACGATCGGAACGCGATCAGCGCTTACGCTTTGATTTAGGCGCAGACGGCCAAACGCCGGTCCAAAATCGGACGGTCTGTTTTGTAAGGGCGGCTTG
The DNA here is from genome assembly GCA_963839185.1 of uncultured Alphaproteobacteria bacterium. GTDB lineage: Bacteria > Pseudomonadota > Alphaproteobacteria > Rhizobiales > Beijerinckiaceae > Roseiarcus. The sequence goes on along the minus strand of CAWIUD010000053.1, from coordinate 55,190 downwards.
CTGTTTGCCTATTTCAGCCTTGGCGACGCGGCGCGTGCGTCCAGCAGCTGCGTTTGCGCCGCTCAGCCACATACTCATGAAAGGATTCTTCTTCAGCCACGGATTCGCCATTCGCTTGTTCCTTCAAAATCGTCTCGAAAGCCAACCGAGCGCCCGGCGGTTGGCGCTGGCCTCGCTTAGTCGAGATCTTGGATGACGCGATTTGTCCCGCGTTCGAGAATGAGGCGGTGACCGTTAACCACCGCTACGCCATTTCTGGGTTGGTCGGGCAGTTGGGCCGGAACGATGGTCAAAGGAAGAGCCTGGCCGACGGGAAAGGGCCCGCGGGCCGAGTAACCCGGACTGGGCCCGACGGAAAAAGCCGGGCCAAGCCCGACGTCGTCCTCGTTCGCCTCGTTCGCGGGAACCTCGGTCGCGACCGGCGCGCGAGCCGCCTGTCCCGGAGGGTAGACGCCCGCCAAACCAGGCGCGACGGTTACCGCAACCGATGGGACCCGACCGATCGCGGCGGAAGGCGGCGTGACAGGGGTTCCTGAGACGATCTCGCCCGGCGCATGAACTCCAGGCAGCGCCTCAGAGGCCTGCCCGCCCTTTCCGCCGACGGGGGCCGGAAAGGCCTGCGAAGGCCCATAAACTCCGCGTAGCGCCCCCGGGTCGTCCTGGGCGTGTCCCGCGAGGCCCGTCGCGAACATGGCGGCCAAAAAAACGAAAAATCGTCGGCCCATGAAATTCTCCGCTGAACAGCTACGTCAGTAGACGTTTGGGACGCCGATGTGTTCCTCCGATCGACGGAAGTTGCGAACGATATTCTCGAGAGGAACAGCAACCGCGCCAACGATCGGTAGGACTGTTGCTCTGGAGGTCGAAGCTTAGCCTGCCTCTGAGGTCGCTTTCGCCTTCGCGCCCTGATCCTTGTACGACCGCCAGCGGATGGCTTCCGCGCCGGCTTCGGCCTCCGCCGCCGCGATTGCGGCGATGCGCTCGTGATGCGGAGATTTGTGGCAGGCCGGATCAGTCGCTTCGGCGTCGCCGGTCAGCGCCAGCGCCTGACACCGGCAGCCGCCCCAGTCGATCTCGCGCCGGTCGCAGGAGCGGCAGGGCTCGCGCATCCATTCCGTCCCGCGAAACGCGCGGAAGGCGGGGCTGTCGTTCCAGATCTCGTGCAGCGAATGGTCGCGCACGTTCCAGAAATCGAGACCCGGAATCGATTCCGCGGCGTGGCAGGGCAGCGCCTTGCCGGCCGGGGAGACGTTGATCGCCACCCGTCCCCAGCCCCCGGCGCACGGCTTCGGATAGCGGGCGTAATAGTCGGGGATCACCATATCGATGACCAGTTCGCCCTTGAGGCGCGTGCGCGCCGCCTCGACGAGCGCGATCGCCTGCTCGACGTCTTTCCTCGGCGGCATCAGCGCGCCGCGATTGGCGAGCGCCCAGCCGTAATATTGCGTGTGCGCGACCTCGAGCCGGCGCGCGCCAAGTTCGACCGCGAGGTCGATGAAGGCGCCGACCTGATGCAGATTGGCGCGATGGATGACGGCGTTGATCGTGAGCGGCAGACCGGCCTCAGTCACCATCGCGGCGAAGGCGCGCTTGCGGTCCCACGCCCCTTGGTAGTGGCCGAGCCGGTCGTTGGTCTCCCGGTCCGCGCCCTGAAACGAGAGCTGCGCGTGATCGAGGCCGGCGTCGGCGAGGCCGTCCATCAGCTTCTGCCCGACCCCGACGCCGGACGTAATGAGGTTCGTATAGAGGCCGCTTTGCGACGCGTGGCGGGTGAGTTCGACAATATCGCGCCGCGCAGTCGGCTCTCCGCCGGAGAGATGCACGTGCAGCGCGCCAAGCGCGGCAGCCTCGCTGAACACCCGCTTCCAGGTCTCGGTGTCGATCTCCGCTCCCGGCCTCTCCAGCGCCAGCGGATTGGAGCAATAGGGACAGCCGAGCGGACAACGATGGGTGAGCTCGACAAGGATGCCGATCGGCGGCGCGGGCGGAGACGGGGCGTGGACGTTCATGCTTCAAGCACCTTCTTCGCCTTGAGGTCGGCGAGCATGGCGACGACATCCTTCTCGATCGCTCCCGCAGGCGCGTTATAGCGCAGCGCGAGCTCCGCGACGATTGCGGCGAGATCGCGTTCGCCATCGCATAAGCCGAGCACCGTCGCCGCCGTCGAATCGATTTCGAAGATCCGCTCGGGCGCGAGGAGGGTCCAGCGTCCGCGAACCTCGTCGTGCTTGAGCCGGACGCCCCTGGGCAGCCGCGGCCGAGCCTGAGAATCGATCGCCGTCGTCATTTCTGCTCCCGCGTCAGTTCGGGCGGAAGGCGCCGGGCGGAATGGCCCCGGTCACATAGGCATGATGCAACGCGTCGAGCTGCGCCCACAACACGTCGGTCTTGAACTTCAGCGCGGCGATCGCGCCACGCTGCTGCTCCGCCGTCACCGCGTTGCGCTTCACATAGTCGAGCGCGAACTCCGCGTCCCTCGGCGCCTGATCGAGGCGACGCCGGAAATAGGCGACCACCTTCTCGTCGATGAAACTGTAGTTGGCGAGCATGCCGGAAATGCGGCGCTTGTGAAGCGGCGGGGCGAAAAGCTCGGTCAGGCTCGAGGCCACCGCTTCAACCAGCGGCCGCTCGCGCACGAAGCGCACATAGGCCTCGACCGCGAACTTGGTCGCCGGCAACGCGCCTTCCTGGGAGACCACGTAGTCGCGGTCGAGGCCGAGCCCGTCGGTGAGGATCGAGCCAACGGTCGATGCCGCCCTGATCCTCGCCGGCGCCGTCGTGATCGGTGATGCGATGCAGCCACTCGCGGCGCAAATTGCGGTCGTCGCAACGGCTGATCAGCGCCGCGTCCTTGCGCGGAATCCCCGCCTGATAGACATAGCGGTTCAGCGCCCACGCCTGCACCTGACCCTTGCTCAATTCGCCGTCGTGCAGCAGCGCGTGAAACGGATGCAGATCGTGATACCGCTCGGGGCCGATCGCGCGCAACGCGGCCTCGAGCCCCTCCGGACTGAGCGGTTCCAACGGCGGCGCATGCTTGTTCACGGCGTAACCTCCATCCCGTCGTGGGCGACTTCCCAACCGGCCGCCTTCACTTGGGCTTCTTCCGGCGATCCTTCAATGAGAATCGGGTTGGAATTGTTGATATGGATCAGAACGCGCCGCACATGCGGGTAACGCGCCAGTGCGTCGAGCGCCCCGCCCGGACCGGAAACCGGCATATGGCCCATCCGCCGCCCGGTCTTCTCGCCCAGACCGCAGACGATCATCTCATCGTCCGTAAACAACGTGCCGTCAAAGAACAAAGCGTCCGCCTTGGCGATCCGGGCGTGCAGGTCGTCGGTCACGCGAGCGCAAGCCGGCGCGTAGACGAGCGTGCGGCCGCCCGCCTCGACCGCGACCCCGACCGTCGCCTCGCCGAGATCGTCGGTCTTGACGTCGCCTTCCTCGAGCCATAGCGGAACCTTGCCGGGCGCCGCGAACAGTTCGAGCCTCAAGCCGGGCAGCGGCTCGAACGTCTCGCCGAGGCGGACCGCGCGCCGCGGGGCGACATCGTGGCTGACGACGTCGAAAATCCGGTTTGCGCCGAGCGTGTCGAGCGTCGATTTCGTGCCCCAGATGGTGAGCGGCTGCCGCTCGCGCAGCGCGAGAAGGCCGGCCGCGAGGTCGATCTCCGCGTTGGTGAGCACAACGCCGGCGATCGGCGACGAGCGTCCCTTCTCCTTCGGCTGGAGCGCAGGGGTGGCGAGAATCTGCTGACGCAGATCGATCGAGGCGTTGAGCAGCACCCATTTCGCGCCGTCGACGCTGACCGCCAAGCCGGATTGGGTGCGCGGCTTCACACGCTTGTCTCCGCTCCACGCCAATTGGCAGACGCGACAGCCGCAATTCCACTGCGGCACGCCTCCGCCGGCCCCCGAACCGAGCACCAGCGCCCTCAGGCGAGGGCGGCCAGCGTCAGCGGGGGACATAGTTGAAGCTTGTCGACACGTGGACCGGACCTCCAGGCGGCGGGGGAAAATGGACGGATTGCACCAGCGCCCGCGCGGCCGCGTCGAGATCGGAGTCGCCGGACGAATGCGTGATCGCGAAGGCGGAAAGCGCCCCCGACGCGGCGATGGCGAATGATACGCCAACCACGCCTTTCGCCCCCCGAGCCCGGGCGGCCGGCGGATAGAAGAGACGGCTGCGGATCGCCGCGCTCATCGCGGAAACATAGGCCGACTGCGACGCCGGCGCTTGAGGCCGGCGCCGAGGGCGCGCTGTCCAGCAGCGCCGCTCGAGCGGCGGCGGCTTTGCGGCGCTTCGGCCTGCGATCGGCTCTCGCGTGGTTTCGGTTGCATCCGGTCGGGTTTCGGCGCCGACTTTGGCGGCGGCTTGAGCTCAGGTTTCGGCGGCTCGGTGCGCGGCGCAGGCTCCGGCGGCGCGAGTTCGACCGGCGCCGGAGGCGGGGGCGGAGTTTCGGGCGGCGGCGGAGGCGGCGGCTCAGGCGGAGGCAGCTCGGGCTGGGCCGCAGGCGACCGGCGGCGTCGGCTCGGGGGGCGGCGCCTCGACGACAGAGGGGGCAGATTCCGGCGGAGGCGGCGCAATGTCCTGCTGTGGCGGCGGAACAGCAGGCGCGGGCGGCGCAGGCGTAGCCTCAGCCGCCTTCGGCTCTTCCGCCTGCGCCGGGGCGCTGCGGGCGACGGCGCCTCGGGCTGCACGTCGACGATCACTTCCTGCAGCGGCTCGGGAGGACGCGGCGAGAGATACGGCAATATCGCGAGCGCGGCGACGTGCAGCGCAAGCACCACCGCGATGACCGACGGACGAAGCCAAGGCGGCTGCAAGGACGGCGGCTCGAACACGCGTCCGCCTAACGTGGCGTCGGTCATGGCGCGGGCGAGTTAGGAGCATTCGGCGCCGGCGGCGGCGGGGCAGTCCGGCGAGGGCCGGAGACGATTGCGATGCGCGTGAGGCCTCCGGCAGCCAGTTCGTCCATGACGGAAACGACGTCGCCATAGGCGGCGTCCCTGTCGCCACGCAACTGGACGACGCCGTTGGAAGCGTTGAGCTTCGCCTTCACGGCCGCAACAAGCTGATCGGGCGAAACGGGCTCCGCGCCCACCGATACCGCGCCGTCCTTCGCCACGACAACAACGACCGGGTCCTTGGATTCGAGCGGGCGGGCCGTCCGCGCGCTCGGAAGGTTGACCTTGATCCCGCTGGCCAGCATCGGCGCGGTCACCATGAAAATGATCAGCAGCACCAGCATCACGTCGACGAGCGGCGTGACGTTGATGTCCGCGAGCGGCTGGTAGAGGCCCTCGCCGATCCTGCGCGGCTTCATCGCCATCAGGGCGCCTCCGCGCGGCGGCGCGGTCCCTCGTCGCGCGCCACTTCAGCCGGACGGGAGAGAAGGGCGAGCGCGCGCTCTTCGACGAAAAACTCCATTTCCTGACCGAGCCGGGCGTAAGCCGCGCCGATCCGATTGAAGCCGACCGACGCGGGTATGGCCGCCGCCAGACCGTAGGCCGTCGCCGCCAGCGATTGCGCGATGCCCGGCGCAACCGTCACCAGGCTCGTGTCCTGCGACTGAGAGATGGCGGCGAAACTGGTCATGATGCCCCAGACAGTGCCGAACAGCCCGACGAACGGCGCAACCGAGGAAATGACGGCGAGATTGGACAATCCGCCCTCCGAGCGCGTCAAAAGCTCGCGCGCGGCGCGCGCCATCGCCTCGGAAATCCGCGCTCTGAGCTCGCCGACCGTTTCCCCGGGAATGCGGCGGCGAGCCTCGTCGTCGCCGGCGAGCGCGACCGCAGAGAGCGGCTTGGCGATCTCGCCCCCCGCCCGCGCCGCGCGGACGGCGCGGCGAACGCGGGCCAAGGAAATCACGCCTTCGATAATCAACACCCAGCACCAAAGCGAGGCGAGAAACAGGACCGCCATGACGAACTTTCCCACGAGGCCCGCCTCGAGGAACAGTCCAATCGGCGATAGGTTCAACGCATCCATGCCATCCGTCTCGTTTCTCCCCGCCCGCGCAAACCATGGCGAGTCACATGATAGAGGTCACCGCGCGCGCAACAGGCGCATAAGCAGGCGGCCGGCATGCGTGCGGGCTTCCTTCGCGTCCACCGTTCCGTCGCCATCCTTGTCGGCGCGTTTGAAGGCGAATTCGGCGTAGTTGACGTATTCGTCCTTGGTCAGCGTCTTGTCATTGTCAGGATCGGCGATCGCCCAATCCTGTTCGGGAACGCGGCCTCTCAGCTCGGGGCGATCGACCGTGCCATCGTGATTGGCATCGAGCTTATCGAAAACCGAGCTGGCCGCCGCCTTCGCCTCACTGAGGTCGATCGTCCCGTCTTTGTCCGTATCGATCCCGGCGAAGACCGATGCCGCGAGAGAGGGCGAAAGAGCAAGCGTCAAAGCCGACGCCAACAGGAGGGTTCTTCGTTTGATAAACTTCATGACCATTTCCCCGTTTCGCTCCCGTCGCACTCGTCTTTTTGCGCGTCACATCGTGTATCCCAACCCGGCGTAGATGGCGAACGGCTTCGCTGGCCCGAAGCTCCGGGGATCGGTAAGGAACGGACCTGAGTTGGGAAGCGAAGTCACGTCGAACAGAGCGCCGGACGTATAATAACGCTGATCGAAAATGTTCTGGATGAGGCCATAAATCTGCAATTGTTTGCCGACCTGGTAGGAGGTGTGGACGCCGAAGACAGCATAGCCCGGCAATTGCGGCAACGCGCCATTCTCGTTGCCGAAGAGGACCTGGCCCGACGCGGCGACCATGTCGGCCCCAACCTTCCAATCGGGAGTCACGCTGTAGTCGACGCCCACTTTCACTGTGTTCTTTGGAATGCCGGCGATCGGCGTCCCGTTGGTGATCGGAATGAGGCCGTTGGCGTCCGCGGACGGATTGAATGGCGAGGGCTCCATGAAGGTCGTGAGATAGACGGCGTCGATATAGGTATAGTTGGCGTAAGCCGTCCACCGGTCGCCGGTCCACTGCGCGCTGAGCTCCGCGCCCTGGCGCAAGGTCGTCCCGACATTGGCGTAATAGCCGAAGCCGTTAAAAGGGCTCTGCAGCGGCAGGATGTCGTTGGCGAGCGTCGTGCGGAACAGTCCCGCCGACCATTGCAGCTTGCCCCAGGGGCCGCCGATATCATGCTGGCCGCGGAAGCCAGCCTCGAGGGTCTGACCGACCACCTGCTTGAGCTTCGGGTCCGAACTCAGGAAGTTGTCGATGATGCAAGGGTTGTTTGGGTCGGCGCAGCCGAGCTCGAGCGGCGTCGGCGCGCGATTGGACATCGCATATCCGGCGTAGAAGTTGACGTCGGGTGTGATCTTGTAGGTGAGCCCGACGGTCGGATTGAGATGGAAGAAGGTCGAGTACCCGTTGAGGAGAGCGCCGTTTGCGCCGTCGAGATTGATCCCCGCGAAATTGAAACGCGCGCCGCCGGTCAACGTCAGGCGGTCGGTCGCATTGAACGTGTCGAGCGCGTAGAGGCCCGTGTACAGGTTGGTCGCATTGACTGAGATCGGGTTCAGAAAGCTGTCAGGCTCGTCGATAAGGTACGGGAAGCCGGTCAACGGGAATGAGTTGTTCGAGAACGAGATTGTGCTGAGCTGGCTATTGCCGGTGAAATGCGTCCAACCGTAGTCGAGCGTCGCGCCGACGGTCAGCGTGTTGTCGCGGCCGTAGATCTTGTCGGTGTCGACGGCCTGCAAGCTCCCGCCGAGAGAGCGCGACTGCGTCCAGTTTCGGTCGATTTCGCCAAGGTCGATCGTTCCATTCTGTGAGATATCCGGGATGACCCCGCCGAGCGTGTCGTGCACCGGGTTGCCGTTGAGGCACGAATAGGGCGGGCATGGCGTCACGTCCGTCGAGTTGCCGTCGACGTGCTGCTGGTTGAACGCGCGGAAATAGAGCCCGCCCTGGAAGCTCAGCGTGTTCGAATACGCGTAGTTGCCGGTCCACGCGAGCATCGCCATCTGGTTTTGCGTCGTCTGGGGAACGGTGTAGACGCTGCCCCAATTGTTCTGCAGTTGCTGGATCGGCGTGTAAGCAGCGGCGCCGAACTGGGTGTTCGCCGCCGTGAGTTGCAGATGCGACTCAAACCCGTCCGCCTTGTAGCCGACGTCCCCATAGAAGCGGCTGAGCTGCGAGGCTCCGTCGACGCGCCAGCCGCCATCGTTGATCTGCTCGCCGGCCATATAGACCGAGTAGTCGCCAATTTGCTTGCCGTACTGAAACTCCTCCTGCGCGCGATAGAATGAGCCGCCGCGAAGATCAGCTTCGAAACCCTGCCACGTGAAGCCGTTCTTCATCGTCACGTTGAGAGCGCCGCCAAGCGCGTTGAGGCCGAAGATTGGGTTGCCGGCGACGATCGCCATCTTGTCGATCGCGTTCTCCGGAATAAGGTCCCAGTTGACGGCGTCGCCAAACGCTTCGTTGATGCGCACGCCGTTCTGATAGACGGCAAGGCCGATCGGCGTTCCGGTGACCGGCGTTGCGTCAAAACCTCGATAGCTGACGTCGGGCTGAAAGTCGTTGCCCGACACGTTGCCGACCGTCACGCCCGGCGCTTGACGCGCCAGCGTGTCGGTGACCGTCGTATCGTTGAAGGTCTGAACGTCTTGCGCGCCCGTCTGCCAGACTGAGAAGGGAGACCTGGAGACGTCGATCTCGCCCCCGCCAAGCGGCGTCGTTGCGATCACGTCGAAGGTCGGCAGTTCGATCGTGTCGGCGCGCGCCTGCGTCGCCGCAACCGCGACCATGGCGAAGCCGAGAAGACCGGGACGCCGGCTGGTCGAACGCGCCATAAAGCTCTCCGCCTCCTGTCGCCGCGGCGAGTCGCCCCTTGGAAGGACTGAACACAAAAGCCTGGAACGGCCGCCCCCGCGACCTCTCGAAGATAGCCCCGCCCCGCGCCGCAAGGAATTTCAATTACTGGAAGATTTTCGAGGGCTAATTCCCGCCTCCGCCGGGAACTTTTCCCGACCGCTGACCGCCTCGGCCGTTGCGAACCGCGCCTCGACCACGACGCCGCCTTCAGGCGAAGAGCCGATGACGACTTGGCCGCCGAGCAGCCGCACCCGGTCGCGCATGCCGGGAAGCCCCATCCCCGCCTCGGTTTCGCCCTGCAAGCCGCGGCCGTCGTCGGCGACGCGGATGACGAGTCCCGCCAGCGCCAGATCGCGCAAGCTCGATTCGCGCACCGCAGTTTCGAACCGGAGCGACACCTCGATCCGCGTCGCGCCGGCATGGCGGAACGCGTTGGTCATCGCCTCCTGAACGAACCGATAGGCCATCAGGCTCGCGCGCTCGCTCATGACCTCGATGCGGGGGTCGACGTCCAGCGCAACGTCGACCCCCGGCTCCGCTCGCCGCCAATGGGCGATCAGCGCCTCGAGCGCCTCCGCAAGACCGAGCTCCTCAAGCGCGGCTGGGCGCAAATCCGCGAGGATGCGCCGGTTCTGGCCTTGGAGCGCCTCGACCTGGGCCTCGATCGCGCTCGCCGACGCGCGAGCGGCGGGGTCGTCGCCGATCTTTTTCGCGAGCACGGCCGCGCTGGCGCGCAACGCGAAGAGATGCGGCCCGAATTCGTCATGGAGTTCGTGGGCGATGACCTGACGCTCCTCGTCGTGGGCGTCGAAAACGCGCTCCATCAATTCGCTGTTGGCGCGGTTCAAGCCGCTCAGCGCCTCTGCAAGACTGTTGATCTTGGCGTTGAGATCGCGGATCTCTGGCGGCCCGCCGCCTTCGGCGCGCGCCGCGTAGTCTCCCACCTCAAGGCGCGCGAGCGTTGCGCTCGCGACGCCAAGAGGCTTCACCGCGCGCCCGACCAGAAGGCTGGTCACCCCCAACGCCGCCAACGCCATCAGCCCGCCGACCAGCGCATGATCGCGCGCGCCGGCCCAGACTTCGTCGATCTCATCAGCAGGATCGGCGACGATGATGATCGATTTCGTGCCGCCATCGCTCAAATTGACCGGAACCGCCGCAACTTCGGTCGGAGCGTTGACGAGCGCGCGAAACCAGTGCGGGGCATCCGACTCGTTGTTCGCCTCGCGCATGATCGACGAAGCGAGCGACGGCTCGCCCAAGCCTGCCCGCACATGCCGCAAGTTTTGCAGGCTGGCGACGAGCGCTTCGATCGCGCTCCGCTCCGGTTTGGCAGGCAATCGGGCGAGCGCGGTTGCGACGAAATCCCTGGTCAGGCGCATTGCGCTTTGGGTCTCGGCGCGTGTTCGGCCGCTCGCCTGAAAGACGACGTGGCTGGCGTCGACAGCCAGCCAGACTGCGAACAGGGAAGCAAAAATCAGATTAAGCCGATTGGGTAGCGAGACCGACCGCCACATCCGTTTGACGCCTTTCCAGCTTAAACGTTGATTTTGCCTGCGCCGCTGTCAATGCTCGGGTAGATGGGACCGCGCTTCCCTTAGCATGGGGGCGGCTCTCGCTTTCGCCATGGAGGGCTCAGCGCCTGCGGGTTCTTATCGTCGACGATCATCCGATCATCATTTCGGGGTGCCGGGCGCTGCTGGAGGCGGATTCGGACGTCGAGGTCTTCGAGGCTTCGGACGGCAAAACCGGCTTGGCCGCGTTTTTCGCTCACAAGCCGGATGTGGCGCTGATCGACCTCAACCTGCCGGGGCTCTCGGGGCTGGAGCTTGTCCGGCGCATTCTGCAGCGCCAGGCCGACGCGCGCCTCATCGTCTTCTCGATGAACGACGATCCCGTCATCGCCGCGCGCGCGATCGAAGCGGGCGCCAAGGGATATATCGCAAAGAACGACGACCCAATGTTGTTCAGCGCGGCAGTCAAGTCGGTTGCGGCCGGGGGCGTCTATCTCCACCCCGAAATGGCGCGGCAAATTGCTTTCTTACGCGCGGGAGCCAACGCGAATATGATCTCGACGCTCAGTCCGCGCGAACTCGAGATCCTGCGCCTGCTCGCCGCGGGCCGAACCATGAGCCAGATCGCCGACGCGCTGAACGTCTCCTACAAGACGATCGCCAACAATTGCACCCATCTCAAGCAGAAGCTTGGCGCCCGAAGCCCCATGGACCTGATGCGCATCGCGCTCGAGGCCAACATTTGACGTCCGTGAGCCGCCGCACGGTCCTCAAGGGGTCGCTGCCCGATCCCGCACACCAAGTCCCGCCCACTTACGATGCCCTTGAAAATGGAACGTCGACCGGACGAGTTCGCGTTTGTGCTCCTGAACCTCGATGGACGATGGGTGCAGCCATGACGCGAAAAAAAAGAAAATGGTCAGCTGAGGTCACCGCACATTCCGATGCGCTCGACCTCGAGCCGCAGGTGTTCAACAAATCGAGCGCCGCGGAGATCGCAACCTCGCTCAAGCATTCGGCTGAAGCGAGCGGCCGACGCAAGTCAACTCCGTTCCGCTCGGCAATGTCGATGCTTAACCTCTACATCAACCGGGCGGGCCGCAACTTGCCGCCGCAACGCAAGCGCACGCTCGAAGCCGCAAAGGACAAGCTGCGCGCGTTGTTCGGCCGGGACCGCTAGGAAGCCGTGGAATGAGCGGAGACAAGTCCGCACAGATGGAGGCGCTACGGCGGGAGGCGGCTCAATGCCGCGCCTGCCCATTATGGCAAAGCGCGACCCAGACGGTGTTCGGCGAAGGGCCGGTCGATGCGGACATATTGTTCGTCGGCGAGCAGCCGGGCGACCGTGAAGATCTCATCGGACGGCCGTTCGTGGGTCCGGCCGGCCTCATGTTCGACAAGGCGTTGGCGGAAGCCGGCCTCGAACGCAAGCGAGCGTACGTCACCAACGCGGTCAAACATTTTAAATTCGAGCCGCGGGGAAAACGCAGATTGCACAAGCGCCCCAACACAGGTGAAATCAATGTCTGCCGTCGATGGCTCTTCGGCGAGATCGAGGTATTGAAGCCAAGCCTAGTCGTGGCTCTCGGCGCGACCGCTGCCCAAAGCGTCGCCGGACATCCGGTCCCCATCCTGAAGAATTGCGGCGCCGCGCTCGTCCTGGCAAGCGGTTTGCACATGTTTGTGACAGTTCATCCTTCCTCGCTTCTGCGCGCGCCCGACGAAGCCTCCAGACAGGCGGATTATGCGCTTTTCGTAAAGGACTTGCGCGCTATCGGCTCGCTCGCGGCGTCGCGATAGCCGAGGGAACCCCTTCGGTTGGCGGATTTGCCGCCCCGCCGCAACTCGACCCGCTCATCAACAGCGGCTACGACATGCAGGGGAGATACGCCCGCCGCCATTCGTCCGCTGGGCGCAGAACGTCAGGGCCTCGAGCGGCGAACGATCAGGGGAGGAGCAGCGATGGCTTCGGTTCGGTGGGGAGTGATCGGCGCCACGGTCATCGGACGCGAATGGATGATCGCGGCGATTTGCGAAGCCGGCGGAGACATCGCGGCGGTCATGAGTACGGACGCCGCGCGCGGCGCGGCTTACGCAAAGGAATTCGGCATCCCGCGCTCCGTGACGTCGCTCGACGACCTGTTCGCCGCCAAGCTCGACGCGGTCTACGTCGCCACGACCAACGAACGCCATCGCGCCGAGACGCTCGCCGCCGCGACGGTCGGGGTCAACGTCCTTTGCGAGAAGCCGCTCGCAACCAGCCTGCCGGACGCGCGAGCGATGGTCGACGCGTGCGACAAGGCGGGCGTGGTGCTGGCGACCAACCATCACCTGCGCAATTCCGCGGTCCACCGCGCCATTCGCGATCTCGTCAAGGCTGGCCGCATTGGCCGGCCGCTGTCGGCGCGGGTCACTCACGCTGGATTTCTGCCGGAGCATCTGCACGGGTGGCGGCTCACGACGCCGGCCGCCGGCGCTGGCGCGATCCTCGACCTCACCGTCCATGACGCCGACCTCCTGCGCTTCATTCTCGGCGACGAGCCGGAGGCCATCGCGACGCTGGCGCAGAACGGGGGTCTTGCCGCCGCGGGCGTCGAGGATGCGGCGCTGAGCGTGATCCGCTTCCGCTCCGGGCCTGCTCGCCCATCTTTTCGACGGATTCACAACCCGGTATGTCGAGACGGGGGTTGAAGTGCACGGCGTTGACGGTTCGCTGGTGGCTCGCAATTGCATGTCGCAGACGCCGGGCGGGACCCTGGTCCTCCGCGGCGCGGGCGGCGAGGAGCCGATCGCCCTCGACCATCGCAATTATTACGTGGCCGGCGTTCGCGCTTTCCACAACGCGATCGCCGGCCACGGCGAACCCGTAGCGAGCGGACGCGACGGGCTCATCTCGCTCGCCGTCGCGCTGGCGGCGCTGGAATCCGCCAAAACTGGGCTGCTCACGCCGATCGATCCGGGCTTATGACGCGGATAAGGGCGGCCCGAGACATTGGCGGCTCAGGACCGAAAATATCAGGGATTCCTGCAATTCGTTCGGAAGAGATTAGACGGACTTAAACCCGTCCGTTGTTTGATCGCCGAAGTTTCATCCGAGCGCATCGGGCGCCCTGGAGGCGTCTCTGCCCTCGCTGATTGCGAGCCATCCCGTGTCGACATCCGCTTTTCACCGTTTGTTGCGAAACCGCTGCGGCAACGTCGCGGTGATGTATGCGCTGGTCGCGCCGATGCTGGTGTTCGGCGCCGGCGCGGCGATCGACTATGGCCGGGCCCAGCAGGTCCAGACGAAACTGAACGCCGCCGCCGACGCCGCCGCGCTCGTCGCGATCACGCCGGCGATGTTGCAACAGAGCCCCGCCGTCGCGGAAGCCGCCGCGGCTTCGATGTTCAAGGGGCTCGCCGACAGCTCTGGAGTGAGCCCTGGCGCAACCAAAGTAAGGGTCACCGTGTCGCCCAGCTCAAGCGTCCTCGGGCGCAATGTCCAGGTCGACTACGCGACCTCGGTTGATACGATCTTCGCCCAGGTGATCGGGATGGAGCAATTTCCCCTGTCCGGCCACTCCCAGGCGGATACGCCGACGCCGCCGAACATCGACCCGCAGTCAAAGCCGTCGTCGCCTTGGGCGGCGCGCTTCATGAACGGCCGGGCCGCCTGCTCGCGAGCCGCCTCCTCATTGTCGGGATGCGTTCAGCTCAGCCGGCGCTCGGCGCCGACGCAGGTTTTCTAGCCCTCGGCAACGGCGCGCCGGTTACGCGGGCGCGTGCAGGCTTTCGGGACTCGCGGGGGTGATGGCCACGCTCTCGCCGCAACCGCAGGCGGACGTCTCGTTGGGATTGGAGAACGAGAAGGCCGCCGAGAGGCGATCGACCTTGAAGTCCATTTGCGAGCCGAGCAGGAACAGCACCGCCTTTGGGTCGATCAGAAGGCGCACGCCCTTGTCTTCGACGATTTCGTCGTGCGGATTGGCGGCCTCGGCAAGCTCCATCGTATAGGACATGCCGGCGCAGCCGCCGTTCTTGATGCCGACCCTCAACCCGGCCACCGGCTTGTCGGCGGCCTCGGTCAGTTGGCGCACGCGCTCCGCCGCCGAGTTGGTCAGCGTCATCACTTGTCTTCGCAACCGCCGTGAAGCCATCGTGTGTCTCCATCGACCGGGGTCAAGGCCCGGCGATGCGTCACATATAGCATCGCGCCGGCCGGATTGACAGGCTTGACCGACTTCAAACGATTTCAAACCGGGGCGTTTCCGCCGCCGAGCTTCCATGCTAGGCGAAAGCATGGCTTCCCAGCGTCCCCGCCGACCCGTCCTGACCCTGCACGACTGGGAGGCGAAGCATTACGTTATCGCCGCGGTCATTATCATCGTGGTCATGGGCATGTTCGTTTACAGCTGGGCGTGAGGGGCCGACGCCCTTGTCCCCTCGCGACCGTTCCGACCTCCTTTTGCAACGCATCGCCGACGCGGTGGAGCGCCTCGCGCCCCCTGCCCCGGCGAAGCCCGATTTTGACGCTGCCGAAGCTTTCATCTGGCGCGCGGACAGCGGCGCGCTTGCGCCGGTCAAGCGCGTCAATCGCGTCGACCTGTCGCTGCTGCGCGGCGTCGACCGGGTGCGCGATCTTCTGGTCGAGAACACGCGCCGTTTCGCGCGCGCCCTGCCCGCCAACAACGCGCTGCTGTGGGGGGCGCGAGGCATGGGCAAGTCCTCGCTCGTCAAGGCGGCGCATGCCGCCATCAATCGCGAGCCGCATATCGCGGGGCGCCTCAAGCTGGTGGAGATCCACCGCGAGGACATCGAGGGCCTGCCCGCGCTGATGACCGTCCTGCGCGAGGCGCCCTATCGTTTCATCGTCTTTTGCGACGACTTGTCGTTCGACGCCGGCGACGCGTCCTACAAGTCGCTGAAGGCGGCGCTGGAGGGCGGCGTGGAGGGGCGCCCGGCCAATGTCCTTTTCTACGCCACCTCCAACCGCCGGCATATGATGCCGCGCGACATGATGGAGAACGAGCGCTCGAGCGCCATCAATCCCGGCGAGGCGGTCGAGGAGAAAGTGTCGCTATCCGACCGCTTCGGCCTCTGGCTCGGCTTCCACCACTGCAGCCAGGACGATTATCTGGCGATGGTCCATGGGCTACGCCAAATATTTCGGCCTCGCCGCGCCCCCGGACGCGCTTGAAGCCGAGGCGCTCGAATGGGCGACGACGCGCGGCTCGCGCTCGGGGCGCACCGCCTGGCAATTCACCCAGGACCTCGCCGGACGGCTCGGAAAGCCGCTCGACGCCGGCGGTTGAGTCGGGCCGACCTGGAAAGCGGCGAATTGTCCCGGCAGCGAGGGACTTCAATGGCTTGGGTGTCAGAAAGCGATCAAGGTTAGAGGCGGCCATCGCGCCGTCCCTTGGCATTATCCACTATTTATAAATAATATCAATATATTATAGTAGGAAATTGATATTTCAATTGATGGTCGAGGCCCGACCGACGCCGGGTCTTGGCCGAGCAAGGGAGGGAACTCCAAGGGGCCGCCCCGCCGGCACGGTCTGTTTGACTAAACCGTCGGCGCCGCAGCCTTCCGCGGCCAGTTGACCAGCGCAAGGCCGGCCAGCACGAGGGCGATCGCCAAAGCAAAGGCGCCGGTGATCGTCTCTCCGAACGCGAGCCAGCCGGCGAACACGCCGACCAGCGGCGTTATGAAGGTGAAGGCCGAGAGCTCAGCGGCCGCGTAGCGCGTCAGCACCCAGAACCACAACGCATAGCTGACGCCGACCACCACCACGCCCTGCCAGAGCAGCGCCGCGACCGTCGTCGCGGAGACGTGCGCCGGCGCAGCCTCGCCAAAGGCAAAGGCCGCGATCGGCGCGGAGAGCGCGGCGAATGCGATCTGGTACAGCAGCACCTTGAGGGGATCGGCGCGCCTCAGCGGCGTCGCCTTGATGACGATGGTCGTCGCCCCCCACAGCGCGGCGGCGAGGAGAGCCAGTCCGTCGCCGAGCAGCCCGCCGCCCGGCGTTCGCCCCGCGATGCCGCAGGCGATGCCAAGGAAGGCGAATCCGAGGCCCGCCCATTGGATCGGCCGCAGCCGTTCGTCCTTGAGCAGGAACGCCGCGCCAAGCGCAACGAAGAACGGCGCCGCATAGATGAACACCGTCGCCCGCGCCGCGGTGGTGAAGCGCAAGGATTCATAGAGGGCGACGAATTCGGCGGCAAACAGCGCGCCGGCGAGGACGCCCGCGGCCTCCGTGCCGTCCAGTTCGAAAATGCGCCGCCTGGTCAGGACCGCATAGGCGAGGACGCATAGGACGCCGATCGCGGAGCGAATTCCCGTCTGCGCGATCGGCCCGACGTCGGGCAGCGCGAGTTTCACGACGACCTGGTTGAAACCCCAGACGATGCACAGCGCAGCCGTCAACGAGGCGGCGAACGGGTCGAGCGGCTTGGCCTTCATCGCTCCCCCTCCCCGTTCGGGAGGGAAAAATCAAGGGCGGCAGGCCTTTCCTTGGACCCGCCGCGCGCTCACAACACTCCGCGGCTATTTTCCTCGGCAGCGCTTTCGACTAAGAAATGGTCGTGCGCGACACCCTATTTTCCGACCCTAAGGCTTTGGCCTCCCTTTGCCGGAGCCGCCATATCCGACGCCTGTCGCTATTCGGCTCGATGCAACAGGGAGCGGCGCGGCCCGATAGCGATATTGACCTTCTGGTCGAATTCGAACCCGGGGCGAAGCCTGGCTTTCTTGGCATGGCGAGCATCGAAACCGAACTTTCGTCCCTCCTGAATGGACGCAAGGTGGACCTGAGGACAGCCGAGGACCTCAGCCGCCACTTCCGCGACGACGTCTTGCGTACGGCCGAAGTCCAATATGCGGCGTGAGGATGCGATTCGCGTTCGCCATATGATCGAAGCCGCAGAGGCCTGCGAGAGCTTCGTCTCCGGGCGCGACCGGAGCGACCTTGAAGGCGACCTGTTGCTTCGTTTCGCGTTGGCTCGCGCGGCCGAGGTCTTGGGCGAAGCGGCTTCCAAAGTGAGTCCTGAAACGCGCGCTTCCGCTCCATCAATCCCATGGGGAGAAATTGTTGGTATGCGCAATCGACTCGTGCACGCGTACTTCGATATTGATCACGACATCCTTTGGCGAGCAGTCACCGAAGAATTTCCGTCGCTCTTGGTTCGGCTGCGCGCCATCCTGGATCTCTGCTGAGCGCGAAAAATCAAGGGCGGCGGGCCTTTCCTTGGACCCGCCGCCCTCGCTTTCCTCGAAGATTAGACGTGTCTCGCGGAAATCCTCGAGGGCCAGCCAATGTCCGGACGAAAGGCCGCACGAATCCGGCGCGGGCGCTTAGAGCGAGATGAATTCAAGTCGATTTGCTTCCGTCATTGCGACCGACCCCCGGGCCAAGCCCGGGGGGAAGCAATCCAGAGGATCGTAAGGCGATCCACGATCCCTGGATTGCTTCGTCGCTGCGCTCCTCGCAATGACGGCGGTGGTTGAACCTATATTCATCTGGCTCTAGAGCCCGGCGAGATAAGAGGTCGGATCGACCGGGGTCGATCCCTTGCGCAGCTCGAAATGCAGCTGCGGCGAGTTGACGTTGCCGGTGTCGCCGGACTTGGCGATGATCTGGCCGCGCTTGACGGTCTCGCCGCGCTTGACGTCGAGTTCGCCGTTGTTGCCATAAGCCGTCACGAAGCCATTGGGATGCTTGATGAGGACGAGGTTGCCGTAGCCTTTCAGGCCGTCGCCGGAATAGACCACGACGCCGCTCTCAGCCGCGCGCACCGACGTCCCGCTGGGCACCGAGATGTTGATGCCGTCGTTGCCGCCCGCCTTGAACCCCTCGATGATCCTGCCGCGGGCCGGCCAGCGGAATTCGGGCTCGACGCCTGACGCGTCGGCTTGTGCGCCGGTGAGCGGAGCTTTGGTCTGGGCGTCGCCGGTTTCGACATTGCCGGTCGGCGCGGAGTCGACCGCCGGCTTCTTGCCCGGCGCGGGCTTGGCCGGCTCGGCCTTGGCGACGGCGACCGTATCCGACTTCGAAGCGTCGTGCTTCGCGGCGTCGGCGGTCTTGGAGGCGTCCTCGCCCTTCTTCTTGTCGGCGACGGCCTTGTCTTTCTTCTTTGTCTTGTCGGTCTTCGAGGAGGATGCGTCGGCAACGTCTTTCTTGCCCGACTTGGCCGGTTTGGCGTCGGCGACCGCGTGGGAGTCCGCGTGATACACCGGCACGACGATATGCATGCCGCCCTTGACCTCCGAGGCGCTGGAAAGCCCGTTGGCGCTGAGCAGCGCCGCGGAAGGGACGCCATAGCGGCTTGAGAGCGTATCCAGGGTCTCGCCGTCCTTGACAACCACCGGCGAACCGCCGGCCGCGCTCCAGCCGGCGGCCGAACCGCCGACCGGCTGGGCGGCGACATGGGTCGGGGTTGGCGCCGCGGCGGCGCTTGCCCCGGCCGAAGCCGATTGCCCAAGGGGCGCTGCGGTGACGCTCGGCGTCGGCGCCGCTGAGGCTGTCTGGCCCGAGAACGGGTTGGAGAACGGATTGGGGCTCTGGGAGAACCGCGTGACGTCGGACGAGCAGCCGGCGAGAAGCATAAGGCCGAGCCCAGTCAGCGCGAGACGCGGGAAAGCGCGTGCATTCATCAACGGTACGCGATCACTCATTGGCTTCCACCCACGGCCACGCAACTGAACATGTGCGCAGTTTGCAATGGATCGAGTTAAGGGAAGGTTTAAGATGAATTGATGGTGACCGTCATCGGCGGTCCCGTCGTCGAAATGCTCACATAATCGCGGATTGCGGCTATAATGCGCGGGCGAGGCCCTGCTCGAGCGGCCTCATTCCGCGCGCCGGCCCGCAGTCGTCGACCTCGAACGTTCCGTCCCGGCGCTTCGTGAGGCGGATGATTTGCTGCTCGGCTCGCCCGGCGCCGGCGACAGCCGCCACCAGGACGCCGTCCGGGGCGATGAGTTCGCGAAACGCCTCCGCGGGCGGCTCGATCAGGCCATGGACGACCACGCGATCGAACGTTTCCCCTGAGCGGTGGAGTTCAAATCCGTCCTGCCAATGGACGACGACATTGGAAAGCCCGAAGGCTCTGATCCTGGCCGAGGCCTCCACAGCCAAGGTCTGGAAGCGCTCGAGCGACACGATCTCGCTCGCAAGCTGGGCGAGCAACGCCGCGCAATATCCTGTTCCTGTTCCGATTTCGCACACGCGGTCCGAAGCGGTGAGATTCAGCGCGGCGATCATGGCGGCGACCACGGAGGGCGGCGGCGAAGTTTGTCCGCACCCGATCGGCAGCGCGATGTCGCGCCCGCAAATATCGGCGAACCGGGGAGGCATGAACATCGCCCGCGGGGCGCGCTCGAGGGCGCGCAACAGACGCAGATCGTTGATCCCGTTCGCCCGCATGGCGAGCGTGAACTGCGCGCGTTCCTCCGCCTCGGGCGCGCTCATCGATCGATCCTCCCCTCGCTCCGTAGGGTCACTGTTTCGCGAAGGCCTTCGCGAATCGCTCACGGGATTCGTCGTCCGTCAGGTCGAGGCGCAGCGGGGTGATCGAGATTTTGTTCGCCGCAAGCGCGTGGAGGTCGGTCCCGTCCTCCTGTTCGAACTCGCCGCGCTGAAACATCAGCCAATAATAGGGAAGGCCGCGCCCGTCGCGCCGTTCCTCGACCCGCATCAGCTCGGCGCTGCGCCGTCCCTGCCGGGTAAAGGCGACGCCAGCCACCTGATCGGCGGCGCAGGCGGGAAAGTTGACGTTGACGAGACCGCCCGCCGCAATCCCAGCGGCCAAGACGCTGCGAATCACCGGCGCGGCGTGCGTTTCGGCCGCGTCCCATTCGATTTTCGGCCCGCCGGGGACCCCGCTATAGGCTTGCGACAGCGCAATCGAGGGAATGCCGAGAATCGCCCCCTCCATCGCGCCGGCGATTGTCCCCGAATAGGTGACGTCCTCCGCGACATTCTGGCCCCGGTTGACGCCCGACAGCACAAGGTCCGGCCGCCGGTCGGCCATGATCCGCCTGACGCCCATGATCACGCAGTCGGTCGGCGTCCCCTTCACGGCGAAATGGCGCTCGCCGATCTTGCGTAAGCGGAGCGGGTCGCTGAGCGAAAGCGAATGCGCCACCCCGGACTGGTCGTTCTCCGGCGCGACGACCGTCACGTCGTCGGAAAGCTCGCCGGCGATCGCTTCGAGAAGCTTCAAACCCGGCGCATGGATGCCGTCGTCGTTGGTGAGGAGAATGCGCATGACGGCCCTTTTCCCCGCTCTACGCCCGGGGCGATTGCGGTTCTACAGCGGATAACCGATTTGCGCGACGCTCGTTTGTCGAGCTATTGCGCCAGCGCGTCGAGTTCGGGCCAGCCATCCGAAGTCCAGCGAATTGGCGACAGCTGGAGTTTCGAGGCGCCGGCGTCTGCGCCGTCATAATAATGGTAGGCGAGCATGTCGCCGTTGGGAGTCTTGACGGGCTCCTGCCCGCCCGGACCGATAAAGCGGCCGGTCGTGGCCAGCACGAGCGATCCGCCGCCCTGCATCATGTCCTTGCCGTCCCGGTCGAGGTAGGGACCCTCGATGCGCTCCGCCCGGCCGACGCGAATGTTGTAGGTGGAGGCCACGCCCCTTGCAGCATTGGTCGAAGCTGACGAACAGATAGAATTTCCCGTCGTGCTCGAGGATCGACGGGGCCTCGACCGCGCCGCCATGACGACCGGCAAGCGCAAATGTGGGCGTATCGTCCTCGACCAGCTTGCCGGTCGCCGGATTGAGCTCCCGGAGCTTGATCCCCGACCAGAACGACCCGAACGCAAGGAAAGCGCGACCGTCCGACAGATCGATGCGGAACGGATCGATGGCGTTGAAATCGTCGCGCGGGTTTGATTTGAGCACCAGGCCCTGGTCCTGCCAGCCGTCGCCGGGCTTCAAGGGATCGAACGACGCGTTGGTCATCAGCCCGATCGCGCTCGCGTTCCCGCCAAAGGCTGACAGCGCATAGTAGAGTAAGAATGTGCCGCCCCGCCGGCTGATCGAGGGCGCCCAGATGTTGATCGGCTGGTAGCCCAGCGCGTCCAAAGCCCATTTGGGAACGCCCTTGCCGATGGCGCCGGCGTCCGTCCAGTTCATCCCGTCGGGCGAAGTCTTGACCAGGATGGCGCCGCGATAAAGGCCCTGCTCGCCGGTTCCGAACGCTGCGTACCGGCCGCCGACCTCGATGACCGACGGGTCGTGGATTCGCGTGTCGCCGGTCAGCTGGGGCTGAACCTCGGCGGCGCGGAAGGGCGTTGCGGGCAAAAGCAGAAGAGCAAGGCCGACCAGCGCCATCGCGCCCTGTCTCCATGCGGCGCGGCTCATGCGAAGCGCCTCACATCGCCTTGCGCGCCATCTCGGCCCCGGCGGCCAGCGCGGCGAGCTTGGCGTAGGCGATCGGCGCGGCCATCGGCGCCATGCCGCAGTTGGTGCACGGGTAGAGCCGATCGGCGGGGACATAGGCGAGCGCCGCGCGGATGGTCGCGGCGACCTCCTCCGGCGTCTCCACGACATTGGAGGCGACGTCGATACAGCCGACCAGCACGTCCTTGCCCTTGAGCAGCCCGATCAGCTCGATCGGGACGTGCGAATTGCGGCATTCAAGCGAGACCTGGTCGATCCGGCTCGCCGCCAACGCCGGGAAGGTCTGCTCGTATTGGCGCCAGCTCTCGCCGAGCGTCGCTTTCCAGTCATTGTTGGCCTTGATGCCGTAGCCATAACAGATATGGACCGCCGTCGTGCACGTCAGCCCCTGCGCGGCGCGTTCGAGGGCGGCGACGCCCCAATCCTGTACGTCGCGCATGTAGACGTTGAACGCCGGCTCGTCGAACTGCATGACGTCGACGCCGAGCGCCGCGAGTTCATGCGCCTCCTCGTTCAACGCCGCCGCGAAGGCGCGGGCGAGCGCGGGCGGTCGCGGTAATGGTCGTCGGCGATCGTGTCGGCGATCGTCATCGGGCCGGGCAGGGTGAATTTGAGCTTGCGCCTTGTGTGGGCGCGCGCCGCGCTCGCCTCGGCGCGATGGACGGACCCCTTGCGGCGGATCGGGCCGGTCACGGTCGGGACCTCGGCCTTGTAGCGGTCGGCGCGGATGCCGATCGTCTGCCGGCGGCCAAAATCGATGCCGTCGAGATTGGCGAGAAAGCCATGGACGAAGTGGATGCGCGCCTGCTCGCCGTCGCTGACGATGTCGATGCCAGCGTCCTCCTGACGCTTCACCGCGAGGATCGTTGCATCGATCTTGCCCGCGGCGAGCGCGTCGCCCTCGAGCTTCCAGGCCGGCCAAAGCTTTTCCGGCTCGGCGAGCCAGACGGGCTTCGGCAGGCTGCCGGCGACGGTGGTGCTGAGCATTTCCGATCCCAATTGCGCGTCGAGGTCGCCGGTCAAGACAATCGTGGCTCTCGGTCCCGCCTTTCGGAGAGGATCACGCAAGATGCCCCCAAGGCAAGTCGGCCCGTGGCTCAAAGACCTCAACGCGTCTTGCAGTCGCGTCGTCGCCGGCGTAATTCGGCGTAGCGCGCCGCCTCGTAGCGCGACAAGCGGCCCGGCGCCGAGAAGGCTCGTCGCAAAGCGGGAACCCTTTCTTTTTGACGGCGTTGACCCGTGAGCATAGCCCTTGATGGAGGTCAACGATGCGAAACACCATATCCAAATCGGCGATCGCGGGCCTGACCGCGTTGGCCCTGGCGGCGTCCGCGTTCGCGGCCACGGAACCGGCGTCCGCAGCCAATTGGCACGGCGGAGGCAGGATGGGCGGCGGTTGGCACGGAGGCGGCGGCTGGCATGGCGGCGGCTGGCATGGCGGCGGCTGGCGCGGGGGCGGCTGGTATGGCGGCGGCTGGGCTGGGCCGGCGATCGTCGGCGGTCTGGCCGCCGGCGCGCTGCTCGCGGCGCCGTATGCGTATGGCTATGGCTACAACGGTTATGGCTATGGCGGTTGCGCCGCGTACCAGCCAATGTATGACGCTTACGGCAACTATCTTGGCCAGCAGCTTGTCAGGACCTGCTAGCCCGAAGGTCCGGGGCCCCGAATTCGGGGCCCCGACTTTTTTAGCAGGCAGTCAACGCTCGATCCGCGCGATCCCGCCCATGTAGGGCCGCAGAACCTCGGGAACGGCCACCGAGCCGTCGGGCTGCTGGTAGTTCTCCAGGACCGCGATCAGCGCCCGGCCGACGGCGACGCCCGAGCCGTTCAGCGTGTGGACGAAGCGCGTCGCCTTGGCGTCCGCCGCCTTGGAGCGGGCGTTCATGCGCCGCGCCTGGAAGTCGCCGCAGATCGAGCAGGAGGAAATTTCGCGGAAACGCCCCTGCCCCGGCAGCCAGACCTCGATGTCGTAGGTCTTCCGCGAGGCGAAGCCGATCTCTCCGGCGCAGAGCGACACGGTGCGGTAGTGCAGGCCGAGGCGCTTCAGCACCTCCTCGGCGCAAGACGTCATGCGCTCGTGCTCGTCGCGCGACTGCTCGGGCGTGGTGATCGAGACAAGCTCGACCTTCTCGAACTGGTGCTGGCGGATCATGCCGCGCGTGTCGCGCCCGCCGCGCCCGCTTCCGCCCGAAAGCACAAGGTCCCGGCGGTGAAGCGCAACGGCAGCGTCTTCTCGTCGACGATGCTCTCGCGCACGAGATTGGTCAGCGAGACTTCGGCGGTCGGGATGAGCCACAGTCGTTCAGTCTCTGATTTCGCTTAGTCATAATCTCGAAGAGTGCCCTCTAACCCTGCAGAAACTATCTAGATCATCGTCTTCGTCGCAGCTTTTCGAGGACGCGTTCGACGAACTCTCGGACGCCGTTCACTGTCGCATCGAATGCCTCGCTTCATTGTCGAGAACTGATCGTCCTCGAAACTTCGGCAATTGCGCCGTGCCGAACATCGCCTCGTCGCGCACCAGCACCGGCGGATTGATCTCCTGGTAACCATGTTCGCCCGTGTGCAGGTCGAGCATGAACTGCATCAGCGCCCGCTCGAGCCGCGCGAGCGCCCCCTTCAGCACCACGAATCGCGCGCCCGACAGCTTGGCGGCGGCGTCGAAGTCCATCAGCCCCAGCGCCTCGCCGATCTCGAAATGCTCCTTCGGCTTGAACTCGGGCGGAAATTCCGGCGGCGCGCCGTGGCGGCGGCACCTCGACATTGTCGTTCTCGTCCTTGCCGTCCGGCGTGTCGTCGAGCGGCAGGTTCGGGATCGCGGCGAGTTCCGCGTCGAGCGCCGCTGCGGCCTCCCGTTCCGCCGCCTCCAGTTCCGGCATCATCGCCTTCACGGCGGCGACCTCGGCGCGATAATCCTCCGCGGCGACAACGTCCTTGCGCGCCATCGCCGCGCCGATCTGCTTCGAGGCGGCGTTGCGCCGCTCCTGCGCGCGCTGGAGGGCGAGGATCGCCGCCCGCCGCTTTTCGTCGAGCGCGATCAGCGATTCGGCGCGCGGCTCCAGGCCGCGGCGCCGCAGACCTTCGTCGAAAGCTTCAGGATTATCGCGGATCGCCCTGATATCGTGCATGTTCCGACCCTAAACCGGGCAAGCGGCGCCTCGTCATCCAATCGCCGGCGACGTTGAGCGCGAGGCCTGCCATTACCAGAACGCCGCCGAAAAGCTCAACCGGCCGCAACGGTTCGCCAAACAGGATAGCGGCCGCAACCATGCCGACGACCGGCACGAGCAGCGCAAAGGGCCCGACAGTCGCCGCGGAATATTCGGCGAGCAGCCGCGCCCACAGCCCGTAACCAAACACCGTTCCGGCATAGGACAGGACAAGCACGCTCACGACCAGCCGCCACCCCGGATGCGCAAGTGCAGCAAGGCCGCCCTTCCCTTCGACCGCAAGCGAGAGGAGGATCAGCGGCAGCGGCGCGGCGAGGCTCGACCAGACGGTGAAGGCGAGCATGTCGACCTTGCCGACCGTCTTCGCCAGCGCATTGCCCGAACCCCAGAAGACCGCCGCCAGGACCACGAGCAGAAACGGGCCGAGGCTCGCGCCGGCGAGCCGCTCCGAGCCGATGATCGCGATGCCGAGAAAGGCGACGGCCGCGCCGATGATCTGGGCGCGGCGCGGGCGCTCGCCCAGGAACGCCCAGGCGAGCAGGATGGTGAAATAGACCTGCGCCTGGATGACGAGCGAAGAAAGCCCGACCGGAAATCCCTGATGGATGGCGATGAACAGCACGCCGAACTGGCCGACCCCGATCAGGAGACCGTAAAGGACGACCGTCCAGGCCGGCGCGGCGGGCGGCGCGATGAAGAAGACGCAAGGCAGCGCGGCGAACAGGAACCTGAGCGCGGCGAGCATCAGCGGCGAGGTCTCGCCGACCCCGACCTTGATGGCGATGAAGCTCAGGCCCCAGACGACCGCGACGCTGATCGCCGCCAGGATGTCGCGCGGTCTCATGCGGGCGGATTGGGTCACGAACTCGGAGGCTCCAAAAAGGGCGAAGGCGGCAGAGAAGGCGACGTCCGGAAAGGGATGGCCGCTGACGCCGCCCAGCGAAACTGTTAGGATCGGACCATGACGTCCGAGCCCGAAAGCCTCATTCTTGAGCTTCTGCGCCAAATGCGCGCGGAACTCCCGATCAAGGCCGATCTAGCGGAATTCCCGACCAAGGCCGATCTCGCCGGGTTGGCGCCTAGGGGCGAGGTCGCCTCATTGGGCGCCGAACTCAGGTCAGAAATGCATTCGCTGCGCGCCGACGTCGCGTCCGATCTCCTGTCCACCCGCAAGGAGCTGAGCGAGCAGATCGTCGGGCTGCGCCGCGCAGTGATCGAATACCACACCTCCGTCATCGGCCACGGCGTCCTTATCAGCGAACTCGACGCCGCGCATGCGCCGCGTCGAGCAGCATCTCAACCTCCCGTCCCTTAGCCCAATCTGAGAGTCAGGTCGCCGCCTTGTTGGCGGCCGCCTGAGCATCGGCGCGGCGCTTCTCGACCATCTTCACGGCGATGATCGAGCCTTCGTAGAGGGCGAGCATCGGCAGCGCCAGCGAGCACATGCTGATGAGATCGGGCGGCGTGAGGATGGCGGCGATCCCGACCACCGCGACGATCGCATAGCGCCGCATCCGGGTCAGATAGGCCGAATTGATGATCCCGACGTGGCCGAGAAGCGTCAGGATTACAGGGAGTTGGAAGGCGATCCCGAAAGCGAAGATCAGCGTCATGATCAATGACAGATATTCGCTGACCTTGGGCAGGAGCTCGATCGTCGCCTCGCCCGGCACGTTGACCTGCTGCAGCGACACCGAGAAGCGGATCAGGAGCGGCATCACCGCGAAATAGACCAGCATCGCCCCGGCCAGAAAGAAGATCGGGGTGGCGATCAGATAGGGCAGGAACGCCTGACGCTCGTTCTTGTAGAGGCCCGGGGCGATGAACTTGTAGAGCTGGACCGCGATCACCGGAAAGGCGATGACCCCCGCCCCAAACATGCTGAGCCGGATGTTGGTGTAGAACTGCTCGAGGAAATGGGTGGCGATCAAGGTCGCCTTGTCCGCCCCGACCACGCGCACATAGGGCTGGGTCAGAATGTTGTAGATCGTGCGGGAGAAATAGAAGCAGACGATGAACGCCGCGAGAAAAGCATAGAGCGAACGGATGATCCGGGCGCGCAGCTCGATCAGATGGTCCATCAACGGCGCCTTTGTGGCGTCGATATCCTCCTGGCTCATTCCGCCGCGCTCTGCCGTGGCGGCGGGGGGCGCTTCGGGTTGGCTCTCTGCCTCCGCCGGGAGGGCCGCGGGCCGAGACTTAACCGCGGGCTCTGGAGCGGTCAGCGCGACTTCCGACTTGCCGATTTCCACCGGTTCAGACTTGCCGGTTTCCACCGGGGCCTGAACGGCTTTGGTCATGTCGTCGCGCATCATTGCGGCGGGATCGAAGTTCGTCTCGATCTTCGCCTGCTCGCTGATCGCCTCGAATTCCTTCTTGACGCTTTCGAGGTCCGCCTCGCGCAGCGCGTCCATGAACTGGCCCTGGAACTCGGCGGCCATGCGCCGCATCTTGCCGACAAACTGTCCGACCGTGCGCATGACGCGCGGCAGATCCTTGGGCGGAATCACCGCCAAGGCGACGATGCCGACAACAATCATTTTGCTGACGTCGAGGTCGAACATGGCTCACAGGAGCGGGAGGCCGAACCGAGGCGCTCGGCTCGCTCGAAACGGCGCGACGAAGCGCTCAGCCGACCTTGTGAACGTCGTTGGCGTCGACGCCAACGCGGCTTTCGATCGTGCGTGGCGCGGCCGGGGCGGCCTTCACGTCGTCATCGTCCTCGGCGAGGCCCTTCTTGAACGATTTGACGCCCTTGGCGACGTCGCCCATCAGGTCGGAAATCTTGCCCTTGCCGCCGAACAGCAAAAGGGCGACTGCGCCGAACAGCATCCAATGCCAAATGCTAAAGCTTCCCATGGCCGTCATCCCAGTGAGCGCCGCCCGGTTGCCGCCGTCGGCTGATCCTCGTTGACGGCAAACCTAAGCGCGCAGAGCCGCAAAAACAAGCTTGCGCGCGCGTTCGCGCGAAATGATGCTGGCGCTCAACGCTCAAGGCTTGGCTTCGTCCGCTTCGCGGGTTGACTGGGCCGGCGTCGAACGGAGCCGCGCCCATGAGCCTCATTGAAAAGCGCCTCGCCGAACTCAGCGTCGTTCTGCCAAAACCGGCGCCCCCGGTCGCCAACTATGTTCCGTTCGTCCGCTCAGGCAACCTGCTGTTCGTCTCCGGGCAGCTTCCGCTTGGGGCGGACGGCAAGCTCGCCGAGCGTCACATCGGCAAGCTTGCGCCCGATACCGCGGTCGATCCGGCGCGCGAGGCGGCGCGGCTTGCGGCCATCAATGTGCTCGCGCAGGCGCGCGCGGCGCTCGGCGATCTCGACCGGGTGGCGCAGGTGGTGCGGCTCGGCGGGTTCTTCAACGTCGCCTCGCGCTTCGACCCCCTGGCCCAGGCGATGAACGGCGCCTCCGACCTCATCGCCGAGCTGTTTGGCGCCGCGGGCCGCCACGCCCGCACCACGGTCGGGGTCGCCGCATCTGCCGATGAACGCGCTCGCCGAAGTCGAGGGCCTGTTCGAGATCAAGGCCTGATGCCGGTCAACGCTCCGGCCTGGCTGATCGAGCGCCCGATCGCCCATCGAGGGCTGCACGACCGGGCGAAGGGCGTCATCGAAAACACGCTCGCGGCTGCCGAGGCGGCAATTGCCGGCGGCTTCGCCATCGAATGCGATATCCAGATGAGCATCGACGGAGAAGCGTTTGTTTTTCATGACGAAACGCTCGACCGCCTGACCGGGGATACCGGGGCGCTGATCGAGATGAGCGCCGCAGCGATCCGGAGGGCGCGACTCTTGGGCGGCGATGGCGACGCTGTTGTTGACGCGGTCGCCGACCGCGTCCGCCGCGATCAGCGATCGCGGCTACAGACGATCCCGACTTTCGCTGAGTTTCTCGCGCTCGTCGCCGGCCGGACGCCGGTCATCTGCGAGCTCAAAAGCCGGTTCGACGGCGACTGGCGGATCGCCGACCGCGCGGCCTCGCTCGCGGCCGAATATGATGGTCCGCTGGCGTTCAAGAGCTTCGACCACGACCTCATCGGCTATCTGCGGCTGCGGCGCCCGCACACCCACGAGGGACCCTGCCCGCTCGGGATCGTCGCCGAGGCGTCCTACGACGATCCAAGCTTCGCTGCGCTCGCGCCCAGCAAAAGCGCGACTGGACGACGTTCGAACATTTCGACGCCAACCCGCCCGATTTCCTGTCCTGGAACGTCGACGACCTGCCCCACAAAATCCCGTTCCTGATGAAGGAACTTCACCACGCGCCGGTCATGGCCTGGACGGTCCGGACGCCAAAGCAGCGGGCGGCGGCGCGCAAATGGGCAGATCAGATCATATTCGAGGGGGACGGAGCGTGAGGGCGTTTTCCAACGTGGCGTCTAAGGACGTCGTTGCGTGCCTGCGCGACGCCGGCCTCGACCTCGCCGAGGAGGTCAAGTCCAAGCGCGACCTCGCCAAGATTTCAGGCGGGTGCGGCTGCTCGGTCTGTCACTCCTCCTTCATCCCGGTCTCCGGCACGCCCTGCTCGTTGCCGTAATATTTGTAGGGCAGGAATTTACCCGACATCACGAGCTGCACGCGGTCGCCCTTGGCGTGGGAAAGGCGCTCCAGTTTGAGGTCAAGGTCGATCGCCGACATGATGCCGTCGCCGAACTCCTCCTCGATCAGCGCTTTGAGCGCCGGACCGTTGACCATCACCAGCTCATAGAAGCGGTAGAGCAGCGGGTCGGTCGGGGGCATGGCCGTTCCGCGCGTCGGGACCTCGCTCAGCATCCGCGCTTCGGCCTCGGATAGCCCAAATACCCGCCCCGCCCGTTCGGCAAGCGACTTGGGCAGCCTCATCTGGCCGAGCAGCGCGCCGACCACGAGAATGGGAGACATGCCGCCGATCTCGTCGGTGATGGTTTTCCAGGTCCAGCCTTTTTCGCGCTTGATGTCGACAATCTTCTCAGCGAGCTGCTCACGCGTCATGGTCGATGATCCTATCTTTGCCGATTGCGGCGGTCTGATCGCCGCCGCGTTCTGCTTTACTGCATCAACGCTAGTCCGGGTCGGCCGGATCGGCGCCGTGGGACGTTCCGTGGCCGGGACGCACCAGCCGGTCGTCGCGCGGCGCCGCCGGGGCTGGCGACCAGGGGCGGTTCTGAAGCGAACTGCGATCGCTCGCCAGCGTGTACCCTTCCTCGCTCCAGCCGAGTCCGACCGCGCCGAGGCGGGCGAGCGCCTTCTCGTCGAGCACCAACTTCGCCTTGCAGCCCGGCGGCGCGGTGAGCGCGCTCACGACCACTTCCGCCCGCGCGCAATCCTCGTCGAAAGCGAGCGGGTCGATCACGATGCTGAGCGCCTGTCCCTCGGGCAGATCGGCGACGCAGCCGAGCCGGTCGCAGGGCGCGTCCGGATCGCGCGCGCTCGCGGGATCGCGCCCGTCGCCGTCGGCGGTCAGCCATTGCTCGGCGGCGAAGGCGTTGAAATGCTTGCCGACGATTTGCAGCGCGCCGTCGGCGTCGCGCACCGCCGCCTGATCGCCTGACGGGGCGACGATGACGTCGTAGCGCGGCCCGTGCGTCGCGCCGATCAGCCCGACAAGCGCGAACGGAATCGCGCTCGCCCGAAACGTCCAGGTCCGCCAGATGGTCGCGCTCATGACGGCAAGCGCCAGGAACGGCAGCGCATAAGGCGCAAACGCCCTTAAGTGCAGGGTCGAGGCCGGCGCCTCGGCGATGAATCGCGCCGCCCACAGAATGAATTTGATCCCTGCCCCGACATAAAGCCAGACCGGCGCGTCGAGCCCGAGCGGATAGAGCGCGGCGCCGATGAGCGCGCCCGGGACGGCGAAAAATTCGATGACGGTCAGCGTCAGCGGATTGCCGATCAGCACATAGGGGCTCAGATCATGGAAGTGATAGGCCATGAACGACGCGGTGGCGGAAGTCGCGCAAGCGGTCGCGACAATGAGGCTGACCGGCCGGTCAATCAGATGGGCGGCGAGAGGCGCGCGCGGCGGCGGCTTGCCGCGTTGGGGCACGAAAGGATCGGGATCGCTCTCGCGCCCCGCAAGCCTCGCCTCCATCACCGCGACCAGCGCCGCGACGGCGGCGAACGAAAGCTGGAAGCTGACGCCGAGAATCGTCTCCGGCTCGATGGCGACAACGACCAGGACCGCGAAGGCGAGGTTGCGCATGGTCAGCGCGCGCCGGTCCATGATCACCGCGCCAAGCACGATCAGCGTCATGATCAGCGCCCGCTCGGTGCCGACCCGCGAGCCGGTTGCGATGTCGTAGAAGAGCGAACCCGCCATCGCGACGAGAGCCGCCCATTTCTTGATCGGATATCGGAGCGCCAGCGTCGGCGACAGCGCCAGAAGACGGCGAGTCACGACAAAGACGATGCCCGCGACCAGCGTCATCTGCACGCCGGAAATCGTGATGATGTGAAAGATCCCGGCTTCGCGGATCAGGTCCTTGGCGTCATTGGAGAGAAAGTCGCGCTTGCCCGTCACCATCGCCGCGGCGATCGCGCCCTCGTCGCCGCCGATGATCTGATCGACGCGCGTAGCGAGCCTGTTGCGCGCATGATCGATCGCCGCATAGAAGCGCTGGCTCAAGCTCGCGTCTCCTGGCGGCGGCAGGCGCCGCATCGGCCCCAAAGTCGAGCCGACGGCGCCGACGCCTGCGAAAAACGCGTCGCGGGCGAAATCGTATCCGCCCGGCATCGCCGCATGCGAGGGCGGGAGCAGGCGCGCCTTCAGCTCGACGTAGTCGCCGGCCGCGACATCAGGCGTCTTGCGGGTCGTCACCCGGATGCGGCGCGGAACTTTCTCGCGCGGCATGCCGTCCGCGCCGACCACGCCGATCACCATGCGTGCGCCGACCGTCCTTAGATCCGACCTCCTCAACGAAGCCCTGCACCGTGACGATGCGGATGCGGTCGAGCACCGGGGCGGCGACCCTCGCCGTGCGCAGCGACATCGACAGGAAGCCCGCGAACAGCGCGGCGAGCGCCAGCGAAACGCCGAGCGCCAACGGCCGCGCGCGGGAAGCCCAGGCGAGGCCGGCGAACATCGCGGTCAGCAGCGCGGGCAGCCAGAGCACCGGTTCGCGGTCGGCCGCCAGATTGAGCGCGACGCCGCCCATCGCCGCGACGGGGATCCACAGGAAGAAGCGCCGCTCCTCGACCTCGCTCGCCAGCGCTCCGGCGAAGGCTCCGCGCCAGTCCGGCGCCCAAGCGGAGACGCGCGCAATCCCGGCTGCGGCGGACAAAACGCCAGTGCGCGCGGGTGTGGGCATCGGCGGCGAGATAAGCACGGGTGGCGGCGGCGGGAAAGAGCGCGCGGGCGTGGAACTGCCCGGCTCAGCGGCGATATTCAGGCGGCCGAAGCGCGATATTGCGTAGGCGTTACGCCGAAGGCGGCGCGAAACCGATGGTTGAAGGTGGAGAGATCGCCGAAGCCGCTATCGAGCGCAATGGCAAGCACCGGCCGCCGCGACGAGGCAAGCGCAAGCGCGGCGCGCCGCAGCCGGGCGCTGATCAGATATTGGTGCGGGGTCATGCCGGTGAGCCGCCGGAAGACGCGCAGGAAATGATATTTGCTGACCCCGGCGACCCTCGCCAGTTGCTCCAAGCTGACCGGCTGCGTCGCGTCGGACTCGACGGCGCGGATCGCATCGACCACGCGGCGGGTCTCGCGCGCCGTCGGAGGCGCGGCCGAACGCCCGCGCCCGGCGGTCGCGGCGATCACCCGCTCGACCAGCCCCAAACGCGAGTTCCTCGCAACGAAGCGTCGATGGGTTCGCGGCGAACGCTTCGATCAGCGCAACGACCGGCAGGAGCAGCGGCGACGGCGGCAGGCTCGGCGACGAAAAGCGGAAACGGCTGGTCGACGCCGCGGACGCCGCGACCTCGCCGAACAGGTCTTGGTGAAGATTGACCGAGACGCAGCGGTCGCCGCGCCCGTGCGCGTGACCGCACTCGAAACACTGGCCGGCGTTCCCGAGCAACAGGGCGCCGGGATAGAGCAGCGCGAGACCGGCGTCCGAACGATAGGTGAAGCTGCCTTCGATAACGGCCGCGACGCTGAACCCGTCGTGCCGCTCCTCGAACGGGCGATCCGACGGCCCGGCGCGGCAGACGAACTCGCGGACGCTCCAGCCCTCGCCGCCGGCGAAGGTTCGTTCGACAATCGCTTCGCCGTTCGGCTCGGCGGCCCCGGTTGGCTCGGATCGAGATGCGCTTCGCATGCGGCCAGAATAGCAATTTTCCCCAAGCGCGAAAACACCGCTGTCGGCTAAGACTCAGTCGAACCGGGCGATCGAAGCCCAAGGAAGCGGCCTCGTCCGCCAGCCATCGGAGACAACAACCATGTTCGATCACATTTCCATCGGCGTTCGCGACGTCGCCAAGGCCAAGGCCTTTTACGACGCCGCGCTGAAGCCGCTCGGATTTGCCTGTCTCAGCGCCGACGAGACCTCGCTCGGCTACGGCAAGGACGCCCCGGGCTTATGGATCCTGAAGGCCGAGCGCCCGGTCCCCGACGACCCGAAATCCGGGCTGCACTTCTGCTTCGTTGCGCCGAGCCAGGACAGCGTCAAGGCGTTCCACGCGGCGGCGCTGAAACATGGCGGGCGCGACAACGGCAAACCCGGCCTGCGCAAGGATTACGGACCCGGCTACTACGCCGCCTTCGTCTTCGACCCCGAGGGCTATCGGCTCGAAGCCCACCACGCGGGGAAATGATGGGAACGATCCGCTCTGAACTTCGCACCCGCGCGCCTGCGGGCGACGTGTGGTCGGCGATCCGCGACATCGGCGCGGTTCATACCCGGCTCGCGCCCGGCTTCGTCGTCGACACGAAGCTCGAGCCGGGGGCGCGGGTCGTCACCTTCGTCAACGGCGTGACGCTGCGCGAGCCGATCGTCACGCTCGACGAGGAGGCGCGGCGGCTGGTCTGGACCGCGGAAGGCGGTCGCGCCTCGCATTACAACGCATCGCTCCAGGTCTTTCCGCTGCCCGACGGCGCGACATCGGTGGTCTGGACCGCCGACTTCCTGCCCGACGATCTCAAGGACTATTTCTCGCAAGCGATAGCAGCCGGAACCGCGGCGATGAAGCGCACGCTGGACCGGCTCTCGCCGCCGCTGCGCGCATCGTAGTATAGTGCCCGGCGAAGAGGACACGCCGGGAGGAAGGCCATGAAGGACGACAACGCCAAGCGGCTGAGACACAATCGGGTGTGGCTCACGCAAGACGCCTGCGATCTCGACGCGTTCCGTGCGGTTGTCGAGCGGACGACGAGCCCCGCCGATTATCCCTTCGCCGACGAGGTCGCCTCGAACGTGGTCGTCTACGACGGCGCGAAGCTGCGCGCCGCCGCCGCCTCTCCCGAGTCGCGCAAGGAGCTTATGGCGGAATGGGTCGAGGCGCTGACCGACGGACCCGGCATCCTCGCCATTCGCGGCGCGTTCGCCGACACGACGGCGATCGACAAGGCCAACGCTCATTTCTGGGCGATCATCGAGGACGAGCGCAAAAGCAATGTCGGCGGCGGCGATCATTTCGCCAAGCCCGGCGCCAACGACCGTATCTGGAACGCGCTCGAGAAGCTCTGCCTGCGCGACCCGGCGGTCTTCGCCGCCTACTACGGCAACGAGGCCATCGCGCTGGTCAGCGAAGCCTGGCTCGGCCCCGCCTATCAGATCACCTCGCAGCTCAACGTCGTCAATCCGGGCGGCGCGGCGCAGGTCGCCCATCGCGACTATCACCTTGGCTTTCAGTCAGGCGCGGAGATCGAGCGCTTTCCCGCCCACGTTCACCGGCTCTCGCCCGTGCTCACCCTGCAGGGGGCGATCGCCCATTGCGACATGCCGCTCGAAACCGGCCCGACGCTCTACCTGCCCTTCTCGCAAAGCTACGTGCCCGGCTATATCGCGACCGCGCGGCCGGAGTTTCGCGACTATTTCGACCGGCATCATGTCCAGCTGCCGCTCTCGAAGGGCGACGCGGTATTTTTCAACCCGGCCCTGTTCCACGCCGCGGGAACGAACCGCTCGAAGGACGTGCGCCGCATCGCCAACCTGCTGCAGGTTTCGTCAGCCTTCGGCCGGGCGATGGAGAGCGTCGACCGGCTCAGGATGAGCCTGGCGCTCTATCCGGCCTTGAGCCGCCTCCTTGGCGAGAAGTCGCTGACCTGGGCGGAAGCCGACAACGCGATCGCGGCCTCGGCGGAGGGCTATTCCTTCCCGACCAATCTCGATCATGATCCGCCTATCGGCGGCCTCGCGCCGCAGAGCCAGCAGGCGCTGATGCGGCAGGCGCTGAAGGAGAACCGGGCGCCGCAAGCCTTCGCCGAAGCGGCCGAGGCGCAGGCGAGGCGGAAGCTCACCTGACGATCCGTCGCCTCCGTCAGGACTTCTGACGCCCGCGAATGCGCCTGTTCATGGCCTCTTCCGCTTCGGCGGAGCCGTCATGAAAGGTGCCAAACAGCTTGTCCAGCGGCACGAGGCCGTCGCCATAATTCACTTCGAAATACTTATGATGCAGGTAGTGGGTGTAGTGCTCGCAGCTGAAGGCGCGCCCGTTCTTCAGGACCACCTTATCGAAGCCGTTGTGGCCCTGCGACGGCGAGAAGGCGAGATGTTGCAGGTGGAAGATGACATGCAGCGGGCTTGAGGGAACGATCCAGTGCAACATAACCCCCGAGAAATACAGCACATGCTCGACGGGATGCATCGCAAGACCTGACCAAGGCCCAGGATTGACGTTGGTATGGTGCAGCCTATGGACGCTCCTGTAGAGCGGCGGCCAATGGATCAGGCGATGGATCGCGTAGAAATGCGCCTCCCGCCATACCGGTATGCAAAGCAATAACGCCAAACAATAGACGGGGTGGGCCGCCCAATCGACCACGGGAAAAAATCCGTTCGCTTGCGCCCATAACGTCATGGCCTCGAACGCCGTCCACACCGGGACGGCGCTGACGAATGTCCAGAAGACGTTGTCGAGCACCTGGTCGCGGAACAGAAAGTTCTTGTTGTCCCTGGCGAGCCAGCCTCCATTGTACTTGTACTTCGTGTCCTGGGATTTCTGAACGTAGAGGCGCAGGTGCCATGCGCCGACGACGATCGTGATCAGGACGGCGTTCCGCAGCAGGATCAAGGCGATCCAGCCGGGCGCCAAAACCTTCATCGAGTTGAGCGACGGCGTCAGCCATGTCCATGTAGAGAAAGCAATCGCGACATAGAGGATGTTGAAAGGCCACAGGTATCCCGGCACGCCGAACATCCATTTGAGGAACGCCGCCGGGCTCCACGGCCAGGCAAAAAGCGGCGGGATTTTGGCTGGCTCCGCAGGCTTGTAATCGGGCGCCTTCTGGCGCTTGCGAGGACTGGCGGGCCTCGATGGAATGGCGACATCTGACATGGGCGTCTCGCGTGCTTGATTGGCCCAATGATGCGTCTCGGGCAGTTCCGCCGGCAAGCGAGCTCTTGATGAGATTTCATCATTTCCCCTCGATTGCCGGCGCGGTTGGGACTACGATCAGCCATGAGACGGAAGGTGACCGCAGCGGACGTCGCACGCTCAGCGGGCGTCAGCCCGGCGACGGTGGATCGGGTGCTGAACGGCCGCGGCAGCGTCAGCATCGACAAGGAGCGGCGGGTCGTCGAGTGGGCGATCCGACTTGGCATCGACCGCAACATTCGTCTGCGGCCGACCCGAACCATCCGCATCGGCGTGGCGATGGCGCGCGCGTCGATCCTTTTTACGAGAGCCTTCGGCTGGCTTTCGCCCGCGCAAACCGCCTCTTCTTTGCCGCGAACGTTCAAGCCGTGGTGAATTTTTTTGACATCCTGGCGCCGGAACAAGTGGCGAGGACCATGAGACAGTCGGCGGACGAGAGCGACGCGCTGATCGTGGTCTCGCCTCGGCATCCGCTGATCGAGGATGTGCTCGAAAGGGTCGGGCGGGCGAAGCCTCTCATCACCCTGGTCACCGACCTGCCGTGGATCCGGCGGCTCGCCTATGTCGGGCTCGACAACCTGTCGGCGGGGCGCGTCGCCGGCGACCTGATGGGCCGGCTCATCGGGCGCGACGGCGGCGAGGTCGTCGTCGTCTCGGACGTGCAGAACATCGTCGCGCTTGAAGAGCGTGTGGTCGGTTTTCGCGCGGCGCTGACCGAGCGCCACAAGCAGTGCCGCATCCTGGAGGTCTTCGAAACGGGCGGGCAACGCGAACGCGCCGGCGAATTCATGCGGGACATGATCGAGCAGCATCAGAGGCTTGCAGGCGTTTATGCGGTCTCGACGGGAACATTGGCGATCGGCCAGGCGCTCGAGGCGACGGGACGGCAAGACGCGATCACTATGATTACCCATGAGCTCACGACGCGGCGGCGGGATATGCTGCGCGCCGGAATCATTGACGCCGTCATCGATCAGAACCCGGAATT
Source organism: uncultured Alphaproteobacteria bacterium (assembly GCA_963839185.1). GTDB lineage: Bacteria > Pseudomonadota > Alphaproteobacteria > Rhizobiales > Beijerinckiaceae > Roseiarcus. Next base: position 17,843 of record CAWIUD010000053.1, on the reverse strand, counting down.
GGAAGTTCAGACGGCGCTTGAAGTTCTGGCTCACCATTTCGGGCGCCTGGAGAAACCTCCCAATCGCCTCGTCACGCCCTTCACGCTCTACTTTCGCGAGAATTGCTGAGCTCTGTTGCTCCGCGTCGGGCGCTTTTTCGCTTACCCCGCCGCGCGGCAGTCTTGGAGCACGGCCTTGAGCTGCGCCGTGAGCGGTCCGGCGCCGGGCGCATAGGCGCCGTCGATCGCCGCCGTGCCGATGGTGAAGGCGTCTGCGCCGGCGGCGCGAATGGCGGCGACGCGCTCGGCGGAATTCACCGATCCGGCGACCACGACGACCCCATTACCGTCGAAGCCGCGACGGCAAGCGGCGATCAGATCGAGCGGCTCGGCTTCGGTCGCGCGATAGGCGAGAATGTCGACGCCCGCGCAGCCTTTAGCCGAGAACGCCCGGCATTGCGCCTCCACCTCTGGGGCGGAGCCGCCGAGCCGGGTCGGATGGCCGGTCGGCGCGCCCGCGAACGGCAGATAGCGGGTCGCGCTGCCGGCGAGGATCCGCAATCCATCCTCGACATGAACGCCGCCCATGAGCATTTCAACGCCGAGGTCGCGGCCAAGCGCGATCGATCGCAATTCGGCCTCGCGCGTCGTCGCCACGACCTCCATCCAGGGAGACGCGCCGGCCGCGCGAATGGCCGACGTCACGCTCTGCAACATCGACGCCTCCGCTCCGATGTCCTTGAAGCCGATGTGCGGCAATCCAAGCGAACGCGCGATCTCGATGAGGTCGAGAGCGTTCTCGACCGTCGCGTCGTTGCGGGTCAACATGAAGACGAAGTCCACGAAGCAACCTAACACTGCTGCCTTCATGACCAAAAGAATGCGGCTAGGCGGCGCAGCTACAGCAGGACTCGATGAGATGGAACCAAGGCCGTCATCGCGAGCGAAGCGTGGCGATCCAGAGGCCGCCGCCGCAGCGCTACGATCGCCTGGATCGCCGCGTCGCTTCGCTCCTCGCGATGACGATTCCGCCAAAACGCGTCGTGCGCTAGGTCGGAGCCGGGTGCAGAGCTCCCCCGATCGCGAGAGCGAAGAGAATGGCGAGATAGATCAGGCAGGCGCCCATCGCGATCCGGAAAAGGACGATCTTCCAGTAGAGAATCTTCGCGAGCGCCGCGCAACGATTGCGAAACAAGGCGAGGAGCTCTTTATCGTCGTCCGGCGGGGTCACAAAATCCTCGGGACCGACCGACCGCCTGACAAAAAACGGAAAGCCCGGCGTGACGACGAAGCGTGGATATATCGCCAGGATCAGAGAATGATTGCGAACAGTGGAAACAGGAGCAAGAAAAGCAGCGGCATGTAAACCGGCAGTTGGACGCGAAAGGCGATGACGGTCGGTATCGAAATCGACAGAAAGAAAAGAATGATATTCGACTTGATATCCGAAATTCTTATGTTGTCGGTATAGACCGCGAGCAAACCCTCGAAATATTTAATGGTGTCGGGAGACATCGCCCGTCCCTGGTCTTTGCCCCGGCTGTGCAATTCGCCCGCGGTTGCATCTCGTGCGCGGCGCCGCGGACTCCCATCAAATCGTCTCAAAGTTTACAGTACATTTCCGAGATATCCAAGGGCTTTGTCTTCGCCGCCCGAAGGGACTGCGCCGTCGTCGGCCAACACTCGGCGAGCGTGGCGATAAATACTGTGTCATGGTGTAGTATATTCGGGTGTTGCAGAAAATAGCAGCTAAGCAACTGAAACGCCTCGCACCCGAACGAAGCGGCAGGGTCCGCCGGGCCGGCGAGCCTTACGCCTGAGCGCCCTGCCGCTTGGGCGCGCCGTGGCGGACAAGACGCGCCCAGCACTGGTTCGCCTTTGCCGCCTGCTCTCCTTCTGTTAGAGCCACGCTCCGAATTTCCGCTGCTGTCCGCGAACCCCATGTCTCAGATCATCACCCGTTTCGCGCCGTCCCCGACCGGCTTTTTGCACATCGGCGGGGCGCGGACGGCGCTGTTCAACTGGCTCTACGCCAAGCGCAATGGCGGCAAGTTCCTGCTGCGCATCGAGGACACCGACCGCGAGCGCTCGACGGAGCCCGCGGTCGCCGCGATTCTCGACGGGCTCAAATGGCTGGGGCTTGATTGGGACGGCGAGGCGATCAGCCAGTTTGAGCGCGCCGAGCGCCATCGCGAAGTCGTCGATAAATGCTCGCCTCGGGCGGCGCCTATCGCTGCTATGCGAGCGTCGAGGAGCTTGAGGAGATGCGCGAGAAGGCGCGCCTCGAGGGCAAGCCGATGCGCTACGACGGCCGCTGGCGCGACCGCGACCCGTCCGAGGCGCCGCCCGGCGTTTCCCCCGTCATCCGCCTGAGAGCGAAGCAGGAGGGCGAGACCGTCATCGACGACAAGGTTCAGGGCAAAGTGACCTTCGCCAACAAGGACCTCGACGATCTCGTGCTGTTACGCTCCGACGGCAACCCGACCTATATGCTCGCCGTGGTCGTCGACGATCACGACATGGGAGTGACCCACATCATCCGCGGCGACGACCATCTGACCAACGCCGCCCGACAGACGCAGATTTATCAGGCGCTCGACTGGGAGGTTCCCGTCATGGCGCACATCCCCCTGATCCACGGGCCGGACGGAGCGAAACTGTCCAAGCGGCACGGCGCGCTCGGCGTCGACGCCTACCGGGCGATGGGCTATCTGCCGGCGGCTTTGCGCAACTATCTGGCGCGGCTCGGCTGGAGCCACGGCGACAAGGAATTCTTCACCACCGACGAGCTGATCGCCGCCTTCGACTTGACGGCGGTCGGGCGTTCGCCCTCGCGCTTCGACTTTGCGAAGCTCGAAAACGTGAACGGCCACTATATGCGCGCCGCAGCCGACGCCGAGCTCTATGAGGCGCTGATCGGGGCGCTTCCCTATCTGCCGGGCGGCTCCGAGGTCGCAGCCAAGCTCGACGACCATAAGCGCGCGCAATTGCGCGCCGCCATTCCCGGCTTGAAGGAGCGCGCCAAGACGCTGGTCGAACTCGTCGATGGCGCGGGCTTCCTGTTCGCAGAGCGCCCGCTCGCGATGGACGAGAAGGCCGCCGAGATTCTCGCCCGCGCCGGACGCATCCATCTTGAGAACCTGCTGCCGCGTCTTGCCGCGCTCAAGGACTGGACGGCGGCGAGTACGGAGGGCGTCGTGCGCGCCTATGCCGAGGAGCAGGGCGCGAAGCTCGGCGTCGTCGCCCAGCCGTTGCGCGCGGCCCTCACCGGCCGCTCCACCTCGCCGGGCATCTTCGACGTGCTGGCGGTGCTGGGGCGCGAGGAAAGCCTCGGCCGGATCGCGGATCAGGCTCGCGCGGGAAACCTTTGATTGATTGCGCAACGACCGCTCAATCAAGGGTCTGATCGGTTCGCTAGCTGTCTTAACCGACATGAGACGTATGGCAAGGGCCTCGTCGGCCTGCCGTCGGCTGATGCCGGGGCCGCCGAGATCACTTCGGCTCTATCGTCTCTCCGTTCATCGATCCCTCCACCGCCTCAACGTAGGCGCGGGCGACATCGACGGCTGCCTTGCCCGGCGTAGGGTCCATGCCGAACCTCACCATTGTTTCTTTCACCCAGCCGGGGGAGACCACGTTGACGCGAACGGCCCGGGTCGCCTCGAGCGCCGCCACTCGCGTGAAGCCCTCGAGACCGGCATTCACCAGCGAGACTGCGCCGCTTCCGATCATTGGATATTTTGCCAGCACGCCGCTTGTCACCGTGATCGAGCCCTTGTCGCGGATGACGGGGAGGGCAGCTCGAATGAGGTTGACTTGCCCCATCAGTTTGTTGTTCACGCTGAAGAGGAAGTCTTCGTCTGTCAGCTTGTCCAGCGGTGCAAACCTCGCGTCACCCGCGCATGAGACAACCCCATCGAGATCCTTAACCTCAGCGAAGAACCGACGGATCGATTGGGGATCTGAGATGTCGATCCTTGGCGCGAGCTTTCGTGAAGCTCGTATGACCTCGTGCTTGTTTGCTTCGAGCGCTGCGGTGACGGCCGCACCGATTGTACCCGGAGCGCCAACGACAACGATTTTCATCTGAGACCCCATATTGCGAGTTAGCGCGAACTTCAGTGTCCATTCGCATTATGCCGCCCGACTAGCAGGGGCAATAAGCTTAATGCGCTTCAGCGCCCTTAACGGCAGCCTCTTTTAGAGTTCGCCGCGTTTCCGCTTGGTCGCGACGGCCTTGGCGGCGGCCTCTTTCCGGTGCGATTGGGGATGAGCGCCGAGATCGCGCCACGAGGTCTCGGAAAGGTCGACGTTATAGTGCTTTGCGGCCTTCTCGATATTGGCGAAGGCAAGCGCGCGATCGGCGTCGGAGACGTCGGTGACCTGATCGAATCGCGCCACGGCGTTTCGAACGTGCCGGGCGTCGGTCAGCGGCTCTTTCCGTTGCTTCGGAAAGGCGTAGACCGTATCGGGCAAGTCGCTTTGCGCGGTGAGCCGCCCGTGTTTCTCGTGCGGCGCCCAGGTCGTCTGCATTGGGGAACTCCTTGCTTGGATGCAATCGTACGCGGACTCTGTCTCCAGAAACGCGGCAGAACGCGCTTTGATCCGAGAGGCGCCCATCAGCCCAGTTTATAGTCGCGCGTCGCCTCGGGATCGTCGGTCGCAGAACGGCGACGGCCTTCAAGCTCCTCCCATAGCGCCTCAGGGATCGGAAAGCGGGCCCACTCGAGGGTCTCTTTCACGCGCTCGGGCCTCGACACACCGCAAACCGTCGAGGTCACCCGCGGATCGCGGATCGAAAACTGCAACGCCGCCGCGCCGGGCGGCACGCCGTGGCGAGCGCAGATCGCCTCGATCTTGCGGATGGGGTCGAGCATCGCTTCCGACGCCTCCTGATAGACATAGCGGGGATAGGCGTTTGACCCCTTCGCCAGGACGCCGCTGGCGTAGGGCGCGGCGTTGAGCACGGCGATCCCCTTCGCCTTGGCGAAATCGAGCATTTCGCCCGCGCTGCGATTGACCAGCGTGAAACGGTTATGGGTGATGAGCGCGTCGAAATCCCAGTTGCGCAGCAGCGACATCATCATCGGCGCCGGGCCGGCGGCAAGGCCCACAGCCTTCGCCAGGCCCTCTTCCTTGATGCGGAAAAGCTCGCCCAAGGCCCCGTCCCGAACTCGTCGCCTCGGCGAACGAGGCAGCATGCTCGGGATCGTGCAGATGCAAGACGTCGATGCGCTCGATCCCGAGCGCCTTGAGGCTCTGCTCAAGCGAGCGGCGCGCCTGGAGGGCGTCGAAGCGGTTGGTTTGAGGATCGCGGTCGAGCTTGGTCGAGACGACGAAGCCGGCCGGGAGACCGCCGCGCTCGCGAACGACGGCCCCGATCCGCTCCTCGCTGCGGCCCATGCCATAGATGCGGGAGGTATCGAGGAAATTCGCCGACCCGTCGAAAATCGCCCGCACCGTCGCCTTGGCGCGCTCCGCGTCGACTCCATAGCCATAGGTGTCAGGCATGTCGCCAAGGCCGGACGTCCCGAAACTGACGGGTGTGACCATGAGGTCTGTCCGCCCGAGCCGGACTTTGTTCATCGCCTCCGTCATCGCTTCCCCCCTTGGCAGGCCCCGTGGCGACGCCGACAAGAGACGCGAGCGGATCGGGACGTCGAGGCAGGCGCATAAATCTGGCGTCAAGCCTCTCTCGCGTATATCTCACTTTAGGGAGGATGATCGCAAGAAGGGATGGACGCGTGGATGGTCTGGATGGGCGCTCGAAGGCTTCGCTCGTCGACCCGGGGGCGCCGCTTGGCAAAACCAAGCGCGTCGACGCGAAAGGCGCCACGGATACGAAAAACGACGTTGGGGCTATCCCTGGCCTTCGCGAAATTCTTGCGGCGATCCGAGGCTCTTTCGACGCTTAGGCCGAGAAGCGGACGACGTGCGGGCCAAGGACGCCGGCCTTCTGCATCGTGGTCTTCAGCGCGTCTCCGCCGGCCCAGGCGCGAGCCTTCGTCAGGTCAGCGACGTCCTGAAGGACCAGAATGTCATTCTGGTTTTCGGCGCCGCGGAACACCTTGCCGTTGGTGACCCCGGCCAAACTGCGGCTCTTCTCTTGCTCATCGTAGCCCTTCCGCCAGGCGGAATAATCCTTGACCTTGTGGTGAATTGTAAGATTTTCGGTGAATGAACGTTGCGTATTCATCCCGTTCTCCAATCAAGTAAACTATAACTTGAATTGATTTTCATGGGTGCTACCGCTTATAACTAATCATCGGCGGTCAGAATTACAAGGATTGAATTTGATTTATTCGTGTCTTCGCCGCATTGACTTTGAAGTTCGCGATGATCGCCGGGCGGCGAGCGAAAGATATCGAGTGGTCTTCAGCAAGAGCGAAATGGCATGGCCGCGGGGCCGGAACTCGTCACGCCTCGCGCCCATTTCATCTGCTGGGAAATCATCCTCGGTCTTCTCATGTCGGCAAGGCGAGCCCCTGTGAAGCATAGTTGGCGACTATCGCTCGCGGGCTTTGCGGTTCTCGCCGGCCAGGCCTTGGCGGAAGAGCCGCCATTGCCGCCTTCGCGCCCTCCGGACCTGAGCCCGGCCCCGGCGCCGCCCGCGGTTTCGGCCCTGCCGCCCCTGCAAATGGGGTCCGAAGGCGCCGCCCGGACCTGCCTCTCAAGGCTCATCGCCGCCGGCGCCCGCGCGGAGGCGTCGACCCCGCCGGCGCCGAGCGCGCAGGGCTGCGGGATCGCTTCGCCCGTCCGCCTATCGGCGCTGACGCTGGCGAACGGCGATGCGGTCAGCTTTCCCGATCAGCCCCTGATCGACTGCGAGCTCGCGCTCGTGCTTATGGACTATGTGAGCCTGATCGCCGCGCCGCTGGGGGAGGCGATGCTGCGGGCGAAAGTCGTCTCGATCGCGACCGGCCCCGGCTATGAATGCCGGAGCCGGGATCGCGTGGCCGGCGCCAAGATCAGCGCCCATGGCAAAGGGCTTGCGGTCGATTTCGTCGCGATCGAGTTCGCCGACAAGCGGCGCGTTCTGGTCGAGCGCCAGGACGGCGCGGACGAGGCGTCCTATTTCCGCGCGCTCAGGCTTGCCGCCTGCGGCTGGTTCACGACGGTCCTCGGTCCCGGCGCCGATGCGTTCCACGCCGACAATCTGCATCTCGACATCGAAAAGCATGGACCGAGCGGGAATGCCCGGATCTGCGAGTGACTCTTGACGACAGGGGGCGAGTGCTGACAGCGGCCCCTTCGGACTCCGAAGACATCGACGGTCAAGCGTTGGCGAGACCCGGAGCGGATTTCGCCGCCCGACTACAGGCGATTCATATCCAGGCCGGCGAAGCCGGTCAGCATCATCGCCCAGGTGGAGAGTTCAGGGACCTGTGGGACCGTAGTCGGGCCGTTAATCACCACATTGTCCATGTACAGCGTGCCGCTTCCCCAATTGACCGGAAGGGAGGAGGTCGACGCAATCTCGACCGCGTCGATATGGTTCCAGTTCTCGGTGAAAGTCTGGAATGCGCTGCTCGCCAAGTTATGACCGTTCTGTCCTCGACGACGCCGCCAAGCAGACCTTCGACGGTAAATTCGAGAACGGCGCCGGCGTCGCGCCCCGCAGGTCGAAGCTGATGAAATCGAACGGGGTCGTCGTTCCGGTCGAGACCGCGGTCTCCCCGGTCCGGTATTGGAAATACAGAATAGAACCGTTTATTGGATCGGTCAAATTGAAGACGCTGCCGACTTGCTGGCCGACATTGAGTGATTGCGCCCATCCGGTCAAAGCCAAGAAATTATTGGTGAACGTGCTGCTGCCCGGATTGCCGGCTAACTCGAATTCGCCGCCGATCGCTCCGTCAACGGGACCGCCCACTTTCACAATCGTCGAAGAATTCGTGGCCCCGGTCGCCGGTATTGGGAGACCGTTTCCCTGATAAATATAAAAGTTCGTGCTGTTCGCCACCCCGCCGCAGCCGCCGATGCTGATTGTTGACCAAACGCAGTTGGTTCCAAAGACCTGCATCGCGTAAGCGCCGGCCGTCTCGCCCGGAAGCGGGTGGAGCGTCGTCTGAATGCCGAATTCATCGTTGAGCGTGAAAGTGTATTGGCCGGCGTACGCCGGCTTGCAGGCGAGCGCGGCCGCAACGGCTGCCCGCGCACGATCAACGCCATTCCCCGTTTTTGCCGATTCTGAGCACGGCGACGCTAAACCGGGCCGTAAGCCCGTGAAAAGACTGGACGGCGACGCTAAGCTGGCGGAAAGCGCCGGCCGAACGCCGCGATCGACGGCCCCTTCACATCGCCTTTTCCATTTGGCCGCGGATTTCGCCGGCCTTGTTGGCCGCGGTGTGGATGTTGAAATACATCATCCCGTCGGCCAGGTCCTTGGCTTGCGCGTCGGTCAGGGTCGCCGAGCCCTTGATCGGGCTGGAGAGATTGCCGGTCAGCGGCACTTCGATTGGCGCAGCTTTGCCGACCGGGGCGGGGCCGTGGAAATGGGCGGCGATCGCCGGGCCGGTCAGACCGGAATAATCGATTGTCCAGTCGAGCTTCTTGCTTGCGGTGTCGAAAGTCGCAGTCAGCGCGCCGGAGCCTTTGCTGTCGTTGGGCGGGGTCTCGGCGCCGGCGGTTAGATCGGCCTTGTAGTGCAGCATGTCCGCCTTCGCCGGGGGGCCGATAACCGCCATATGCGCCGCGGCAAACAGCGTCGCTCCGTAGATGAGAATCCGCATAACGATCTCCTTCCTCGAAAAAACTACCCGCGCCTGGCGCAACCGATACGGCCGCGACGGCCAATCTGGATCACCGTCGCCTTCTGAACCCGCGACTGGCGGACTCAGTTCCCTGGCATCATGCGCTCGAGCACCCGGTCGCGCTTGACGAAGCCGTGATAGAGCGCGCCGGCAATATGCAGAGCCGCGATCGCGCCGATCAGCAGCGCGCCGATAAGATGCCAGAGGAAAATCCGATCCGAAAGGGGCTGGTCTTTGTCGAGAATGGCCGGAAAATCGAAAAGGCCGAAGACGCTGACCGGATCGCCGTATGCATTGGTTCCCGCCCAGCCGAGCACGGGGACGAGGAACAGCAGCGGGTAGAGCGCGTATTGCGCCCACAGTGAGGCTCGTGTCTCGAGGGGGGAAAGAACCGCGTCGGGCGCCGGCACGCCAAAGGCCAAGCGCCGCGCGAGCCGGGCGACCATGACGAGAAGAGTGAGCGCGCCGAGGGCTTCATGGAAATTGTAAAGATTGTCCCTCAGCGTCCCTTCGGGAACGAGGCGCTTCATCACCGGTCCAACCGCGAGCAGCGCGATGACCGCAATTGCGACGAACCAATGCATGACCTTCGCCGATGGCGAATAGCGCAGCGGCATGGGTCGGGACGCCGAAAACAAGGTCATGACGTCCGCCCCTCCGAGACAACAGTCCGTCACTCGAATGTCGAGCTCTCAACCTTCCAGTTTGCCGATGTGCTTCTGGGCATAGAGCTGCACGCCGAGCTGTTCGACCAAGGTGAACTGCGCTTCGAGGAAATCGATGTGCCTTTCCTCGTCGGTGGTCAATTCCTCGAACAGGTTCTTCGTGACCCGGTCGTTGACTTCTTCGCAATGCCGGGCTGCTTCGAGGTAAAGCTGCCGAGCGTCCATCTCCGCCGCCAGGTCGCAGTCGAGGATTTCCTTCACGCTTCTGCCAATGCGGAGCTGGTCCAGCGACTGCATGTTCGGCTGGCCATCGAGGAAGAGGATGCGTGCGATCAGCCTGTCCGCGTGCCGCATTTCCTCGATCGACTCCTCACGCCAGGTCTTTGCGAGGTCCCTGTAACCCCAGTTGTCGAGGATGCGATAGTGAAGCCAATACTGATTGACGGCCGCAAGCTCATGCCGCAACGCCTTGTTGAGGTATTCGACCACACGCTGTTCGCCACGCATGACGTCGCTCCGCGCTGTCCTCAAGGCCGCCGAACTCTCCTCGGCGGCGCCGCGCGACCCGCTCGCCGCTGCGACCGCGGCGTATCCAGCGCGATTGCGCGAAAAACGCCTAGCACAATGTTCGCCGCACGACGAGCGGGCAGCAAAGTCAGAGCAAAGTCAGAGCTCCGGTCTTTGCCGCGGCCCGCGCTTCGGCTAGCGTTCGGCGCGATGGCGCATTCGCCGCAATATCAGCCGCCGCCCCGCACACCCGCGCCCGCGAGGATCTCATGATCGGAAGACTGAACCACGTCGCCATCGTCGTCCCCGATCTCGAAAAGGCCGCGCAGACCTATCGTGAAACACTCGGCGCGCGCGTCTCCGCTCCGCAGGATGAGCCCGATCATGGCGTGACGGTTGTATTCGTCGAACTCCCCAACACGAAAATTGAGCTTCTGCATCCGCTCGGGGAGAAGTCCCCGGTCGCGAAATTCCTGGAGCGCAATCCGGACGGCGGCATGCACCATCTCTGCTACGAGGTTGCGGACATCGTGGCTGCCCGAAACCAGCTCAAAGCCGAGGGCGCGCGGGTGCTCGGCGACGGCGAGCCGAAGATCGGCGCGCACGGCAAGCCGGTCTTGTTCCTGCATCCGAAAGACTTCGCCGGCGCCCTCATCGAGATCGAGCAGGTCTGACGGATGCGGCGTCCCGGCGCTGGAGACGGCGTGAGCCGCCTGGGCTCGGACGGCCTGCGCCCCAAAGAGCTCTCCCTCGCCGAGGCGCGGCGGATCGCTCTTGCAGCCCAGGGCTTCGGCGGCCCGCGCCCGGAAAAAGTGACCGCCGCGCGATGGCTGAAGACTATCGACCGGCTCTCGCTTCACCAGATCGACAGCGTCAATGTGCTGGTGCGGGCCCATTACCTGCCCGCCTTCTCCCGACTCGGCCCCTATGACCGTTCGCTGATCGATACAGCCGCTTGGGGAGGCCCGAAGAAGCGGCGGCTGTTCGAATACTGGGCCCATGAGGCGTCGCTCCTGCCGTTGCCCTTGCACCCCCTGTTGCGCTGGCGGATGGCCCGCGCGGATCGCGGTCAAGCCGGCTGGAAGGGCCTGCGGGCCTTCGCGGGCGAGCGCCGGCCCGAGGCGGAAGCCCTTCTCAATCGCATCCGCAACGAGGGTCCCCGCGCGGCCTCAGACTTCGAAGAAAAACGCGGCCGGTCGGGCTGGTGGCAATGGAGCGAGGTCAAACAGGCGCTCGAATGGCTCTTCTGGGCCGGCCGCATCACCACCGCAACGCGGCGCGGCAGCTTCGAGCGGGTCTACGACCTGACCGAGCGCGTCATTCCGGCCGAGATCCTCGCCCTGCCGACACCGGACGAAAGGCATGCGCACCGCGCCCTCATCGCGCGCGCGGCTGACGCGCTCGGCGTCGCGACGGAGCAGGATCTGCGCGACTATTTCCGTCTCGGCCCCGACGACGCAAGACAGGCGATCGAATTGCTGACGGAGGAGGGAGTTCTTGAGCCGGTCGAGGTCCCCGGCTGGGCCCGCCTCGCCTATCTTCACCGCAACGCCCGCCGGCCGCGCCGCATCTCGGCGCGAGCGCTTCTGGCGCCGTTCGATCCGCTCGTCTGGGAGCGTTCGCGGACATTGCGGCTCTTCGACTTCCACTACCGGATCGAGATTTACACGCCGGCCGACAAGCGTCAGCACGGCTATTATGTCCTGCCGTTCCTGCTCGGCGACCGTCTCGTCGCCCGGCTCGACCTGAAAGCCGACCGTCAGGCCGGCCGATTGCTCGTCCATGCGGTGCATCTCGAGGCGCACGCCCCCTCGGACGCGATGGACGCGATCGCGGAGGAACTCGCCGCGATGGGGGCTTGGCTCGGTCTCGCGGAAGTAGTTCTGCCGTCGAAGCCGCAGCGGCGCTTGGTCGGCTGAAGAAGCACTGACAGGCCCGCCCTTCCGGGCTATAAGCCCGCCACTGGAAAGGCCCCTGATGTCCGGCTCCACTTTGAGCAGCGCGGCGCTCGATGAGCGGCGGCGGCGGATTTTGTTTCGCGCCTGGCGCCGCGGCGTGCGCGAGATGGATCTCGTCTTCGGCCGCTTCGCCGACGCGCATCTGCCGGCGATGAACGAAAGCGAGCTTGCCGAGTTCGAGCGTCTGCTCGACGTCCCCGATCCGCAGGCGCTTGCCTGGATCACCGGCGTCGAAGCGCCGCCGCCGGAGTTCGACACGCCGCTTTTCGCGCGCCTGCGCGCCGCGCCGGGCGAGACTTTGACGAACGCTGTCCGCGCCCCATGAACGAAAGCCGCTCAAGTCCCGCAAGCTTTCTTGCCCCCGCCATCCGCCGGCTGGAAGAGGGCGGCGCCGTCACGCTGGCGCGTGCGCCCGAGGGCTATGACGCCTTCGTCGTGGCGGAGCTCACCCGCGCGTTGGCGCGCGCCGGCGAAACGCGCGCGGCGACGCTCGTCTTCGTCGCCCGCGACGGCCTGCGCGCCCAGAGCCTGATCGACGCGCTCGGCTTCGCCGCCCCGGAGATCGAGGCGCTCAATTTCCCCTCCTGGGATTGCCAGCCCTACGACCGCGTCTCGCCCAACGCCGCGGTATCGGCCGAGCGAATGACTGTGCTCGCGCGGCTCGCCCGCACCCGAGGCGCCGTCGAGCGGCCGCGCATTCTGGTCGGCTCGGTCAGCGCGCTGACCCAGCGCGCGCCCCCGCTCAAATTCATCGCGTCCGCCGCCTTCTCGGCCGCGCCCGGCAACAGCGTCAGGATGGACGATTTTGCGTTGTGGCTGGAATCGAACGGCTTCAGCCGCGCGAGCACGGTTCGCGACGTCGGCGACTACGCTGTGCGCGGCGGGATTCTCGATCTCTATCCGCCCGGCGCGGCGGCGCCGATCCGGCTCGACTTCTTCGGCGATACGCTCGAATCGATCCGCGCTTTCGATCCGGAGACGCAGCGCACCGTTGGCCAGTTGCGCTCGCTCGATCTTTCGCCGATGAGCGAAGCACGGCTGACGACCGAGACCATCCGCCGCTTCCGCCAGGCCTATGCGCTCGAATTCGGCGCGCCGTCGCGCGACGACGACCTTTACGCCGCGGTCAGCGAAGGCCGGCGGGCAATCGGCCTCGAGCATTGGCTGCCGCTGTTCTACGAGAGCCTCGACACCGTGTTCGACTATGTCGCCGGCGCGCCCTTCGTGCTCGATGCGCGGGCGGAGGAGGCCGCAAGCCAGCGCATCGCGCTGATCGCCGACAACTACGCCGCCCGCCGCGCCGCCTATCAGGCCGACCCGGTCAAGGCGGACTATAAGCCGCTGCCCCATTCGCGCCTCTATCTCTCCCACGACGAGTGGAAGGAACGGCTCGCCGCCCAACCGCTCGCACGCCTGACGCCGTTCGAGGCTGCCCCCGGCGCTGAGGACGCCGTCGATTGCGGGGGGCGGGTGGGACGCAATTTCGCCCCCGAGCGGCAGCAGGAGAACGCCAACGTATTCGACGCGGCGGCCGCCCATGTCAGGGCTCTGCGCGAGCGCGGGCTCAAGGTCATTGTCGCAGGCTGGAGCGACGGCTCGCGCGAGCGGCTGAGTCATGTGCTCGCCGAACACGGCCTCAAGCCGCATGAGCTTGTTTCGTCCTTCCACCAGGCGACGACCGCGCGCGCCGGTTCGCTGCCGCTTGCCGTCATCGCGCTCGAACAGGGCTTCGAGACGCCGGACTTCGCGATCATCGGCGAGCAGGATATCCTGGGCGACCGGCTGATCCGCCAGACGCGGCGCAGGCGCCGCGCGCAGGACGTCCTGGCGGAAGCGAGCGCCCTCTCGGCCGGCGATCTGGTCGTCCATATCGATCACGGCGTCGGGCGGTTCATCGGCCTGAAGACGATCGAGGCGGCGGGCGCGCCGCACGACTGCCTCGAAATTCACTATGCGGGCGGCGACCGGCTGTTCCTGCCGGTCGAGAACCTCGAGCTTCTGTCGCGCTATGGCTCGGAGACCGGCGAACTCGACCGGCTCGGCGGGGCGGGCTGGCAGTCGCGGAAGGCGCGGCTCAAGAAGCGCGTGCGCGAGATGGCGGGAGAGCTGATCCGCGTCGCCGCCGAGCGCGTGACCCACGCCGCGCCGCGCCTCATCCCGCCCGAGGGGCTCTACGACGAATTCTGCGCCCGCTTTCCCTATGACGAGACCCAAGACCAGGCGAGCGCCATCGAGGCGACGCTCGACGATCTCGCCGCCGGCCGGCCGATGGACCGGCTGGTCTGCGGCGACGTCGGCTTCGGCAAGACGGAGGTGGCGCTCCGCGCCGCCTTCGCCGCGGCGATCAACAGCAAGCAGACTGCGATCGTCGTCCCGACGACGCTCTTGTCGCGTCAGCACGCGCAAAACTTCCGCGACCGTTTCGCCGGCCTGCCGATCCGCATCGGCCAGCTGTCGCGGATGGTCGGCGCGGCCGAGCAGCCGCGAGGTGAAGCAGGGCCTCGCCGAGGGCTCGGTCGACATCGTGGTCGGCACCCATGCCGTGCTCGGCAAGACGGTGGGCTTCAAGGACCTCGGCCTCGTGGTCATCGACGAGGAGCAGCATTTCGGCGTCGGCCACAAGGAGCGGCTGAAGGAGCTTCGCACCGAAGTCCACATCCTGACCCTGTCGGCGACGCCCATTCCCCGCACCCTGCAGCTGGCGATGACCGGCGTCCGCGACATGTCGATCATCGCCACGCCGCCGGTCGACCGGCTTGCGGTGCGCACCTTCGTTTCGCCGTTCGATGCGCTGATCGTGCGCGAGGCGCTGCTGCGCGAGCGCTATCGCGGCGGCCAGTCGTTCTATGTCTGCGCCCGCATCGAGGACCTCGACGAGGCGGCGGCGTTCCTGCGCCAGAACGTGCCGGAGGCGAAGTTCGTGATCGCGCACGGGCAGATGGCGGCGCGGGACCTCGAGGACCGGATCGGCGCTTTCTACGACGGCAAATACGACATCCTGCTGTCGACCGCGATCGTCGAATCCGGCCTCGACATTCCGCGCGCCAATACGCTGATCGTGCATCGCGCCGACATGTTCGGCCTCGCGCAGCTCTATCAGCTGCGCGGCCGCGTCGGGCGCTCGAAAGTCCGCGCCTATGCGATCTTCACCACGCCGGCCAAGGCCAAAATCACGCCGCAGGCGGAGAAGCGGCTCGCGGTGCTGCAGTCGCTCGATACGCTGGGCGCCGGCTTCCAGCTCGCGAGCCACGACCTCGACCTGCGCGGCGCCGGCGATCTTTTCGGCGAGGAGCAGTCGGGCCATATCAAGGAGGTCGGCTACGAGCTCTATCAGCAGATGGTGCGCGAGGCGGTCGAGCGCATCAAATCAGGCGAGGACGCGCCGGCCGAGGACCTGGGTCGCCGGCGATCTCCGCTCGGCGCGCCGGTGACGATCCCGGAGAGCTACATCCCCGACCTGCCGACGCGGCTTGCGCTCTACCGCCGCCTGTCGGCCCTGGAGGACGATGCGGAGATCGACGCGATGGGCGCCGAGATCGTCGACCGCTTCGGCCCCCCGCCGCCGGAAGTCGGCCTCCTGATGCAGCTCGTGCAGATCAAGTCGCTCTGCCGCAAGGCCAATGTCGAGAAGCTGGAGGCCGGCGCCAAAGGCCTGACGCTCGCGTTCCGCAAGAACTCCTTCTCGAACCCGGCGGCGCTGGTGAAATGGGTCGAGGCGCAAGGGCCGCTCGCCCGCGTCCGGCCCGACATGCGCATCGTCGTCACCGACGATTTCGAGACCCTCGCCGACCGGCTCTCCGGCACGCTGAAGATCATGCGCGAGATCGCGAAGATCGCGGGGAAGAGGGGGTAGGGGGCTACTTCCCTCTCCCGTTCGGGAGAGGGGCCGGGGGTGAGGGCGGGCGCGGTACAGCGGCGAATGTTCAGCGGTATCGTGTCGCCAAGCCGCGACAGGACCCTCGGAGCAACAATAGCCCCGTTTCGAGCTCACTTCCCTATATCGCAAATCGCGCGATCAACCCTGCGCTCAAATCGCATTACTTGTCGCACGATGTGTTTCGAGCCAAAGGCGTCGCTCGCCCGCCTTGCATACTCGGAGAAGTTGCGCGCGCCGGTCGGCCAAAATCTCCGTCTAAGTCTCTTTGTCGAGATCGTGGCCGGTTACCCGCCGGCAATCTTTGTTTGCCCCAGCTGCTTGGTCTTCTTGATCGCCCGCTTGGCTCGCCGCCATTGTCTTGCGATAGATGAGAGCCTTATTGCTGCACATTTTTGTGACACGTCGAACCCGAGGTACTGGAAAGTATCTTTGCTCCCCGGTTCGAAAATGGCGCGCTCGGTCTTCGCATCTTTGATTTCAAGCTTGTGCGCCGATATTGCTGTCTTCAATACGTGGGTGATCGCCGAACGCCCCCCAATCGCACGCCTCAAAACGTCGGGTCGTCCCGTTCTCTTTCAGGCTTCCCATGACGCGGGTTTCAAAACGCAAGGCGGTATAATGTAATCGTTGGAGTTCGAGCCATGCTCGCGATCTCGTCGGACCACGCTGCCGAACTGATGGTGGACATCGTCCTCGTCTTCGCGGCGATCATATTTCCACTGACCGTCCAAACGACCGTGCCGAACGGCCAATTCCGTAGGCGCGCTGGACTTAGGGACGCCAAATTTTCGCCGCAAGGGGTGTTCGCACTTTGTCCCCAACAAATGCCTGATGGTTCGCCGCGACGGGACCCCGACGAGGGTTCACTGACGCTTTAGAATTATGACAAGCGAACGCCGATTGACCCACCGCCCACGTTAAACTCGCTGGCCCTACTTGCCGTCGAGCAGCCCAACGAAGAAGATGGCCGAGCCGATAGCGAAGACGTCGAAACAATCACCGACGGCGCTGCTGACGGGAACAACGAAGCCTACACCGATGGCGATGGTCGTTGCGCACGCCAAACCGGCTATCGCGAGCGTGATCATCTGCCTCGCTTCTCTTCGATTGGCCGTTGTCTAACAGCCAATGTGAAGGGAAAACTCGCTCCTTCTTGCGTGGTCGCTGGGGCGAAGGGCGGTCGTTTGCGGGATCAGTCGGTTCGACTCTCTGTTAATGGCGCGGCGCCGATCAGTTCGACGCGGTTGCGGTCGCCATGGCGCGATCGTCCCCAATGAATGACGACTTTCTCTATCAGCTGCTTCCAACTCGCTTGGATTCGATTCCAGTCCATGAGGGCCTCCTGCGATATGATGAGAGCCCATCCGGAAGATATGAGCTCGCGCAATCAAGAAATCGGAATCTAGGCGCGGGCAGATCGAGTCGCCGGACGATCCGCATGCGCGCGCACCGTGAGGCTCGCGAAATCCGTCTTCCGTCCCGGCGCAGTCTCCCGCAAGGCCCGTGACATCTCGCGCCAGGCCTCGGATACGCGGCTCTCGATCATGGAAATCTCGCATTCGCACACCTCGGCCGCTTGCTGGCGTGACAGACCGCTCGCGACCGTCAGGATGAGCGCTTCCCGCTGCTCGTCGCGGAGGCGACCGAAAATTCGGAGGAGTTCGTCGACTCAAGACCATCCTCGTTGCTCGACGGTCCTTCCTGCTGTGGCCCCGACGCTTCGGTAGCCGGGCGCGGCGCACCGTAGTGCACCTGTGCAGGAGGGCGAACATTTGAACCTGGAGGTTCACTGCCAGCGCGAGGTCGCTTCGCCTCGGTGAAGGTTTGCTCGATCGTGTCACGGACAAGATCGTCGGCGCGCCGCCGATCGCCCGCGAGCACTGACGGCAAAGGCGCGCAGATGGGAGATGCAGGCGACGACATCCGATCTTGTTAGGGCGCCGGGCTCAGAAGTTGCGGCTCTGTCATCGCTTTCTCCATCACCGATCGGCAAGACAGTCGGCCTCCCGCTCCGGTGGAGCAGCGGAGACCTGCTACCGGACTTTACCGGGCGATGGGGACAGCGAAAGAATCGGAATCTACGCATTCACGACGACAAGTTGCT
>CAWIUD010000052.1:0-62687 GCA_963839185.1 uncultured Alphaproteobacteria bacterium | reverse complement strand
TCAATGGCGAAATTGGTCTCGCTCCAGGCGGCGACCCAGAAATCGACAATCGCGTCGAGATCGCCGCGGCGAAGCGCGCAGCCGGACGCCGCGGTCACCGCTCCGTCAGCTTCAACTCGATGCGGCGGTTGCGGGCGTAGGCCTCTTCGTCGGTTCCCTGGTCGAGCGGCTGGAATTCGCCGAAGCCGGTGGCGGCGAGACAGTCCGGATCGACGCCCTTCGTGACCAGATATTGCACCACCGCGATCGGCGCGCGCGGCGGAAAGCTCCCAGTTCGACTTGAACTGGCCGCCGCCGCTGATCGGACGCGCGTCGGTGTGGCCGTCGATGCGCAGCATCCAGGGAATGTCGGGCGGGATTTCGCGCTCGAGATCGAGCACGGCGGCGGCGAGTTGTCGAGCGACTGCTTGCCCGGCCGGCTGATGTCCGCCTTGCCGGCGTCGAACAGCACCGAGGATTGGAACACGAAGCGGTCGCCGACCACGCGGATGTCGGGCCGCTTGCCGAGGATCTGCCGCAGGCGGCCGAAGAAGTCGGAGCGATAGCGCGCAGCTCCTGCACCTTCTGCGCGAGCGCCACGTTGAGCCGCTGGCCGAGATCGGCGATCTTTGCCTGGCTTCCTTGTTCGCGATCTCCGAGACGTCGAGCGCGTCCTGGATCGCCGCGAGCTGCTTGCGCAGCGCGCCGATCTGCTGGTTGAGCACGTCGACTTGCGCCAGCGCGCGCGCGGAGATCTGCTTTTGCGGTCGAGCGCGATCGTCGGCGGCGGAAGCCTTGCCGCGCGCGGCGCCGGCGGCGCCGCGCCTGCGCGGCGTCGTCCTGAGCCGCTTCTGTGCGCGCTCCGCGTCGTCGAGCGTCGCGGTCAGCTTGGAGATCTTGTCCTCGTCGGCGCCCTTCTGGGTGCGCTCCATCGCCAGCAGGTTGGTCAGTTCCTCGATCTGCCGATTGAGCCTGGCGAGCGCGGTGTCCTTGCCGGTCACCTCGCGCGACAGGAAGAACTGCGCCAGCATGAACACCGACAGCAGAAAAATGATGACCAGCAGCATCGTCGACAGCGCGTCGACGAAGCCGGGCCAGTAATTCACCGGTTCGATAGCGGCGTCCGCGCGACAGCGCCATGTGCTCGCCTCCTGCCTAGCGCTGCTTCTCGCAGCTCGTCCGAGCAGGCGGCGCAGCAGCCTGCCGATGTCCTCCTGCTGCGGCGGCCTGCGCGTCGACCCAGTCGCGGATCTGCTGCTGCTCCGTGCGCATATGGCCGACGAGCGCCTGGATGCCCTCGGCGAGATTGGCGATCGCCGCGGCGTTGCGCTGGTGATCGATCGCGGGTTGCCGCTGGGCGACGATCGGCGCGTCGGGCTCGCCTCGACGTCGGCGTCGTCTCGACATGGCCCGCGAGAAAATCCTCGAGCTCGGTGTAGAAGCGGTTCTGCGCCTGGCCCGCCTGCAGATCGAGAAAGCCGAGGATCAGCGAGCCCGCGAGGCCGAACAGCGAGGAGGTGAACGACACGCTCATGCCGGCGATCGGCGCGGAGAGGCCCTCTTGAGGTCGTCGAACATGGTCGTCGTGTCGGCGCCGGTCTTCATGCTGTCGATCACGCCGCTGATCGAATGCACGGTCTCCAGCAGGCCCCAGAACGTGCCGAGCAGGCCGAGGAACACCAGGAGGCCGACCAGATAGCGGTTGAGCTCGCGGCCCTCGTCGAGCCGCGTGCCGATCGAATCGAGGATGGCGCGGGTCGTCAGGGTCGAGAGGCCGCGCGCGCCGGCGCCGGCGTTGAGCATCGCCGCCATTGGCGCGAGCAGGCGGGGCTGCCTGCGGGTTCTGCCGGTCTGGGCGCCGGTCAGCGAATTGACCCAGTGGATTTCGCGGAACAGGCGGAACACCTGACGGAAGGCGAACAGCGAGCCGATCGCGAGCACGCCGAGAATCAGCCCGTTGAGGCCGGGATTGGCGCTGAAGGCGAGCGCGATCTGCTTGTACAGGATCAGGACGACGAACCCGACCAGCGCCAGAAACGACGCCATGCCGACCAGGAAGATGCGCGGCGAGGTAAGCAGGCGGATGTCCGAATCTCTCGCCATGGATTGCCGAACTCGAGCCTCAAAAGCACGCGGATGATCGCGCCGGATCACTATCATAAAGGAGTTAAGGAGGGGGCGACAGGCGCCGCCGCCTGCCTTCGGCGGGCGCGAGCGTTTTTCCCCATGCCCCGCAGCGGTTGCGGCTCTCAAGCCACCTTCAACTTCGGCTTGAGCCAGCCGCGGTTGGCGAGCACTTCCGCGATCTGCACCGCATTGAGCGCCGCGCCCTTGCGGAGGTTGTCGGACACCACCCAGAGATTGAGGCCGTTGTCGACCGTCGGGTCCTCGCGGATGCGGCTGATGTAGGTTGCGTCCTCGCCCGCGGCCTCGTGCGGGGTGATGTAACCGCCCGGCTCCCGCCGGTCGATCACCAGGCAGCCGGGCGCCCGGCGCAGGATGTCGCGCGCCTCGTCGGCGCTGATCGGCTTCTCGAACTCGATGTTGACCGCCTCCGAGTGGCCGATGAACACCGGCACGCGCACGCAGGTCGCCGTCAGCTTGATCTTCGGGTCGAGGATCTTCTTGGTCTCGGCGACCATCTTCCACTCTTCCTTGGTCGAGCCGTCGTCCATGAAGACGTCGATGTGCGGGATGACGTTGAAGGCGATGCGCTTCGTGAACTTCTTCGCCTCGACCGGATCGGAGACGAATATCGCCCGGGTCTGCGAGAACAGTTCGTCCATCGCCTCCTTGCCCGCGCCCGAAACCGACTGATAGGTCGCCACCACCACCCGCCTGATCGTCGCCCGGTCGTGCAGCGGCTTCAGCGCGACCACGAGCTGGGCGGTCGAGCAATTGGGATTGGCGATGATGTACTTCTTCGAAAAGCCCTTGGCGGCGGCGGCGTTGACCTCGGGGACGACCAGCGGCACGTCCGGGTCCAGCCGCCAGGCTGAAGAATTGTCGATCACGACGCAGCCCCGGGCGGCGATCCCGGGCGACCATTCCTTCGAGACGGCCCCGCCGGCCGACATGAGACAAATGTCGGTATCGGAAAAGTCGTAATGCTCGAGCGCCTTGCACTTGAGGGTGCGCTCGCCGAACGAGACCTCGCGCCCGATCGAGGCGGGCGAGGCCAGGGCGACAACCTCGGAAACCGGGAAGCGGCGCTCGGCGAGGATCGACAGCATCTCGCGCCCGACATTCCCGGTGGCGCCGGCGATCGCGACCTTGAAGCCTGTCATGGGAGGTATTCCTTTTGGCCTATCGAACCTCCCCGCGACGGCCGGCGAATGCAGGCCCTATGCCCCGGCGCTCCGCCGGGGAGGAACCGGAGCGGGAGGCGCAGTCAGCCGATCGTCCCGCTTTTCAGCGGGAGCGGCGTTTTCATCGTCGTTTTGAGCCAATCGCGACGCATTGAGCCCGATCCGGATGCGGCGCGGGGAGCGCCGAGACTTCGCAAATCATGACGCGGGCGGGTTGTCAATGCGGCGTTGGTCAAACTGCGGGCCGCCCAGCGGCTTGGCAAGGCGGCGCGAAAGTTCCTCGCGTGCTGGCGCAAAGGATCGACCGCATCGATCCGGCGTGTCCGCCGAGCGCTCACGACTTGATCCGCGGAGCGATCCGGCGATCATGGAGAGAGGAATCGGTTTCGGCAGTGAGGGACGGCAGGATCACCGCCTGATGCGCTTCGAGATCGCGCACCGTCTCCTCTTCGTTCCGCCCCATGAGGCGCGAGTATCCCGCCACGTCCGAGGCCAGGATCGCCGCCAGACGCCGCTCGCCGGCAGGGCGCAGGACTGGAGGCTCTTGGGACATCGCCTCTATTTCTCCGGAAGCCCAGCCTTCGGAGGTCGTCGAGATACGCGCTCTTCATCGGCTCTTTGATCGCTAGACAGGATTCCGTGGCGATCGAGAAGGCGCCTCTCTTTAGCCAGTCGGCGACGATGGCGCGGGCCTCCTCGAGGCGGCCAGCGCGCACATAGATGGCGGCAGTCGTGTCGGGAAGCAGCGTCTCGCTCCCCTTGATGGCGTCGAACGCCTCATCGTAGCGGCCAGCGAGATAGAGCGTCCATGCGAGATTCGGCGCGAGAAACATGGCGAAGGCCGCGTTGTGGTTCTGGCGGAGCGCCCGCGAGGCCCATTCGATGGCCTGAGCCGTCCTTCCGGCGTTGGAAAGGAAAAAGGACAGGGAGGAGCGGGTTGTAGGTTCATTCGGCGCCATCTCGACCGCCGCTTCCGCCTCCGCCACGCTGCGCTCGAAGTCCCCCGCATAGACGGCGTAAAGCTTCGCCATCAGGGCGTGGTGCTCAAACGCCAGTAACCTCGATTTGCTTTTGGCCTTCTCGGCTTGGCTAGCGTATGTCCAGGAAAGAGCGAACTTCTGGTGGCAGTCGGCAAACGGCCCAAGGTCTAGCTGATCCATCAGATAGGCGTTGGCCATCACGAGATTGAGGACAGGCGAGTCGGGAAACCACTCAGACCTTCCTCGCCAATCTGGCGCGCTCGGGCGAAGCCGTCGCGCGTGTCCTGCGCAAGAGCCGGCTGGACTCTCCTGCCGTAGTCATAGTCCGTGAGCTCGCGGTCCGGTTTGCGCCATGCCTTCTCTGTTTCAGTCTTGAGGATCACGCCGTAGCTGCCGGCGATGGCGCTATAGACCTTATGGGCGGTCTCGGACTGGATTGCGAGCCGATCTGAGCCGTCGAAGTCGTAATTGTCGGACCACAAACTCTCCCCGCCGCCAGTGTCGGTCAGGCGCGCGGTGATGCGGGAGGCGTTCCCGGCCTTGAGCACGTGGCCTTCGAGCGCGTACGTGGCCCCGGATTGCCGAGCCAGCTCCCCTGGGGCGATCTTTGCCGCCGGTTCTGCAACGGCGAGCGTATGCATGCCCGGAAATGTCGAGAGATACGCGGCGACTTCACGCGTGAGGCTCCGCGCGAAATCATCCTGCGCGGTATCGTTTCCCTCGACGACGAAGGGGAGCACTGCGACGGACGGCATGCCGTCCGACGCCGGCGTCTCGCTGGGCCAGAAACGCCATGCGCCGAGGCCCGCCGTGGCCACGAGGAGAACGACAAGCCCAAGCGCCGGGGCGAGCCGGCGATATTCTCGCAGACCCTGGCCCAGCCAGTCGCGGCGGGCGGGCGTTCCTGGCGACTGGATCTGGTATATGTGCACGGGGCGGTCGATGTTCTTGAGCGTTTTCTCGCCGACATCGCGCAAAGGCAGGCCGAGTTTGCCGAAAATCGCCTCTCGCACAGTCGCCGAGATGCAAATTCCGCCCGGCTCGGCCAAGGGCTCAAGCCGCGCCGCGACATTGATCCCATCGCCGTAGGTCCGGGCTCCATCGTGGATGATGTCGCCGAGGTTGACGCCGATGCGGAGCAACATCCGGCGGTTCGCGGGAGCGTCGAAGTTGCGCTCCGCCATGATCTTCTGGATGGCGACGGCGCATTCGACGGCGCGCACGGCGCTTGGGAACTGCGCCACGATCCCGTCGCCTGCGATATTTATGACAGCGCCGCCGTGCCTAGCGATGAGCGGCAGGATCACCGCCTGATGCGCTTCGAGATCGCGCACCGTCTCCTCTTCGTTCCGCCCCATGAGGCGCGAGTATCCCGCCACGTCAGAGGCCAGGATAGCCGCCAGACGCCGCTCGTCGGCAGGGCGCAGGACTGGAGGCTCTTGGGACATGGTGTCTTCCCGCCCGGCCATCTTCGCGCGACGCCGTATCTCGCCGGTGCGCTCCGCACCTTACTCGCGAACGGTACGTTCACACAATCGTGAACACTTATCGGCGCCGCCCCGAGAGCCCCGCATTGCTCGGGTCATCGAGGTTCATCAGCTCTGCGGGCGCGCGGAGCGCGCGGGATTCCGAGCCCATGGAACGCGCCCCCTCTGCGGAGAGACACGGGACTTGATCGGCGGACCGATCCGGGGATCATGCGGGCGGTCCGCAAACACAGCGAGGGCGCAATGACCAAATCCGAGCAGCCAAAGGTCTCGCTCAACGATGGCCGGACGATGCCGCAATTTGGCCTTGGGGTTTTCCAGACGCCGCCGGACTCGACCGAGGAGATCGTTAGGATGGCGGTTGAGGAAGGCTACCGTCTGGTCGACACGGCGGCCATGTATCGAAACGAGGAGGGCGTCGGCCGGACGCTGCATGACCGGCCGGACGTGTTCATCACCACGAAACTCGGCAATTCCGACCACGGCCTCGACGAAACGCTGCGCGCTTTCGCGTTGAGCGCCCGCAAGCTCGGCCGCGATCCGCTCGACTCTACCTCATCCATTGGCCGCGCCCGCGGGTCAACCGCTATGTCGAGAGCTGGAAGGCGCTGGTCCGTCTGCAAGAACAGGGCCGGGTCCGCTCGATCGGCGTCTCGAATTTCAATCGCGATCACATCGAGCGGATCGTCGGCGAAACGGGCGTTGCGCCCGCCGTCAATCAGATCGAGCTTCATCCCCGCTTTCAGCAGAAGGCGCTGAGGGCCTTTCACGACGGTCTGGGGATCAAAACCGAATCCTGGAGCCCGCTGGGCCGGGGCGGTCGCT
Organism: uncultured Alphaproteobacteria bacterium; assembly: GCA_963839185.1. Classification (GTDB taxonomy): domain Bacteria; phylum Pseudomonadota; class Alphaproteobacteria; order Rhizobiales; family Beijerinckiaceae; genus Roseiarcus. Next base: position 56,108 of record CAWIUD010000052.1, on the reverse strand, counting down.
CGGAGACCCGGCGCTCGTGGCCATCGCCGCCAAGCACCGCAGGAGCGCCGCTCAGGTCGTCATCCGCTGGCATCTCGACAGCGGTCTCATCGTCATTCCGAAGACGGTGCGCCGCGAACGCCTGAGCGAGAACATCGGGGCGCTCGATTTCCGCCTCGACGCGGACGACATGCGGCGCATCGAAGCGCTCGATTCGCCCAGCGGCCGGATCGGCCCCGACCCGGCGACCGCGACCTTCTGACTCCGGGCGCAGCATATTTACAATATTATTATGTTTTATTGTGGCAACGTTGCGAGTCGCGAAAAAAGGCGCCTAGCGATCTGAAATCATTGAGTCGCGCGCAAATGCGACATCGGCCCGACCGCCCGGAATATGCCCCGGGGGCCGGTCAGCCGGCCGCGTTCAGCGGAGCCGCCTCGCCTCCCACTCGCTCTTCAAAATCGCCATCATCACCAGGTCTTTCCGCGTCCCGTCCGGCAGGCGGTAAGCCTCGCGGAGGATTCCGTCGCGGCTGAAGCCAAGCTTCCGGTATGCGCGCTGGGCGCGCTCATTGTCGGCGAAGCAGTCGAGGTGGAAGCGGTTCGCGCCGAGCGGCCCGAACGCCTCGTCGAGCGCCAGCGCGAGAAACGCGGTCCCGAGCCCCCGGCCGGGGCGCGCGACCGCGACGCGCTTGAGATAGAGGTTGCCGTGCGGTTCGCCCACATCGCGCAGGATGGCGAACGCCTCGACCGCGCCGCCAGCGCCAATTCCGAGCCGGTAGGCGTGTGAGGAAGAATCGAGCATGGCCCGATGCTCCGCTTCGTCCGATCGTCCGACGCAATGCTCGAAGCCGGGGGAGCGCTCGATCGCCATGACGGCGTCGATATCGCTCGGCGCGGCCGGTCGCAGGATCAGCGCGGCAGGGTCCATCTTGCGGTCCGGCATAGGCGGCCAGGGGCGGGGCGCGGCAGGCGCCCGTCATTGACAAGGCGGAACGCGCCTCCTATCTCACCGGCACGTTCAGCGGCGCGAAATGCGGCGATTTTGCCCTTTTTTCGCGCCTTTTGTTGTGGCCGTCAAAGTCGGCCGCGCTCGGGCGGCGCGGCGGGGTCGGACCGCCGCGGAATCCTCCAGGGACGCGCGGCGATAGCGGAAAGGTCGAAAATGCTCGGCTCGGCTTTGAAATTCGACTCGGTGCTCAAGAAGGTCTTTGGCTCCTCCAACGATCGGCGATTGAAGGGGTATCGCCCAAAGGTCGCGGCGATCAATGCGCTGGAGCCGGAATTCGCGGCGCTGAGCGACGACGAGCTGCGCGCCAAGACCGGCGCATTCCGGGCTGAGCTCGGAGCCGGCAAGACGCTCGAAGACCTGACGGCGCCCGCGTTCGCCGCGGTTCGCGAGGCGGCCAAACGCACCCTCAAGCAGCGGCATTTCGACGTGCAGCTGATCGGCGGACTGGTCTTGCACGAAGGCGCGATCGCCGAGATGCGAACCGGCGAAGGGAAGACGCTCGTCGCCACCACCGCCGTCTATCTCAACGCGCTCGCCGGAGAAGGCGTCCACGTCGTCACCGTCAACGACTATCTGGCTCGCCGCGACTCGGAGTGGATGGGCGAGATCTATCAGTTCCTGGGCATGACCGTCGGCGTGATCGTCCACGGCCTGGACGACGATCAGCGCCGTCAGGCTTACGCCGCCGACGTCACCTACGGCACGAACAATGAGTTCGGCTTCGACTACCTGCGCGACAACATGAAGTACGACATGGCGCAGATGGTCCAGCGCGGCCATGCGTTCGCGATCGTCGACGAGGTCGACTCGATTCTCGTCGACGAAGCCCGCACGCCGCTCATCATCTCCGGTCCGTCCGAGGATCGCTCGAACCTCTATGTCTCGGTCAATGCGATCATCCCTCTGTTCGCCAAAGGGGAGTTCGAGGTCGACGAGAAGCAGCGCACGGTCAATCTGACCGAAGCCGGCAACGAGCACGCCGAGGAATTGCTGGGCGCGGCGGGCGTCATGAAGGAAGGTTCGCTTTATGAAGCGGCGAACGCGACCATCGTCCATCACATCAATCAGGCGTTGCGGGCCCACAAGCTGTTTCAGCGCGACAAGGACTATATCGTTCGCAATGACGAGGTGGTGATTGTCGACGAATTCACCGGACGCATGATGCCGGGCCGGCGCTACTCGGAAGGGCTGCACCAAGCGCTCGAAGCGAAGGAAGGCGTCACCGTCCAACCGGAAAATGTCACGCTCGCCTCGATCACGTTCCAGAACTATTTCCGTCTCTACAAGAAGCTTGCGGGCATGACCGGAACGGCCGCGACCGAAGCCGATGAATTCGCGGAAATCTATAAGCTCGTCGTCGTCGAGATTCCGACCCATCGCCCGATCTCCCGCCTCGACGAGGATGATGAGGTCTATCGCACCGCGGACGAAAAGATGCGCGCCGTCGTGCGCGAAATCGAAGACGCCAACGCCAAAATGCAGCCGATGCTGGTCGGCACGACCTCGATCGAAAAGTCCGAGATTCTCGGCGAGGTGCTGGAGCGGAACGGATATAAGAAAATCGAATTTTCGAAGCCGGATGCGCTGAAGGCGCTCTATGACGCGGCGCGGGCGGGCAAGCCCTCCAAGAATTTCGCCGTCCTCAACGCCCGCTTCCATGAGCAGGAGGCGTTCATCATTGCCGAGGCCGGGGTTCCGGGGGCGATCACCATCGCGACCAACATGGCCGGCCGCGGCACGGACATTCAGCTTGGCGGCAATGTCGAGATGCGCGTCAAGCAGGAGATCGACCGGGACGCGCCGCAGGAGGCGCGCGACGGCCATGAGGCGTCGATCCGGGCGGAAGTCGCCGACTTCAAACAGAAGGCGATTGATGCCGGCGGCCTCTACATTATCGGCACAGAACGGCACGAGAGCCGCCGCATCGACAACCAGTTGCGCGGCCGGTCCGGCCGGCAGGGCGATCCCGGACGATCGAAGTTCTTCCTGTCCCTCCAGGACGATCTGATGCGCATCTTTGGCGCGGAGCGCATGGACGCGATGCTGAAACGCCTCGGGCTGAAAGAGGACGAAGCGATCGTCCATCCCTGGATCAACAAGGCGCTCGAGAAGGCGCAGCAAAAAGTCGAGGCTCGCAACTTCGACATGCGCAAGAACATTCTCAAGTTCGACAACGTGATGAACGATCAGCGCAAGGTCATCTTCGAGGACCGGCGGAAGATGATGGCCGCCGACTCGCTCGAATTGACGATCGAGGATATGCGCACCGGAGTCATTGACGACATTGTCAGCAAGCACATTCCTCACGACGTCTATCCAGAGGCCTGGAATCTCGCGGGGCTGAAGCAGGATGTGAGCGCCAAGCTCAATCTCGACCTGCCAGTCGACGAATGGGCGAAAGAAGAGGGGATAGCCGATGAAGAGGTCGCGGCCCGGCTGCACGAGGCCGCGAAGGACGCCTACGCCCAACGCGTGGAGCGCAACACGCCCGAGGCGATGCGGTTCGTCGAAAAGCAGGTAATCCTGCAGTCTCTCGATCACCTATGGCGCGAGCATCTGGTGACGCTCGATCATTTGCGTCAGGTCATCGGCTGGCGAGGCATGGCGCAGCGCGATCCGCTCAATGAGTACAAATCCGAGGCGTTCGATCTGTTCCGGGAATTGATCGCGCAATGGCATGAAGCCGTCATCGCCCAAATGTCGCGGGTTGAGGTTCGGTTCCAACAGCCAGAACCGCCTCCCCCGATGCAGTATCAGCATCTCGATCCGACCTCGGGCGAGAACGAGTATCCGTTGACCGCAGCCGCCGAGCCGATCGGCGCGGGTCTCCTCGCCGCGACTTCGGGAGTGGCTGTGGCGGAGCGGGATCCGACCAATCCTGCAACATGGGGCCGCGTCGGCAGAAACGAACCGTGCCCATGCGGCTCGGGCAAGAAGTTCAAGCACTGTCACGGGCAGGTCGCTTGAGCGAGGCGAGCGAGGCGCGAGAGTTCAGCGCCTCAGATTTACGGGCTGAGGCGCTCAATCGCCTGATCGACAGATTTCGACGCTGTGGAATCGAGGACCCTGGACGAGAGGCGAGATTGACGTTGTGCGCGGCGAGCGGCGTTTCGCCGCTCTCGCTGCTGTCCGCCCCTGAAGGTCTTCTCGGAGCGGCCGCAGAAAAGCTCGAACAATTCGCCACGCGCCGGGCGGCCGGCGAACCTCTGTCGAGGATTGTCGGCAGGCGGGAATTCTGGGGCCTGCCCCTTGCGATTTCGCCGGATGTGCTGGACCCCCGGCCGGAAACAGAAACGATCGTCGACGCCGCAATCGCGCTTTATCGGCACAGGCGCCCGGAGGTCTTACGCATTCTCGACCTGGGCGTCGGCTCAGGCGCTCTGCTCTGCGCATTGCTTAGCGAATTCCCCAATGCCCGCGGCGTCGGCGTCGACCTGTCCGCCGCCGCCGCGAGAGTGGCGCTTGGCAATATTGAAGCTTGCGGCTTCGCCGGGCGCGCGGACGTCCGGATCGGCGATTGGGCGGCCGACATCGGGGGGCCGTTCGACCTGATCGTGTCGAACCCGCCCTATATCTCGCGCGACGAAATTGCCGGGCTGCCTCGTGAGGTTCGCGAACACGATCCCCGGTTGGCGTTGGACGGAGGATCGGACGGGCTCGATGCCTATCGCGCCATCCTTCCCGGGGCCGCCCGCCTGCTCTCGCCCGGGGGATGGCTAATGGTTGAAATCGGAGCGGGACAGGCCGATGACGTGCTCGCGCTCGCGCGAGGGCGGGGCTCGCCGACCGCGCCACGCGGGCCGATCTTGCTGGCGTCGCACGGGTTGTCGTGTCCCGCGCGCCGCAGGCCTGAGGGGAGGCTTTCTCCATGGACAAGACCTTGCCGGCGCGCGTCGAGCCGCGCGGCGACCTAACCGTCCGCGTCGGGGCGATGCCGAGCGACACCAACGCCAACGGCGACATTTTCGGCGGCTGGGTTCTCAGCCAGATGGATCAGGCGGGCGGCATCGCGGCCGCCGAGCAGGCCAAGGGGCGGGTCGCCACCGTCGCCATCGATGCGATGACCTTTATCCGCCCGGTCAAGGTCGGCGACGTGCTGTGCGTCTACACCGCCATCGACGGAATTGGCCGGACATCGATGAAGGTCCATGTCGAAGCCTGGGCGCGCCGCTTCCGCACCCATGACCGCGAGAAGGTGACCGACGCGACCTTCACCTTCGTCGCCATAGACGAGGCAGGCCAGCCGCGGCCGGTGAACCGGCCGCCGGCTTAATCGTCGAGCTTTCGCGCTTCCTCCGGCAGCATGATCGGCACGCCGTCTCGAATTGGATAGGCGAGCCGCGCCGCGCGCGAGATGAGTTCCTGACGCGCCGCGTCGTAGCTCAACTCGGCTCGGGTCACCGGGCACACGAGAATTTCCAGAAGCCGAGGGTCGACCCTGGAGCGCGGGCTAACTTCGGCCGGCGGGGCGGGTCCGTCCATGTCGTCGCTCATCGATCGGTCATCCAGCTTGGGTCTGCAGGCATTCTCGCGCGCCCGCGCGGGGCTTGCAAATCCGAACCGGCGCGACGAGGCGCGCGCTCAGAACCGCAACGCAGTCGCCTGCCGCACCCCCTTGAGCTTGGTCACGCGTTCAAGAACATCGGGAGGGGCGACGCCGTCGACCGCTACCAGCGCAATCGCGGAACCGCCCGGCTCGTCGCGGCCAAGCGCGAAGGTCGCGATATTGACGCCGGCGTCGCCCAGCAGACTCGCGAACCGGCCGATGAAGCCCGGCTTGTCCTCGTTGGTGACATAAATCATCGAGGGCGTGAATTCCGCGTCGATCTTGATGCCCTTGATCGACAGAATGCGCGGCTTTCCGTCATGGAAAACCGCGCCTCCGATCGAGCGGCTTAGTTCGGCCGTCGCAACGGTCAGCGTGATGAAGCTTTCGTAGTCTCCTTCGGAAGCCCGAGTCATCTCCTCAACCACGATGCCCCGCTGCGCGGCGATCGCCGGAGCGGAAACGACGTTGACGTCGACCAGCGAGGGCCGGAGCAAACCTGCGATCGCCGCCGACGTCAGCGCCTTGATCTTCAAGTCGGCGACCGCGCCCTCGTACACGATCGTGACCTTGTTGATCGGCGCTTGGGTGAGCTGGCCGGCGAACGAACCAAGCCCTTCCGCAAGCGCAATGAACGGCTTCAGTTTTGGCGCTTCCTCCGCGGTGATCGACGGGAAGTTGACCGCGTTCGAAATAGCGCCGCGCATCAAATAGTCCGACATCTGCTCGGCGACCTGGAGCGCCACGTTTTCCTGAGCTTCCGTGGTCGACGCGCCGAGGTGCGGGGTCGCGATGAAGTTCGGATGACCGAACAGCGGGTTGGCCGCCGCCGGCTCCTCAACGAAGACGTCGAACGCCGCGCCAGCGACGTGGCCGCTGTCGAGGGCTTCCCGCAGCGCTGTCTCGTCAACGAGCCCGCCGCGCGCGCAATTGATGATGCGCACGCCCTTCTTCGTTTTCGCCAGGTTTTCCCGCCCCAGGATATTGCGGGTCTGCGCCGTCAGCGGCGTGTGCAGTGTGATGAAATCGGCGCGGGCGAGAAGGTCGTTCAATTCGACCTTTTCCACGCCGATTTCGGCGGCGCGCTCGGGGCTCAGAAACGGGTCATAGGCGACGACCCGCATCCTCAGTCCGATCGCGCGCGACGCGGCGATCGAGCCGATGTTTCCGCAGCCGATGACGCCGAGAGTCTTGCCGGTCAACTCGACGCCCATGAAGCGGTTCTTCTCCCATTTTCCCGCCTGGGTGGAAACATCCGCGCTCGGGATTTGCCGGGCGAGCGCGAACATCAGCGCGATCGCATGTTCGGCGGTGGTAATCGAATTGCCGAATGGCGTATTCATGACGATGACGCCTCGGGCGGTGGCGGCCGGAATGTCGACATTGTCGACTCCGATCCCCGCGCGTCCGATCACTTTCAGCTTTGTCGCGCGCTCGAGCAGTTTGGCCGTGACCTTCGTGGCGGAGCGAATGGCCAAGCCGTCGTATTCGCCGATGATCTTCGCAAGCTCGTCCTTATCGAGCCCGGGCTTGACGTCGACCTCCACGCCTCGCTCCTTGAAGATGGCGACGGCGGCGGGGGAGAGTTTGTCGGAAATGAGAACGCGAGGAGCCATGGAGAATTGCCTTGGAGTTGACAAGCGGAGATAGGACCGCGGCCGATGGGAGAGCTTGAACCGTTCACGCGGCCCAAGCTTCCGGTGAAGCCCGCGGCGGCGATGTTTCAGACGGTCAGGCCGCTTTGGTGAGCTTTGCGGTCTCGCGCGCAAAGGCGTAGTCGAGCCAACGCGTCAGCGCCGCGAGATCGGAACTTTCGACGGTCGCGCCGCACCAGATGCGCAGACCCGGCGGCGCATCCCGATAGGCGCCGATGTCGAAGGCGACCTTCTCCTTTTCGAGAACGTCGGCGAGCGCCTTGGCAAACGCAGCCTGGCCCTCGGCCGGGAGGGCGGCGATTGCCGGATCGACCACCTTGAGGCAGACGCTGGTGTTCGAGCGCGTCGCCGGGACGCGGGCGAGGAAATCGATCCACGGCGTCCGGTCGACCCAATCCGCAAGGATTTTCGCGTTGGCGTCCGCCCGCGCGATCAGCGCCTGGACGCCGCCAAGCGACTTCGCCCACCGCAAGGCGTCGATATAGTCCTCGACGCACAGCATGGATGGCGTGTTGATCGTCTCGCCTTCGAACATGCCCTCGATCAGCTTGCCGCCCTTGGTCAGACGGAAGATCTTCGGCAGCGGCCACGCTGGGGTGTAGGTCTGAAGGCGCTCCGCCGCCCGCGGGCTGAGGACGATCATCCCGTGGGCCGCCTCGCCGCCCAGCGCTTTCTGCCAGGAAAACGTCGCGACATCGAGCTTCGGCCAGTCGAGGTCCTGGGCGAACGCGGCGGACGTCGCGTCACAGATCGTCAAGCCTTTCCGATCCGCCGGGATCCACTCCGCGTTGGGCACGCGCACGCCCGAGGTCGTGCCGTTCCAGGCGAATATGACGTCGTTGTCGAAATCGACTTGGGCCAAGTCCGGCAGTTCGCCATAAGGCGCCTTCAGCGTCCGCGCGTGTTTGAGCTTGAGTTCTTTGACGACGTCGGTGACCCAGCCTTCGCCGAAGCTTTCCCAGGCCAGCACGTCGACGCCGCGTGCGCCGAGAAGAGACCACAGCGCCATTTCGACCGCGCCAGTGTCGGACCCCGGCGTGATGCCGATTCGATAGTCGCCGGGCACGCCGAGGACCTCGCGGGTAAGATCGATCGCAAGCTTGAGCTTCGCTTTGCCGGGTTTGGCGCGATGCGAGCGCCCGAGCGCGGCCTCATTGAGGACTGTGGGAGTCCAGCCGGGGCGCTTCGCGCAAGGGCCAGAGGAAAAGCAGGCGTTCGCAGGGCGAACGGCGGGCGCCGTCATCGTCATATTGTGCCATCCTTTCAGATGTGCGCCTCTCGTTGGGGAGAGGTGTCCCGCCGCGGGCCTTAGCGCAAGGATCGGATGACGGCAAGCGAAACCCGCTTGCGAGGTTGAGCCTAGCGTCCAACGCTCTCCCAGATCGGGCAGCCGGCTCTTGGCGTTCTGGCGCCGAGCCCGAGGCGGCTTTGGGGGAGGCGCCTGCACAAATTCGCTCATGCGCTGATAGCGCACGCCGGTGAAGAACAGGATTTGCGCGCCGCCCTCAACGGAGACCGCGCGGCGCTGAACCCGCGCAGGCTCGAAGGGAATGAGATCGTTCATAATTGGGCCAACTGCGTGGGAATCGATGATTTGCAGGCGGCCGGAGTTTCGGCGGCGGAGGGTTAACAACCCGTCAACGCCGTCAGCCGGGCGAAGCGCCTCGCAATTCGCCCGCGCCGCGCTTTCACGGACGCGGCTTGACGCCCCTTAGCCCATGAACGGCAGGATCGTCGGGGCGAAAAACCCGAACCCCATCAGGATAGCGCCGATGGCGCCCAGCCCGACGCTGAGCCAGATGAGGGCGCCGATGCCGGTGATGATCGCAGCCGACGCCAGGACGATCGCGATCTGGACGAGGCCGCTTCCCAATTCGTAATGTTCAAGCCGGTGATTGGCGAGATCGCGAGCGGCCGCGGCTTCGTTGGCCCGATCCTGAATTGCGTCCAGGCTGTCCTCCGGCTTCTTGGGGTCCTTCTCGAATTGAGCAACGGTCGCCTTGAAATCGGCGATCTGCTTATCGAAGGCCTCCTGAGCTTTAGAATTGCTGACCGCAGCCTTCTGCGTCTCAAGCATTTCTGACGCGGTCTCGACGACAGTCGATCGGATTCTCTTGGCCTGATAGAAATTGAACAAGTCTGACGACTCGATATTTTTTTCGGTCGAGAGATGTTGCGCATTTTTTGCGCCGGCCTCGGCCAGCGCAAGCAACAGCGCGAGAATCGCGATGATCAGCGCGACGGAGCGATCTTTCTCTTTGGCCTCGACGGCCGATTTACTCGCCTCTGACAACCCTGGCCCCCTTTGCGCAGCGGCGCGTTCGGCGCCCAACCAGAAGCGATCAGAACGGATTCCACGTCGCGCTTCTGGGTGAACTTCAAATAGCCCGCGTTGACCCCGAGCCGCCATCCGAGGCCCGTCCGGATCGGCACCACCACGACGCCCTCGGACCCCAGCGCAGTGAAGCCGAAACCGCCGACGAAATATGCCGCGCCGTCCAATCCGCCGTACCGCCGGTAAATCGCGTCGACCGCCGGCAAATTGTAGACCAGCATCATGGTCCGGTCGCCGTCGGCCCCGGCGTCGAACCCAACTGTCGGGCCCTGCCAATAGACCTTCTGCTCGCCGGCGTTGCGCGTGTACATTTTCCCTTCGCCATAACGCAGTCCGCCGACAAACGCGGCGGACGCCTCCTGACCGAGGATATAGGCGTTCGGCAATCCCCACCGGCGTCCGGCCTCCTGCACGGCCTGGGCCAAGCCGCGCGACACATCGCCGAAGAAACGATGGCCATCGTCGACAATCTCATCGCCCGAGAACGTTTGGGGAGCGTCGGCTCGCGCGGGCGCGGCAATCGACGCGGCGCCAATGATCGTTGCGACGACGAACTTGCGGCGGGTGAAATCGGTTCTCATGACGTTCCTCTGGCCGTCGAAGAGCGGACGACGCCCGGGCTTCGCCCGCCCCCGAGCCGCGAATTGGCGTGTCCTTGGACCGCAAAATATCGCCGGGATGAATTGATGGTTCCTTAACGGTATCCAAATCGCTTGCCGGCCGCTGCGTCGCCCCATGCGACGAACGGTCCATTGCTCAGACCCCCATCGAATTTGCCATAGGCGAGGAGATTGCCGGCCCTGTCGAGAACGACCCCGCCCGCGGCGCGCAACACCGCGTCGCCGGCGGCAGTGTCCCACTCCATGGTCCGCCCGAAGCGGGGATAGACGTCGCCATGGCCTTCAGCAATGACACAAAACTTGAGCGACGAACCTGCGTACCGGGTCTCGCCGATTGGCAGCGTCTGCAGAAATTCCTCACAATGCGAGATCCAGGTGCGACCGGCTTGCCAGAGCGGTCAACTTTGAGGGCGCAGCACGCGTCTCTATCCGCCGCCGCATCGCTTCCGCGGGCAATCCCGACCCGACAGGCGCGTCACACACGTAGGCCCGGCCGCCGCCCATCCATAGCCGGCCAATTGCCGGCGCATAGACCGCGCCAGCGATCGGAACGCCGTCCTCGACCAATGCGACATTGATTGTGAATTCGCCGTTGCGCGCGACGAACTCTCGCGTCCCGTCCAGCGGATCGACCAGAAGAAATCGCTTGGCGACAGCGATCGGCGTTCCCGCCGCCGTCAATTCTTCAGCAACGATCGGCGTGGACGGCAAAGCGCGGGCGAGACGCTCGCAGATGACCGCCTCGGCGCGATGATCGGCGACCGTGACCGGACTGCCGTCCTTTTTCGTCTCGGCGACACAGCCGCGCTCGTATTCCTCCATCACTGCCGGTCCAGCCGCGAGCGCGACCTCTGCGAGCAGGGTCGCGATTTGGTCGCGCGTGCGACGGTCAAGCCTCGGTGGATTCGGAACATCGATTGGTGCGCTCAAAGAAACCTTCCTTCACGGCTGGCCTGGTTGACACGTCGCGGGCTTGGAACGAATTGGATAGTGGTTGGCGGGCGCTCGTCCGAGATTGGCGCAAAGCCCTGGTCTCCGCCAATCGCCGGCGTCGAACAAAGGAACGGCCGCTTGACCCTCGCTTCGCTCGCCCCTCTCGACCTTGCCGCGTTGCTCTGCTCGCGCGTCTGCCATGACGTGATCAGTCCGGTCGGAGCGATCATCAACGGGCTTGAGGTGCTCGACGGAGAGCAGGATGAGGAAATGCGCGCGATCGCCATGGAGCTCATCAAGAAGAGCGCCAATTCGGCCTCCGCGCGTCTCCGGTTCTGCCGGCTTGCATTCGGCGCGTCGGGTTCGCTTGGCGCGTCCGTCGACTTAGGCGACGCGGAAATCGTCGCCCGCGATATTTTCGCCAACGACCGCACGACCCTGAATTGGCTCGGAGGTCGGCGGCTGGCGTCGAAAAACCTGATCAAGCTGCTTCTCAACCTATGTCTCATTGCCGCCGGCTGCGTGCCGCGCGGCGGCGCCATCACCGTCGACTTCTCGGGCGAGGACGACGCCATGGCGATGCGCGTCGAGGCCAAAGGACCGAATGCGCGCCTGGCGCACGAGGCGGCGGACATTCTGTCGAACGGCGGGGCCGCCGACCGACTCGATGGTTATTCCATTCAACCCTATTTCACCACGCTGTCTGGCCCGCGAATGTCGCGTCAAGCTTGAAGTGCTGACCTCGCCCGAGGGCGTAACCTTGACCGCGACGCCGCTGGAACTATGACGCCGCTTCGAAGGACCGCCGGACGCCTCGATCTTTCGTTGGGCTTTCTCCCAGGCGGCGAAGGCCCGCAGACGGAGATCAGGGCGTCATTTAACGCAATATGCACGATCCCGCGCGACTATTGTTTGGCGAGCCGACTGCGGACTTTCCGCATTCTGATGGCCGCGGGGAGCAGTCGGAGACTTGCCAAGGTTTCTCTGCGCCAAGACAGTCAAAATGGGGTCAATGGATACTCGAATGCGCGCGAGCCATGTCCTGGTCGTGGACGACTTTACGGTTGTCCGGAAAATCGTGCGGCGTATTCTCGAAGGCATGGGCGTGCGGATTTCCGAGGCCACTGACGCGCGGCAAGCGCTCGCCGCCTGCTCGATCTCGATGCCCGACGCCATCCTCATCGACGTGAGCACCCACGCTCGACAGTCAGGAATTCTTAAAACAGCTTCGCAGGATGCACGGCGGCGACCGTCCGAAAGTCGTGATTTGCCTCAACGAAAATGATGTCGCGCAGATTGCTCGCGCGATGCGCGCAGGAGCCAACGACTTTATGATGAAGCCCTTCGACGCCGATCATGTGCGATCGAAATTCATGTTCATCAGCGCCCTTTGACGCTGCGGCGCCGGGGCTTAGTCGTTGACCTGCGGTTCGTCAGTGATCTCCGGCGCGGAACTCGGCGGCAATTCCGTTTCACTCGCCCCGATCCCATTGAAGCCATAGGGCGATCGCAGCCGGCGGCGGCGAACGCGGCCCGGAAAAGCGCTTTCGCCCGGGGGCGAATTGGGAGCGGAGGGACCTGGCTCATGCGCCCCTGCGGGGGTCGAGGAAACTCCGGATGCGGGAGGCGCGGCCCTCGGTCGGCTCGATTGCGCCGCCCGGCCTCGGGCTCGCGGTTATGAAAGAAGGAAGCGCCGCTGGAGCCGGAGCATCGGGGCCGACGTCCCGAACGGGCTGGGCCGCGGGATCGCGGTACGGCCGGAACTCCCGCGGCCGACCATCGCGGCCTTGTCGGTTGTCGCGGTAATTTTCGCCACGCTCGGCAAACGGCCGATCCGGTCGCGGACCACGGTCAGGAAAGCGGTTGCCTTGCCGCTCCTGACGATTTGGGTACCCGCCTCGATCGTTCGACCCCTGCCGATCGACCTCATAGGGATTTCTTTCCACAAAGGGTTGCGGCGCGCCCGGACCAGGGCCAGGCTGCGGTTGAAAACCCTGTTGCGGTTGCTGATAGGGTGCGCCGGTCCTCTCTGACGGCGACGCAAAACGATCCAACAGCGTCCCGAAATCGCCGTCGTCTTCCAGGTCGTCGGCGTCGGCCTCTCCGGCCGGACGCGCTTGGCCGCTTTGGGCGAGCGCTTGGGCCGCCTGGGCTGCGGCAATCAGTCGAAAATAGTGTTCGGCGTGTTGGAGGTAATTCTCTGCCGCAACTGGATCGCCGCCGGTGTGGGCGTCTCGCGCCAATTGTAGATATTTCTCTGCGACATGATGCGCGTTACCCCGAATTTTGACATCGGGGCCGTTCGATTCGTAGGACCTTGTCAACGGGTTCGGGCCTCGACGATTGTTCGTCGGCCTGCCGCGCATCCTCTTATTCTGACCTGGCCTCATTTCAATTTCCCGATTTCCACTTGGTTAGCTTACCGCTCCGCGATCGTTCGCGATTTTCGGACGTAAGGGCGCTGTCGACAAAGATCGCAAAAGGCCGGGTCAGCCGAGTTCGGCGACCTAGTCCCGGCACAAACGACCCTGCCCATGCTCGAGCCGACCTGTGCAAGTTCCGTTATGACCGCGCCGACCCTCTCGAAGGCCATTCGCATCGGGCCCCTCGCCAAGCGGCTTCGCGGTGAAGCGATCCCAAGGCCGACCGGAACTCAACGGCAAATTTGCAAACGGATAGGCGAGTGTTCGACCAGCCAGCGCCCCACGCCCATCACCTTGCTTTGCTTTGGGGTCACAGACCGAGCGGGCGCTTTCACTGGATCAGAATCGCGCCCGCGGCGAATCCTTGTCCACTACAATAGCCAGTTTTGGCTTGATCGCCAAGCGGGATTTTCAAACCCAGCCCGCGTTCAGTTGGCGTTTGCGTTTGCGTTCGCGTTCGCTCCCGCCACCGGTTCAACTGGCGCCCGGAAACCCTTTGGCGGATCGGTGAGCCATTGACGATCCGGCTCTGGGCCAAGCGTCACAGTTTTTCCTAAGCCGACCCAGTTCAACGGATTCAGGCTGCCGAGGGTCGTCGACCCGCATTTCCCGTCGGTGCAGCTTGAGCCCGGATTGTCATGATCCGTGGCGTGCACCGTCACGACCCCGTTGGGATCGAACGGGTGCGTATAGCGCAGACGGGCGTCGCCGACCCCGGCAATCGTCTTTTTTGCCGCGTCCTTTTCTGCCTTCTTTCGCACGGTCTCCTGATTTACCGGCCACTGACTCGCGTCTGCGGTTGGCGCCGCGCCGGGCGGCGGAAGGTCCATCTTCGGCGGCACCACGATCTTGCCGTGCTCCCGATAATTGATCGAGGGCTTCTCGTCTCCGCCGCCAAAACCCCAAATCCCGCCAAAAATCGAGCCGATGCCGGTCCAGATTGGCGCCTGTCCATCGTCGCCGGCCCGCGCGCCTGTCGCTCCGAGGCTCCCCAAAACCAGCGCGAACCCGATCGCCCCCCAACGCAAGCAAGAGCCTTTCGTCAATTCCCCTGCCCTCCGCGGCGCATTTGCGCCCCAAGCACTAAGCCCGGGCATCTGGCAGCGAATTTCGGCTATTCGATGACGCCGGACGCCGTCGCCGGGCTTCTACCACAACTCGCTCGGATTGATAAACGGAACCTTAAAACGCCCGGCCGAGGCCAGAATTCGCGCTCTAACCGCCGCCAGGGGGCGTAATTGTCGGACTTGCACTGCTTCGTACGCGCGAGGCGGATAAGAGATCCAAGATCAGCAGCGCGACGCCGACATTGATCGCGGCGTCGGCGAGGTTGAAGACGAAGAAATGGCGCCCGAACGCGTGCAGGTCGAGGAAATCGACCACCGCGCCATAGGCCAGCCGATCCCAGGCGTTGCCGAGCGCGCCGCCGATGATCGCGCCGAAGCCCGCGGCGGCCAGTTCGGCCCGCGCGCGCCAGAGCCACCAGCGCGAGCAGGGCGATCGCGGCGAAGGTGAGGACGAGCAGCGCGGCCTGCGCCGACCGGGTCTGCGGGAACAGGCTGAACGATATGCCGCGATTCCAGCGCAGAGCGAGATCGAGAAACGGCCCGAGCGGCGCCGGCTCGTACGGCGGACCCGCTGGACCCACGCAAGACCGCGAATTTCGCGGCCTGGTCGAGCGCGACGACGACCAGCGCCATCGCCGCCGCCGAGAGCGCGCGCCGTCTCAGCCGGCCGCGCGCGGCGAGTTCGCGCAGCGCCGCCGCGTCGCGCGGGGTGACGTCGGGATATTCGGGATCGGCGGTCGCGGGATCGAAATAGCGCCAGGAGCGCGCGCATTTGACGCCGCGCGCGCGCGCTCGACGACCACGGCGACGCCGGCGTGTCGGGCAGCCGAAACGCGCTCGCCGGCGGCGTCGCCCGTTGTCTCGATCGTCAGGTCCGAGGTGATGCAGACTTCGGCGAAATCGACGCCCTCCAGCGCCGCGGCGAGCGCTGGGCTCGCTCGATATAGACGCTCGGATGCGCCTCCAGCGACGAGCCGATCTCCTTGGCCGCGCGCGCGATCTCGATCGCGCCCGTCACGACCGAGCGCACGCGCGCGGATCGTCTCCCATTGGCCCGCCAGCGCCTCGTCGCGCCATTCGGCGGGGATACGCGGAAACAGTTCGAGATGCACCGAGCGCGCGTTCGGCTCGCGCGCCGCCCAGGCCTCTTCGGCGGTGAAGACGAGGATCGGCGCGAGCCAGATCGTCACGGCGCGGAAGATCCGCTCGATCGCCTCCAGCGCGCCGAGCCGCTTGACGCTCGAAGGCGGCTCGCAATAGAGCGCGTCCTTGCGGATGTCGAAATAGAACGCCGAGAGATCGGTGTTCAGGAACGCCGACAGCACCGCGACGACGCGCGCGTAATCGAAATTGGCGTAGGCCTCGCGAACCATCGCGTCGAGTTCGGCTCAGCCTGTGCAGCATCAGCCGGTCGAGCGGCTCCATCGTCGGCGAAGCCGACCGCGTCGGCCGGGATCGTAATGGGCGAGCGTGCCCAGCATCCAGCGGATCGTGTTGCGCAGCTTGCGATAATTGTCGCTGACCGTCTTCAGGATTTCCGGGCCGATGCGCTGATCGTCGGAATAATCGACGCTGGCGACCCACAGCCGCAGAATGTCGGCGCCGGACTGCTTGATGACGTCCTGCGGGAAGGTCTGGTTGCCGAGCGACTTCGACATCTTGCGGCCCTTCTCGTCGAGCGTGAAGCCGTGCGTCAGCACGACGTCGAACGGCGCGCGCCCGCGCGTGCCGCAGCTCTCGAGCAGCGAGGACTGGAACCAGCCGCGATGCTGGTCGGAGCCTTCGAGATACATCACCTCGTCCGCGCCGCCGTCGATCTTGCGGCTGGATGCCGGCGAGGCCGGGGAAATGGATCGGGTCTTCCAGCACGATAGGCATGCGTCGAGCCGGAATCGAACCAGACGTCGAGCATGTCGTCGACCTTCTCGTAGTCGGCGGGATCGTAATCGGGCGCGAGGAAGCGCGCCGCGGCGCCCTCGGCGTACCAGGCGTCGGCGCCCTCCTTCTCGAAGGCGTCGGCGATGCGCTTGTTGACGCGCTCGTCGACCAGCGGCTCGTGCTCGCCCTTCCTGACGAACACGGCGATCGGCACGCCCCAGGCGCGCTGGCGGCTCATCACCCAATCGGGCTTGGCGTCGACCATGCCGCGGATGCGGTTCTCGCCGGACGCCGGCACCCAGCGCGTCTCGCCGATCGCCGTCCAGCGCGGTCTCTCGCGCAGCGGGTCTTGCCGGCACCGGCGCGTCGCGCGATCGGCTTGTCCATCGCGATGAACCATTGCGGCGTGTTGCGGAAGATGACCGGCTTCTTCGAGCGCCAGCTGTGCGGGATATTGGTGCTTGAGCCGCCCGCGCGCGATCAGCGCGCCGGCCTCGATCAGCGCCTTGATGACGGCCTCGTTGGCGTCGCCCTTCTCGCCCTTGTCGGTGAGGACGCGCTTGCCGTCGAAGCCCGGCGCTTCCTCGGTGAAGGCGCCGTTCTCGTCGACGGTGTAGGGGATGCGCGTGTCGATGCCGCGCTCGCTGGAGCAACCGCCGCGCTCGACATCCAGATGTCGAAGTCCTCGCGGCCGTGGCTGGGCGCGGTATGGACGAAGCCCGTGCCGGCGTCGTCGGTGACGTGGTCGCCGTCGAGCAGGGGAACGTCGAAACCATAGCCGTGCGGCGCGCAGCGGATGGGCGCAGGTCAACGCCGCCAGCTGCGTCGGCCGACACGTCGCCTCGACGCTCGAAGGCCTTCGACTTTGGCGGCTGCGAACAACGTCGGCGGCGAGCTTGTCGGCGAGGACGTAGCGTCGCGCCGACCCTCGCCCAATTTCCCTCGGGCGCTGCGTCACGCGATAGAGGCCATAGGCGATTCGCGCGAATAGGAGATCGCGCGATTGCCGGGGATCGTCCAAGGCGTGGTCGTCCAGATCACGACTCGACGCTTCTGCGACTCGGTCGCAAGCTCGACGATCGTATCTGATCCAGAGGTACGCTGTCTGCTGGTCACCGCCCGAGTCGATACGACGTCTTGACCGGAAACGCCACATAAACCGTGTCGCTGGTATGATCCTCGTATTCGACCTCGGCCTCGGCCAGCGCGGTCTTCTCGACCACGCTCCACATCACCGGCTTCGAGCCGCGATAGAGCAGCCCGTTGGCCGCGAATTTGATGGATCTCGCGCGCGATCTGCGCCTCGGCGGGAAAGCTCATCGTCGAATAGGGATGGTCCCAGTCGCCGACGACGCCGAGCCGCTTGAACTCCTCGCGCTGCACCGAGAGCCAATGCTCGGCATAGGCGCGGCATTCCTGGCGGAAGGCGATGATCGCGGCGGGATCCTTGAAGTCGGGCTTGGTCTTGCCCTTCTTGCGATAGAATTCCTCCTCGACCTTCCATTCGATCGGCAGGCCGTGGCAGTCCCAGCCGGGAACGTAGTTGGAATCCTTGCCCGCCATCTGCTGCGAGCGCACCACCATGTCCTTCAGGATCTTGTTGAGCGCGTGGCCGATATGGATGTTGCCGTTGGCGTAGGGCGGCCCGTCGTGCAGCACGAATTTCGGGCGGCCCGGCGCTCTCGCGCAAGCGCCCATAGAGATTCTCCCGCGCCCAGCGGGCAAGAATCTCCGGCTCCTTCTGCGGCAGGCCGGCGCGCATGGGGAAATCGGTCTTCGGGCAGAAACAGCGTCTGCGAATAGTCGAGGCCTTCGGCGGGCGTGTCGGTCATGAGATCGGGCCAAATTCGGGTTCGGTTGGAACGGCCGGCGTGCGAATTAGAGGATTTGCCGCGAATCGCCAAATCCGTTCTCCTGCTGGCCTCCGAGAATCGCTCTGGCCCGCTGCTTGTCCCGCTCCATTTCGGCCTTGAGTGCCGTCCAGCGACCCGAACTTTTGCTCGTCGCGGATGCGCTCGACGAATTCGACCGCCATCTCGCGGCCGTAGATGTCGCCGTTGAAATCGAGCAGATGAACTTCGAGCAGGGGCGCGCCGTTGTCGACGGTCGGACGGACGCCAAAGCTCGCGACGCCGTGATAGGCTTGCCCGTCGACGCGCGCGTCACCGCATAGACGCCGTGCGCGAGGCGATTGGTCGGCTCGAGCGACGATATTCGCCGTCGGCACGCCCAGCGTGCGCCCAAGCCTCTGCCCGGCGACGACCCGGCCCGACACGCGTAGTGGCGCCCAAGTCCCCGCGCCGCGGCGGCGACATCGCCCCGCTCCAGCGCCTGGCGAATCGCGGTCGAGGACACGGCGGCGGATTTCAGGGCGCCTCTTCGACCTTGGCGACGATCTCGACGTCGAAGCCGTGCCGCTTGCCAGCCTCGTGCAAGAAACGCCGGCGAACCGCAGCGGCCCTTTCCGAAATGGAAATCCCAGCCGATCACCACTGCCGAGACGGCGAGGCGCGCGACGAGGACCTCGGCGACGAACTCGTCGGCGCTCTTGGCCGGCAAGCCCGCCGTTGAAGGGAATGACCACCAGGCCGGAAAGGCCGAGAGAGGCGCAGAGGCTCGCCTTGATTTCGAGCGGCGTCAGCCGGAAGACGACCGGACGTTGCGCGAAATGGTCGGCGGGATGCGGCTCGAAGGTCAGGATCGCGCTGGGGCGAGCGCGTTCCTTCGCCAGCGCGACCGCCCGCTCGATCACCGCCCGATGGCCGAGATGCAGGCCGTCAAAATTCCCGATCGCGTAGACCGCGCCCTCGAGGCCCGGCGGCGGGCGCATCGGGTCCGTGGCGAGCACGAAGCCGTTGGTCATGCCGTCCTGCCAATCATTGAGGCTCGCGCGACCCGTCCCTGCGCCGCGGGGCAAATAGCCTCCGCGTCCCGGCAGCGTCAAGCAGGAGGATCCCTCGGGTTTGGGCGACGGCGGCACGCTGAGAACGCCCTCGCCGTCGAGAACGACCGCATCGCCGACCCGGCATTCGCAGCGCAACCGGACCCGGCGGCCCTTTGCGGTCAGCTCCGCCACCTCGACGCTGACGTCCAGGACGTCGCCGATCTTCACCGGACCGAGGAAATTGAGGGTCTGGGAAATGTAGACCGCGCCCGGTCCCGGCAGCCGCATGCCGATCACCGCGGAAATGAGGCTCGCGGTATAGAGTCCATGAACGATTCGCCCGCCAAATCGCGTTTTTCGCGCGAAATGCTCGGAAAGATGGATGGGATTGTGGTCGCCGGAAATCTCGGCGAAGCCGATCACGTCCTCATTCGCGACCGTCTTGCGCAAGGTCTCGCGCATGCCAACCGCAAGGTCCTCAAAATAGAGCGTCTGAAACATCAGCTGCGGCATGAATTCACCGATCTTCCGGCCGCTGAGCGGCGCCGCTTCCAAAGCAGCGTTGCGACGCCCGGAGCATGTCGCGTTTCGCCGGAATCGTCACGGGGAAGAACGCCGGTCTGGTAGGAGGGTATGTCCCTGGTCTCCCGACCTTTGTCTGTTGTCTCCGACTAAGTTACTGATTTTGTAAACTAATCTGTTCACAGAGGTAACAACACACACTGTTGATGTAAAAGCACGCAAACGGCCCCAAACACCGCCGTTCACGAGGTTGACGCTAAACCGGGTCGCAAGTCCCTGAAAGACTTCACACGCCCCGCTAAAACTGCGGAATGCGCCGATACGCTCCCTATGGCCGTAACGCACTGATCGCCGCAATCGGCCACAGCGCCCATTCGGCGCACAGCCGCTCGAGCTCGTCAGCGTCGGCGGGCGATCCGAGGGTCTCCCCGTGCAGGACGTCGCGGTGGATTCCGTGGGTGATGAAAAGCGCGTCGAGCCCAGCGGCCGCCGCGCCCGCGATGTCGGTCTTCATGCCGTCGCCGATCGCCAGGACCCGCCGCCTGTCGAGCGGCTCGCCTCGCGCACGAGCTGCGAGCGCCAGCGCCCGGTCATAGATCGGCGCATGGGGCTTGCCGGCATAGACGACCGGCCCGCCGAGCTCTTCATAGCGGCGGGCGAGCGCGCCGGCGCAATAGATGAGGGTCTCGCCGCGATGGATCGTGATGTCCGGATTGCCGCAAATCATGGTCATCCCGCGCGACGCCATGGCGTGCAGTTCGGCTTCGTAGTCATCGAGTCCTTCAGCCTCGTCGTCGCGCAGACCCGTGCAGAGCGCATAGCGGGCGCCCTCGAGCGTAACGAGTTTCGGGCGGGCGCCCGACGCCTCCGCCGCCGCGTCGAATAGGCTGAGATCCCGCGCCGGCCCGATGTGGAGGATCGGATCGCCGATTCGCTCTTCGATCAATCCGATCGAGACGTCGCCGGAGGTCACCACGGCGTCGAACGCCTCCGCAGGAACGCCGAGGTCCAACAATTGCCTGCGGACCGGCGGCGACGGGCGGGGCGCATTGGTGATCAGGACAACCGCGCCGCCGCGCTTGCGGAACGCGACCAGAGCTTCCGACGCCGCCGCGAAGGAAGCCACGCCATTGTGCACGACGCCCCACACGTCGCACAGGATCGCGTCGTAGCGGTCGGAGATCTCGCTGAGACCGCTGATTTGCAGGACGCCTCGTGCGGGCTCATGTCTATCCATCGCGGCCCGGCTAGGGGAGGCTTCCGCGCCTGTCAAGTGCGCAAGTCCACGCCGGAATTCCGCACGCCGCTTGACGCCAATCTCCCGGGTTCCTAACTACCAGTGCCAGCGGCGCCTGCGCCGCGCGATTGCCGAGGGCGTCATGACATCCACCGCCAAAGTCACCGATGCGAGTTTTGAAGCCGACGTTATCAAATCGAGCGAACCCGTCATCGTCGATTTCTGGGCGGAATGGTGCGGTCCCTGCCGGATGATCGCCCCGGCGCTTGAAGAAATCGCGACGGAAATGCAAGGCAAGGTGAAGATCGCCAAGCTCAATGTGGACGAAAATCCCGGGGTCGCCGGCAAATACGGGATCCGTTCGATTCCGACCCTGATGATCTTCAAGGGCGGCAAGCAGGTGGCGACCAAGACGGGCGCCGGTCCGAAGAGCGAATTGTCGCGCTGGATCAGCGCGTCTGTCTAGCGCGCTAGACGGGAATTCGAACCGCCGCCCTCAGGCCGCCCAAGGGGCTGTCGGACAGGGTGATGTCGCCGCCATGCGAACGGGCGATGTCCCTGGCGATCGCGAGGCCGAGCCCGGCTCCGCCTTCGTCCTGATTGCGCGCCTCGTCCAACCGGTAGAAGGGCCGAAAAACGTCCTCGCGGTGGGCTTGCGCGATCCCCGAACCATCATCGTCGACGACGATGGAGACGAATTGCGCCTCCCGGGTCGCCGAAACCTTAACCCGATCGGCGTGGCGCTGCGCATTGGCGACGAGATTGCCGACGCAGCGCTTCATCGCCATCGGCCGGACCCGAATATCGAGATCGCCGCGGGTCTCAACCCCAAGTTCGGCGCCGTGACGCTCGGAATTGGTCCGCAGATCTTCGAGGATCGAGCCGATGTTGATCCGTGCGGTCGATTCGCCTGTATCCCCGCGGGCAAAGGCGAGATAGCCCTCGAGCATCCGCTCCATTTCATCGACGTCCTTCTGCAACAGCTCGCCGTCCGGGGAATAATCGAGCAAGGCCAGCGATAGCTTGAATCGGGTCAGGATCGTGCGCAGGTCGTGGCTGACCCCGTTGAGCATCGCGGTGCGTTGTTCGGTCGCCCGCTCGACCCGCCGCTTCATCTCGATAAAAGCATAGCCCGCTTGACGAACCTCGCGCGCCCCGTGCGGGCTGAAGGTGTGATTTCTGCCCTTGCCGAAATCTTCCGCCGCTCTCGCGAGACGCAGAATCGGCCGGATTTGATTGCGCAGGAAAATGATGGCGACGGTCAGCAGGGCAACCATCGCGCCAAGCATCCAGAGCACGAAGATGTGAGCGTTGGCTTCGTATGCGAGCGCGCGGCGGGTCACGAGGCGAAGCACCCGGCCGCCAAGATCGACACGAATTTCCATCAGGCCCGACCGGCCGACAGTGTCGAGCCAGAAGGGCTGATGGATCTGCCGTCTGATTTCGCTCGGGAGGGTGCGAGTGAGCGGGTCCAGCGCGCCGTAAAAGGACTTGGGCATCGCTGGAGGCAGCGGGCCCGCGGGCAAGATGGTCGCGTCCATGCGGAACCGTTCGGACGCAAGATTGGCCAGAAACCGGTCGTCTTCGCCTTGCGGAAGCCGCTGATAAAGGTCCGTTAGCGCTCCGACGTCGCGCGCCACGGCCTCGGAAAGCCGGCGGGTGACGAGCTCCCAGTGATGCTGCATGAACGCGAACGTGACCGCGGTTTGCAGCAGGACCATCGGCACGATGACAATCAGCAGCGAGCGCTTGTAGAGGCCTTTCGGCAATATGTCGGCGAGGCCGCGGGCCGCGCGGCGCCAAAGCTCGCGAGTCTTCGCGAGCGAACGCCGGACGCGGAATGCGGTTTGTCGCTTCATTGGTCCGCGATCAGCCGATACCCCGCCCCTCGCGCCGTTTGCAGATAGGCAGGATTGGCAGGGTCTTGCTCAATCTTCCGACGAAGGCGATTGATGAGGACGTCGACCGTTCGCTCCTGCGCCGCGCCGCCCGGTCCCGAGAGCGCTTCGCGGGAGACGCTCGCGCCAGCATTCGCGCAAAGCAGGCGAAGCATCTCGCGCTCGCGCTCGGTGATGCGGACAATATCGTCGCCGGCCCGCAATTCACCGCGCTCCAGGGAGAACACGAACGGCCCGAAGCGCACTGTCGCCGTTTCCGGGCGGCCCATCGCCGCGGCTCGAGTGCGGCGAAGCACCGAACCGATCCGCAACAGCAGCTCGCGCGGCTCGAACGGCTTCGCGAGATAGTCGTCAACGCCCAGTTCCAGGCCGCGCACCCGATCTTGCGGCTCGCCGCGCGCCGTCAGCATCAGAATAGGGACCTGGGATCGTCCCCGCAAATCAGCGGCGAATTCAAAGCCGCTTTCACCGGGCATCATGACGTCGAGCACGATGAGATCGAACGCCAGCCCGTCGAGGAACGCCCGCGCCTCCGCCGCTGTAGCGGCGACCGTGACCCGATGGCCGTTCTTGACGAGATAGCTCGACAACAACGCTCGAAGCCGTCGATCGTCATCGACGACGAGCACGTGCGCGGCGTTGTCTTCGAACGCAGCCACTGCCGTGTTCATCACGTCCTGCCTGTTCGCTTGTCCAATCCTTCCCAACCCCCGGCAGCGTTCGCGCGCTTCTGAGGATCAATCATCGCGTTGAGAAAGGCGGTTGTCGATTGAAGGCCCCAGTCGCCCAGCTGTTCCATCGCCGCTGCGAACCGCCGCGTCTGCACCTGCGCCAGTCGCAGCGCCAGGCGTTCGCCATCGACGGTCGCGTAGAGCTGCCGGCGTCGCCGATCGAGCGCTCCGGCTCGGATTTCGACAAAGTTCTTGTCTACAAGCTCTCGCAAAACGCGATTGAGGCTTTGTTTGGTGATCCGCAATATCTCCAAAAGCTCGGCAATCGTCAGCCCCGGCCGCCGGCTGACGAAATACAGCACCCGATGATGCGCCCGTCCAAACCCGTACGCCTCGAGCAATCGGTCAGCATCTCCGACAAAATCCCGATAGGCGAAAAAGAAAAGTTCGATCAACTCGTACATGGGCTCATCGCCCGCGCCGGGACGTGGGGTCTCGTCAGCCTTGGATGCATTGGAGGACATCAAGCGGCCGGTTAGGTCAGCAATGTTGACATAATCGAGCCTCTTTGCTAGCCTGTTTAACGAGATCGACCCTTTGCATGTAAACCCGATCGGGCAAAAACCAAACCAACTCGTCGTCCACGGAGAGGAAAGCGCAATGGCCAGTCAAACGTTTGATGATCGAGACGGATGGATCTGGCTTGACGGCGGCATGGTGCCATGGCGCGACGCCAAACTGCATATGCTGACTCACGCGTTACACTATGCAAGCGCGGTTTTCGAAGGCGAACGGGCCTACGGGGGCCGAATTTTCAAGTCCTCGGAGCATTCCCGACGCTTACGCGACTCCGCCCGCGTGCTCGACTTCGAGATCCCGTGGAGCGTCGCCGAGATTGACGCCGCGAAGATCGACGTCTTGAAGCGGAATAACCTCGTCGACGCCTATGTGCGGCCGATTGCCTGGCGGGGTTCGGAGATGATGGGCGTGTCGGCGCAGCACAACACCATCCACCTCGGGATCGCCGCATGGGACTGGCCAAGCTATTTCGATCCCCAGCAGCGGATGAAAGGCATTCGACTGGACTTCG
This sequence comes from uncultured Alphaproteobacteria bacterium, assembly GCA_963839185.1. Classification (GTDB taxonomy): domain Bacteria; phylum Pseudomonadota; class Alphaproteobacteria; order Rhizobiales; family Beijerinckiaceae; genus Roseiarcus. The sequence continues at coordinate 31,358 of CAWIUD010000052.1, read as the reverse complement.
CTGAGTATAGGCGACCAGACCCGGCAACCGCGCCATCGTTGGCGAAAGCGGCCGGACTCTACATGATCTGCACCATCTCGAAGCATCGCGCCGAGCGCCGCGGCTACGCCGACGCCCTGATGCTGGACTGGCTGGGGCAAGTCGCCGAATGCACCGGCGCCAATATCTTCTTCGTCAAGAACTCGACGATTCATACGCCGATCGCCGATTGTTTCCTCGCAGGGATCACCCGGGCGACGGTCATTGATCTCGCTCGTAAGCGGGGCTTTGAGGTTATCGAGCGCAGAATCATGCCCTCAGAACTGGGCGACTTCAGCGAATGCTTCATCACTGGAAGCGCCGCGGAAGTGACGCCGGTCGGCGAGATCGGTCCGCACCATTATAAGCCCGGCGCGCTCACCGCGGCGCTGATTGACGCCTATAGCGAAGAGGTCAAGCCGCGGATCAAGGCCGCCTGATGGCGGTTTCCTTTATGGCCGGGGTTGAGCCAAGGCTCGCCCCGGCCACTCACGAAAACGCGCGTTCGATTATTTCTGAAAAGCAAACATTTTCTTGCCAAGCGGGCCAGGGCGTTCTATACTCCGGAAGGCAAGCTACGCTTGGCGGCTGGCGCCGAATTGGCGGGAAGAGCATTAAGGAGCAAACTTTCCCGCCAGCGTGTTCCGGCCGCGAGCAAGCGCTTGAAATCGCTCAAAACGGCAAGGGGCTGAGCCTTGTCAAAAGTTGGCATGGATTTGGGCTTGGCGCCGTGTCTGCTTGCTTGGAATTGTCGCCGGGGGGCCGTCCAGACGGCGAGTTGACCGGCATCGCCTAGGCCGCGTGCGGCTCTGCCGTTCGAGTCAAAAGCCTGCACAGCCGGGCGAGGGTCTCACGCTGCTGCTGACGCGGGACGACCATGTCGATCATGCCATGCTCCCGCAGGTATTCAGCCCGCTGGAACCCTTCCGGCAGCCGCTCGCGAATGGTCTGCTCGATGACCCGGGCGCCCGCGAAGCCGATGACCGCGCCCGGTTCGGCGATATGCACATCGCCGAGCATTGCATAGGACGCCGTTACGCCGCCCGTCGTCGGATTGGTGAGGACGACGATGTAGGGAAGCCGCGCGGCGCGCAGACGCTGAACGGCGACGGTCGTGCGCGGCATTTGCATCAATGCGAACATGCCCTCCTGCATGCGCGCACCGCCAGACGCCGTGAAGATCACGAACGGCGTCCGCCGCTCGACCGCCGTCGCCATGCCGGCGACGATCGCTTCGCCCGCCGCCAGACCCAAGGTTCCACCCTGAAACGCAAAGTCTTGCACCGCCACAGTGACGCTTTGCCCCGTAAGCTGGCCGAACGCCAAGGTGACCGCGTCCGCCGCGCCCGTTTTGGCCCGATTTTCCTTCAGGCGGTCCGAATAGCGCTTGATGTCGCGAAATTTCAGCGGATCGAAGGGCGTTTCGGGCGTCGAAAGCTCCTCGTACGCGCCGTCGTCAAAGAGCGAGGCGAGACGGGCCTTGGCGGTGATCGGCATATGATAGCCGGAACCGGGGACGACCATGAGATTGGCCTCCAGGTCCTTGTGGAAGACCAACTGGCCGCTTTCCGGACATTTGACCCAAAGATTTTCCGGCGTGTCGCGGCGCAACAGCGAGCGGATCTTCGGCGGAACGACGTTCGAGATCCAATTCACAGGGCGCCTCGCGTCTCGCGCTTCGATTCTCGGGCTCATGCGCTTGCGGTCATCTTACGTCCGCCGCCAGACGCTGCGCGAGCTTTTCAACGAGATCGGTGACAGGGCCGCGACCGCGCCTCGGGTCGCCGCTTGGCCGCTGAGCGAAAGCCGGATCGCTTCGACCAGCGCCGAACCGACTACGACCCCGTCAGCCAAAGCGGCGATCGCGGAAGCGCTTTCCGGGCTTCTCACGCCGAACCCGACCGCGACCGGAAGATCGGTATGGCGCCTTATCCGCGCCACCGCCGCGCCAACGTCCTTGGGGTTTGGCGCTGCCGCCCCCGTGACGCCGGTTATCGAGACGTAATAAATGAAGCCGGTGGCGTTGGTGAGAATCGCCGTCAGCCGATCGTCGGAAGTGGTCGGCGCCGTCAGCCGGATGAAGTCGAGACCGGCGCGGCGAGCAGGGAGGCAGAGCTCATCGTCCTCTTCAGGAGGGCAATCGACGACGATCAGCCCGTCGACGCCCGCTTTCTTTGCGTCGGCGAGAAACGCTTCGACCCCGTAGACGTAGATCGGATTGAAATAGCCCATCAGCACCAGCGGGGTATCGGCATCCTCAGTGCGGAAGGCGCTCGCCATCTTCAGCGTCGATCGGAGCGTCGCGCCCGCTTCCAACGCTCGACGCCCCGCCGCCTGAATCGCCGGGCCATCGGCCATCGGATCGGAAAACGGCATGCCAAGCTCGATCACATCCGCGCCGGCCCGTGGCAAGGCCCGAAGGATGGCGTACGACGTCTCGACGTCCGGATCGCCGGCCATGAGGTACGTGACGAGCGCCGCCCGACGGTCCGCGGCCACCCGCTGGAAACGAAAATCAAGGCGCGCGGTCATGAGAGGGCCCATTAGCACGATGGCCCGATCCGGCAAAGCGGCCGCCAGAAACCGCGGACTTTGTCTTGGGACGAGGAAATCCTCTCGACCGCGCACGAGGTTTTGGATTAAGCGAGATCGGGATGCGCGACGAGCGGCGCGCGCCCGCAAGGCGGATGAGGGGGGAAGATTGAAGTTCGTTCTTTTGCTTGCGCCCTGCTTATTGGCGCTCTGGACGCCGCTTTATAATTCGACCGATCCTTTCCTGCTTCGGCGTTCCCTTCTTCTACTGGTTTCAGCTGATGCTGATTCCGGTCTCGGCGCTCGCGATTGTGGCCGCCGATCGGATGCGGAAGAATTAGCCGTGTTCGACCACCTCAACGTGCCGGCTACGGCCGTTTTCCTGTTCTTCTTCGCGCTCGTGACGGTGCTTGGCTTCGCTGCGTCCCGGTGGAAGGCTGCCGACCTCGGACTCCTCCACGAATGGGGCCTTGGGGGACGCCAGTTCGGCCCCTGGATCACCTGGTTTCTTCTCGGCGGCGATCTGTACACCGCCTACACCGTCATCGCGATCCCGGCGGTGGTCTTTGCGATCGGCGCTTATGGATTTTTCGCGGTTCCCTATACAATCATCATCTATCCGTTCCTCTATCTGATCATGCCGCGCTTATGGGCGGTTTCGCACAAGCACGGCTACATGACGGCGGGCGATTTCGTGCTTGGCCGATATGGCCATCGCGGGTTGGCGCTGGCGGTAGCGCTGACTGGCATTCTGGCCACTATGCCCTACATCGCGCTGCAGCTCGTTGGCCTCGAGAAAGTCATTCTGGCGCTCGGCGTCTCCGGGCAAGGGCTGATGGCGCATGCTCCGCTTACGATCGCCTTCGTCATTCTCGCGCTCTACACCTACAAGAGCGGCTTGCGGGCGCCGGCGATGATCGCGTTCGTCAAAGACACGATGATCTATATTTTCATCATCGCCGCGATCGTTATCATTCCCTACAAGCTCGGCGGCTTCGGCGCGATCTTCGAGGCGGCGGACAAAACGTTCGCCGCCAAGACGGCGGCCAATCCGAAACTCGCCGCGGGGCTCATCCTGAAACCCTCCCAGGTCGGTCCTTACATCACGCTCGCCATCGGCTCCGCCATGGCCCTCTTCATGTATCCGCACGCGCTAACCGGCGCGCTCGCCGCCTCGAGCGGACGAGCGATACAATTCAACACGATGGCGCTGCCGGCGTATTCTTTCGTGCTCGGCCTGATTGCGTTGCTTGGGCTCATGGCGATCGCGGCCGGCGTCAAAGTTGTGACGCCGCAGGATGCCGTGCCGCAGCTCGTGCTGTGGGCGTTCCCGGACTGGTTCGCCGGTTTCTGTTTTGCCGCGATCGCGCTAGGAGCGCTCGTGCCGGCGGCCGTTATGTCGATTGGCGCAGCGAATACCTTTACCCGCAACGTTTGGAAGCCGTTCGTCAATCCGCAGATGTCGCCACGGGAGGAGTCGGCTCTGGCGAAACTCGCTTCGCTCGCCGTGAAGGTCGGCGCGCTGGCGGTGATCTTCTTCATGCCGACGCAGTTCGCTCTCGATTTGCAATTGTTGGGCGGCGTCTGGATGGTGCAGATATTCCCCGCGATGATCCTCGGACTTTACACCCGCTGGTTCAGCGGCACGGGGCTACTTATCGGCTGGGCGGCAGGCATGATCGTCGGCACGGCGCTCTCCTGGACCGGAGCAGCCTGGGTTCCGGTGCACGCGCTGAAGTGGGATCTGCCGTTCGTCGGCGCGGTCGATCCGGGACTGGGTTTTGCGGCGTACAACGGCCTTACCGCGGTCATCTTGAACCTCGTCCTTTCCGCCGCCTTGTCGTTAGTGCTGCGCCCGCGGACGAATGACGAGACGGCGCCCGAAGACTACGAGGAGCGCGCGCTCGCTTAGAACCGTCGCCTCGTCGAATTTCGTTCGCCCGACTGCCCCCGGATTGGGCGCTCCGCCTGCGGGCTCGGAAGCACGGAAGCTCGTACAATCCGCCCCAGTCCCAACTTTCAACCGCTGGCGACGCGATGCGCCGCCGTCAGCCGGAGCTCGCCATGTTTTGCCGGCGCAGACGATCATAGGTCGGTTTGTCGACCGGCGTCGCGCCAGGCTCGCCGAGATCGTTGAGGTGGACCCTGAAGGTCTCCCGAGCGGTCCAGGCGGCGATCGACGAAATGATCGTGACGCCAAAGGCCAGCGCGCCGACGGTCAGCGGCACGTTCGACGAGCCGGGAGGCGCCGCCATGGCGAACAGCGCCGGCAGCAGCGCGGTCAGCATTGTCCCGATATTCTGCGCGATCGCCATGCCCGAAACGCGAACTCGCGTCGGAAACAGTTCCGGATAATAGCTCGGATAGACCGCGTTATAACCTTGATAGACGACGCCCCACATCAACAGCGAAAGCAGGAATGCGAGCGGCACGTTCTTGATGCTGATCGCATAAAGGTAGCCGAAAGACAGGATGCCGGCGGCAAGCGAGCCGATAATGATCGGCGGTCTTCGACCTATCCTGTCCGAAAGATTGCCGACGAACGGGATGACCAGGACCGCGACGACGTTGCCGACAACCGGTATCCACAGATAGACGCTCTTGCTGAATCCAACTCCGTAGCTGGGCTGCACCGCATAGGCTGCCCCGAAAATCGTCGCCACCACCGGAATGACGTTCATCAGCGCCATGCAGATGACCCGCAGCATGTCCGGCCAATGGTTAGCCAGCGCTTCCATCACCGGCGCCCTTGGCACCCCGCCATGGACATTTTCGTCGGCAAAAGCGGGCGTCTCTTCGACTTCGCGCCGGATGATGTAGCCCGCGATCAGGACCACGACGCTGAGCAGGAACGGCACGCGCCATCCCCACGCCAGGAAGGCTTCGGGAGACAAAGCGTAACTCAGCGGCAGGAAGACCGCCGCCGCCAGGATTTGCCCTGCCTGCACGCCCTGAAGCGTGAAGCTCGCGAAGTATCCGCGGCGGCCGAACGGCGAATGCTCGAGGATCATTGAGCTCGCGCCGGATATTTCTCCCGCGACGGCGAAGCCTTGTATCAGGCGGAGGACGACCAACAGAATTGGCGCCCAGACCCCTACCTGCGGATAGGTCGGAAGCAGGCCCACCGCCATCGTGGACAGACCCATCAAGAACAGACAGACGAGCAAAACGGTCTTACGCCCATGGGTGTCGCCCCAATGACCTAGGACAACAGCGCCGATCGGGCGCGCGATATAGCCGACGCCGTAGGTCGCCAGCGAGGCGACGATGGCGACGGTCGGATTGTTTGAGGGGAAGAAAATCTGCGGAAAAACGAGCGACGCCGCCGTCGCGTAAATGAAGAAATCATAATATTCCAGCGCCGAGCCAATCCATCCGCTGGCGGCGGCGGTTTTCGTCTGGTGGCGTCCCGAGGGCTCGCCCACTGCGACGGCGGTCATGTCATTCCTCCCTGGCGTCCCCCTTGGTTTTTCTTATCAATAGTCGATATTCGCGACCTCGCGCAATTCCGAAGCCGTGGTCGGGGGAAACCCGAAAAATTCGAGATAGGCGGGGATTTGCTCGAACAGCATATCGACGCCGACCTGCGTCGCGCAGCCGCGCTCGCGCGCAGCCGCGAGAAAGGCCGTCGTCTCCTGCTTCATCACCACTTCCGCAACGTAAGTCGACGCCGCCAGTCGCGATACGTCGATCGGCATTGGATCGCCGGCTTTCATGCCGAGCGGCGTCGCGTTGACGACCACGTCGAAGCCGCCGGGATCATTCGACCCCGTCGCGATCTTCAGCCGCGGATAGCTTTTGCCCAGCCGGTCGGCAAGTCCGGCCATCGAACCCCGGTCGACGTCGTAGAGCGCAATTTCGGAGGCGCCGGCGGCCGCCGACGATGCGGCGATCGCCGAACCGACTCCCCCTGACCCGACCACCAGCACTCTCTTGCCGCTCAACGAGCCCCCGTTATGCGCAACGCCGCGGACAAAACCCTCGCCGTCGAACATATCGCCAATCAATCGGCCATTTTCGAGCCGAACCGCATTGCACGACCCGGCGACTTTCACCGCTGTGGAAATCTCGTCGAGCAGGCAAATCACCGACACTTTGTGCGGCATTGTGATCAGAGCGCCATGGAAGTTGGTGAACCGACAGATCTCCGGAAAAGCTCGCGCGAAATCTTCGCTCTTCACGCCCAGCGGCACCACGGCCGCGTTTATCCCGCGCATGTCGAACCAAGGATTATAGATCATCGGCGACTTGAAGGTCGTGGTCGGATAGCCGACATGCGCAATGATCTTCGTGTCGCCGTTGAGCATCGTTGGTAGGTCCATCCTTCATTCTTTCGAGCCGCCTCGCTGGACGGCTTCGAATCGACAGCGTCTCTATCCGGTCCGCAAGCGCATTGCCGGACTCAGAAATCGATCTCCAGGCGGGTTTGCGTATCCTTCAGGCTCGCCTGGGCCGCCAGCCGGACCGGCGTATTGGCGGCTCCGAACAAATCGTAGTTCTTGCGCTGAACGATCTCGAAGAAGAAGCGGTCCCGGAACGCCTGCGTGTAAACGTGAAAGAATTCGCCGCCTTTGACGCGGTCGTACAGCACGCCGAGCGAGCGCATGCGGGCGAGGAGGTCGGGCGCAATGTCAAACCGGGTGGCGAGATCATCGTAATAGTTGTCGGGAATGGGAAGGAAGGCGACGCCTTTCGCCCGAGCCCCTTCGATCGAGGAAAAGATGTCGTTTGTCGAGAGCGCGATTTGCTGAAACCCCGCGCCGCCAAAAACATCGAGAAAGCGGGAGACGCCGGTTGCGCCGCCGTCGCCAACATTGAGGGCAAGACGAAACTCATTATTGGCGCTGCGAAACGAGCGACTGAAGAACGCGCCGTGTGGATCGGCGATCTCCACCTGCGCATCGGCGGTGAGACCGAGTACGGTGCGATAGAACAGCGACCAGCTCAGGAATTCACTGCGGCGGACGACATTCGAGAGATGGTCGACCTTGCGCAACAATCCCTCTTCGGCTTGATCTTGCGGGGGAGCGAAGTCGCCGTGCCACTCCAACTGGTGAGCGCCGATGAAATAGATGAGGCTGCCTTCCACCCCGGCGACTGCGGGCACCGTCGCCTCGCCGGGTCCGATCTTGCCGGCATAGCTTTGGCACTCAAGGGCGCTCGCGCGCTCAAGCGCCTTCTCGATCAAATCAACAGCAAGGCCAGCGCACAGATTGACGCTCCATGCAGCAGCGAAAAGGAATGAGCAAAGCCTTCGCGCTCGCGATTGACGACGAAGTTGATTTCGCCCTGAGAATACAGCTCGACGTCCTTGGAACGGTGGAGGCCGGAAAGGCGGAACCCGAGGCCTTTGATGAGTTCGATCAGCTCTCGCGCGTCCGCCTCGCTGACCGCAAATTCGAGGAACTCGGCGCCCTCGACCTGAGGCGACGGCGGCAAGGGCGGGAGATCCCGCAACGTCGCGGCGCCGCGCGCCTCTCGCCTGGCGTTGAGCAATTCGCCGACGGCGCGCAGCGAACGCATGCCGTCGACAGCGATTGAGGCCGCGGCGGCGCCGCGAAACTGATCGTTGAAGATTTCGAGCGAAACGGGCCGCGGTAGCCCGGGCAAATTAGCGCGTCGGGGTAGTCGACGATCGGATAGTCGCCCTGGCCCGGACAGCAGCGATAGTCCGGCTCAACGAGAGTGGGTCCATAACCATCGTGGCGCGTCAGCAACCTGGACCAAGGCAATTCGCTCGGCGGGCAAATCGCTGATCGGCTCGATCGGATTGCCGCGGGTACAGATGTGAAAGCTGTCGACAACGATTCCGACTTCTCGGTCAGCGGCCCGCACGATGTCCCAGGCGGCGGTCCATCTTTCACATGCCGGCCCCACGCCAAGGCCTCGTAACCGATGCGCATCCCGTGATTGCGGGCAAGGTCCGCGAGTTCAGCCAAGTCTTCGGCGGCCCGCGCCGGATCGTCGATCGCCTCGGGCGAAACGTTGGAACACAGGCACAGAAGCCTCGTGCCGAGCTCGTGCATCAAATCGAGCTTTCGCGCGGCGCGTTCGAAGTTGCGCGCGCGAATTGGATCGGGCATGGCGTCAAAGTCGCGCAGCGGTTGAAGTGCGATGATCTCAAGGCCGAGGTCATCGGCCATCCGATGGGCGTCGCGCGGCTTGCCGTTGAAGAAGGTGAGGTCGTTCTCGAAGATCTCAACCGCGCGAAACCCGGCCTTGGCGGCGGCGGCAAACTTTGCTTCCAGCGCGCCGCCCATGCACACGGATGCGATCGACCACCTTAGCATCGCAACGTCACTCCTGGACTTCTCCCGTTTTTGCGGCTCTGGCCGCGCCAAGTGGTCAAGACGACAAATGGCCTGGCGGAGGCGGCAGCTATCTTCTCGAGCGCCCTATTCGGCGAAGCGCCCAAGCCATCCTAGGCGCCCCGCGTCGCCACGCCAAGCGCAAACTCAACTCGCGAAACCGCCGACGCGCGCCTTGGTCGGGCTCAATGGTGACCCGAGGCGCCAAATTTCCCGCTTTCCGCCGCAATCAGCTTCGATGTGACTTCTTCAACACAATTTAACGCAATCAACTAATTGTGCGCCGGCATTCGGCGCCATTATCCGTTGCGCAGCGTCTGAAGTCGCGCCATAATTGCCCGAACGCGTCGCCCCAAGTCGACCGGGTCGGCTCGGTGATTGGTGTTCGTCGTCATGTGTCGATATGCATCTGTGAGGGGACTTCATGCGTCGCTATCTGATCCGGGCCGCTCTCTGGGCGAGCCTCTTTCTGAGCGCCGGGACGCACGCCGGTTTTCGCCAATCTTATGGATTCCGCAGCTGCAGCCGGTGGCCTCGCCGATTGCGCGCGAGACCGTCCCTTTCGACGGCAGGGAAGCGCCGGGCACGATCGTCATCCGCACCTCGGAACGGCGTCTCTACTTTGTGCTGCCTGATCACCAGGCGCTCCGATATGGGGTCGGAGTTGGGCGGCCAGGCTTCACCTGGGCTGGCGTCACCCATATCGCCAATAAGCGCGAATGGCCGGATTGGACCCCGCCGCCCCAGATGTTGAGGCGCCGGCCGGACCTTCCCCGGCACATGGAAGGGGGCGTCGACAACCCGCTCGGCGCCAGGGCGATGTATCTCGCCGGCACGCTCTACCGAATTCACGGCTCGAACGAGCCCGATACGATCGGCCAGGCAGTGTCGTCGGGTTGCATCCGGATGACCAACGACGATGTCATCGACCTCTACGGCCGTGCAAGATCGGCGCCCGAGTGGTGGTAACGCGCTAGACGCCACAAGCTCGCCCTGAACGGGCCGCTCAGGCGCCGACCGATCGGTCGGCGCCTTTTTTTCGAGCGCCGGAGCGCCTATGTTTGAAAAATGAACGTTCACGCTCCGCTCGACGCGCCGCAATTGATCGACCCATTCGGCCGCTCCATTGCTTACGTCCGGGTGTCGGTTACCGACCGCTGCGATTTTCGCTGCGTCTATTGTATGTCGGAAGACATGAACTTCCTGCCCAAGCGGGACGTGCTGTCGCTGGAAGAACTCGACCGGCTCTGTTCGGCCTTTATCGGTCTCGGCGCCCGCAAAATCCGCATCACCGGGGGGGAGCCGCTGGTGAGGCGGAACGTCATGTCGCTGTTCCAAGGGCTTTCGCGGCACCTGGCGAGCGGATCGCTCGACGAGTTGACCTTGACCACCAACGGCACGCCACTTTGCCCGGTTCGCCCATGAACTCGCCGAGTGCGGCGTCAAGCGCGTCAACGTTTCTCTCGACACCCTCGACCCGGGCAAATTTCGGCAGGTCACGCGCTGGGGCGATTTCAACCTCGTCCTCCGCGGCATCGAAGCCGCGTCGAAGGCCGGGCTTGAGATCAAAATCAACTGCGTCGCCCTGAAAGGCTTCAATGATGGCGAAGCCCTGGGGCTTGTCCGATGGGCGCCAGGACGCGGCTTTGAAGTCACCTTCATCGAAGTGATGCCCCTCGGCGAGATGGAGCCCGACCGCGCCGATCAGTTCCTGCCCTTGACGGAGCTTCGCGCCGGCCTCGAGCGGTCGCTGACGCTTTCCGCGTCGGCCCACGTCACAGGGGGGCCGGCCCGCTATCTACGATGTGGCGGAAACCGGCGGACGCATTCGGATTCATCACTCCGCTCACGCATAATTTCTGCGAGAGCTGCAATCGCGTCCGCGTCACCTGCACGGGCACGCTCTACATGTGCCTCGGCCAGGAGGACGCGGCGGATTTGCGCGAACCGCTACGCCGCTCAGCCTCCGACGCGCCGCTCGTCGCGGCGATCCGGGGGGCGATCGCGCGCAAGCCCAAGGGTCACGACTTCGTCATCGCGCGTGCAACAGCGCCCGCGGTCGGCCGTCACATGAACACGACAGGCGGCTGATCCCTTTTTTTGCGCTTGAGCCGCTGGCGGCTGGGAAGTTTGCGCTTTATATCAAGACCGGTGAAAGGGCGGGACCTTGACTCTCCGCTCTGATGAGGACTAGCGCTATGCCCAATACTCGCGAAAGAATCGAGAAAGTGATCTCGGAAAATCCGGTTGTCCTGTTCATGAAGGGCACTCCAGAATTTCCGCAGTGCGGGTTCTCCGGCCAAGTCATTCAGATTCTTGATTATCTCGGCGCGCCAGTGGTGGGGGTCAACGTGCTCGAAGATCCCGACCTTCGCCAGGGCATCAAGGAATACGCCAATTGGCCAACGGTTCCGCAGCTTTACATCAAAGGTGAATTCGTCGGCGGGTGCGACATCACGCGCGAGATGTTCCAGTCGGGGGAACTCGCTACGATTCTGAGCGAGGCCGGAGTTCAAGTGAAGAGTACGGCCAAGGTCTGATGCGGGTCGGCGCGACGGCGCTTGACGTCGTCGTCGCCGACATCACGACCCTTAGCGTCGATGCGATCGTCAACGCGGCCAACTCGCACTTGGCCGGCGGTGGAGGCGTGGACGGCGCAATCCATCGCGCCGCCGGGCCCATGCTGGCTGAAGCGTGCCGCGCAGTTGGCGGTTGCCCCACAGGCGAGGTCAGGATCACGCCGGGATTCAACCTGCCGGCGCGATATGTGATCCACGCTGTCGGACCGGTCTGGCAGGGCGGAACGAAGGGCGAAGCGGACTTGCTTGCCTCCTGCTATCGGCGCGCGATCGAGGCGGCAAGCAGGCTTGAGAGCCTCGCCTTTCCAGCGATATCCACAGGAATTTACGGCTTTCCCGCGCCGCAGGCGGCCCGGATTGCCGTCGCTTCCGCAAAGGTCGCGCTCGCCGTAACCTCGACTTCGCTTCGGCGTGTGACATTCTGCTGTTATTCGCAAAGTTCTGCGGAACTTCATGAGGCTGCATTGTATTGTATTGATTAGAAACGATGAAGTTGTGCTTGGCGGGCTCTTGAGATCGGGCTGTCGGCGGGGTCGGCCCGTCTCACGTGATCGCTTACAGGGCGTCCCCGCTTATCCTTTAGGCTGATTGATATGTTCGTATGCGAACGATAATCTGACATGCTAGGTTATCCGTAGCCGGCGTGGCTTTTGGTCAATTTGATGTCTCCAAGCTATCCCTACCAGCTCTATGAGATGGCCCATGCCGCCCTCGCCCCTGCGCGCGCGGTGTCCGACGCGGCGTCATTCCAGTTCCGCAATCCGTGCAACCCGCTCGCTAACATGCCGTTCGGCAAGAATGTCTCGGCGGGCGCCGAATTGTTCGAGCGCATCACGCGCCGCTACGGCAAACCGACTTTTGGACTTGAGCAAGATCGAAGTCGACGGCGTCGTCTCCCGCCGTCCTCGAAGAGGTTGTCTGGGCGAAGCCCTTCTGCAGTCTTCTGCGCTTCGCGCGTCCCGGTTTCGCGGCCGGTCAGCGCCAGCCGAAACTTTTGCTCGTCGCGCCGATGTCCGGCCATTACGCAACGCTGCTACGGGGCACCGTTGAGGCGTTTCTGCCCGATTTCGACGTCTATATCACCGATTGGGCGGACGCGCGCATGGTGCCGCTCGTTGCTCGGCTCCTTCGATCTCGACGATTACATCGTCTATCTGCGCGAGATTTTCGCCTATCTCGGCCCGGGCGTCCACGCCATCGCGGTGTGCCAGCCGTCCGTGCCGTTGCTGGCGGCGGTTGCGCTGATGGAGGCCGAGCGGCGATCCCCGCCATGCCGGCCAGCATGACCCTGATGGGCGGCCCGGTGGACACGCGCCGCAGCCCGACCGACGTCAACACCCTGGCCGAAAAGCGCGGCGTCGAGTGGTTCCGCCGCAACTGCCTGCAGACCGTGCCGTTCCCCTATCCGGGCTTCGGCCGCGAGGTCTATCCCGGCTTTCTCCAGCTCTCGGGCTTCATGGCGATGAACATCAACCGCCATGTCAACGCTCATCTCGAAATGTTCAATCATTTGGTCGCGGGCGACGGCGATTCGGCCGAAAAGCATCGCGAGTTCTATGACGAATATATGGCGGTGATGGACTTGGCGGCCGAATACTACATGCAGACGATCGAAACTGTGTTTGTGCGCCATGCGCTGCCAAAAGGCGAGATGACGCATCGCGGCAATTGGTCGATCCGAAAGCGATCCGCAAATGCGGCCTCTTCACTGTCGAAGGCGAGAAAGACGATATTTCCGGCGTCGGCCAGACCTATGCCGCACACGAACTCTGCGTGAATATCCCCGAGGCGAGGAAGGAGCACTTTCTCGCGATGGGCGTCGGCCATTACGGGGTGTTCAACGGCTCGCGCTTTCGGACGAGATTGCGCCGCGCATCCGCAATTTCATCGCTGGGATCGAGGAGGCCGCCAGGTGGCGAACCCCAATGGGGCGCGGCGCCCGGCGCACTGAACGCGGTTCGCCCTGAGGCGGCGCGCACGCCACAGCGCCTTCGGGTGGCGTCGATGATAGGGTATCGTCCGCGAACCCGGAGACGAGCCGGAGATGGCGCGAGCGAAAGCCTTGATCGCGGGCGCCGCAGCGGGTCTGAGCCTTATCTGCGTCCTCCAGACCGCGCCGGCCGCGGCGGGTCAGCCGATCGGCTACCAATCCGGCTATCCGCCCGGCGCAATCCTCATCAGCCAGAGCGCGAGACGGCTCTACCTGATCGTCGATCCCCGCACTGCGGTCGCTTATCCTGTCGCCGTCGCCAAGCACGGCAAGGAGTGGAGCGGCCTTGCCCATATCGCGGCCAAGTACGTTGAGCCCGCCTGGTCGCCGCCGGAGTCCGTAAGACGCGACCACCCGGAACTGCCGCCGGTCATCCCGGGCGGCTCGCCCTCAAACCCGATGGGGGCGCGCGCGATCCTGCTTGACCGGGATGAGATCGCGATTCACGGGACGACCCAGACGATGCGCGCCTCGATCGGCTCAGCAGCGTCTTATGGCTGCATCCGTATGTACAATGAAGACGTGATCGACCTATTCGACCGGGTCGTGGTCGGCGCCCCGGTTGTGATGACCCGGTGAAACACATGTCCACTCGAGTCGGACGGCGGAATCCGCGCGCCTTACCCAAGCTCAACCCAAATTTCGCCAAGCCAGCCCCAAGAAAATCCAATAGATGTCCTTCTCCGAATTGGGTCTTTTCAATGGGTTACGCTGATCTGCAAGGGCAAGTGACAAACCCGGTTTCGCTCGTTGTCGTGGCAGCGGGGCTCCCATCTAAAGTCGCCGCACGCACTGGGCGCTCGCAAAATCTGGGACCCTTACTCTGCGACAGCCAGAAGGCGCGCCGGCGCTCGTCCTTAAAAATCGCTGGCCAGACCCTTCACCTCCCAGTCCCCGTAGCGGACCGGGTCGAGGCCGCCCCGCCCGTCGACTCTCGTGCCGCTCGCCTTCGCAGCCTGAACCCGGCGCGCTTCAGCCTCCGCAAGCGCCCTTTGCGCCGCAGCGGGCAAATTCCTTCGCCCCGTCGACAGCCTCCGGCCTGGGAACCGCCGGATTCACAAGCTCGCTTGCTTCATCGGTCATCTGAAGATTTTATGGAGATCTTTCGATTTCGCAAGAAAATGTCGACTCGCCTCTCTGCGCGATGGTTGAGCGCGCCGCAAGCCAGCGGCGGGTTTCGCGTATAAGCTTGGCCGGGCGGACGGCAAACGCCGCATTCGCGATGAGGCTCGATTGGCTCGACAGACCACGATTCAACGCCGGACGATCGCAGAGGCCGGAAGCGCCAGAGCCCGCGCCCCCGGGCTGACGGCGCGCATCGCCGCGGCGCGCGCCGTCAGCGAAGCGCTGACGCTTTCGCGTCCCCTCGATGAACGCTTCGCCGCCGATCTTTCGCTGCGCGCCGTCGGCCTCGACTCCCGCGACCGTGCGCTGGCGCGCTCGATCGCCACGGTTGCGCTCCGCCGGCTTGGCACGATCCGCAAGGCGCTGGCGCAGCGGCTGGACAAAGGCCTGCCGCGGCGCGGCGGGAGGCTGGAATGGTCCCGAACGTCGGCGCGGCGCAAATCCTGTTTCTCGACATCCCCGATCACGCCGCGGTCGATCTCGCGGTCAAGGCTGTTCGGGCCGACGCTGCGAGCGCGCCGTTTGCGGCGGTCGCCAATGCGGTGCTGCGTGCGGTCGCCCGTGACCGCGAACGATTTTCTGGCGGGCTCCGATCCGCTCCGGGACGATACGCCCGCGTGGCTCGCGGCGCGCTGGATCGCGACCTACGGCGAAACGACGGCGCGCGCCATCGCCGGCGCGCACCGCTTCGAGCCGACGCTCGACCTCACCGTCAAGAGCGATCCCGCCGGCTGGGCCGGACGGCTCGGCGGCATCGTGCTGCCGACCGGCTCTGTGCGACTCGACACCCATCAAGCCATCCCCGAACTCGAAGGCTACGCCGACGGGGAATGGTGGGTGCAGGACGCCGCCGCCGCCCTCCCGGCGCGACTGATCGGCGGCCCGGCCCGGCCATGCGCATTGTCGATCTTTGCGCCGCGCCGGGGGAAAGAGCGCCCAGCTCGCGGCGGCGGGGGCTGAGGTGACGACGGTCGACCGCTCGGCCGAACGGCTGAAACTCCTCGCCGCCAATTTCGAGCGCTTGCGGCTGCGCCCCGAGATCGTCGTCGCCGACGCGCTCGCTAACGAAGCGCCGCCGTTCGACGCCGCTCTGATCGACGCGCCCTGCAGCGCGACCGGCACCATCCGCCGCCACCCAGACGTCGCCTGGATCAAGCGCGCCGGCGACATCGCCGCGCTGATCAAGCTGCAGACCCAACTCCTCGACAAGGCGATCGCGCTGACCCGGGCCGGCGGGACGATCGTCTACTGCGCCTGCTCGCTCGAGCCGGAGGAGGGCGAAGCCCAGATCGCCGCCGTCTTGCGGCGCAACCCCGACGTCCGCCGGTCGCCCATCGGGCTCGCGAGGTCGGCGGTCTCGCCGAGTGCCTCACGCCGCCGGAGACTTACGCACGCTACCCTGCCATCTGTGGAGCGACGACCCGCGACGCTCCGGGCTCGACGGCTTCTTCGCCGCTCGGCTAGCAAAGGCGGGATAACGCGACGGGAAGCGCTGGTCTCGTCAGAAGAAGGGAAACGGACTCTTCCCGTGTTCGCGGAGCCATTCGGAGCCCGCTTCGGCCTGGTACTTGGCCTGATTGTCGTGATTCCAGGCCCGGTCCTTCGGCGTGAGCGACTGGGTGGGAATCTGCGGCCCCCAGCCGACGCTGCCGTAGGACGATGACGTGCCCTGCTGGGCGAGCGCCGCCGCAGGCACGAGGCGGCGAGAGCGGCGGCGAGGCCGATGAGCGCAATGGTTTTGAACATCGATCTTTTCCTTCAATTCGAGCGGTACGGACGAGCGGCGGCTCATGACGGCGCAGCCACATAAGACCAACAACACTCGAGCGCCGACCCATATTCGACAGTTCAACGATCAGGCGGCCTTTTGATCCTCGAACTTGTCAATTCGGAGCCTATGATTACGAGATAAGAACCGCTCGGCGTCCGGACAATGCGCCAGGTTTCAGGCGATGTGATTGAGCGGACACTTTTCCGTGTCCGCCTGACCAGCGCGCAAAGCGTCAGCGCCGCCCCTAGCTGCAGCGCGTCAGACGTCCACCGGGGACGACGCCCAGCGCGCGATCAGGGGAGGCCGCATCCGGTCGAACGCGGACTGGGCTTCATTGACCACGCTGCTCGCCGGTCCGACCATCAGGAACGCTCGACAAGCCTATTCCGGCAGCCCGGCCTTGATCAGGCCTTCGCGCAGGCGCTCGGCTTCGGCGGGCTGGCGATAGTGAAGCGTCCCAGAAAGGCCCGCACGGTGAATTCCGGCGCCCGCTCGATGACCTCGCGGGCGTGCGCGGCCGCGGCGATGCGGTCGCCGAGCTCGCGCCGCCGCCGCCGCAAGCCAGGCATGATGGGTATGGTCCGGCGCGGTCAGCTTGCTGAACGAGGCGATCGCGTCGGCATGGGCGCGGGCCGCCGTATTGCGCCCGGCCGAGATGAGCCCAAAAACGCTCCGGATGATAAGGGTTGAGCCGCATCGCCCGGCGCACCCATCGATCCCCTCTTCGGGTCGCCCGAGCCAGGTCAGCACCTCCCCCTGCTGCACGACGATGAGATCGCTGTTCGGATTGAGGGAGAGGGCGCGCTCCTGGTGATAGACCGCCTTGTCATGCTCGTTGAAGTTGAGGTTGAGGGCGGCGAGAATCCGATGCACGTCGGCGTCGTTGTCGTCGAGCGCAAGCGCGATTTGCAATTCGCTGCACGATCTGCTGCTCGAAGGCGCGCTGATCCTCGCACCAGCCATGCAGCCATGCCTGGCCGGTGACGCAGGCCTTCCAGGCGTGGGCATGCGCGTAATTCGGATCGAGTTCGATCGCCCGGTCGAGCGCGCGCAGCGCTTCGGCGTTGGCCTCGCGCTTCGACCGATGGTGCAGGACCTTGCCAGTCAGCACGCATTCATACGCCGCCATGTTCGCGGTCGTCTTTCGCTTGGACGCGGTCATGCCTCGCCGCCTCGACCCGGCCGAACAGGGTCGAGGCGATGGACGCGGTGACTTCGTCCTGGATGGCGAAAATGTCCTCGAGCTTGCGATCGTAGCGTTCCGCCCAGATGATGCGTCTCGGTTTCGCCGTCGATGAGCTGGACCGTGACCCTGACTCGATCGGCCGCCTTTCGCACGCTTCCTTCGGCGATGTAGTCGACGCCGAATTCGTGGGCGATCTGCTGGGCCTTGATCGGCTTGCCCTTGTGGACGAAGACGGCGTTGCGCGAGATCACCAGAATCTGGCGGAAACGCGAGAGTTCGGTGATGATGTCCTCGGTCAGCCCGTCGGCGAAAAACTCCTGCTCCGGGTCGCCGCTCATGTTGACGAACGGCAGAACCGCGATCGACGGCCGCTTGGCGCTCGCCTGGAGCGGCGCGATGGTCCGCCGCCGAATCCTCGCCGTCTCCGTCGACCTGCCGCGTCGCAGGACCTTGATAGGCGCGGATCGGCGCGCTGATGTTCTTGACCTGCTGTTCGCCAAGATCGCCGTACTCGACGTCCGAGCCGGTCGCCGACCTGGTCGCGCACCGCCGCCGAGATGCAGATGCCGCCGGGCTCGGCGATGGTCTCGAGCCGCGCCGCGACATTGACGCCGTCGCCGAAGATGTCGCCGTCCTCGACGATCACGTCGCCGAGATTGATGCCGATGCGATAGAGCAGCGCGCGCGACGCCGGCATGTCCCGGTTTCGCCGCGACCATCCGCTCCTGGAAATCGACTGCGCAGCGCACCGCCTCGGTGACGCTCTGGAATTCGACCAGCAGGCCGTCGCCGGTCGTCTTGATGATCCGGCCCTTGCACTTGGCGATCGCCGGATCGATGAGCTCCAGCCGAACCGTTTTCAGCCGGGCGAGCTTCCCGCCTCGTCGACTTCCATGAGCCGGCTGTAGCCGACCACGTCGGCGGCGAGGATCGCGCGCGAGGCGGCGCTCGACATTGTGAGCTTCCATCGAAAAATGCGCCTGTGCGTCATCAATAAATCGTGACTATGAACGACGGCCCCCCGGCACGGCGGATGACGAGGCCCGATCCGGATTCGGGCGTGCGAGGCGCCCGTCCTCCGCACCATCGACAATACCATATCGCGAGGACGCATCCAGCGTTCGCCAAAATGGCCCGGAGCGAACGTTCCAAGCCGCATAGAACCGTGCTATTGCGCCGCAGCAAATCATCGGCGCAAGCGGCTGGGGGACGCGAATGGCCACGGATATCCTCAAGGTCGGGCGGGCGCTCATTTCCGTCTCTGACAAGACGGGGCTCGTCGAGCTCGCGCGCGCCCTGACCGCCTACGGCGTGGAACTGGTCTCGACCGGCGGGACCGCAGCGGCGTTGAGCGCGGCCGGAATTCCGGTCATCGACGTCGCCCAAATCACCGGCTACCCCGAGATGATGGACGGGCGGGTCAAGACCCTGCATCCGCTGGTGCACGGCGGCCTGCTCGCGATCCGCGCGGAGCCGGCTCATCAGGCGGCGATGATCGCCAACAACATTGCGCCGATCGACCTTCTGATCGTCAACCTCTATCCATTCGAGGAGACGCTTCGCCGCGGCGCGAGCTTCGAAGACAGAATCGAGAACATCGACATCGGCGGCCCGGCGATGATCCGCGGCGCGGCCAAGAACCATGACGACGTCGCGGTCGATCGTCGATGTCGACGATTACCCCGCGCTCATCGACGAGCTTGAGGGTAACGGAGGAGCGACCAGCCTCGGCTTCCGCCGCAAAATGGCGCAGAAGGCGTTCGCGCGCACCGCGGCCTATGACGCGGCGATTTCCAACTGGCTCGCCGAGGAAGCCGGCGAGGCCGCGCCGAAGTGGCGGGCCTTTGGCGGCGTTCTGCACGCAAGCTTCGGGACATTGCGCTACGGCGAAAATCCGCATCAGCGCGCGGCGCTCTACCTGACCCCAGACACGCGCGCCGGCGCAGCGACCGCCCGGCAGGTCCAGGGCAAGGAGCTGTCCTATAACAACCTCAACGACACCGATGCGGCCTACGAGCTGGTGGCCGAATTCGATCCCGGCGAGAGCGCAGCGGTCGCGATCATCAAGCACGCCAACCCATGCGGCGTCGCGATCGGCAAGACGCTGCTCGAGGCCTACGAAAATGCGCTTGCCTGCGATCCGGTCTCCGCGTTCGGCGGCGTCGTTGCGCTCAACCGCCGGCTCGACGCCGCGGCGGCATTGAAAATCGTCGAGATCTTCACCGAGGTGATCATTGCGCCGGAGGCTGACGAGGAAGCGCTGGCGATTGTCGCATCGAAAAAAAACCTCAGGCTGCTTATCGCCGGCGCGCTTCCAGACCCGCGCGCGCGGACGCTCTCTGTTCGCTCGGTCGCGGGCGGCCTCCTGGTTCAGGACCGCGACAGCGGCGCGCTCGACGAACAGGCTCTCAAGGTGGTGACCAAGCGCGCCCCGAGCTTAAGCGAGATGGCCGACCTCAGGTTCGCCTGGCGCGTCGCCAAACATGTGAAGTCGAACGCCATCGTCTATGCGAAGGATGGCGCGACCGCAGGCATCGGCGCCGGACAGATGTCGCGGGTCGACGCGGCCCGGGTCGCGGCGGTGAAAGCGGAGGAGGCAGCGGCGGCGGCCGGCTGGGCCGAGCCGCGCACCCGGGGGTCAGTCGTCGCCTCCGACGCCTTTTTCCCCTTTGCCGACGGACTCATATCGGCGATTGAGGCAGGCGCGACCGCGGTCATCCAGCCCGGCGGTTCGGTTCGCGACGCGGAAGTCATCGCTGCCGCGGACCAAGCGGGCGTCGCCATGGTGTTCACCGCAATGCGGCATTTCCGCCATTGATCAGGGATCGGATGAGATGATGACCGACAGCTCGCTGTCCTTGACTCCGCTGAACTGAATCGTCAGGGGCCGGGCCGGCAGGTCGAACTTGACGCTCTTGCGCGCCCCCTCGCAGGCGGTAGCGCCGGTGAAAGCGACCGGATGCAGGTAGCCGCCGCCGTCGATGAGATCGATCCAAGCCGGCGACGCGATCGTAATCTTATAAGTTCCCGGCTTCGCCGGAGCGGCGAGGGCGAAATGTCCCGCGAAGGACTGCGGCGCCTTCGGGGCGCGCTCGGGCGCCGCCGGCAATCCGGCTTCGGACAGCGGCGAGAGCTTCAGAGTCGTCGCGACGCCATAGGCGAGCGCGCCCCCATTGGCGAGCGCCGGCTTGTCCGCGCGCAGCAATTCCGTGCGCTCACGGTCGAGCGGCCAGTTGAACCCGCCGCAGCCTGTCCCCTCCTGCGCCGCGGCGAGCGAGGGCGTCGCCGCCAGCGCCGCAACAAGCAGCCATCGGATCATGCTCATTGGGAAGTCGTTGCGGTATCGGGACTCTTCGTCGAGGCTGTATCGGGGCTCCTCAGCGTTTCCGGCTTCGCGCCGTGCAGCAATTCGACAGCGGCCTCCAATTGGGTGTCCTTGTCCGCGGTCTGGGGGCACATAGGCGTCCGAGCCTTTCTCCTCCTCGCCGATATTCTTCAGATGGCCGGCGAGCGAGGCTTCGCCCATGCTGGAGACCTTGCCCTTCAGATCGTCCGGGATGTTCTCGAGCACCCTAATGTCCGGTTCGATGCCTTTGGCCTGGATCGATCGGCCGGACGGCGTGTAGTAGCGCGCCGTCGTCAGCTTGAGCGCGCCGTTCTCGCCGAGCGGGAGGATGGTCTGCACCGAGCCCTTGCCGAACGTGCGGGTGCCGACAAGGGTCGCGCGCTTCAAATCCTGCAGTGCGCCCGAGACGATTTCCGACGCGGAAGCCGAGCCGCCGTTGATCAGCACGACGACCGGCTTCTGCTGCGCCAGATCGACCCCGGGCCGGGCGCTGTAATGTTGCCCCTGATCGGCATTTCTGCCGCGGGTCGAGACGATGTCGCCGCCGTCGACAAAAGCGTTGGTGACCTCGACCGCCTGATTGAGGAGCCCGCCGGGATTGTTGCGCAGATCGAGGATATAGCCCTTCAAATTCGACCCGGAGTCGGCGTGGAACCGATCGAAAGCTTTGCGCAGCCCGTCGTAGGCCTCCTGATTGAATTGGGTGATCCGGATATAGCCGATATCGCCGCTCTCGATGTGCGAGCGCACGGACTGCACGTGAATGATCTCGCGAACGATGGTGAACTCTTTCAAGTCCTTGTTCGATCCGCGCTCAACCGTCAGCTTCACGCTCGATCTGGCCGGGCCGCGCATGCGGTCGACCGCCTCCTTCAGGGTCAGGCCCTTGACCTCGGAATCGTCAATGCGCGTGACCAGATCGCCCGACATCAGGCCGGCGCGCGCCGCGGGCGTATCGTCGATCGGGCTCACGACCTTGACGAGGCCGTCCTCCATCATGACCTCAAGGCCGAGGCCGCCGAATTCCTCGCCTTTCATGCTCGATTGAAAATCCTGCAACGCTTTGGGATCAAAATAGTTCGAATGCGGATCGAGCGAGGCGAGCATCCCGTCGATCGCAGACTTGATCATCTTCTCGTCGTCCGGCTTCTCGACATAAGCGTCGCGGACTTTGTTGAACACCTCGGCAAAAACGGCCAGTCTCTCGCTGGCGCCTGTCCCGGCGGCGCGCAGCGCCTCTTGCGAGGC
The DNA here is from genome assembly GCA_963839185.1 of uncultured Alphaproteobacteria bacterium. Taxonomy (GTDB): domain Bacteria; phylum Pseudomonadota; class Alphaproteobacteria; order Rhizobiales; family Beijerinckiaceae; genus Roseiarcus. The sequence continues at coordinate 9,255 of CAWIUD010000052.1, read as the reverse complement.
GCCGCCAAGCAGGACGCCAGCCACAATTCCATACGCCAGATAGGTAAGACCTCTCGTCATCGACGGCGCTTGGCTCCTTGCCCGTTGTCCGGCTCGTTCAGTTCGGCTTGGCCGCGCCCGGCTGAGCGGGATCGGCCGGGGAGGCAGAGGTCGTCGCGGGGGCATCGGTCTTCGTCGGCGCCGCGTCGGCCTTGACGGCGGCCGCCGTCTCGGGATGCTTCACGCCGTGCAAGAGGTCGATCGCGGCCACCAGCTGCTTATCGTCCTTTTCGTCCGGCGGGACGTAGGCCTGGGATCCTGACGTATCCTCGTCGCCGTTGGCAAGATGGCCTTTGAGCGAAGCTTCGCCCTTCATGTCGTCCTTGCCCTTGAGATCCTCGGGCACGTCCTCGAGCACCTTGATGTCGGGCTCGATGCCCTTGGCCTGGATCGATCGGCCGGACGGCGTGTAGTAGCGAGCGGTCGTCAGGCGAAGCGCCCCATCCTGACCGAGCGGCATGATGGTCTGCACCGAGCCCTTGCCGAACGACCGCGTACCGATCAGCGTCGCGCGCTTGTGATCCTGCAAGGCGCCGGAAACGATCTCCGAGGCTGACGCCGAACCGCCGTTGATGAGAACGACGAGCGGCTTGCCGGCGGACAGATCGCTCCCCGGCCGGGCGTCGAAACGCTGGGTCTCGTCGGGCGTGCGACCGCGGGTCGAGACAATCTCCCCCTTGTCGATGAAGGCGTTGACGACGTCGATCGATTGATCGAGCAACCCGCCCGGATTGTTGCGCAGATCGAGGATATAGCCCTTGAACTTGTCGGCCGGAATTTCGCTGTGGAGCTTGTCCATCGCGGCCTTGAGGCCTTCCGCAGTCTGCTCGGTGAACTGAGTGATGCGGATATAGGCGATGTCGCCGTCTTCGACGTGCGAACGCACGGACTGAACCTTGATGAGTTCGCGGACAATGGTGAGGTCCTTGGTCTCCTTCTTGGCCCCGCGCATGATCTTGAGCTTGACGGGCGAATTGATTGCGCCTCGCATCTTCTCGACCGCCTGATCGAGTGTGAGCCCTTGCGTCGAGTCCTCGTCGATCGCCGTGATGATGTCGCCGGACATCACGCCCGCCTTGGCGGCGGGAGTGTCGTCGATCGGCGTCACCACCTTGATGAGGCCGTCCTCCTGCGTCACCTCGATGCCGAGGCCGCCGAACTCGCCCTTGGTCTGCACCTGCATGTCGCGGAACGCCTTGGCGTCCATGTAGCTCGAATGAGGGTCGAGCGCCGCGAGCATGCCGTTGATAGCCGCCCCGATCAGCTTGGATTCGTCTGGTTTCTCGACGTAATCGTTGCGAATCTTGTCAAACACGTCGCCAAACAGGTTAAGTTGCCGGTAAGTGTCCGCCGCCGCGGCGTAGGCCGCTGGGCTGACAAAAAGCAGCGCCTGCGGCGCAGCAGCGGTCGCCGCCGCTCCCAAAACGACGCCAAGTCCGAGATAACGAGCCTTACGATTCATCCGCGTGCCTTTTCGATGTCTGCCTTCGCCCACCACGGCCCCGGATCGATCGCCGTTCCGTCCTTGCGCAACTCGATATAGAGAACAGGCTTCGCGGCGCCAACTGCCGCGGCGGCCGCCATGCGGGCTGACCCGTCGCCCATCGCGCCGACGGGCTCTCCTGCCAGAACGAACTCGCCGGACGCAACATTGATTCGATCCATTCCGGCAAGCAAGACATAATATCCTCCACCCGCGTCGATGATCAAGAGTTGCCCGTAAGTCCGGTATTGTCCGGAAAACAGCACCTCGCCGTCGGCGGGCGCGGAAACGGTGGCGCCGGCGGGCGTCGCCAAAGAGACCCCTCGTTCAGTCCCCCCAAGCCCATCCGGGGATCCGAAGGTCTTGAGGATGGCCCCAACGGCCGGGAGCGGGACCCGTCCCCTGGCTTCCCCGAAGGCGGTCTCCGGCTTCAGGCGGGCCGGATCCGCGCCGCGCGAGGCCTCAGCCCGGGCAGCGATCGCCGCCGCCGCGGCGGCGTCCGCCGCCTTGCGCGCGGCATTTTCGCTGTCGATCCTGGCGAGAAGATCCTTGAGCGATGTCGCCTGTTTGGCGAGTTCGGCCGCGCGCTGCTGCTGCGAGCCGAGCGCGTCTTGCGCCGAAGACAGCGACTTCTGTCGCGCGTCGATCAGCGCCGAGAGACGCATCTTCTGGACCGCGAGCCCGGCGCCCTTCTTTGCGAGATCGTCGCGCTCCTGCGCAATCGAGTCTTTGGTCTTCGACAGGGCGTCGAGGTCCCGGCTCGCCGCTTCGACCGCCGACTTCAGCTCCGGGATCACCGAACTCAAGATCGTCGCCGCCTGCACCGCCTCGGACATGTCATGGGGCTTGACCAGGATCGCGGGCGGAGGATCGCTGCCCATCCGCTGGAGCGCCGCGAGCACGTCCGCGATTGCGTCGCGTCGGCGCTCGAGCGAGCGCGCGAGGTCATCGGCCGATGCGTTCAGGCTCGCCACCCTCTCATTTGCCGCAGCGATGCCGCGCTCGGTCTCCTGGACCGTCCCGGTGGTTTCGATCAGCGCGGCGGAAAGGCGCGCGCGGTCGGCGCGAATCGAATCGATCTCCGATTCGATGCTGCGCCTCTGGTCCTCGGATGCGCGAATGGTGTCCTCAACGCCGCGCAGCTCGATTTCCTTCTCCGCTCGTTCCTGTTGCGGCGCCGGCGGCGGGACCGCCGTTTCGGCGAACGATCGCCCGCATACGATGAACGACGCGACAAGGACGGCGACCGCTGCTGCTCTTTGTCCGATCCGGATTCGGCGTTGCGACATGGGCGCGCAAGGATCACGAAATCTAGCCAATATCGCGGCGCTCATCCGCGATGATAGGGGTGACCGGCAAGAATGGTCACCGCGCGGTAGAGCTGCTCGGCCGCCATGATCCGGACGAGCTGGTGCGGCCAGGTCATCGCGCCGAAGCTCACGATGCGATGGGCGGCGGAGCCGAGCGACGCGTCGAGCCCGTCCGGTCCGCCGATGGCGACTGCGTAAGCCGCCCGCGCATCGTCGCGGATGCGGGCGATGTCCGCCGCCCATTCCTCGCTGGTCGGCGAGGCTCCCCGCTCGTCGAGCAGCACCAGGACTCCCTTCGCCGGAACTGAGGCCAAGATCGCCCCCGCTTCCTTCGCGCGCCGCTCATTGGCGCTTTGCGCCCCGGATTCGCCGATCTCGCGGAGATCGACGCCGGCGATGCCGACGCTGCGGGCGCCTTCGGTCAGCCGTTTGAAGTAACGTTCGAACAACGCCCGCTCCGGTCCCGCCTTCAGGCGGCCGACGCAAATCAGCATGAGGCGCATCGCCTCAGCTCTTGCTCGTCTCCCCGGGCCGGTCCGCGCTCCACATCTTTTCAAGATTGTAGAAATGGCGGACGTCCGGACGGAAGATATGGACGATGGCGTCGCGGGCGTCGAGGAGCACCCAATCGCAAAGCGGCATGCCCTCGACCTTAGGCGAGGGGAAGCCGGCGTCGCGACAGGCCTTGACGACCCGGTCGGCGATCGCGCCGACGTGTACGCTGGAACGGCCGGAGGCGATGATCATCCGATCGGCGAGCGTAGTCTTTCCGGCGAGCTCGATCGAGACGATGTCTACCGCCTTGGCGTCCTCAAGTCCTTCAACGATGGTTTGCGACAGAATTTCGGCCGCCGGCGGGTTGCCTGTTGCGGCCGGAGCGCGGTCCTCAGGAACCGCACGGGGGTAAGAGGTGAGGGTCAGCGTCGCGTTCCTCTCCGCGCGGGATCGATTCGGGCCTTGCGCAAGTTGAAGATGAGGCGTCGGCCGGCGCTTTTCAAGCTTATCGAGCTTTGCGTCCTGCGAATGTTCATTCAGCGTCGATGCGCTCACGTCGTGAGCACGATCTTGCCGATATGCGCGGCGTTGTCGATCCGCATGTGCGCCTTCGACGCCTCGGCGAGCGGGAAAACGGAATCGATCACCGGTCGGCAGCGGCCGGCTTCGATGAGCGGCCACACTTTGGCCCGAAGCGCCTCGGCGATGACCGCTTTTTCCGCCGGCGACCGGGGGCGAAGGGTCGAACCGGTGTGGATGAGCCGCTTCTGCATCAGAGGGTGCAGGTTGATGGTCGGCTTCTGGCCGCGGAGAAAAGCGATCTGGACGATCCGGCCATTGATCGCCGCCGCCGCATAGTTGCGCTCGACGTAGTCGCCGCCGACCATATCGAGAATGACGTCGGCGCCCTTGCCTTCGGTCATGGCGAGGGTCCGCGCGACGAAATCGTCTTTGCGGTAATTGACGCCGAGATCGGCGCCGAGCCGCTCGCAATGCGCGGCTTTCTCGTCGGATCCAGCTGTGGCGATGACGCGCGCGCCGAACGCCTTCGCAAGCGCAATCGCGGTCGTGCCGATGCCCGACGTTCCGCCATGGACCAGCAAGGTCTCGCCGGTTTTCAGCGCGCCGCGCTCGAAGACATTCGTCCAGACGGTGAAGTAGGTCTCCGGGATCGCCGCGGCCTCGATCGCGGTAAGGCCGGCAGGGATGGGCAAGGCGTTGCTCTCATGTGCGACGCAAAACTCGGCATATCCGCCGCCGGGAACGAGCGCCGTCACGCGCGCGCCTGCGGCGTGAAGGCGGAGGGCGTTGGCGCTGGGCCCAAGCTCGACGATCTCTCCCGCGACCTCGAGGCCAAGCACCGGGCTCGCGCCGGGCGGCGGCGCATAGTTCCCCTGACGCTGCAGCACATCGGGCCGATTGACGCCCGCGGCTTCGACTTTGATCAGAATCTCGCCTTCGCGCGGAACGGGCCGCGGGATCATCTGGACTTCAAGCACATCCGGGCCGCCCGGCCGGACCGCGATCACGGCGCGCATTCGTCCGCTTTGTTCAGTCATGCGCGCTCACGATGACGGTCGGCCGGTTGAAGGGAAGCTGCGGTGCAGCCAATCGCTGTTCCTGCTCCAAAGGTCAAATATTGTGAGGCTTGACGTCAAAAGGACGCGGTGAACCGCCTAACGCGACGCTTGACCGAATAAGGCATCCGGGTCAATCGGCTCGCCCACCATTTCTTTCCATTTCTTTTTCTGATCATCGGTGAGCAGAGAACTCCAGTCTCTCTTCGAGTTCCTTGCGAGCCTGCAACGCTTTGGAACGGACCTCGTCCGCATCAGCGGGATTGTGAATTTCACCCATTAAATCCTGAATTTTTTTCCTTGTTTGCCGCACCTCCACCAAGAATTGAGTGCGTTGCGCGTCCGTCACCTTGAGGTCGTCCAAATACAACCTATGCCCAAAAAGCCCCTCGCGTTGCCGCTCCAATTGGCTCAACCGCGTGCGCTGACTCTCGTTCAGGACTTCCTGCAGCACCGGCGCCATCGCGTCGTGGAGGTTTTGATCATATGCCTCTCGATCCGCGGGAGTCAGTTCCTTGATCCTTTGCAACATCCGCATAGCATCCGGCAGCAGCTTGCCGAGGTATTGATCCAGCTTTCGTTTCTGCTCCGCGGTGACTTTGAGATCCACCTGAATTCGATCGATGAACACGAGGTAACCGCTGCTGAGATCATGCACAAGCTTGCGACGTGTCACCATGGGAATGTCGCTGGCGGTTGCAGAATCGGCGCCCGTCGTCGATTGGCCGGCGTCTTCATCAGCCAAAGCATGGGAGGGACCAAAGAGCACGCTAAAAGGCTGGGAGAACAACAGGAGATTCAAGATCATGACCAAGACGATCGGTTTCATCTCATGACGTATCACTTTGCAGTCTCCCACGGTGGTCCATTGCTGACGACATAGAAATCGACCCGCATGAAAAAGCCCGTTAGGGCAGAGCGAACACTCTGATCTAACGGGCTTAAATTTGGTTGCGGGGGCAGGATTTGAACCTGCGGCCTTCAGGTTATGAGCCTGACGAGCTACCGGGCTGCTCCACCCCGCGCCGATCGGAGGCCGGGAGCGCGGGACGGAAGAACAGTTGCGTGCTGTCCCACGGTCCGGCGTTCCGAGCTCCGCGATCGTTCGCTCCCCCCGCTTTTGGGGCGAGGGAGCGTTGACGATGGTTGTGAAGAGGATTTCAGCGACGTACAGGGAGACCTCGAGGACTTTCCGTCCTCTGTTCTCCGTGGTCTGTTCTCTTCTCCGCCGTCCGTCGTCCGTTCTTTGCAGGCCTGGCGACGGCCTACTCTCCCATGTCTTGAGACAGAGTACCATCGGCGCTAAGGCGTTTGACGGCCGAGTTCGGGATGGGATCGGGTCTTTGTCACCTTGCAAGAGCCACCAGGCCGGCAAAAAACGGAGGACGGGGATCGGAGGACGGAGGGCAGAGAACGGAGGACGGAACGCTTTGTTCTCTGGTCTGTTCTCTGACGTCTGTCGTCTGAACGAAGCAAAACTGGTCTTTTTGAGGAGAGAGACGGAGACCAAGAGACTATCCGTCCTCCGATCTCCGTCGTCTGTCCTCTCATCTCGCGCCTTGGCGACGAGAGCAATCAAGTCGAACGAGCGATTAGTACCGGTCAGCTTCACGCATTGCTGCGCGTCCACATCCGGCCTATCGACGTGGTGGTCTTCCACGGCTCTTCAGGGAGAACTTGTTTTGAGGCTGGTTTCCCGCTTAGATGCCTTCAGCGGTTATCCATTCCGTATATAGCTACCCTGCACTGCGGCTGGCGCCACAACAGGTCCACCAGAGATACGTTCACCCCGGTCCTCTCGTACTAGGGGCAAATCCTCTCAATTCTCCAACACCCACGGCAGATAGGGACCAAACTGTCTCACGACGTTTTGAACCCAGCTCACGTACCACTTTAATCGGCGAACAGCCGAACCCTTGGGACCTTCTCCAGCCCCAGGATGTGATGAGCCGACATCGAGGTGCCAAACACTCCCGTCGATATGGACTCTTGGGGAGTATCAGCCTGTTATCCCCGGCGTACCTTTTATCCGTTGAGCGATGGCCCACCCACGCGGGACCACCGGATCACTATGACCGACTTTCGTCTCTGCTCGACTTGTTGGTCTCGCAGTCAGGCTGGCTTATGCCATTGCACTCTCGCGACCGATTTCCGACCGGTCTGAGCCAACCATTGCGCGCCTCCGTTACTCTTTGGGAGGCGACCGCCCCAGTCAAACTACCCGCCATGCGTTGTCCCGGCCCCGGATGACGGAGCGCGGTTAGACATCCATGAAGTCAAGGGTGGTATTTCAAGGGTGGCTCCACACGAGCTGGCGCCCATGCTTCCAAGCCTACCACCTATCCTACACATGACTTAACGAATGCCAACGCAAAGTTATAGTAAAGGTGCACGGGGTCTTTCCGTCTGACCGCAGGAACCCCGCATCTTCACGGGGACTTCAATTTCACTGAGCTGACGTTGGAGACAGCGGGGAAGTCATTACGCCATTCGTGCAGGTCGGAACTTACCCGACAAGGAATTTCGCTACCTTAGGACCGTTATAGTTACGGCCGCCGTTTACCGGGGCTTCAATTCAAGGCTCGCACCTCTCCTTTTAACCTTCCGGCACCGGGCAGGCGTCAGACCCTATACGTCATCTTACGATTTCGCAGAGCCCTGTGTTTTTGTTAAACAGTTGCCACCCCCTGGACTGTGCCCCCCCAGACCGCTTGCGCGACCCGAGGGCCTCCTTATTCCGAAGTTACGGAGGTAAATTGCCGAGTTCCTTCAACGTCATTCTCTCAAGCGCCTTGGTATGCTCTACCTGTCCACCTGTGTCGGTTTCGGGTACGGTCTTCACGCAGGGGCTATTTCCTGGAACCTCGTCGCCGCCCGGCCAATCCAGTAAGGCCAAACGACTTAAGAGATCCGTCACCACCCGCAGGCTCACGAATATTAACGTGATTCCCATCGACTACGCCTTTCGGCCTCGCCTTAGGGACCGGCTAACCCTGCGAAGATTAACTTTACGCAGGAACCCTTGGACTTTCGGCGACACTGTCTTTCACAGTGTTTGTCGTTACTCATGTCAGCATTCGCACTTCCGACGCCTCCAGGAGGCCTCACGGCTCTCCCTTCATCGGCCAACGGAACGCTCCGCTACCGTGGTCGGAGGACAGAAGACGGACGACGGAATACAGATAACCCTACGAACGAGCCGCTAACACCTGCAGCTGTTTGGAGATGATCTGATATTCGTCGCGCCAACGCCGCCAGGTCCGCTCGTCGAGATAACCAAGATCAAGCGCGTACCGCGCCCAAACCCGCATCTCGTCGCTCGAACCGATCGCCATCCACAGAAAGCGCTTAAACTCCGCTTTCGACTGTTTCTGACGACCATAACCTTCGGCAATGTTGGAACAGATGGACTTGCTCGCCCGGCGCATCTGATCGGCCAGCGCTTGCTGTTCGATCTTCGGCATCGCCAGGCTCGCGCGATGAACGTCGAGCGAGACCCTGTAGGCCCGTTTGAAAACATCCAGGTCTTCAAACGAAACCACCGCTCTTTCGCCGTTCATCCGTCCTCTGTCGTCTGTCTTCTGTCCTCCGCCACCCAAAGCTTCGGCTCATGGCTTGAGCCCCGTTACATCTTCGGCGCAGAAACCCTTATTTAGACCAGTGAGCTGTTACGCTTTCTTTAAAGGATGGCTGCTTCTAAGCCAACCTCCTGGTTGTTTTGGGATTTCCACATCCTTTCCCACTTAGCCATGAATTGGGGGCCTTAGCTGTTGGTCTGGGTTGTTTCCCTCTCCACAATGGACGTTAGCACCCACTGTGTGGCTCCCGAGCATGACTTCCAGGTATTCGGAGTTTGGTTAGGTTTGGTAGGGTTTTGGCCCCCCTAGCCCATCCAGTGCTCTACCCCCTGGAGCCTCAACTCGAGGCTATACCTAAATATATTTCGCGGAGAACCAGCTATTTCCGAGTTTGGTTGGCCTTTCACCCCTAATCACAAGTCATCCGAGTCTTTTTCAACAGACACCGGTTCGGTCCTCCAGCAGGTGTTACCCTGCCTTCAACCTGCTCATGACTAGATCACTCGGTTTCGGGTCTAAAGCATCGAACTCATTCGCCCTATTCAAACTCGCTTTCGCTGCGCCTCCGCCTATCGGCTTAAGCTTGCTCGATACTTTAAGTCGCTGACCCATAATACAAAAGGTACGCCGTCACCCGCTCGCCTTCGGCGAGCCGGGGCCCGGAAGTCGGAAATCGGAAGTCGGAAAAAGAGCCCTATTTCCACTTGTTGCGCAGCCCGTGAAGCATTCGAGCGACGATCGAATATTCGTCGCGCATCCGCTTAACGTCCATT
>CAWIUD010000051.1:0-30320 GCA_963839185.1 uncultured Alphaproteobacteria bacterium | reverse complement strand
GACTGTGCCGCGGAATTCAGGCTGAAGCGCCCAACCAATCGAACTCATCGCCCCTTGCCACCTTGAGCTTTCCAAGAGATCAATTGCTGCAACCAATGAAGAGGCGGGCCTGTGATATGAGTGATGCGCCGGCGCGAGCGGCCGATCGGTGTGGACGCCGTTGCCGAATGCGAGCGCCCCAAACTTGCCGCGGCCAGACGCGAAGAGCAAAAGTGCGCTTTGTGCGGCGGCGCGCGGCGACCGGGCCAATGACATTAAACACCGGCCCCGCGCGTGCGTCCGCGACGCTCTCTAACGTCGTGATCGTTTTCGAGACCGAGGCTGCAGCGCGCCGCCAGCTTGAAGCGTTTGGCTACTCGCCCGAAATCGCCGACGAAATCGCGGTCTATCTCGCCCAGTCGACCGACCTTCCCCTCTTTGTCGACGATATCGCTACGGCTCTGGACAGGAACGGACTTCGGACGGAGTTTGTCGAACTCGACGGTTTGGCGGCGCGCTTGCAAGAATTCGGCGCCCGAGCGTGATCGCACAATCGTTTGGGCGGTGACCGACGGTATGCAATTCTACCGCGGCTCATCAATTCCGGCTCTCGCCAAACTCATGGGATTCGCCCAATTCGGCAGCCCCGCGTTTTCCGCTCACATTTGTCAGGACAAATTCGCGAGTCTCGCGCTCGCTTCCGCCGCCGGGCTAGCCGTCCCACCGACAAAGCTATTTGAAGGCGGGAAAGAAATCGCCGCTCTCGGTGAATGGCCTGGTCGATCCGATCAGCTGTTTGTCAAGCCTAATACGCTCGGCTCCAAGATCGGGATCTTTGCCGACAGCCTATGCAGTGATCCAACCGAGGCGATCGAACGTGCGAAGCGTATATGGGAGCGGTATCGCGACCGGGCGCTGGTCCAGCCTTTCATCGAGGGTGACGACGTGCGCGCCAGTTTTATGGACCTGGGCGGGACCTTCGCGGACCAGCTGGGGGTCGAACGGATCGTCAAGGACATCGCGAGTGAAGCGGGCGGGGCCTTTCTAACGATGAAGGACAACGAAACGCTGTCAGGCGCGCGCGACACGTCGGGCGGACGCGGCGGGTTCGGTGTGAGGAAGTCCGCAGCTTTCACGCCGCGCATGGTCAATCTGCGTGCTCAGCAGGACGAGCCGGCTCGGCTGGCAGTCGCCCAGATTGTCGACGCGTGCGCCCGTCTCTCCCAACTCCTTGGACTTCGCAATTACTTCTCGGTCGATTTCCGCATCCACTCGGGAGATCAGCCGATATTCCTCGAATTCGAGATATGTCCGGCGGTGACCATCTATGATTTCCAGAGCTATTTGCAATCGCAGCGCGGTCGTAGTCTCGGTGAGGCGCTCGCTGAGGCGATGCGTCTCGCTTATTCGCAACGCGAGGCGATGGACCAGGCGTGACTGCGAGCGGCTCGTCGCCTGCCGGGAAGAGCGCAGGCGCGCCTGTTCGTAGCGCGTGAGGTGTCGGCGCGACGAAACGGGGCTTGCGTCTTCAGCCAAGCGCTGGACGCCTCGACGGTCTGGATCTCGGCCGGCCGCAGGTCCTTGGGCGGCCGTCCTGCAGGGCAGCGAACAGCCGTTCGGACCGGCCCGCCACGCCGATCGACAAGTCCCCGCCTGGCCTTCCGCCTCGTATCGGTCGCTCCAGCGCCGCCCCCTGCCCGGTCTCCCCACTCTCTCAACCATCCTAAATCACCGAAAAACGCATCTTCCGCATCCCCTTGCGAATGCGCCGTGTCGATCAAAGGCTATGAGGCCTCCAAAAAACACGACGCTTCACCCGCTACGAACTCACGTCACTCCTTGTGCTAGCGACACGACGGCGGCGCGGACTTGCCAGCTTCGCCCAACGGAGGCAAATTCAGCCTCGTTTCGCTGTCTGTCTGGAACGCCCGTTCAAATATTCGAATGTGGAGCGAGCAAGCGCGCATGCTGAACCGCCGGGAGAGTTTGAAGTCTGTTCTCGCGGCGGCGGTTGGGGCAATCGGCGCCGGCAAATTCTCTTCGTCCGCCGCGGCGGACGAGACCGTCTCGTTCCCGTTCGGAAATGGCGAGCGTCCGCTCGTCGTCTATCCGGGCAAGCGCCCCTTGATCCGTCTGACGACGCGACCGCCGCAACTGGAAACGCCGTTCAGCGTCTTTGACGAAGGGCCTATCACGCCCAATGATGCGTTTTTCGTTCGCTATCACCTTGCCGATATCCCCCTGAAGATCGATCCCGACGCGTTTCGCCTGAGCGTCGAAGGCAAGGTGGAAACGCCCCTCTCGCTCTCGCTCGCCGACCTGAAGACCGGGTACGAACCCGTGGAGCTGACGGCGGTCAATCAATGCGCGGGCAACAGCCGCGGCTTTTTCGAGCCGCGGGTAGCGGGTGGGCAGCTCTCAAACGGCGCGATGGGCAATGCGCGCTGGAAGGGCGTTCCGCTGAAGGCGTTGCTGGCCAAAGCCGGCGTGCAGACCGGCGCGGTGCAGGTTTCGTTCAGGGGGCTCGATGGACCCGTCTTTCCAGACACGCCTGCCTTCATGAAGGCGCTCGATCTCGACCACGCGCTCGACGGCGAAGTCATGGTCGCCTACGCGATGAATGGCGAAGACCTGCCGTGGCTGAACGGCTTCCCGATCCGGCTGGTGACGCCTGGCTGGTATGGCACCTATTGGGTCAAGCATCTCAGCAAGATCACCGTGCTCGATGCGCCGCTCGACAGCTTCTGGATGAAGAGCGCGTACCGCATCCCCAACAATGCCTGCGCCTGCACAGAACCGGGCAAGGCGCCGGCGAGCACGACGCCGATCAGCCGATTCAACGTGCGCTCCTTCCTCACCAACATCGCCGATGGGGCGACGGTCGCCGCGAACGCGGACCTCGGCCTGCGCGGCATCGCGTTTGACGGGGGCTATGGGATCTCGGATGTCGCAGTCTCTTCCGACGGAGGCGCGACCTGGATCGGCGCGACGCTCGGCGAGGACCTCGGCAAGTATTCGTTCCGGGAGTGGAACGCCCACCTCACGCTGCCGCCGGGCAAGCATCGATTGACGGTCCGCGCCACCAATCGCATCGGCCAGTCTCAGCCCGACAAGCCGCTATGGAACCCTGCCGGCTATATGCGCAATGTCGTCGAAGCCACCAATGTCATCGCGGCGTGAGAACTCATGAAGCGCATCGTGTTTGTTCTTGTTATCGCGCTCGCGGCTCCGGCGATCGCTGATCCGATTGTGTATCAGCTGCCCGACGAGACGGCGGCGCTCAAGCCCGGCCCAGGCGTCGACGCCGCCGCGGCCACCTGCAGCGCCTGCCATTCCGTCGACTACATCACCACTCAGCCGTCGAACATGGGGAAGGCCTTCTGGCAGGCCGAGGTGCAGAAGATGATCAAAGTCTTCAAGGCGCCGATCGACCCGCCCGACGCCGCAACAATCACCGACTATCTCGCCGCGACCTACTGAGCAACTCGCAAAATTCGTCAACAGAGCCTCGCCGCGTTGACGATAGAGCCGGCCATTTTTGGAGGGAAGCAACGTCGTCATCGCGGGCGAACGCGAAGCGATCCAGGGATCGTAGGGCGCGGCTGGCGCCATGGATCGCCACGCGGCTTTGCGCTCGCGATGACGAATGCAGCTGAACGCATCTCGCTCTGGCGTCAGAACGCGACCCTGTCGCCGCCCTTGAGCTGCAGGATCTCGCGCGCTTCGTCGGGGGTTGCCGCCGACAGGCCGAGTCCCTCGATGATCTGACGCGCCGCCCGCACCTGCTCCGCGTTGCTGGCTGGCGAGCCGTCCCGGCCCCGACCACAGCGAATCCTCAAGCCCGACGCGCACGTTTCCACCCATTGCCGCGGCCTGCGCCGCAATGGCCAGCTGGTTGCGTCCGGCGCCGAGCACCGACCATTTGTAGTGATTTCCGAACAGGCGGTCGGCCGTGCGCTTCATATGCAGGACATCCTCGGGATGCGGCCCGATGCCGCCGAGGATGCCAAACACCGTCTGCACGAACAGCGGCGGCTTGACGAGCCCGCGCTCCAGGAAATGGGCGAGATTGTAAAGATGGGCGGTGTCGTAGCACTCGAACTCGAAGCGGGTTCCGGCGTCGCTTAGCGTCGGACAGCACGAACTCGATGTCCTTGTAGGTGTTGCGGAACACGAGATCGCGGGAGTTCTCGAGCGCCTGCGGCTCCCAGTCATGCTTGAAGGTCTTGAAACGGTTGAGCATCGGAAACAGGCCGAAATTCATCGAGCCCATGTTGAGCGAGGCGACCTCGGGCTTGAAGACTGCGGCCGGCTGAACGCGCTCCTGCACGGTCATGAAGGGCGCGCCGCCGGTCGTCAGATTGATCACCGCCTTGGTCGCCTGCTTGATGCGCGGCAGGAAGCGCGCAAAGGCCTGCGGACTTTGATCCGGGCGCCCGGTGCGCTCGTCGCGCGCGTGCAGATGAACGATTGCGGCGCCGGCCTCGGCGGCGCCGATCGCCGCCTCGGCGATCTCGTCCGCCGTCACCGGCAAGTGAGGCGACATCGACGGCGTATGGATGGCGCCGGTGACGGCACAGGTGATGATGACCTTGTTGCCCGGAGCCATGGCGTCCGCCCTTCCTTGTCGCTCTTCTCGCTTCAGCGCCCGATGTCCTTGTCGGCGCGGCGCTTGTGGGCGGCGAGCGCCATCAGCCGGCGATCGCGCCAGGACTGCCGCTCGCTGAGCTTGTCGGCCGGCAAGCGCGCGCGCCGCTCGGCCTCGATCCTGTCCAGCACCGGCCCGCTCCAGTCGACGCGCCATTGCGTCGAGGGGAAGATGCCGGAATAGATCTTCTGGTAGCGATCGACATAGTCGCGCACCCCCGCCGGCGCGTTGAGATCGATGGTCTCGAAGGGACCCATGAACGACCAGCGCAGCGCCAGTCCGTCGCGGATGCCGATGTCGACGTCCTCCGCGCTTGCATAGCCCTCCGCGACGAGCCGGAAGGCTTCTTCGAGCAGCGCGCCTTGCAGGCGATTCATCACGAAGCCGTCGATCTCCCGTTTCATCACAATCGGCGCGTGCCCGGCGGCGCGCAGCAGCGCAGCCGTCCGCTCGACGATTGCAGGGTCGGTCCAGGGGGCGGGCACGACCTCCGCCGCCGGAATGAGGGACGGCGGATTGATCGGATGGACGACGAGGCATCGCGACCGCCCCTTGAGCTCTTCGGTGAAGGCCGAGGGCAAAATCGCCGACGTCGAACTCGCGAGGATGGTCTGAGGCGCCGCCAGCGCGTCGAGGCGGGAGAAAATCTGGCGCTTGACCTCGACGTCCTCGGGCGTGCTCTCCTGCACGTACTCGGCCCCTTCGAGGGCCGCCTCCAGGCCGGCGATGGGTCGCATGCGCGCGCGTACGGCTGTCGCTGTCCTCCCGTTAAGCAGATCGTTGTGTTCGAGATCGGGCAGCAGCCGCCCGATGTGGAGAAGCGCCTTCCCGGGGACTTCGGGGTCCTGATCCCACAGGACGACATCGCATCCGGCCCGGGCGAAGCTGATCGCCCAGGCGCGGCCGACCAGGCCTGAACCGACGATCGCGACTTTGCCCATCTTGCCTCCCGCTATTCTGAAAGCGCAGGAGTACCCTCACAGAGGCTCCCCGCTGCTGTCTAGCCCGTGATGGTCCACAAAATGTTGCGCGGTGGTCCACGCGGATCGAGCGTGAATCAGAAGATGCCGTCGCGTGCGACGGGACGACCAACGACGATCGCGGCGCCGGCCGCCTTCGGCACGGCTAGCCGAGCGCAATTTCAGGACGGCAATAGCGTGTTCGAACCGATCGAGGATGGGTTCGACTGCGCGTGACAAAACTCAGGCGGCTGTCCCGCCGCGATTCCATCCTCGCCCTCGATCGCCGAACGCTTCCCATCCGTTTGCGGTGACCACGACCGTGTCCTCGAGCTTGATGTAGCCTCGCGCGTGCGGATGCGTCGTTTCGATCGACAGCACCATGCCGGCTTCCAGCGGCTCAAGCGCGTGGTCGCCGGGATAGGGGATGGGGCCATGGCTGGTCAACCGCGGCGCCTCATGGCTGACCAAGCCCATGCCATGCGCGACGAAATCCAGCACGTTGGCGTGCGGCGATCGCCGGATCGTCGCTTCGGCCGCGGCGAAGATTTCGTTTCCGGGAACGCCGGCGCGAATCGGCTTTCGGGACGCCTGCTGAATTTCATCGATCTCGCCAAGCAGATCCTCCAGCTCCGCGTCGGGCTCCCCGAAGATTCCCATACGCGCCAAGTCGCCAATGTACCCCTTATGGTTGGCGCCGGAATCCAGGGAGAGCACGTCGCCTTCCCGCCAGAACAGCTTCTCCGAGGGAGCGCGTTTATGGCTCGTTCCCGCGGCGATTAGGCAGTAGTCGAATTCCATTCCACGCAGCACTTCTTCGCGGCGCAGGGCTTCAGTGAGGTCAGCGGTCGAAGCGCCCGGCGCATGGCCGGCGATGACCGCGAGCATGGAGTCGACGACCCTCTCCGAAGCAACCCTGAGATATTCGAGTTCCTCCGGCGTCTTGACCGCGCGGAAACGTTCCAGCGGCGCCAGCGCGTCGATCAAAGCGGCGTTCGGGAGGCCAGCGCGCAACGCCCGATCGGCGTCCGCGCCGAGGAAGGCGGTTTCGATCCCGATCCGCCCGCGCTGAAGCCCGATGGCCTTCAGATGCTCGACCGCCGCGGCCATGGCGCCCGGGCCATACCAGGCGGAGACAAACTCGGGCGCCCAAAGCGCGCCCAGTTCCCGCTCGGTCTGTTCCGAGCCGATGCCGATATAGCGAGTCCTCTCGACATGCCCGCGCTGGTAGACGAGGAGCGGCGTATAGCGCCCGACGCCTATCGCCGGGGCGTGGGCGAAGAAGAAGAATCTGTAGCCGCCAAGCAGGTGGCGGATATTGTGCTGCGAGGAGACAATGAGTGCGTCGATTCCGGCGTGATCGAGGATAGCGTCCAGCTTCGCGGCGTCGAAGGGGATCGCGGAATCCGCCAGCGTCGCGGCCGTCGCTATCGGTGGGCTTGTCGTTCATGGGTCGCCTCCTGGTCTAGCCTTTGGCGCGGCGCGCCGATCGCCAATTGAGGGTGGTAACGCGCCTTGACGCCGAAGCTGGCGCCGGTCGAAGCGGCGCCAGATTTTCGCAGCACACCTGGGACCAGATTTCATCCTACTCCGGCGGAAGAAAGAGACCGGCGGCCGTCACTTGCCCCAGATCTTCTTGTAGGCGTCCTGGTAGCCGTTCTGTGGATCGTACACGTTGTTCGGCCCGCCGTCCTTGTCGATGTTTGCGGCGGTGAAGAGATGCACCGGCCCAACATAGCCGCTTGAGGGCTCGCCGGCGAAGGCCCGGTTCAACTCGTCGACACATTGCCAGGCCTGTTGACGGAGAGGGTCCGCGGCAGTTGCGACCTGGTATTCCTTGGACCGGATGCGCTGAAAGGCGGACGGCGAGCCATCGTTGCCGATGTTGCGCGGATAGCCGTCCGGGGAGATGCCGGCCGCCTGCAGCGATGGCGCCATGGCGTCGAAGTAGATATCGTTTATCCCCATGGAATAGGTCCATTTTTTGCCAAATCGCTCGAGCAGCGAGGTGGTGAGCTGCGGAATTCGAGCTTGAGTGTCATCGAGCGGCGTGACCTCGACCGCGAGGACTGTGCAACCCGAGCATTGCTTGATGACCGCCGCCATCTCATCCGATTTGACGATCGCCATCCTGTAGGTGCTGTCGGTGAAGATCACCACGCCCGCCGTGCCGTTCGAATCGGCGACGGCGTAAAGCGCGGACGCCTTGCCTACTTCGGGCGGAGCGGTATTGACGTTGTAGACGACCGGCGGATCGGTGATCGGGCCGGGCACGGGCCCGATATGCCAGCCATCGACCTTGATGCCCTGCTTGGCCGCCTGCTGAAGCAAATCGACGTACGGGCTGACGTCGACTCCGCCGAGCACGATCCCGTCCGGCTTAAGCGCGATCGCTTGCGAAAGCGCCGATGACACGCCGGCGATCGTTCCGTTCCCGTCGATGAGCCGGTACTTCCAACCGATGATCTTCGCCGCCTCCTCGACTCCTTCGCCGACCGCGCTGACGCTCGCAGTACGTTGATCCACCGAAACGTAGATCACGAATTTACCCGGCGCCCCTTTGGGGCCGGTGGTGGGGCCGGTCCACGGCCCCGAGGGAGCCGTGGCCAACGCAGTGAACTCCTTCGCCTGCTTGAGAAAGTCGTCATCGGCGTGAGCCATGCCGACAGAGAGGGCCGCGATCGTCATTGAGCTGGCTATGGCGATTGGAGCAAGACGATACTCGGACATTAGTTTCCTCCTTTTATGATGATACCTAGACTTTTCATGATGATACATGGACATTCTTCCCTCCACGGTTCGTTTTATGGATGAGGCTTTCACCCGTCGGGCGCGATGGGTGGACGGGCGATTGAGCGGCGCCGTTGAGCGTAACCCGCAAGGCCAATCGAGACGATCAGGGTCGCGCCGTTGAACAGCGGCTCGACGAAGAAGGCGCCGCCAAGTTGTTGAAGCCCCGAAATGCCGACCGCTAGGATCGTGCACTCCCACGATCGTGCCCAGCACGTTCACTCGGCCTGGCTTAATGGTCGTCGAGCCGAGAAAGGCTCCGACCAATGCAGGCAACAAGTATTCGAGGCCGACGCTCGCTTGTCCGATGCGCAGTTTCGCCGCGAGCACGATGCCCGCGAAACTCGATATGAAAGAGGAGGCGACGAAGACCCCGATCACATACATGCGGACGGGAATCCCGTTGAGCGCTGCGGCCTTCTCATTCGCGCCAATCGCGTAGATGTGCCGGCCAAGCGGGGTGCGCTCGGTGATCAGCCATAAGATGACGGCAACCACCGCCACGTAATACGCGGCGATCGGAATGCCCGCGAACGAGAGCGAGTTGATCTCGATAAAGCCGGCCGGCAGTTTTGTGATGATCTGACGTCCGCCCGTGTACCAAAGTGCAAAGGCGTAGAGAATTGTTCCAGTGCCGAGCGTCGCGATGAACGAGTTGATCTGCGCCACCTCGACGAGGAAGCCATTGATCAACCCACAAAACAGTCCGCAGCAGAGCACGCTCAGGCAGGCGAGCGGCCACGGGAGGCCGAATTGAACCTGAAGCCCGATCGCCAGGATATGCCAGAGCACGATGCCGTAGCCCACCGTGAGATCGACACGACCGGACATCATCGGCAACATCGAGGCGAGCGACAGGAGCGCGATGATCGCCTTGTCGTTCGAGAATCGATCGGAAGTTGAGGTAGGTCGGAAACGTATCCGGCAGCGCGATCGAAAAGCCGACGATGATCAGCACAGTGAGGATAGGCAGGCCATAGACTGGAAGTTGCCGGATGATCGCTTCGCGCCGCGTCAGGCCCGCGAGGTCCGATCGCGTCGGCTCGATGGCGTTAGACCGGATGGTTTGCATTGTCAGATCCGACGGATTGAGCGGACGCGGGTCGTGCAACGCTCGCGGCCGAAGCGGCGAGCAAGTTCTCGATCGACAGATCCGATTGGTCGAGTTCGGCCACAACCCGGCCGCGGTCGAAGACGAGGGCGCGATGACAAACCTTGGCGACTTCCTCGAAATCGGTAGAAACGATCAGGATTGCCGCGCCGTTCTTGAGCGCGACATCGAACAGCTTGTAGATTTCCGCCCTCGCCCCGACATCGACGCCGGCGGTCGGATCGGTGAAGACGTAGACCTTGCCCCCGATGTTCAGCCAGCGGCCGACAATGACCTTTTGCTGGTTGCCTCCCGATAGAAGCTCGATCGCCAAGTTCGGGTCGTTCGGCCGCAGACCGAGACCCCGGCCGAGATCAAGCGCCCGGCGCGTCTCGGGCGCGGGTGCGAGGAACGAGAGCAGGCTGTGTCCCGTCGCGACGGGATTGATGAACAGGTTCTCACGGATCGAGAGATTGGGGACGACAAATTCGCCGACGCGGTCGGCGCCGATGAAATTAATCCCCTCGGACATCGCCTGCCTAGGTCCAAATGGGGCGACCGGCCTGCCGTCGAGGAGAATGGAACCGCTGGTGATCGGCGCGAGGCCGAAAAGTCCGCGGCCGACATTCTCCTGTCCGGCGCCGCGCAAACCGACAAGGCCAACGATTTCGCCGGCATAGATTTCACCATTGACCGGGCCTGTCTGTCCGATGAACGCATTCTGGAAGCTCAGTCGCGGCGAACCGTCATGTTTGGCGGGCCGCCGAGTCACCTGCGATGGTTCGCGCCCGACGATCAGCAGGATAAGTTCTGCGGGCGTGGTCGCGGCGATGGGGCGTTCGCCCGCCACCCGGCCGTCGCGCAGCACCACCACGCGATCGGCAATCTCGAAAACCTCGTCGAGGCGGTGGGAGACATAGATCATGCCGACGCCGCGGGCGGAGAGTCGGCGCAACGTGGCGAAGAGCCGCGACACCTCGTCCGCGGGAAGGCTCGCGGTAGGCTCGTCGAGGACCAAAACCTCAGCTTTTGCGGCAAGGCCCCGCGCAACCGCAACCAGCGACTTCTCGATCCGGCTCAGGCTCTGGACGCGCATATCAGGATCGATTCGAGCGTCGAGTTGGTCGAGGACGCTCGTTGCGCGCCGGCGCGCCTCCTCCCAGTCGATGAGGCCATTCTTGCGCGGATAGCCCAGCGTCAGGCAGATATTTTCCGCCACCGTCATCCATTCGATCAGGCCGAGATCCTGGTGGATGAATGCGATCGGGAGGCGCCGCAGCGCCGGGCCGGAGACTTCGGCGCCGCGGAAAGCAATATGCCCAGAATCGAGCGAATAGACGTTGGCGAGTATCTTGATGAGGGTCGATTTGCCGGCGCCATTTTCGCCCAGCAGCGCAAGAGTCTCGCCCGCGTCCACATGGAGGCTCACGCTTTCGAGCGCGCGGGTGCCTCCGAATTGTTTCGACACCGCATGCACGGACAGCAATGTGTCCGCTGTCTCTTCTGGGTCGCGGACCATGCGCGGTTCTCTCCCAGGCGCTCCAGCAGATTTCCTGAGGAGGACGCCGCCGATCTATGTTGGCCTGACGACGTATCCGTAGGCTGCGTTGCTGCGCAGTCCGCCTTCATTGAGATAAGCCAGCTTCATCCTGGCGAGACTGTCCTGCTCCCACTGGGAAAGGTCGCCTTCTGTCACCGGGATCTTGTAGTGGCGGGCGGCGTTGAGGCCGAGGATGGAGCTCTTCACCGAGCCATCCGGCTCGCCCATCGGCGCATAGCCGAAGCGCTTTTGCAGATCCTCCGGGATTTCGAGGCGGCGGAAGGCCTCGATCTGCCATTGCGGCGTGCCTTGCCAGACGGCGTCGGTGCCCCAGAACACATGATCGTAACCGAGGCCCTTGATCAGCATGCCGACCATGGCGGAAGCGATGCGCGGGCTGGTGACGGCGACGCTCGCGAAGCTCGTTCCGAGATCGGCGTAGACATTGCTGACGCCGTGCTTTTCCGGAATTCGGGCGAGATCGCTCACCCAGCGCAGTTCGCCGGTCTTCTCGTATCGCGCCAGATCGTCGACGAAGTCCTGGAGCTGCACCGCAAGCGCGGCATGGTAAATGACGAAGCTGATCTGCGGCCAGTCCTTGGCAGCCTTGCCCACATCGTCGACGGCTGAGTATTGCCAGGTATCGGGCATCAAACTGGCGTAGTCGGCCGGCAACAGCCCTTTATGGACGCAGACCGTGGCGATCCCGGCCTTAACGGCCTTCTCATAGAAGGGATACATCTCCTTCTCGTCATCCATTCGCCATGGAAACCGCGCGGTCTCCTGTGCGATCGGATCGCCGACGGTGTAGCCCTTCCAGCTCGTCGGCTTCAAAACCTCAATTGCCCGGTCCACCTCGTCCATCCAGCCGGGCGACTTCGGCGCGAACAGCGCGTGGTAGTAGAGCCGCTTGTTCTTCGCGAGCCCATTGATGAAGTCGGCGGCCTCCTTGATCTGGTCGTTGGACAGGAAGGTCTTGTCGGGATCATCGGTCGGCGCGCCCGACAGCAACCCGATATGCGTGTCGCTGTCGAAGTAGATTTCCTTGAGGAAATTGTCGAATTTGTACAGGTCAAGCGTGAGCTTGGATGACGGACCGAGACCCGGGTTCCAGCCGTGGTCGGCGGCCCAGCGGGCCGTGTCGAGCAACCCGTCCCACGCATAGTCGTCGCGCACGAAATGGAGCTGGTCATCGAACACGAACTGCTTGGCGAATTTCTTCTGCCGGGCCAGCGCCGCGCTCAAATCTTGCGTTTCGTCGCGATCGACCGCGAATAGCGAGCCGTAGACCTCGTTCATAGCCGCGAAAGCAGCGGCCATGCCCATCGGGCTGCGCAGGAACCTGCCGAGGTCCATGCCGTGCTTTCGCCCGTTGGTCTCCGCCAAGTCCTTGATGCGGGCTTCAACCTCACGCTGCTTCTCGTTCTGGGGCAGCGGATTGAACTCGGCATTGGACACCATCTGGGTTGGCACCGGCGAGCGGAACGCGGCCTGGTCGGCCGGAACAAGCCCCGCAAGCTCGCGATCGCTCAAAAATCCCACTGAGGAATCCTCCTCCGATGGCGCGGAGCAGTCCGCCCTCCCATCATTTCCGGGAGGGTAACAAGCGGCGGATGCAAAGGAAAATCGATATTTCTTCGCCGATTTGATAGAGCATACCCTATCACTGCGCAACGTGTCCGCTGCGAGCGGCGATGCGCTTGACACCCGACTTCTGGCGGCTCCTAATTGGATCGCCTGTTGGGTTGGCAAGGACCCCGCAAGCGATTTTGCAATCTCATTGGCAGCGCGCGCGCCGGAACGCTTCGCGTGAGGCGCCGCTGTCGTTCGCAATTCAAAGGGCAATGGAAAATGGAAAGTCGCGCCCTCGGGCCAAACGGCCCCCAAGTCTCCCTTGTCGGACTTGGCTGCAACAATTTTGGCTGGCGCATCGATCGCGACGCCACCAGAAACGTCATCGACAAGGCGATCGACCTTGGGATCACCCATTTCGATACGGCCGACATCTACGGCAAAACGCGATCCGAGCAGTTGATCGGTGAAATCCTCGGAGGCCGCCGCAGCCAAATTGTGCTGGCGACCAAGTTCGGCAAGGCGAGCGACGCGGTTCCGGGCGTGCGGGGTACGCGCGCCTATATCCGCAAGGCGGTCGAAGCGAGCCTGAAACGGTTGCGCACGGACTGGATCGATATCTACTACATGCACGAACCCGACCGCGAGACGCCGATCGACGAGACGCTCGCCGCCCTCGATGGGCTGATCAAGGAAGGCAAGGTGCGCTGCATCGCGGCCTCGAACGCATCTGCCGCGGACATCACCGAGGCCGTCGCTTCGGCGAAGCGCAATCATACCGCGGGCTTTATCGCCTGCCAGGAAGAATATCGGCTGACCGAGCGCCGGATCGAAAAGGAGGTTCTGCCCGCGTTGGACCACGAATGGGCTCGGCCTCGTTCCGTTCTTTCCGCTCGGGGGCGGCGCGCTGACGGGCAAGTACCGGCGCGACGAGGCGATGCCGGCGGGCGCGCGGCTGACCGAGGTCGAGATCAAGGGACAGAACCGCTTCCTCGATCCGCACTGGGACACGATCGAGGCGCTCAAGACTTTCGCGGAAAACCGCGGCCACACCTTATTGGAGCTCGCCTTCTCCTGGCTCGCGCAGCGTCCGCGCGTCGCGTCGATCATCGCCGGAGCGACGAAGCCCGAGCAGCTCGAAGCCAACGCCAAGGCGGTTGGCTGGAAATTGTCCCCGGCCGAAATCGCGGAAGTGGACAGAGATCGTTCCCGGGCCGGCGGTTCAGGCCTGAACGATGCGCCGGCCGATCCGAGTCGATGACCGGCGGCGGTCCCCTCTCGATCGCTGTCCTGGACGATTATCAGCGCGTCGCCCGTTCGCTGGCCGACTGGCCGTGCCTGTCGCCGCGGGCGGAAGCCGTGTTCTTCCATGATCACGCGGGCGAAGCCGACGCCCTCGTCGCGCGGCTGAAGCCGTTCGACGTCCTCGTCCTCATGCGCGAGCGGACGCGGATCGACGCCGCGATCATCGAGCGCTTGCCAAAGCTGAGGCTGATGGTGACCGTCGGCATTTGGAACGCGGCAATCGATATGGACGCCGCGCGCGCGAGAGGCGTGACCGTATGCGGCACGGACGGCGGCGGTCCGCATGGGACCTCGGCGCTGACCTGGGCGCTCGTTCTTGCGATCACCCGCAACCTCGTCGCCGAGGCGGCGTCGGTCAGGGCTGGAGGCTGGCAGGTCGGGCTCGGCGTCGAACTCGAGGGCAAGACGCTCGGCCTGCTCGGCCTTGGAAAGCTGGGCCAGGCCGTGGCGGGCTATGGCGCCGCCTTTGGCATGCGCACGATCGCCTGGAGCCAGAACCTCACGCGGGAGAGCGCCGGCGCGGCAGGCGCGGAATGGGTCGAGAAGGACGAGCTATTCCGGCGTTCGGATGTGTTGAGCATCCACTACAAGCTGGGCGACCGCAGCCGCGGACTTGTCGGCGCGCGCGAGCTGGGCTTGATGAAGCCGACCGCCTATCTCGTCAATACCTCGCGCGGGTCCGATCGTCGAAGAACAGGCCCTGGTCGAGACGCTTCAGGCGCGGCGCATCGCCGGCGCGGCTCTCGACGTGTTTGACCGCGAGCCGCTCCCTGAGGCGCATCCCTTCCGCTTCCTGCCCAATGTGATCGCCACGCCCCATATCGGCTACGTCACCGAGGCGACCTACCGTCGGGCCTATCGACAGATCGTCGAGGACATCAAAGCCTGGCTCGACGGCGAGCCGGTCCGGGTCCTGAACCCGTAACCAGCGTGTTGCGTCCGCGCCGACTGGATTTCGTGGCTCTGTCCCCGGGCAGAACTCTAAAAATCTGTAAACGCGGCCATCCGTCGAATGGGCGCAAAGAGGAGCGGCGATGGCGCGCATCTTCATCACCGGGTCGTCTGACGGGCTTGGGCTCATGGCGGGCGAGCTCCTAATTGGGCAGGGGCACGAGGTCGTGTTGCACGGGCGAAACGAGGCGCGGCAGCCGGGACGCGCTGAAGGCGGCTCCCGGCGGCCGAAGCCGCGGTTTCCGGCGACCTTGCGACCATCGACGGCATGCGAAGCGTCGCCGGGCAGGTGAACCGGCTTGGCCGTTTCGACGCGGTGATCCACAACGCCGGCATCGGTTATCGCGAGGCTCGCCGGGTTGAGACGAAGCCAGCCTGCCAGCCTGTTCGCGGTGAAATGTTCTCGCGCCCTACGTCTTGACCGTTCTCGTCCAAAGGCCGGACCGGCTGGTCTACCTGCGTTCCGGAATGCACCACGGCGTCGCTCCGCGCATGGACGACCTTCTGTGGACGAAGCGCGCCTGGAACGGCGCCTCGGCCTACGCCGAGAGCAAGCTCTGCGACGTGCTGCTCGCCTTTGCAGTAGCCCGGCGCTGGCCGAGCGTCAAGTCGAACGCGCTTGAGCCGGGCTGGGTGCCGACGCGTGGGCGGACCTTTCGGCGACCGGGCGACATGTCCAGAGCGCATCTGACCCAGGCCTGGCTCGCGGTCAGCGACGATCCGCTGGCCCGGAGAAGCGGCGAATATTTCTACCACCAACAGCTTCGCGCCCCGAACCCGATCGCGCGCCGAGGCAAAAATGCAGGATCAGTTGATCGCCGCGTGCGTTCGCATTTCTGGCCTCGCTCTCCCGAATAGAGCGCCGCTTCGAGGCTCGAAACTCAATCAGGGGATCAAGCAGCTCCGTGCGATATTTCGGCCGCCAGCGCCCTGATCGTCTTGATGCGCGCTTCGATCTGCGCTTTGTCGAGCTTGGCGGGGGCGACGTGCGGCTCTCCCAAGGGGTCATGCCGACCGCGAGAAAGAATTCATCCAGTCCCGCGGCGTGGCCATGCAGAGCATATGCACGGGGCCGCCGGACGCATTCTTGAACACGTGCGGCGCATTGGCGGGGATGTTGACTGTCGAGCCCGCGCGCACGGTCCTGGTTTCGCCGCGGAAGGTGAACGCCGAGCTCCCCTCCAGGAGGGTGAACATCTCCTCGAAGATCATGACGGTGCGGGGGCGGTCCCCGCCATCGGAACGATCATGTCGATCAGGCAGTACCGTCCGCCCGTCTCAGCGCCGGAGACGAGAATGCTGTTGTACGTGTCCCCCACGACCGCGACGTGGCGGACCGCGGAGCTGTAGTCAGGATCGGCGACGATTGGTTTTCGGTTGAGGTCGTCGGCGGGGATCGTGGAGCTGGCGGGGTGGGTCATTGAGGTCTCCTCGAGGGGCCGGAGGTCTCGCGCTCGAATGACATACGCTCGGTCCCCTCTCCCCATTGTCGCGGCGGTCGTTGTGTATCGCGCAGTTGCGCGCGGGCCGCAAACCTGCTAGCGGCCCCACCCTTCACACCGTGGGAGAACGCCCGGTACGCCAGCCGGGAGCAACATTAGCACCACGAACCTGCGACTTGGCGCGGCCGCCGAAAGGGATTTGAGCGACCTTCAACGCTTTTAAGCCGTCGTTGCGAGCGCAAGCAGGCAATCCGGAGAACGCAGCACGGCCTGCGGCCCTGGATCGCTTCGTCGCTGTGCTCCTCGCGATGACGATAAAAGCGTTGAAATTCACCGAACTCTGTGGTCCGCGCCCTCACTGGAGCAGGCCGCATGGCGAAGAAAATTGTGGGCTATATCAAACTGCAAGTGCCGGCCGGGGCGGCCAATCCGTCGCCGCCGATCGGTCCCGCGCTCGGCCAGCGCGGCCTCAACATCATGGAGTTCTGCAAGGCGTTCAACGCGCGCACCGCGCAATTGGAGAAGGGCGCGCCGATCCCGGTCGTCATCACCGCCTATCAGGACCGCTCGTTCACCTTCGAGATGCACCAGCCGCCGGTGACCTTCTTCCTCAAGAAGGCGGCGGAACTGAAGATCGGCAAGAAGCCCGCTTCCGGCGCCAAGACGCCCGGCCGCGGCTTTGTCGGCAAGGTGACGAAGGAGCAGGTGCGCGAGATCGCCGAGAAGAAGATCGTCGACCTCAACTGCGATACGATCGAGGCGGCGATGAAGATGATCGAAGGCTCCGCCCGTTCGATGGGCCTTCAGGTGGTGGGGTAAGCCATGGCGCATCACGGCAAGAGAATTCTCAACGCGCGCGAGAGCGGTCGAGCGGACCAAGCTCTACAAGCTCGATGAGGCGGTGAAGCTGGTCAAGAGCAACGCCAAGGCCAAGTTCGACGAGACGGTCGAGATCGCGATCAACCTCGGCGTCGATCCGAAGCACGCCGACCAGATGGTGCGCGGCGTCGTCAACCTGCCCAACGGCACCGGGCGCACGCTGCGCGTCGCGGTGTTCGCGCGCGGGGCCAAGGCCGACGAAGCGCGCGCGGCCGGCGCCGACGTCGTCGGCGCCGAGGACCTCGTCGCGCCGGTTCAGGGCGGCGAGATCAACTTCGACCGCTGCATCGCCACGCCCGGACATGATGCCGCTCGTCGGCCGCCTCGGTAAGGTGCTGGGCCCGCGCGGCCTGATGCCGAACCCGAAGGTCGGCACGGTGACCATGGACGTCAGGCGGCGGTCGACGGCCTCCAAGGGCGGCGCGGTCGAGTTCCGCGCCGAGAAGGCCGGCATCGTCCAGGGCTCGGTCGGCAAGGCCTCGTTCGGCGACGACAAGCTCGCGGAAACATCCGCGCCTTCGTCGACGCGGTGAACAAGGCCAAGCCCGCCGGCGCCAAGGGCCACTACATCCAGCGCGCCGCCGTCGTCCTCGACGATGGGCCCGGGCGTGCGGCTCGACCTCGTCGACGCTGCAGACGGCGGGCCAGACGGGGCGTAGCGCGAGTTCCTTCTCCCTTGCGGGAGAGGCGGACGAGGAAAGACGGCCGGATGAGGGGTTCGCATCTTCGCCGCGCCCTCGCGAGACCGCTCATCCGTCGGCCTTCGGCCGCCGCCTTCTGCCAAGGGAGAAGGGATCGCCGCCGCGCGCGGAATGTCGCGAGGCGCGGATGGGCAGCTTCCGCCGCCCCTCTGCCGATCGACGACGCGCTGCCGCCCTCTGCGCGCCGCGCTCGCGCGCATACGCCGCCGTGCTCGTCGCGCCGCCGGGCGCCGGCAAGACGACGCGCGTCGCCGCTCGCGCTGCTCGACGAGCCCTGGGCCAGGGCAAGCGCATCATCCTGCTCGAGCCGCGCCGTCTCGCCGCCCGCGCCGCCGCGCCGCGCATGGCCGCGACGCTTGGCGAAAAGGTCGGCGAGACGATCGGCCTTCGCGTGCGGCTGCAAAGCCTGGTCTCGGCGCGCACCCGCATCGAGGTCGTCACCGAGGGCGTGTTCACGCGGCATGATCCTCGACGATCCCTCGCTCGACGGCGTCGCCGCGGTGCTGTTCGACGAGTTCCACGAGCGCTCGCTCGACGCCGACCTTGGCCTCGCGCTGGCGCTCGACGCGCAGGCGGGCCTGCGCGAGGACCTGCGGCTTCTTGGTCATGTCGGCGACGCTCGACGGCGCGCGCGTGCGCGCGCTGCTCGGCGACGCGCCGCTGATCGAAAGCGAGGGCCGCGCCTTTCCGGTCGCGACCCGCTATGTCGGACGCGATCCGCGCGCGCGCATCGAGGACGACAGTCGTCGCGCGTCGACGCTCGGCGCGCTCGCCGAGGACACCGGCTCGATCCTGGCCTTCCTGCCGGGGCAGGGCGAAATCCGCCGCGTCGCGCGAGATGCTTGCCGCGCGGGTCGCCGAGCGCGACGTCGACATCGCGCCGCTCTATGGCGCGCTGGACAGCCGCGCGCAGGATCTCGCGGTTCAGCCCGCGACGGCCGGGCGCCGCAAGATCGTGCTGGCGACCTCGATCGCCGAGACCTCGCTCACCATCGAAGGCGTGCGGGTCGTGATCGACAGCGGCCTTATGCGCGTGCCGCGTCTACGAACCCGACGTGGGCCTGACCCGGCTGGAGACCGTCCGCGTCAGCAGGGCCAACGCCGACCAGCGCCGCGGCCGCGCCGGGCGCGTCGAACCTGGCGTCTGCTACCGGCTGTGGGAGGAGGCGGCGAATGGCGGGCTTGAGCCTCCGCCGCGCCGGAAATCCTCTCCGCCGACCTTTCCGGGTTCCTGCTCGATCTGCGCCGCCTGGGGCGTCGCCGACCCTTCGAGGCTCGCCTTCCTCGACCGCCGCCGCGCGGCGCGCTCGATGCAAGCGCGCGCACTCCTGACCGCCATCGGCGCCGTCGACGACGAGGGCCGCATCACCGACGAGGGACGCGCGATCTCTCGCCTCGCGCTGCCGCCGCGGCTGGCGCGCATGGTCATTGATGCCGCCCGTCAGGGCGACGCGATGACGGCGGCGGAGGCGGCGGTCGCTTGACCGAGCGCGGGCTGGGCGGCGACGCAGTCGATCTCGCGAGCCGATCGAGCCTTTGCCGCGATCGCTCGCCGCGGGCGGACGACGCCCGGCGGCTCGCGGGAGGGCTCGCAGAGGGCGGCGCGTTGCCCTCACCCCCCAACCCCTCTCCCGCAAGGGGAGAGGGGCGGGTTGCTCGCCTCGGCCTATCCCGACCGGATCGCAATGGCGCGCGGCCGACGCGGCGAGTTCCTCATGGCCAATGGGCGGGCTGCGGCGCTTGAGCCGCATGAGGGGCTGGCGGCCGAGCCCTTTCTCGCCATCGGCGAGATCGCCGGCCGGGCGGCCTCGGCTCGCATTCTCGTCGCCGCACCGGTTTCGCTCGACGACATCGAAGCGATCGCCGGCGCCTCGATCGAGGCGGCGGACGAACTGACCTTCGACCCGGTCTCCGCATCGATGCGGGCGCGCCGCCGCCGCCGGCTCGGGGCGCTTACGCTCGCCGAACAGCCGCTTGCTGTCTCCGACGACGAAGTCAGCGCCCGCGCCCTGGCGCGAGGCGTTCTTTCGCTTGGCCTCGCGCGATTGCCATGGACCAAGGCGCTCGAGCAGTGGCGCGACCGGGTGATGTTTTTGCGCCGCGCCGAAGGCGAGGCGTGGCCGGACCTGTCGGACGACGCGCTGGCGAGCGATCCCAGCTGGCTCGCGCCGTTTCTCGCCGGCAAGACGCGACTTGCCGACATCGGCGGGGGCGACCTATGGCGGCTCTGACCGCCGCTCTTCCCTGGGAGCTTAGGCGCCGTCTCGACGACGACGCGCCGACCCATTTCCACGCCCCGACCGGCACCGCCGCGCCGATCGACTACGAAGCCGAGGGCGGGCCGGCGATTTCGCTCAAGGTTCAGGAGCTGTTTGGGCTGAGCGAGCATCCCTCGCTGGCGGGCGGGCGCATTCCGCTGACGCTTCGCCTGCTCTCGCCCGCTCAGCGCCCGATCCAGATCACTCGCGATCTTCCGGGTTTCTGGCGCGGCTCCTGGGCCGCCGTACGCTCCGACCTTCGCGGCCGCTACCCCCGCCATTTCTGGCCCGAGGACCCCGCCGACGCCGCGCCGACCGCGCGGGCAAAACCGAGGGGGACGTAACTGAGAGCGACGGGCGCGTCCCGTTCTAGCCGCGCAGGCGCGTGATCTTTTCGCGCGCGGATTCGCCCGGACCGCCCTGAGCGGGTGGAGGCTCCTTCGCAGAGGGCGCCGGGGCCTCGGCTTCATGGCGCCGTACCCCGCGTTCCTGACGGGCCGATTGCAGAGCGCCTTCCGCAAAGGCGCGCGTGGCGGATTCAGCCTCGAGTTGCTCCTTGAGCTTGCTGATCTTCTCCTCGAGCAGCTCGCGCTCGCCGAGGCTCGTCCTGATCTGCTCGGCGATCCTCGCTTCGAGCGCCTCGATCCGTTGTTCGGCGCGTTGAAAAGCAGCGTCCTTGTCCTCCAGCGCCTTGGCGAGTTCGGTTGTTCGCAGGGCCAGCGCCGCGCGCGCCGACTCGACCTCAAAATAAGTCGCGCGCACTGAGGTCAGGTCCTTTTCAAGATCGGCGAGCGCCGTCTCCTTGGCCTTCGCGGCAAGCGAGGTCTCCAGAGCCCGCTGTTCGAAGCCTCGGATGGCTGCGTCGCGTTCGCGCAATTCCACCCGCGCCGCCGTCAGGAGCCGCTCCGCGCCTTCAGACCGCGCATACATCGCCGACACTTCTTCTCTTAGCGTCGAGGCGACGAGCCGGTGCTGCTCCGCGGCGTCGAGATGGGCGGCCCTGAGCTTCGCATGAGCGCCGGCTTCCTGGTTCAGAGCCGCTTCGAGTTCGTCCACGCGCTGGGCGGTCTCGCTACGGCGGGTCTCCAACTCGCTCAATTGCCGGTTCAGCTTCGAACCGCTTGCCACGAGTTCCTCGATCCGATTCCGCAGCGACTGGCTCTCCTCTGTCAGCAGATCGTGCTGGTCCTGCAGGTTCGCCCGGTGCTGCTCCACCTCCTGAAGGCGCTTCTCCTTGGCGGCGAATTCCGCGCGCAGCGCCGGCAACTGCTCGCTCACCGCATGGAGGCGCCGCCGGTTGTCCTCGAGCTCGCGCTCATTGCGCTCAAGCTTGGCGGTTCGATCGGCGAGCGCGCCCCGCGCTTCGGACGAAGCGGCCTCAGCGGCGGCGATGGCTCTTTCGAGATCCTTGATCCGCCCCGAGAACTCGTCGTTCTTCGCTGCGAGCGCGTTGCGATCGAGGGTCAAGGTGGCGTGTTCGCCCTTCAGCCGGTCGTGTGCGTCGGTCAGGGCCTCGAGCTTCCGCTCCGCCTCCAAATGCGCGAGTTTGGTGCGCTCGATTTCCACCAGGGTCTGGTCGATAGGAGTCAGCGCATCGTAAAACTGCGCCCGGATCGCTTCAATGTTGCGAAATGAGAATTCAACCGCGTCGAGTTGCGCCCGCAGAGTTTCATTGCGCCGGCCGATTCAGTCGAACGTGCGCGCCACTTTCTGCGATTTGGGCATTGCCTCGCCATTCTGGCCCTGACCGCCCGACGCGACCGCGCCGAGGCTCCCGATCGCGGCGGCAGCCGGCTTGGCCAACTGCGTCTCGCCTCCCGACCCGTAGCGGATGGAGGGCGGCGAGTCGTTTGCGGGCTTACTGCCGTTGCCGAACAGCTTTTCCCAAACTGAACTCATCCCTGCATCCCCCGATGCGGCAGAAACGGGATCGTGAATCGACCCATCCACAACCGACCACGCGAATATATCTCCCTCATGACGGCAGGGTCAAACTGCGGCCAGGCTCTGGAAACAAATATTTTCCTTGGTCAGCAGGAGGCGAGGATTGCGGACGCCGCTAGCGCCGTCTTGCCGAACCGCGACGATGGACAATGAGACGCTTGGGAAGTTGCGCCGCCCTGCGATCGGCTGAGCGCGTCGTCAACCGCCTACATAACGGCGCCAGTCATGGGCTTCGCGAAAGCCCAAAACTTCCCGCGCCTTGCGATTGGAGAGCGGGGCCTCGAACTCGCCCATTTCGCGGGTCATCGGAACACGGGGACAAAGCCGCGCCAACGCCTTGTGGGTCGGCTCGTTGAGCGTGATCGTGTCGTTGACCGCATTGAACACCTGAAAGCCGAGGCCGTCCTTTTCGAGGCACAACCGCACAATCTCCCCGAGGTCACGCGCGTCAATATAGCTCCAGGCGTTGCGCTTGCGCATCGGCGGGTCGGCAGCGAAGCCTTTGAACTGTGCGTATTCGTGCGGCTCGATGACGTTGCCGATGCGCAAGGCGTAGATGTCGGCTCGATAGCGCATGGCGAAGGCGCGCGCGGTCTTTTCGTTGCACACCTTGGAGAGGCCGTAGGAGTCCATCGGATCGACGTCGTAATCCTCCTCGAGCGGGAAATTGGTGGAAGTCCTTGTCGCCCTCCGCGAAGCAGACCCCGTAGGTGGTCTCGCTCGAGGCGATGACGACTTTGCGCACGCCAAGCTTCATCGCCGCCTCGATCACGTTATAGGTGCTGATCACGTTCTTCGAGAAGGTCGTGTTGTCGGGCTCGATCAGCACGCGGGGAACGGCGGCGAAATGCACGACCGCATCCGGCGGCTCGGGCGGATGGCCGAGATTGAAGCCGTCGAAGGCAGGATGGGTGGTTAGCGCGTTGAACGCCTGGCCGCTGTCGGCGAGATCGGCGATCAGCGTTGGCACGCCCTTCAAATCGAGCGGCTTCAGATCGACATTGAGTACGGAATAGCCGTGGGCGACGAGATGCGGGACGGCGTGGCGGCCGGCCTTGCCGGAGCCGCCGGTGAAAACGATGCGTTTGCCGGACATGAAAACCTCGAAGTGGCGGAGAGCCAACCATAAGCGGGCCGCGGCGACGGGGAAAGCCGCGTTCGCAGACGGACCTGCGGGCGGTCCGCTCGATAGCGGCCATTCCCAATCGTGGCGGCGGAAGTCGCACTCTGAGGAAAGTCGTCAGGCGTTTGGTCAAGCGCGCTGAGCGCCGCGGCATTCACTCCTCCGGCAGCCCCGCCTTGCGCAAGCCTTCGAACACAGGCGGCAAGATTCGGCGTGTGGGCGATCAGCCATTTGACCGTGAGATTGGGATTGAGGCGCCGGGCTTCCGCCAAGGCGGACTTCGCCTCGTCCATCTTGCCCTCGAGCGCGTAGGCGGCGGCCAAATTCATGTACGCGAAGTAAAGGTCGATAACCAGCGTCGATCGCCTTGTGGATATTCGTCGATCGCGGCGTCGTAATGCCCGAGGCCAAGTTCCGCCTTGCCGAAATCGATATGCCAAGACCGATTAGCGGATCGCGGGGACTCAACCGCATCGCTTGTCGCACATCGGATTTCGCTTGTTCGAAACGGCCGAGAGAAGCTTTCGGCGATGCCTCGCGCCGCGTAGAGCGGGGCATAATTTGGATTGATGGCGAGACCGGCGTCGGCAGCGCCGAGCGCCTCGTTCGCGCGGCGCGACAGAATCAGGTAAACGCTCTTCGCGTAATACGCCCACATGTTGTCGGGAGCGAGCGCGATTGCTCGGTCGGCCTGCGACCGATTATTTTTGCATCATAATCGGTTTCGGGTTTGTCCATCCGTAAACATACTCCAGCATGTAGGTATCATGCGTCGCCCGCCAGCGCGTCGGCGTCGTTCGGGTCGATCTTGAGCGCCTGTTCGAACAAGGCCCGCGCCGCATCGTTGTTGTCCTTTGCGGGTCGGCTGTTCTGCTGCAACAAGCGCCAGACCGCGCATGGTGAGATCGATCGCGTCGGGGTTTTTGGAGCGGCCGCCCTTTTCCGCTTCCGCCTTGACGAGTTCGTAGCCCAGTGCATTGGCCAACCGCGCCACCACCTGATCTTGCAGCTTGAATAGGTCGGCCACGTCCTCCTCGAAGCGGTCGGCCCAGAGATGCGCGCCGGATTCGCGCGTCGATGAGCTGGGCGTTGACGCGCACCCGGTTCTGGTCGCGCTGCACCGAGCCTTCGAGCACATAGCGAACGCCGAGTTCCTTGCCGATTTCCTTGGCGTCGATGCTCTTGCCCTTGTAGGTGAAAGCGGTGTTGCGCGCGATGACGAAGCTGTCGCGGATGCGCGACAGATCGGTGGTGAGGTT
Source organism: uncultured Alphaproteobacteria bacterium (assembly GCA_963839185.1). Lineage (GTDB taxonomy): Bacteria > Pseudomonadota > Alphaproteobacteria > Rhizobiales > Beijerinckiaceae > Roseiarcus. Next base: position 5,880 of record CAWIUD010000051.1, on the reverse strand, counting down.
TTCGGTGACGCCGTCGGCGAAATAATCTTGGGCGGGATCGTTGGAGAGATTGGTGAACGGCAGCACGACGATGGAGAGATGCGCGGCCTCGGCCGGCGCTTCGAAGCGGCGGCACGGGCCCTTTCGCGCCGAGGAAATACCAGGCGCCGGCCGCGACCAATATGACCAGCGCCGACGAATCCCGAGCGACGAGCGGCGCGAGCGACGGAACGCTTTTTCGGCTCGGGCGGCTTCGCCTCGGTCGCAGGCTTCGCCTGCGCGGGCACGCCGACTTGCAGCGAATAGACCCGGATCGACTCGTTCGATGTTCTTGAGCTCAGTCGGGCCGAGATCTGTGACCGCCATATCGAGCCTGCCCTCACCTGCCGGTAGGCGTCCTCGGACAGACAGATCGCGCCGGGCTCGGCGATCCCCTCCAGCCGCGCGGCGATGTTGACGCCGTCGCCCATCAGATCGCCGTCGCTCTCCTCGACGACGTCGCCCAGATGAATGCCGATGCGAAATTCTATGCGCTTGTCGGACGCGACGCCCGCGTTGCGCTCGACCATGGCGTGCTGCACTTCGAGCGCGCAGCGCACCGCGTCGACGACGCTGCGAAACTCGATGACGCTGCCGTCGCCGGTGCGCTTGACGATGCGGCCGTGATGCACGGAGATCGTCGGGATCGATCAGATCGCTGCGCAGCGCCCGCAGTCGCGCCAGCGTGCGATCCTCGTCCGCGCCCGCGAGCCGGCTGTAGCCGACGATGTCCGCGACCAGAATCGCCGCGATTTTCCGGGTTTCGCTCATTCCTCGGGCAATCCCGCCTTGCGCAGGCCGTCGAACACGGCCGGAAGATTGGGCGTATGCTCCATCATCCATTTGACCGTGATCGCGGGTTGAGGCGGCGCGCTTCCGCCAAGGCCGCCTTTGCCTCGTCCATCTTGCCCGCATCGGCGTAAGCGGCCGCCAGGTTCGTGTAGGCGAAAAACGGGCGAAAGCCAGAGTCGATCGCCTTGCGATATTCCTCGGTCGCCGCGTCGAAATGGCCGAGGCTGATCTCCGCGTCGCCCACGATGACGTGTAAAAACGCCGATAGTGGGGTCGCGCGGGCTCAGCCGCCTCGCCCGCTCCGCATCGGCCTTGGCCTGCTCGAAGCGGCCGAGAGAAATTTCGGCGACGCTGCGCGGAATATAGAGCGGGACGAAATTGGGATTGACGGCCAGTCCGGCATCGGTGACGCCAAGGGCTTCGCTGTATTTGTGCGACACCAGACTGAGATACCAGCCCTTAGCGAGGTAAGCCCTGACAGTGTTGGGATCGAGCGCGATCGCTCGATCGGCCTGGCCCAGCACTTTGGCTTCGTAGTCGGTCTGGGGGTCGGTCCATCCGTAAAAATATTCCTCGAAATAAGCTTCAGCGCTGCCGGCCAAGGCGTCGGCGTCGTTCGGGTCGATCGCCAGCGCCCGGTCGAACAAGGCCCGCGCCTCTTTGACCTCGCGCGGTTCGCTGGTTTTCTGAAACCTCCAGCGCAAAGCCCGACCCTGCATGGTCAGATCAATGGCGTCCGGATTGTTGGAGCGAGCGCCCTTTTCCGCTTCGGCGCTCGTCAAAGCCCAGCCGAGACTGTAAGCCAACCGCGCCACGACTTGATCTTGCAGCTTGAAGAGGTCGGCCATGTCCTCCTCGAACCGGTCGGCCCAAAGATGTGCGCCGGACTCGGCGTCGACGAGTTGGGCGTTCACGCGCACCCGGTTCTGGTCGCGCTGGACCGAGCCTTCGAGCACGTAGCGCACGCCAAGCTCCTTGCCGATTTGCTTGGCGTCGATTGCTTTTCCCTTATAGGTGAAGGCCGTGTTTCTCGCGATCACAAAGCTGTCGCGGATGCGTGAAAGTTCGGTGGTGAGGTTCTCGGTGACGCCGTCGGCGAAATAATCTTGGGCAGGATCGTTCGAGAGGTTGGTGAAGGGCAGCACCACGACGGAGAGATGCGCAGCTTGAGCGGCGGTTCGCGCCGAGGAAGTACCAGGCGCCGGCCGCGACCAAAATAACCAACGCCGCGAACCCAAGCGCGAGCCACGCGAGCGACGAACGCTTCTTCGGTCCGGCGGGCTTGGCCTCGGTTGCAGGTTTCGCTTGGCGGGGACGCCGACTCGCAGCGAATAGACCCGGATCGATCTTTCGATGTTCTTGAGTTGCGTCGGACCCAGATCGGTGACCGCCATATCGAGCCTGCCGCTCACCTGGCGGTAGGCGTCCTCGGACAGACAAATTGCACCGGGTCCGGCGATCCCTTCATAGTCGCGCCGCAATATTGACGCCGTCGCCCATCAGATCGCCGTCGTTCTCCTCGACGACGTCGCCCAAATGAATGCCGATGCGAAATTCGATGCGTTTGTCGGCGACGACGCCCGCGTTGCGCTCGACCATGGCGTGCTGCACTTCGAGCGCGCAGCGCACCGCGTCGACCACGCTCCTGAACTCGATGACGCTGCCGTCGCCGGTGCGCTTGACGATGCGGCCATGACTGCACCGAGATCGTCGGATCGATCAGATCGCTGCGCAGCGCCCGCAGTCGCGCCAGGGTTCGATCTTCGTCCGCGCCGGCGAGCCGGCTATAGCCCACCACATCCGAGACGAGGATCGCCGCAATCTTCCGGGTCTCGCCCATTGGCGCACCCTCCGGGCATCGGACAATATAGACACAAAAGCAGCGGGCCGGAACCTGCGTGATTGTTTGTTGATAGCAGTCGAGCCGAAGGAAGACGCCAGGAAGTCAATGGCTGGCGGGCGGCTGCGAGCCGGAGTTCAGGCCCTCGGGTGAGCCGACCGGTAGGCGGCGAGGAGGCGGGCGCTGTCGACGCCGGTGTAAACCTCGGGTCGTCGACAGCGAAGCGTGGCCGAGCAGGTCCTGGATCGTGCGCAGATCGCCCCCGCGGGCCAGAAGGTGAGTGGCGAACGAGTGGCGCAGCGCGTGCGGCGTCGCCGTGTCAGGCAGGCCGAGCGCGCCGCGCATGCGCTCCATCGCCAGCTGCACGATCCGCGGCGACAAGGGTCCGCCCTTCGCTCCGACGAACAGCGGCCCGTCGGGCGTCAGCCGGTAAGGCCAGAGCGCCAGATAGGCCTCAACCGCTCTTCGCACCGGAACAATGACGGCGCCGGGCGCGTCTTCCTCCCCTTGCCGACGACCGTGACGGTCCCTGCCTGTCCGACCGGCGCCTCCGCGCGGCGGATCGACAGCGCCTCGGAAATGCGCAGGCCCGCGCCATAGCAGAGCGCCAGCACCGCGGCGTCGCGCGCCAGCACCCAAGGCTCGCGCGCTTCGCCCTCGCGCGGCGCGGTCGTCGCCATCGCCCGGGCGTCCGACTCGCTCAACGGGCGAGGCAGGCGCGCCCGGCCTTGGGCGCGCGAATTGCGCCCAGGGCCGAAGCCGTCCCGCCGCCTTCGCGGCCGATATGGCGCGCGAGCGACCGCAAGGCCGACAGCGCGCGCTGCAGCGATCGTGCGTCGATTCCTCGCGCCCGGCGATGGGCGAGAAAGGCGCGCAAATCCGCCGGCGCGCAGCCTATGAAATCGGCGACCGAAGGCGGCGCGCCCACACGTTCGGCGAAGAAGACAAAGAAACCGCCTCCGTCGCGCGCGTAGGCTTCGATCGTGCGGGCGGACAACTGTCTCTCGCCGAAAAGGCGCATCAGCCAGGCGCTGAGCGCCGCGGCGAGGTCGGGGGCGGCAGGGAGGGCGGCGCGTTGGATGAGGTCGGCGGAATTCCGCATCAGGGCACGATGCGCTTCATGTGTTTAAGAGATGGTTGCGGAGAGAAACGCTGCGTCCTTTGGCCGCCCCTTCGCGCGCGGCCTGCGGCGCACGCTGCCCGTCCATCAGAATGTCGAGAGCCGTGAGGCGCTCCGCTGCTCGCCCGCTTGCCTCTCGCGGGCTCACGACATTTCATGTGAAAATTTGGTCCATGCGCGCGTTGGGCGGTCTTTTGTAAACGGCCGCATCCACGAATACTGTGGATTCGCCGCGAAGAATTCCCGCCGGCGTCGAATGGCGTTCCGCAAGCGCGGCCCCACGGGCGAGGAACGCTTTCTGTTCGACAAGCGCCACTGACGCAACTTTTCCCCGTCCAGCGACCCCCAGGGATAGAACGGCCCATGTCCGCCGCCATAGCGGCCATCGTCCACGTCGAAATGGCCGCAATGATGTCCTGCCCGCTCGGCGTTCTCCTCGCGCGATAAACGTCGTAGTGGTCGGAAATGACCGCCTGCGCCGCCTTTTCGTCTATTCGCCCCTTGCACTCGGCGAGAAGGCGTTCGATTGCACTCGGCGGCTGCCGCTGCGCAGAATGTTGTTTATACCCGGACCCTCCGATATCCTGCACTCTCACGACGGTCGAGAGCGGAATGTTGCAGCTGGAGTAGACTCCCGACTGAAGCGGCGGCTGCAGCTCCTCATGCTGGCGGTCAGCTCGTAAGCGGCGATCCGGCCGCCGCGTCCTTCGGCAAGCAGCCAGGAATTGGCGTAACCGCCGTTGTTTCCGTCGCGGAAAATATCCACCCATTGTTCGATCCTGCTGGCGCGCTGGCCGGAGCGCGCCGGGCGCGAAAGAAATACGGCAGCCCGTCTGGCAAGAAGTCAGTGCCTGTTGATCGAGGTCGACGTGGCGAACGAGTTCGGCCGCGTTCTGTCCAAAGTCCATGCTGCTCGCCAGATAACCCGGCGCGGTTTGCATTCAGAATTTCTTCGTAGCCTTCGGCCTCGGGCGGCTTTAGGCCTCAGGACACGCTGTATGAGTTCGCCGTTCGCAAAGCGTTGCCATGTTGTGTGCGCCGCGATCACTCCCGCCGCCGGCGGTCCAATCGCCGGTTGCGACGAAAGCGCTACAGTGATGACCAGCGTGGTGCGGGAGACCACGACGCTGGCTGGCGCGCCGCGGATCTGGATGGCGGCGGCACGCAGCTGCTTGAGGCCCTGCTGCACCGCGGGAAGCCATTGGCGCGGTGATTTCGGATAACCGTTCCAACCGAGCAGGTCGGCCATGAATCTCGCGTTGCCGGTCTTCCGGCTCGCGTTGGCCCCATCCGCGATGCCCCGTCGTCGATTGCATTGCTGCCGGACCGGTCGGTCAGTTGCCCGCAATCGCTCGCAGCATGTATGCACTTGCGCGCGATTGCCGCCCCACCAGGAGGATGGAGTTGCGGTGTCCATCCATAGCAAGGTTCGATGGCGTCAATCGCCGCCCGGATTCTCGTTGGGCGAGCAGTGAGCCCTGGGCGCCCGCTCGTGGCGATCCCTCGACGTGCAGTAGGATCCAGCCATTGTGATCGCGCCTGAAGCCGGGTCGGTCGTTGCCGATTTCGCCATCAAAATGCCCTGCATGTTTTCCTCCGCTACTTCATGCAGCCAATCGTTGGGGTATGCGGCAGATGACAGCCAGATACTCGACTCGCCGGCCTTCCGAAGGCCATCGAAATGGACCCTCGAAGATAGGCCTTCGAGGACGCCGCCCCTCTGGCCGGCTAGGCGCGACCGCGCGATTGGCGCGGGGCGGAAGCATGCTCATTTCGACCGGTCATTGGCTGGTGGAAAATCACCGTGGGAAAGTCACTCTGGAATATGAACCTGACGCAAAGGCCGAAATGGGCAGCTGGACGAAGTCGAGCGCGGGCCGACCATACGCCGATCACGCAGCCCGCACGGCAAGGCGATTCCCGGCTTCGTGGAGGCCGATGTGCGGGCGACAGCCTCCAGGCGTTGGAGGCGCTGGCGCGCTGGAACGCAAATCGGCAAGGCGCCCTTGAAGATTGGCTAACCCGGCGAGAAGGGCTCAATATTTTGACGAGCTTTGTGATCAGACGCGTCCGTTCTTGCCGCATGGTTCCTCGAAGATAATATCAAATA